>CACZHT010000044.1 GCA_902781045.1 uncultured Bacteroidales bacterium | reverse complement strand
CTTGCATGGTCTTTCGAACAAAATCGGGTCTTCGACCCGTTCTGCATCTTCGATGCACAGAGGGGTAAGAGGAGATTTTTCTGAATCGGTGAATAGATTCTGTTTGGACAGTTCTGTTCGCCATTAGAGGCAGCAGAGTGCCGGTTGCAGAAAAAATTGTAACTTTGCGGCATGATTCGGCGCATCACACAAGGCATGAGATGGCTGTTGCAGCCGGTGGTGGCTCAATGGCCACTGTTCGTGTTGTGCTGGCTGGCGATGGCATTGCAGGGGATGCTCGACCTCTGGCGACTGGCCGACTTTGAGTTTCTCACCACGGCCTATGTGCTGGGGCTGCTGCACATCGTCGTGCGCAATGTGTGTTTCTCGGCTGTTGTGGCTTGGGCCGCCTCGCTTGTTGCCACGGTGGCGCGCAGGCGGTGGGTGTGCTGGCTGCTGGCACTGGCCGCCATGGTTGTGCTGGCTGTCGGCATATTTGTCCGTTATCACTATGGCACACGGCTCACCCCCGAGATTGCGACAGTAATTGTCGAGACCAACCGTGGCGAGGCCACTGAGTATCTGCAAACCTACGTTCTGTCGCGAGCCGGGCTGCTGCTTGTCGGTGTGTTTGTGGTGGCCATTGGAGCGTATGCCTGGGCCGGCGCGCGATGTCGCCGCCAGGCGCATCACTTGAGCCGGTGGGGCACAGCGGTGGCATGGCTTGTCATTCCGCTGGTGCTGGGCGAGGCCGTGTGGACAGTGGCCACATGGCCCGGCAAGCATGCTCCTGTCAGCCGCTATGAGAACTTTGGGGTCGATGCTGTGACCAATGTGCTGCTGTGCCGCCAGGCGATGGCCCAGGTCGACGGCCAGGTCGCGCAAGCGGTCGCGGCCACCGCGCAAGTCTACAGCCAGCCCTCCGTGCCCCTTCAGGGCGACTCGCTGGTGCTGGTGCTGGTCATCGGCGAGAGCTACATCAAGGCCCATGCCGGCATCTATGGCTATCCGCTGCCCACCACGCCGCGCCAGCAGGCCGAGTGCGAGGCCGGGCGACTGGTGGTGATGCGCGACATGGTGGCGCCCTACCACTACACCAACATGGCCCTGCGCTCGATGCTCAGCACCGGCAGCGAGGGGCTGGGGCAGCAATGGTGCGACAGTCCGCTGGTGATGGCCATCTTCAAGCATGCCGGCTATCATGTGGACATGTGGGACAACCAGCGCGAATTTCTGCACGACACCCGCGAGACGCGGGGACTCAACGGGCTGTTGTACCATCGGCAGGTCATGACCCTGTGCTACGACCGCGTCAACGACCGTAACTTTGAGTTCGATGGCGAGCTGGTCAGCGACTATGCCCGGCAGCGGCGCAACGCGGCGCATCAGCTGGTGGTGCTGCATCTGCGGGGACAGCACATCAGGGCCGAGCGGCGCTATCCGCACACAGCACGGTGGCAGCGGTTCTCGGCACAGGACTATGCCTATCGTCATGAACCATTTGTCGATGCCGATGCCATCGACAAGATAGCCCACTACGACAACGCCACGCGCTACAACGACGCGGTGCTGGGTCAGGTGTTCGACCTCTTTGCCCATCGGCAGGCTGTGGTGGTCTGTGTGTCCGATCATGGCGATGAGGTCTATGACTATCGCGACAGCCAGGGCCGGCGCGACGACCGCCAGCACCCCGAGCTGATGGTGCGCTACCAGCACGAGGTGCCCATGGTGGTGTGGTGCTCGCCGGCGTTCATGACCGCACATGCCGATGTGGTCAGCCGACTGCGGCGGGCCGCTTCGCGTCCGGGCACGACCGACAACCTGTCGCAGCTGCTGCTGGGGCTGGGCGGCATCACCTCGCCCTATTATCACCCGGGGCTCGACATCCTCTCGGACGACTACCGCCCGCCGCGGCGCATCGTCCGCAAGACCTATGACTACGACCGGCTATTGCAGCAGGGTCAGTAGCTGCCGGGCAGCATCCTTGTTGTTGACCTTGTCGATGATGTGGGTGACCGTGCCCTGCTCGTCGATGACAAATGTGGTGCGCACCGTGCCCATGTAGGTGCGGCCCGCCATCTTCTTCTCGCGCCACACCCCGAAGGCCTGTTGCAGCTGCGTCTCGGTGTCGGCAATCAGCGGGAACGGCAGCGAGTGCTTTTCGGCAAACTTGGTGTGCGACTGGGCCGAGTCCTTGCTCACGCCCAGCAGTGCGTAGCCTGCACGGCGCAGCTCGCTGTAGCCGTCGCGCAGGCTGCAAGCCTCGGCGGTGCACCCCGACGTGTTGTCCTTGGGGTAGAAATAGATGATCAACTTCTGGCCGGCATAGTCGCTGGCGCGGTGCTCACGACCTTCCTGGTCCACTCCCAGCACCTCGGGAATCTTGTCTCCTATCTTCATTGCGTGATACGTTGAATATTGTGCGCAAAAGTAGTGATTTATTTTGATATCTCATCTTTTTCTAGTAATTTTGCCACGATTTACCGACAATTTCTGTTAGTAACTCATGAGCGTGCCACAGGGGTTAATGGAGTCCGGGCTCTGGGCACGAAACAGCGTATAGACTAATTATCATCAGGACTCCGACACTTTAACACTAAGTTCTATGAAGAAAAAACTACTGATTTTGGCCTTGTCGCTGCTTTCGGTGGCAGGCATGACTGCTCAGGACCAGGGTTTGAGCTACACTGTCCAGAAAATTTCAAATCCGCTCGCCGGCGAGCGCGAGGTCGATGGCCTGATTGCCGGCGGCGACCGTGAGAACAGCTACACATGGCGTCTGGCCATGCGCGGCGACGAGATTTACATTGCCACCACCCGCAACATCGCCAGTGCGCTGGTCAACATGTATGGCTCGCAGTTTGCCGCAGCCGGCATCTCGCTCGACACATTCTGGGCAATGATTGATGCTGTGACCAATGGTGACATTCCCCGCAACGACGCCAACGAGGGCGCGAACATCATCTGCTACAATCGCCAGACAGGCGAGTTCAAGGTGGTCTATACAGCCGAGCGCGCCGTCTACTTCCGCATGGCGGTGACCTTCGGCGACGATGTCTACTTCGGCTCCTACTCGGCCGATCCCACTGTGGCGCAATACATCCTCAAGCTTGACCCGCAGGGCAATTTCACCAAGGTGTTCGAGACCATGGGTTCGATTTCGTTGCGGGCCAATTGCGAGTATAACGGTCATTTGTTCTTTGCCGGTGCCGATGACCGCGAGGTGGTTGAGGATCCTAGTCGCATTCCCACTCGCATGGCTGTGCTGCAGAAGAGCAACGATGACGACACCGTCTGGGAGCGTGTGGCCGACTACCGCGACTTCGGCGAGGTGGCTTTCGACCCCATCATGAGCAGCTGGGCCGGCGCTCCGATTTGGGAGCTTGCATCGCATGCCGGCTACATCTATGCCACTGCACCCAGCATGCGTGGCTTTGTCATCTTCCGCGGCCATCCGGCTCAAGGCGAAGAGGTCGCCAATGAGTATGGCTGGTACTGGGAAGAGGTCGCCGGTGTCAACAACGGCATCAACAATCCCGGTCTGAGCGACATCGAGGGCGGCGAGCCCGGCACGATGCGCTCGCTCATCGGTTCGGTCTTTGAGTTCAATGGCGAACTCTATGCCTACAACTTCGACCACTCGTTTGGCGGTGTGGCACAGGCGTTTGCCGGCGTGCTGCAGCAGCTGGCCGGTGCCGACACCAAGCCCTCGCAGTATCTCTACTACATGTACAACTCGTTGCAGAGCCCCCAGCGTATCTGGAAATTGAACGATGCCACAGGCAAGTTTGTCGAGTGCGAGAACTTCACCCAGCTGGTGGCCGAGACCACCAACGAGTATGTCTGGCGCATGGGTGAGTATGACGGACAGCTCTACATCGCCACAATGGATGCCGGCATCTTCTACAACTACATTACCCAGCTGACCAACGGCAGCCTGCTCACGATGACCCCCGAGGAGATGCAGACCAAGATCGGTTACATCACTCGCCTGATTGAAATCTTTGTCGGTGCAAAGGCCAGCGAGGTGGCACAAGACCTGGTTGAGCGACTGGAGCAACTCAAGCAGATGCTCGAGCAGTTTGCGCAGGACGGAAGCATCGACCCCGAGAGCCTTGCCGCCTACGAGCAGCTGATCAACGAGATCATTGCCATGATTGAGGACTATCTCAATGAGCAGTCGCAGAGCGATGCCGATGCCTTTGCCGGCGAGGCTCTGGACATGGGGGTCGACCCGACATCCGCTTCGGCGCAGATGGTCAATGCCAGTGCGCTTGTGACCGAGAAGCCCCAGGGCTACGTCGAGCAAATGTGCGCTCAGGCCAAGAGCGACCTGTCTGCTACCGGCAACTATGATGCCGTCCACAAGGCACTGGCCGACGACATCGTCGCACTGCTCAAGGCTGCCCTGGAGGGCATCAAGCAGATGTCGCAAGACCTGTACGACCGCATCGACGGCGAGGGCCTCGAGATGTATCTCTACATCAACGACCTGGTCATGCAAGACCCATGGGGATTTGACCTCTATCGCACCAGCGATGGCGAGAATTTTGAGATCATCACTCTCGATGGCTTCGGCGACAAGTACAACTATGGCTGCCCGGCATTCCTGGCTACCGAAGAGGGCATGTACATCGGCACGTGCAACCCGTTCTATGGAGGTCAGCTCTATTTGCTGACCAACAGCGAGTACACCGGCGTGAACGACATCGCCGACAAGGCCGCGACCCAGAACAGCAACATCTACTATACGCTCACCGGTGTGCGCATCGTGGGCAAGCCCACCACCCCCGGCATCTATATCAACGATGGCCGCAAGGTGGTCATTGGCGCAAGCGGCAAGTGACACGCGACGAAATGTCGGGCTGACCCCACCGACAACGGGGGTAGGCCGGAACATTAACTGAGTGCTCCGTCTTGACTCGCCCTCCGGGGCGGTCAAGACGGAGCACTGTCTCTCTCCTGTTGTGTCTGTTCAGGCTTGACGTTTGTTCACCACCTTGTGGCGCCAGGCATAGAACCAGACGAGCGACAGGGCGGCGACCGCGGCAGAGGCGGGAGCACCCACCCAGTGGGGCAGGTTCATCGCTGCGGGCGAGACCAGCAGGAACGTGGTGCACACTGCCGTCATGAGCATGGCGGGGATGAGTGTGATGATGTAGGGCTTGCCCTGGCGCGTCAGATAGACCGTCAGTGCCCACAGGGTGAACACGCTCAGCGTCTGGTTGCTCCAGCCGAAGTATTGCCACAGCACGTTGAACCCGTCGGGATTGCTGATCTGCCACATGAGCAGGGCGAAGGTTGCGGCAAACATCGGCACACAGATCAGCAGACGGTTGCGGATGCTCTTCTGGCCCAGTTGCAGTGTCTCGGCTATGATCAGGCGAGCACTGCGCAGGGCAGTGTCGCCACTGGTGATGGGTGCGGCCACCACACCCAGCATGGCCAGCAGACCACCGAAAACGCCCAACCACCCTGTGCACACGAGCTTGACAACAGCCGGGGCACTGAAGTACTGGATGAGCGTCTTGCCGTCGGGAGTCGACACCTGAGCCAGGAAGGCATTGACCTCCTGCTCAGGCACCACATCGCGCCAGCCGCCGGCATAGAAGAAGTAGCTCGACACGCTGGCCCAGATGAGCGCCACCAAGCCCTCGGTGATCATCGAGCCATAGAAAATCTTCCGGCCCAGCCGCTCGCTCTTGAGGCAGCGCGCCATCAGCGGGCTCTGTGTGGCATGGAAGCCACTGATGGCACCGCAGGCGATGGTGATGAACAGGCAGGGGAACAGCGGATTCTTCTGCATGAAGGCCACGATGCCCAGTGCGTCGCGGTCACCCACCATGAGCGACTGGTGCCACGGAGTCATATTGCCCATGTCCCACAGCTCGGGCAGATGGGGCATCTTGACCAGCAACAGCACCAACAGCGCCACGGCCATGAACAGCAGCGAGACGGCAAACAGAGGATAAATCTTGCCGATGAGCTTGTCGATGGGCACCATCGCAGCCACCAGATAGTAGATAAAGATGATGCCAATCCACAACTCCTGGCTGCCGATGATGCCCGCCATGATGATGGCCGGGCTGTAGACAAACACCGCGCCCACCATCAGCATCAGCATCACCGTGAAGGCCAGCATCACGCGACGTGCCACAAGACCCAGATTGTCGCCGATGAGTGTGGGCAGATTGGTACCGTTGTGGCGCATCGAGAGCATGCCGCTCAGATAGTCGTGCACCGCGCCGGCAAAGATGCACCCAAACACAATCCACAGGAATGCCGCAGGGCCAAACCAGATGCCCATGATGGCACCGAAGATGGGACCCGTGCCGGCAATGTTCAGAAACTGAATCATGAACACCTTCCAGGTGGGCATGACCACATAGTCGACACCGTCGGCCAGACGGGTGGCTGGAGTCTCACGGTCGTCGGGCGCGACGATGCGCTCAATTACCGCTCCATAAATCACATAGCCCAACACTAGGGCCAAAATGCTGATGATGAATGTTATCATTTGAGTTGGTGTTTACTGTCAGGGGGTGAAAGCGATTGCGGCGACAAAAATACAACTTTTTTCAGACATAATGTGCTCAAGTGTCAAGAATTCTTTGTAACTTTGCCCCTATAATCAATTGGAAATTCTCAGTCTTCAATAACAATTCGCAGAGACTAATGAGCAACTATATCGTTTCGGCACGGAAGTACCGTCCGGCCAGTTTTGCAACTGTGGTGGGCCAGCAGGCACTCACACATACCCTCAAGACCGCCATCGCCAGTCATCGGCTGGCGCATGCCTATCTCTTCTGCGGGCCGCGCGGCGTGGGCAAGACCACCTGTGCGCGCATCTTTGCCAAGACCATCAACTGCGAGCACCCCACACCCGAGGGCGAGGCGTGCAACGAGTGCGCCTCGTGCCGGGCATTTAACGAGCAGGCATCGTTCAACATCATCGAGCTGGATGCCGCAAGCAACAATGGTGTCGATGCCATACGCGACCTGACCGAACAGGTGCGCATCCCGCCGCAGTCGGGACACTACAAGGTCTATATCATCGACGAGGTGCACATGCTCTCGCAGGCGGCGTTCAACGCATTTCTCAAGACGCTGGAGGAACCGCCCGAATATGCCATCTTCATCCTGGCCACCACCGAGAAGCAGAAGGTCATCCCCACCATCCTCTCGCGATGCCAAATCTATGACTTCGCACGCATCACCGTGCCCGACATCGTGCAGCAGTTGCAGCACATCTGCCAGCAGGAGGGGGTCACAGCCGAGCCTGCCGCGCTCAACGTCATTGCCCAGAAGGCCGATGGCGCCATGCGCGACGCACTGTCAATCTTCGACCAGGTGACCGCCTCAAGCCAGGGCAACATCACCTATCAGAGCGCCATCGACAACCTCAATGTCCTGGATTATGACTACTACTTCCGGCTGATTGAGGCTTTCCTGGCTGCCGATGTGCCGCAAGCACTGCTCATCTACAAGGAGGTGCGCGACAGGGGCTTCGACTCCCTGTTCTTTGTCAACGGACTGGCCCAGCACATCAGGGACCTGATGGTGGCCAGTACGCCACAGACCACCGTACTGCTGGAGATGAACCAGGAGGTAGGGCAGCGCTATGCCATGCAAGCCGCCAAGCTCGGCCCGAGGTTCTACTACCGCGCACTGGACTTGTGCAACACATGCGACCTCAACTACCGCAACGCCAGCAACAAGCAGCTGCTGGTCGAGCTGACGCTCATCAAGCTCTGCCAAATCGTGGCTCCACCAGAACCCGAGCCACAGCAACCCCTGCGCAAAATCCAGCCCACAGCACAGTCGCAGCCTCAGCCCGCCCAGCAAGCACAGGCACAGCCTCAGCCCACCCAGGCTCAGGCACCAGCCCAACCCGTCCAGCAGGCACAGCCTCAGCCCGCCCAGCAAGCCCAGGCACCAGCCCAAACCGTCCAGCAGGTACAGGCACAGCCCGTCCGGCAAGCCCAGGCACAGGCTCCAGCCCAACCCGTCCAGCAACCTCAACCTGCCCCACAGCCAGAGCAGGCTCCGCAGCCCATGCCGGTGGCCGAGGCACCGGCCACGCCTTATCGGCCGGTGACGCAGCGCAAGGTGGTGGCTGCCGGACAGCCACGCGTCCTGGTCAATGTGCCGACTCATGCCGCGCCGGCACAGGCACAGAACGCCGCACAACCGGCCACCACCGGCACGGTGCGGCGCGAACCGTTCACACTTGCGCAGCTGCAGGCTGCATGGCAGAGCTACATCGACCAGAACCCCCATGAGAAGGTCATCATCACATCGATGCGCACTGCACAGATTCAGGCGGTGAGCGACACGGTCTTTGATGTCTTTGTCGAGGGGCAGGCGCAGATCGAGAGCATCGAGAGCAACAAACTCAAAATCATGACCTTTCTGCGCAGTCAGGTGGGCAACGACATGCTGGCACTGGAACTCAAAGTTAGGCCCACCAGCGATGACCATCGCATCCTCACGCCGCGAGAGGTGGTCGAGGACATCAAGCAGCGCCGACCCGACTTCGTCCCATTCATCAAGCAGTTCCAGCTGGGGCTGGCATGAAAGCCCCCAGCCGGCTTCTTAAAAAGACTCAGATTAAGAATATTTTTAAATAAACACAATGATGCTAATACTTAATGCTTTACGTAGAACTGTCGCTTGCGTTGCTCTAGGATTGTTGTGCCTGAGTGCTACCTGTCAGGAAATGATTGACCTGTCAAAGACTCCTGTCTTGTGCAACCAAATCAAAGTTTTCAAACTCAAAGAAGTGTTGCCCGACGGATATGCCTATTACTGTGACGAAGACAACACCGAGATTGTGCTCACTCGAGACAAGGCGCACACTAACCGCTACACGTCTAAGTTTCCAAAATCTCCTTACATGGCATCATGCGACTATGAGGTGAAACAGCTGGGCAAGACGGTGACGATGTTTGCTTATCTGATGCAGTATCAAGAGGATAGCCCTTATTATGTCCTGTTCGCTGCCGACAGCCCCGAGCATTACTGCAAACAGTGGGAAGAGCGGTTGAAAGGAGGCCAGGGCGACTGTGACTGGATATTCAGTGTGCCCATCGACGAGTATTTCATTGGCAACATAGACGACGTCGAGCAGCTCCAGCAGATGCGTTCGCGGCTCGAACAGTCGGGACGAACGGATGATTTGATCAAATTCAATATCCGCGAGCTCGCAAAGGCTATTGAGGCGTACGACGCGGATGATTGTGAGGCCGAATAGCCGTCCTTGCAAAAAATAACACGCTGTGCTTCCATAATTAAGGCACTACAGCACAACTGCCCCCCTCAATCTCCCCTCTCCCAAAGGGGAGGGGCTAGGGGTGGGGTTCCCCCATCATAATTCGCGTAATTCGCGGTTTTAAAAGACATAAGGACACTTTGTCAATTCATAATTCATAATTTATAATTCATAATTTTTGCGCGTCCTTCGTGTCTAAAAGACATAAGAACATAAGGACATAAATTTCGTGGTATTCGCGTTTTGAAATCACATTCGCGTAATTCGCGGTTTTAAAAGACATAAGGACACTTTGTCAATTCATAATTCATAATTTATAATTCATAATTTTTGCGCGGCCTTCGTGTCTAAAAGACATAAGAACATAAGAACATAAATTTCGTGGTATTCGCGGTTTGGAAGCACATTCGCGTAATTCGCGGTTTTTAAAAGACATAAGGGCATAAAAATAATTTCGCGTTTCTTCGCGGTCATGCTGCCCCCCAGCTTCGCGTTTCTTCGCGGTTGTCACGATTATTATCACGAATTTTCGAATTATCGAATATCTGCCACATTCGCGCAATTCGCGGTTTAAAAAAGACATAAGAACATAAGGGCATAAAAATAATTTCGCGTTTCTTCGCGGTTTTAAAGAAGACATAAGAACATAAGGACATATAATTCGGGATATTCGCGGTTGTCCCGATTGTTATCACGAATTTTCGAATATCAGCCGCATTCGCGTAATTCGCGGTTATAAAGAAGACATAAGGGCATAAAAATAGCTTCGCGCTATTTCGCGGTCATGCTGCCCCCCAGTTTCGCGTTTCTTCGCGGTTGTCACGATTATTATCACGAATTTTCGAATTTTCGAATCTCTGCCACATTCGCGTAATTCGCGGTTTTAAAAGACATAAGGGCATAAAAATAGCTTCGCGTTTCTTCGCGGTTAAAATAGAGTCTTCGCGTTTCTTCGCGGTTTAAAAAAACTTCGCGGTTCTTCGCGGTTAATTGGTTTTTCTGCGGTTATGCCTCGTCGGGGTCGCTGACCACCTGGAACGCATCGTTCTCGTCCTTATAGTCGTCGGCCCAGTACTCGTCGCGCCATTGCTGGTCGTCGGGACCAATCATGCGGCCATCGCCCCGTGCCTTGTCGGGCGTGTCATCGACAGGCAGGTCGTCCGTCGGCAGGTCGTCGGCAGAAAAGATGAAGTCATCCTCGGCCTGCTCGCGGTGGCGGGCATCCAGGTCGCGGTGCGTCAGCGTCTCGGGGATGCGGTTGCGCTCGTCGTTGATGGTGCGCCACAGGGCATCCTTGAGTTCGGTCAGACCCTTCTGTGCCACACTCGAGATGAACACTGTCTCGACTCCCTCAGGCAGACTGGGCCGCAGCATGTCGATGAGTTCGTCATCGGCCAGGTCACACTTGGTGATGGCCAGCATGCGAGGTTTGTCCACCAAGTCGGGGTTGAAGGTCTGCAGCTCGTTGCACAACACCTCATACTCATGGCCGATGTCGTCGGTGTCGGCCGGAATCATGAACAGCAGCACCGCATTGCGCTCGATGTGGCGCAAGAAGCGCAAGCCCAGTCCACGCCCCTCGCTGGCCCCCTCGATGATGCCGGGGATGTCGGCCATGACAAACGACTGCTGGTCGCGGTAACTGACAATGCCCAGGTTGGGCTCGAGCGTGGTGAACGGGTAGTTGGCAATCTTGGGCTTGGCGGCACTGATGACCGAGAGCAGAGTCGACTTGCCCGCATTGGGGAAGCCCACCAGACCCACATCGGCCAGCAACTTCAGTTCCAGGATGACAGCCTTCTCAATGCCCGGCTCGCCAGGCTGGGCAAAGCGGGGAGTCTGCCTTGTCGCGCTCTTGAAGTGCGTGTTGCCCAGACCGCCGCGCCCGCCCTTGAGCAAGCGCACCACCTGCCCGTCCTCGGTCACGTCGCACAAGAATTGTCCCGTCTCGGCATCGTAGACCGCCGTGCCGCAAGGCACCTCGATGGTGCGGTCCTCGCCGTCCTTGCCGGTCGACTGGTTCTCATAGCCTGCCTGCCCGTCGGTGGCGAACACGTGGCGCTGATACTTGAGGTGTATCAACGTCCACAAGTTGCGGTTGCCCTTGAGGTAGATGTGCCCACCGCGGCCGCCGTCGCCGCCGTCTGGTCCGCCTTTGGGTATATACTTGGCGCGGTGCAGGTGGGCCGATCCGGCTCCGCCCTTGCCACTGCGACACAATATCTTCACATAGTCAATAAAGTTGCTCTCAGCCATAGTGGTTTGAATTGAGAATTGGACTGCAAAGTTACAACAAATTTCTGACTTAGGCATCATTAGCGTCCAGCAGGTCGTTGAGCAGGAGCCAGAGGTCGCCCGTGTGGGGCTTGCTGAAGACGGGGGCCATGCGGTGACCGATCTGCGATGTCTCGCGGTAGTGCTCGGGTGGCACCAGCGCCCGGCAGATCGCGCGGTTGTCGCCCAGCAGCTCGTCGTGGTCGCTGCAGATGATGTAGGTGCGAGGCGTGACGTGCATCTCTACACCTCTGAACTCCAGCAGGTTCTCCGGCCCGAAGTCAAAGTACCAGTTGCCGTCCTGGCGCGGGTTGAAGTAGCGTTGATGTCCCATCATGCTGGGCTGGTTGAGCATGTGCTCAGGGTCAGTGGCCGGGTTGGCCGCCACCTTGATGCAGTCGACGTCGGCACACAGCACATAGTAGCCTCCCAGCGAGGTGCCGATGAGCAGGTCGATGTCGTGGGCGCGCACATAGTCCTCAATTTGTTTGATTGACTCGGCAGGATGATGGTTGACGTCGATAGCGTGTACCTCGCAGTTGGTCAGCACCTGGCGCAACCGGGCTACGGTGCCGGTTTGGGCCGAGCTGCAAAATCCGTGGATATAAAGTATCTTTTTCATGATTGATGTATTTTTGTGCAAAGTTAATGCTTTTTGGGCAAATAATCAAATACTGCCGTTTTTTTTTGTAATTTTGCCCCCGTTATGAAGATTGTTGTTGAGAACCGCATTCCCTATATCCAGGGCGCGCTCGAGCCGGTGGCTCACGTTGTCTATCTGCCCGCCGCCGACATCACGGCCGATGCGGTGCGCGATGCCGACGCACTGTTGGTGCGCACACGCACACGCTGCGATGCCACACTGCTGCAGGGCAGCCGCGTGCGCTTCATCGGCTCGGCCACCATCGGTACTGACCACATCGACCTGGCGTGGTGCCGCGATCACGGCATCACGGTGTGCAACGCGCCGGGCTGCAACGCTCCCGCCGTGGCGCAGTGGGTGTTTGCGGCCATCGCGCTGTGGCTGCAGCGCAGCGGCATCGCCACGACACACGGCTTGACGCTAGGTGTCATCGGCGTGGGTCATGTGGGTAGTATTGTGGCGCGCTGGGCACAGCAGCTGGGGTTCAACGTACTGCTCAACGACCCGCCCCGCGGCATCGGCGTTCCACTCGACGAGCTGCTCGCCATCAGCGACATCGTCACGGCGCACACCCCGCTCACACGCGATGGGCTGTGGCCCACATGGCACCTGCTGGGCGAGCGCGAGTTGGCCGGCATGGCCCGCTGTCGCCTGCTCATCAACGCGGCGCGTGGCGGCATCATCGACGAGGCGGCCCTGCAAGATTGGCAGGGCGACCTGGCACTGGACTGCTGGGAAGGCGAACCATCGCTCAACCCCGACCTGCTGCACCGCGCCCTGGTCGCCACACCCCACATCGCCGGCTACAGCATTGAGGGCAAGCAGCGCGGCACCGCCATGATGATTGAGGCATTGAACCACCACTACGGCTGGCGCCTGCCCGTGCCACACATCGCCGCCCCAGCCCAGGGTGCCGCCACAGTGACCTTGCAGGACATCCTGGCCAGCTTCGACCCGCGCTCGCTCACTGTCAGTCTGAAATCATCGCCCACGCAATTCGAACCTCTGCGCAACACCTACCCCCTGCGCCACGAAGTGGCGAATTAGGGACGGTTCTTTCTCGCCAAAAGTTAATTCGTTTTAACCTTTGGCGAAAGAGAACCGTCCCCAATCCGCCACTGATGACGCGTGCTCCAATCCCGTTCGGCTGGTGGTTTAAACCCCACCCCCAACCCCTCCCTGCTAGGGGAGGGGAGCCGTCCACCCTCGTTCAGTATGACTCTTCTGCGATTGCGTGTTTCGACTTTTGCATCGAAGATGCAGAGCGGGTCGTAGATCCGATTTTGTTCGAAAGACCATGCAAGTGCATCGAAGATGTGCGCAGCTTGGTCACAGCAAGCAAGGCAGCAAGTGCCTCGAAGAGGAACTTAAGCACCGATTAGGGCGAACGAGGGTGGCGGATTCACCGCCTGGCTGAGTGAAACCCCACCCCCGGCCCCTCCCCTTTGGGAAAGGGGAGGGGAAACGCGGAATCGCTGAGCAGTTACATCCATACTTGCAACCGTTAAAAATCCCTAAATATCATATCAAAAGCACCAAATGCTATTAAAAGCTGTTAAATACCAACTTTTTGAGGCTAAAATGAAATCAAATGAAATTCACATCTTTCAAAATTATCCATAAATTTGCGCCACTGTAGCAATGCACCCAGCAACCACCCATTGCGACTGCAAAAAAACATTACAACCCCGAAATAACAAACGCAAAATTCAAACAATATGAAAAAACTCTTCACATTATTCACCCTCGCGCTCCTGTCCCTGCTCACCACGCATGCACAAGACCTGAATGTATGGATTCTGGGCAATGTAGGCGAGCAGACCGAGTGGAGTCCCGCTGTGGGAACTCCCATGGTCTACAACGCCGAGCTTGGAATCTATGAGCTGACGGCTCACTTCAATGCCAACTCCTACTTCAGCTTCACCACTAAGCTGGGCCAGACCAGCAGCGACTGGAACCTGATTCGCCCCTATCGTTTCGGTGCTCCGACCAATGACTACGCTGTCGACGACATGCTGGGCGAGGTCATCCCATGCGGTGCCTACGGCGAGAGCGCCGACAACGCATTCCTGATCAAGGGTGCTGCCACCTACAAGATTTCGGTCATGCTCAGCGAGGAGTATGGCAACAAGGTCGTGTTTGAGCGCGGTGATGTCATCAATGATGACATCACCTATTATATCGATTCCATAACTCACACCGCGATGGTGGCGTATAGCAGCAGCTATGCCGGGCTGACCGATGTGGTGATACCCGCCACGGTCGAGCATGACGGCGAGGTCTACACCGTCACCGGCATCGCCGACGGTGCTTTCCGGGACTGCGACCTGCGCAGCGTCTCGCTCTATGCCGACATCACCGAGGGCGGCAACGGCTTCGGCGGCTGCACCGTCGGCACACTCTATGTGGCCGACAACGTGACCACGATGCGTGGATTGGGCATCAACCCGAGTGCCATCTACTGCTTCGGCAACACACCCGCGCAGTGCGACGGCAGCACCTTCGCCAGCTACGATGCCGCCCTCCATGTGCCCGTGGCCGCCATGACTGACTACTTCCTGGCCGAGGTGTGGAGCAGCTTCAACAACATCACAGCCGACGCCGGCCAGCAGCCCGAGACGCTCACCCTCGACCGGCAGGAGGCAACCCTCGAACTGGGAGCCTCGTTGCAGCTCACCGCCACTGTCGCGCCCGCCACTGTCGTGCCGTTGCGCTGGGCATCGAGCAACCCTGCCGCCGTCACCGTCACAGCCGACGGCCGGCTCACCGCCCTGCAGGCCGGCGAGGCCGACATCACCGTCACCTGCATGGGGCTGCGCCAGCAGTGCCACGTCACCGTCCAGGGACAGGCCGTGGTTGCCACCATCGACCCGCAAGAGTTGACGCTGGAGCGCGGCCAGTCAGCCACCCTCACCGCCACCACGTCGCCCATCGATGCCGCCGTCACCTGGCGCTCGACCGACCCCGCTGTCGCCACCGTCACCGTGCGTAATGGCCAGGCCACCGTCGACGCCGTCACCACCGGCGAGGCGCTGATCATCGCCACCCCCGAGGGCGACAACGTCGTGCCCGACACCTGCCGTGTCACCGTCACCGATATCACCGTCATCGTCACGCTCGACCAGCACGCGCTGAAGATGAAACGCGGCGAGACAGTCTACCTCACCGCCACCACATCGCCCATCACCGCCGATGTCACCTACAGCTCCAGCGACACCAATGTCGCCCTGGTGCGTGTGGTGGGTGGCCGTGCCCTGGTGCTGGCCAACCGTCCCGGCGAGGCCCTGATTGTCGCCACCACTGCCGGCGAGATCGTCCGGTCTGACACCTGCCGCGTCACCGTGCGCCGCCCCAAGGGCGATGTCAACAACGACGGCTTGGTCGACGCGGGCGATGTCAACAATCTGATTAATATTGTGTTGGGCAAGGTCAGCGACTTCGAGGTCAGCCCCTTCACCGACCTGACCGGTGACGGCACCATCGATGTGGCTGATGTCAACTGGCTCATCAACATCATGCTCGGCAAGGTGGTTGAGGGTGTTCAGACCTTCACGGTCAATGGCGTATCGTTCAAGATGGTCGAGGTCGAGGGCGGCACGTTCACCATGGGTGCCACCGCCGAGCAGGGCAGCGACACCTTCGACAATGAGTATCCCGCCCACCAGGTGACTCTGAGCGACTACCACATCGGGCAGACCGAGGTCACCCAGGAGCTGTGGCAGGCCGTGATGGGCAGTAATCCCAGCTATATCACCGGCGACCTGCAGCGCCCGGTGGTGGTTGCGAGCTGGGATGACTGCCAGACGTTCATCACCAAGCTGAACCAGATGACAGGGAAGAACTTCCGTCTTCCCACCGAGGCCGAGTGGGAGTACGCCGCCCGTGGCGGCAATCGCAGCCGGGGCTACATGTATTCCGGCAGCGACAACATTGATGATGTGGCGTGGTTTTATTACAACTCCTACGCATTGGGCAGCAGCCATCCAGACTATGGCACCCATTCCGTCGCCACCAAGGCCGCGAACGAGCTGGGTCTGTATGACATGAGCGGCAATGTGTGGGAGTGGTGCCAGGACTGGTATGGCAGCTACAGCAGCGACGCACAGATCAATCCCACTGGCCCTGCTTCGGGCTCCCGCCGCGTGTTCCGTGGTGGCTGCTGGTGGAGCAGCGCCGGGGGCTGCCGCGTGTCCTACCGCGCGCGGTCGTTGTACGGCATCAACAACCTCGGACTCCGCCTTGCTCTTTAGTTCCCACCCATTAAAAAAGCGAGTTACGAGTAAAGATTAACGAGTAACGAAAAAGATAACGTTCGGCCGATGGCGGGGGCCTTCGGCGGCGATAGCCCCACAGGGCTCGCCCCGAAGCCCCTGCCATCGGCCGCAATTTGCAATCCTCTTTCAGTGGCGAATTAGGGACGGTTCTTTTTCGCCAAAAGTTAATTCGTTTTAACCTTTGGCGAAAAAGAACCGTCCCCAATTCGCCATTTTAGAGGGCAATGGTCAGAAGCGGAGGGTGACGCCGGTTTCGGTGACGTCGAGGGTGACGGGATGTCCCTCGATGAGGGGATAGTTCCACGACTCGTCGTGGCTGGCGGGGAAGTCGTAGCAGATGGGGATGTCCAGCCCATAGCTGGTGAGCAGGTCGTGCAGCATTTCGTTCATGTCGGTGTAGCCATTCTGGGGCTTGTAGTCGGTGAAGCGGCCGATGATGATGCCGCGCACCTGGCCGAGCGTTCCCTTGAGGCGCAGCTGTGTGAGCATGCTGGCCACGCGGGGCATCGACTCGCCCACGTCCTCAAAGAAGAGGATGATGTCGCGGTCGGCGATGTAGTCGCGGTCGAGGAAGTCCCACTGCGCCGAGCCTGAGAAGTTGACGCTGAACACCGCCATGTTGCCACCGAGCAGGATGCCCTGGGCGGTGCCCGGCTGGTTGAACGGGTGTGCCGGCACGCGATAGGTGGGCAGCTTGCCGCGCAAGATGTCGCGCAGATAGCCTTGGATAGTCTTGTCGGCCTCCTTGTCGGCCAGGTTGCCGCACATGTTGGCGTGCAGGCTCATGTTTCCGGCTCTGACCTGCGCGCTGTGCAGCGAGGTGATGTCGCTGTAGCCGACGATCCACTTGGGATACTTGGCCAGCGTGTCGGGGTGAATCAAACCGAGCATCATGGCCGAGCCGTAGCCGCCGCGCGTGCACAAGATGGCCTTGACGCTGGGGTCACGCAGGGCCTGCATCAGGTCGTCGAGGCGCTGCTGGGGCGTACCGGCATAGCCGTGGCAGTTGTCCAGCACGTGCTCGCCCACCACAGGCACATAGCCCCACTGCTTGAGCGTGGCAACACCTGCATCGACGTATGCCTTCTTGGGCGTTGATGCCGGCGAGAGGATGGCGACCTTGTCGCTGGGTTTCAGAAATTGTGGCGCGACGGGCATCTGCTGTGCCGTCAGCGCCATCACGGCAGCCATGGCAGCCGCCAGTGTCATCATGATTTTTCTCATTCCTTTTTTATATTGATGAATATATTACGGACGGCAAAAGTAGCCATTTCTGACCGAAAAGCCAAATAACAGCCCTAAAAAAACTAAAACGCCCTGTTATTGAGCGCCAACTGAAAAAAAAATAGTAATTTCGCAGCGCAATAATTCAAGACAATCATGAGCAAAGACAAGAATAAGCAAGAAGAATATGTGCCACAGACCGGTTCGCTGGGCGAGCGGCTGGCACGAGTCAAGGGCACACGCTGGGCACGCTTCGGCATCGTGAGTGCCATCTTTCTGGGATGGGTCTACTGGATGGGCAACCCTTGGCTGCTGCTGGCGTGGCCGCTGCTGGCCGACATCTACCTGACACAGTTCATCCCTTGGGGAGGCTGGAAGGGCATCAAGAACTCGGCCTTGCGCACCGTGTGCAGCTGGATTGACGCCATCGTCTATGCCCTGGTGCTGGTCTACTTCCTGTTCTTGTTTGTGGGGCAGAACTACCAGATTCCGTCATCATCGCTCGAGAAGACCCTGCTCACCGGCGACTTCCTGTGGGTCAACAAGATTGTGTATGGCCCTCGCGTGCCGCAGACACCGCTGCACTTCCCGCTGGCGCAGAACACGTTGCCCATCCTGAACTGCAAGAGCTACATCGACCAGCCGCAGCTCAAGTATCACCGCCTAAAGGGGCTCCGCTCGGTCGAGCGCGGCGACATCGTGGTGTTCAACTTCCCGGCCGGCGACACCGTGGCGCTGAAGGCACAGAACCCTGACTACTACACGCAGTGCCTGGAGTATGGCCGCGAGAATATCCTGGCCAACCCCGACCGCTTCGGCGAGGTCATCTACCGGCCCGTCGACCGCCGCGAGAACTATGTCAAGCGCTGCCTGGGCTTGCCGGGCGACTGGCTGAGCATTAAGGATGGCGTGGTATATATCGACAACAAGCCCCTGCCGCAGCCCGAGAAGGTGCAGTTCTTCTACTTTGTCGCTACCGATGGTCGTCCGATTCCCGACACCATGTTTGAGGAGTTGGGCATCAGTGTCGAAGACCGCCACATGATGCAGGGCGGATATATGTTGCCACTGACGGCGGCCATGAAGCAGCAGCTTGAGGCGCAGTCATGGGTCACCCACATCGAGCGCCTCAAGGCCGACCCGGGCGAGAGCCTGATCACCTATCCCGTGGGCACCGACTATGGCTGGACGCACGAGAACTATGGCCCGCTGTGGATTCCCAAGAAAGGCATGACCCTGCGTCTGACGATGGCAAACCTGCCCAAGTATGAGCGTTGCATCCGCAACTATGAGTGCAACAAGCTCGAGGTCAAGGACGGAAAGATCTATATCAACGACAAGCAGACCGACACCTACACCTTCAAGATGGACTACTACTGGATGATGGGCGACAACCGCGACAACTCGCTCGACTCGCGCTACTGGGGCTTTGTGCCCGAGGACCACATCGTGGGCACGCCCAACATCATCCTCATCTCGTTCGACAAGGATCACTCGCTGTTCAACGGCGGCATCCGCTGGAACCGCATCCTGCGCATCCCCAACCCCGACCGCGAGTCATTTAGGGCTAAGGATTAATTAAGGGTTGGCGATAAGGATTGCTGCAAATGGGTGTACGATTTCACGACTCCACAACCTTGCTGTACAAGTAATGATGATCACCGGCAGCATGTGCACCGGCAGTGTGCGCTATTGGGCGGCTGCGCTGGCGGCCGGCAGGGTGTTCATCGACACCGGCGAGCGGCACCTGCCGCTGCGGCACAGCCATCACCGCTACAGCATCTGCGGGCCCAACGGGCCGCAGAACCTGACTGTGCCGCTCGTGGGCGAGACCGCCAACATGGCCACGCCCATGCGCGAGGTGCGCATCAGCGAGCATGGCAACTGGCGCCGTCTGCACTGGGGGGCGCTCTACTCGGCCTACGGCCGCACACCTTACTTCGACCACATCGCGCCCGAGCTTGAGCCCATCATCGTCGGTGGCCACCAGACCCACCTGCTGGAGCTGAACACCCAGCTGCAACAGCTCATCGTCGACTTTATGGACCTGCCCATTCAGTTCGATGCGCAATGCACGATGCACAATGCACACAGGCCGTGTGGCGGCGACAATTTTCAATCCTTATTTGCCAATCCCCAGTCAGACATCGACTTGCGCGGCAAGATTGACGGCAAGCGTGGCGACAACCTGCCCATCACCGACGTGCCCTACTACCAGGTGTGGGCCACCCGACATGGCTTTGTGCCCCGTCTGAGCATCCTCGATTTGCTCATGAACGAGGGGCGCGAAGGCATATTCATCTTGCGTCAGATGGTTAAACATTGTTAATGCGTGAAATTTTTCTTGTTATAAAAGTATGTTGTAAAACATTTTTGATATAACTTTGCGCCGTGTTTTTCATGGTATTAGATTTAAGGTTAATAAAAGATTGGTTGTCGTGAGACAACCAGTTTTTTTTTATCCGTCTGACTGCTAGCTGATTCAATGTTGCTTTTGTCCTAAGTCATGTGCTGAGTGTGGTGTCCTGTGGGGTGCCAGGTGAGCGTTCGGGCCGATTTTTGGCCAATTCGGGAAGATATATTACATTTGCAGCCGAAAAAGCGTGTGAACTCTGATCGAGCCGTGGCGCTCAACAGCCATGGCGAGATGAAAAATCATTTAGTCTAAATTTCCCTACGTCGCATGTAGGACTGTAGCATGTGAATGTGAACCCCCTTGATGATTGCGACACGATGAAGGCATACCGACAACAAGGCATGCCTTCATTTTTTTTGAATTGTCGGCTGGATGATAAAATCTTGTCCTTGGTGGTGTGTATGTCGTTTTTTTATAGTAATTTTGCGCCACTATCATGTCAACCCTAAGATTTATATAATGAATAAAGTAGTAAGGTAGTGGAGTAGTGGGGTAGTGAAGCCGTAGCACTCACTCTGGGAGTCGAAAGCCAGCGTAGCTTTCCTGCCACAATCGTGTAACGGCTTTGTTGCGATACTTCTTTAGCTACTTTAGCTACATCACAGTTTTAGAAAGTTATAGAATGAAGAAATTATTAGTCTCAATGCTGGCTGTGCTGGGAGTGTGGGCTGCCTTGCATGCCGTTCCGGCCAAGCCTGGCTTCCGTACGTTCACTCAGACCGATGGCACGAGCATCACTGTGCAGATGGTGGGTGACGAGTTCTTCCACATGTTTGTCACCCAGGACGGCCTGCCTGTCGACATGGACGACAAGGGCGACTTCCACTACCTCACGCCACAGGGAGCCACTGCGGTCATGGCCCATGACCAGGCCGACCGTACAGCTGCCGAGTTGAGCTTCATCGCCTCGCAGCAGGCCAACGTCGGTCTCGAGGGTCTCGAGAGCACGCATGCTCGCGCTCGTCGCGCCGCAGCCCGCGCCCCCCGCAAGGTCGGTCAGACCCAGGTGCCCACTAGCGGCAGCCCGCGCGTGCCCATTATTCTGGTGCAGTACACCGACAAGCAGATGGTCAACACCGTTGAGCAGTTTGAGGCTCACTACAAGACCGATAACAAGAGTGTGTTGCGGTATTTCACCGACCAGAGCAACGGAAAATATACCCCACAGTTTGACATCTATGGCATCTTCGACTTGCCCCGCACCCGCGCCACCTATGGCGGCAACGACTCGCACGGCGATGACCGCGGTGTGGCCCTGATGGTGTGTGACGCCATCGACAAGGCCGGAGATGCCATCGACTGGAGCCAATATGACAACGATGGCGATGGCGAGGCCGATGTGTGCATTGTGGTCTATGCCGGTGTGGGCGAGGCTCAGTCCAGTGTGCGCGAGTCGGTGTGGCCATGCCAATGGTCGCTCAGCGCCGGGGAGTATTATGGCGACGGCACGGGGGCACGCCACCGCAATGGTGTGACCATCGACCGTTTTGCCGTGTTCAACGAGACCTATGGCTCGAGCGATTATGGCACCCAGCTCGACGGCATCGGCGTGTTCTGCCACGAGTTCTCGCACTGTCTGGGTCTGCCCGACTTCTACTGCACGACCTATGCCAGCGGTCGCCCGGGCATGGGCGGCTGGAGCCTGATGAACAGCGGTTGCTACAACGGTGGCGACATCAGTGGCGACACGCCCATCGCCTACAGCGCCTACGAGAAGAACTTCATGGGCTGGATTGACTATATCGAGCCGGAGGAGAACACACACTACACCCTGCCCGTGTTCAACTCGGGAGGCATCGATAACGACCAGGCCATCCGCATCGTGAGCAACCTCAACGACGATGAGTACTTCATCCTCGAGAACCGTCGCAAGCAGGGCTGGGACCAGTACATTGCCGATGAGGGTGTGCTCATCACCCACTTCACCTACATCGCCGACCGCTGGGCCGAGAACACGGTGAACAACAACCTCGTCCAGCTGGCTACGGTCATCCCGGCCGACAACACATTCAACAGCTACAGCGAGAATGCCGACCTCTATGGCGAGACCAACCATGCGTTCACAGCGACCAGCAAGCCCGCCATGAAGCTCAACATGTATGCCAATGGTTCTCTGGCCACATCGACCGGTGGGGCCGGCACGCTCAACAAGCCGGTCACCCAGATTGAGCTCAATGACGACGGCACCGCCTCGTTGTGGTATGTCAAGTCGCCAGACCCCGAACTGAGCGTGATGCCGACCAATGTCGGCATTCGGGCTCAGGCCGGCAAGTCCGCAACGGCAATCTTCCGCGTCAAGGGGGTCGCTCTGCCCAACAATGTCACCCTCACACTCAATGACGAGGCCGGCGTGTTCGCCATCGACAAGACCGAATTTACCCCCGACCAGTTGAAGTCGATGCAGCCCGTCACGGTCACCTTTGCTCCGCACGATGTGGCCAACTACAGTGCCACTGTGACGGTGGCATGCCAGGGTGTGGACACCATCACGGTCGATATCACCGGCACCGGGCTCATCGTTGCCGAGACGCCTGTCATGCAACCAGTCGCTCCCGAGACTGTGACGCAGACTTCGTTCCGTGCCGACTGGACCGATGACACCCCAGTCGAGAATGTCAAGTCCTACAACCTCTATGTCAACTATGTGCGTCCTGTCACCCTGCCCGAGCTGTTGCAGGAGGCCGACTTCAGCCAGCTCACACAGGTGATGACCGACAGCCAGTGGTTCCCCACCTACAAGAATGTGGGCGGCGAGGAGGCTGACCAGTATCTGCCCGAGGGCTGGCATGCCAACAGCCCGTTCTATATCACCAATGGGGCCATCTTGCTGGGCGACACACTCACCACCGGCGGCTACGACATTGCCGACCGCTACGACAAGATTTCGGTCGTGGTCAGCGC
Organism: uncultured Bacteroidales bacterium; assembly: GCA_902781045.1. Classification (GTDB taxonomy): domain Bacteria; phylum Bacteroidota; class Bacteroidia; order Bacteroidales; family Muribaculaceae; genus Sodaliphilus. The sequence continues at coordinate 1,208 of CACZHT010000044.1, read as the reverse complement.
ATGGTCGCACAATGTCAACACTTATGGCCGCGCCAGCCTGCAAGTGACTGCCACCGGAAGCCAGGCCACAGCGACACAACAGATGAATGTCACTGAAGCCAGCTACACCTACATCCTGGATGCTACTCGCCACGAGTCGCTCATCTTCAAGGGCACCAACTATCCCATGATTTCGAGCATCTGTGTCTATGGTGGCGATGTCAATGTCAAGGAGGATGCTCCCCTGCTGGCCGTCGTCGAGCAGGGCGACTCGCTTGCCCGTGTCATCGAGGGCATCACCGACACGCACTATGAGGTCGGCGACCTGATTGCCGGAGGAACCTACAAGTACAAAGTCGAGACAGTCTATGTCGACGACACGCGCTCGGCCATGAGCAACATCGAGCGAGTGACTCTGCTGAGCACTCCGGGCGACGTGAATGCCGACGGCTCGGTCGACATCGCCGACATCAACATCCTCATCAACATCATGCTGGGCAAGGACGATGCCTCACACTATGGCTCGCGTGCCTACGTCACACCTGGTGACACCCATGTTGACATCGCCGATGTCAACATGGCCATCAACTTGATGTTGGGCCGCTGATTGGCTGACTGATGCAAGATGGCGGGGCGACATGAATTGTCGCCCCGCCATCTTGTTGGGTGCCGTGCGAGTGCGGGCAGAAAAAAGAGTGAGAGCGCTGGGGGTTGGGTGGGGGTCCAGCGCTCTCAAGAGGACGCCGACGGGTTGGGTGGGGTATCGGCGCCTCAGGGGTGTCAAAACTGTGGTCCCACTTGGGCTTGAACCAAGGACTCCCTGATTATGAGTCAGGTGCTCTAACCAACTGAGCTATAGGACCAATGACCGCTATTGGGGTCATATCAGGCTGCAAAGTTAATACTTTTTCTTGATTCGGGCATCATTTGGCCGGATTTTTTTGGCAACAATATAGAAGTTGACCCTTATTGGGAAAATCTATATCATTGCCACTCTTTATGTATCTGTTCAGCGATTGGTTCCAGCGAGCCTCCCCTCCCCTTTCACAAAGGGGAGGGGAAACGCAGAATCGCTGAACAGATACCTCTTTATTTTCTTATGTTATCTTATCTTACTCTTGAAGTAACTCACCGATTCAGAAAAATCTCCTCTTACCCCTCTGTGCATCGAAGATGCAGAGCGGGTCGAAGACCCGATTTTGTTCGAAAGACCATGCAAGTGCATCGAA
>CACZHT010000043.1 GCA_902781045.1 uncultured Bacteroidales bacterium | reverse complement strand
ATGCAGGGCAACCAGACACTTGACATCGCCGAGGCCGGCAAGTACAACGTGACGTTCACGCTGACGCTGGGCGAGGAGAACGTGCTGACCGCCGAGGCCGTGAAGGTTGAGGAGCAACACAACTATGTGCTGCACTATGGCCTGAACGAGGAGGGTGCTGAGTGGAGCCAGGTTGAGTTTGCCGACAATGAGGGCAAGCTGCAGGCTACCGCCGAGTTTGCCGAGAACACCGAGTTCGTCATCAGCTATGGCGACGTGTGGTATGGTGGTGCCGGTGGTGGCGAGAACTACCTGATCCACAGCGAGTGGTGCAACGACATTCCTCTGGTGACCGAGAACAAGGTCAACTTCCACATCAACGAGGCCGGCACTTACACCTTCACGCTGACCGTCGGTGAGGAGGGCATCACAATGGATGTCGAGGGATTTGAGCCTAAGCCCGAACCCAAGTATGTGCTGCACTATGGCCTGAACGAGGATGGTGCCGAGTGGAGCCAGGTTGAGTTTGCCGACAATGAGGGCAAGCTCCAGGCTACCGCCGAGTTCGCCGAGAACACCGAGTTTGTCATCAACTATGGCGACCTGTGGTATGGTGGTCAGGTGGCTAGCGAGGAAGAGCTGTTCTACCTGATCCATGCCGGCTGGTGCACCGACATTCCTCTGGCGACCGAGAACAAGGTCAACTTCCACATCAACGAGGCCGGCACCTACACCTTCACGCTGACCGTTGGTGAGGAGGGCATCACTATGGATGTCGACGGATTCGTCCAGGGCATCAAGGGTGATGTCACCGGCAATGGCGTTGTCGACATTGCTGATGTCAACGCTGTGATCAACATGATGCTGGGCCGCGAGGAGCAGACCGCCGCCGGCGACCTCACCGGCAACGGCATTATCGACATTGCCGATGTCAACGCCGTGATCAACATCATGCTGGGCAAGTAATCGCTCAACTGAACGCTAAGATAAAGGGCGCAACCCCCATGAGGGTTGCGCCCTTTGTGTTGAGTCAAGGCCCCGGCTCACTTCTTGACAAACAGGCTCAGCACCCAGTTGACCAGTGCCATGACGATGCTGAAGGCCAGCGCCCACCAGAAGCTCTCGACCTTGAAGTGTCCGCTCACCAGCCAGGCGCACAGCATGACCATCAGTGCGTTGATGACCAGGGTGAACAGCCCCAACGTGACGATGTTGATGGGCAACGACAGGAACTTGACAATGGGGCGGATGAACGTGTTGACCAGGCCGAGCACGGCGGCAACGAGCAGTGCGGCCCACCACGGCTCGACAGTGACTCCGTCCAGGGTCCAGGCAGTAATCCACACCGCTAGGGCCGAAATGATGAATCTTGCTATCATAGTTGTTTTTAGTTTTTGGTTGCGCGATGCTTGTTTTTTCTGGAGGGGCAAAATTACGGTTTTTTGGGCAATCGGATGCAAAAAAGCCAAAAAAATCGCCACTATCTCGCGGCAATTCTGTAATTTTGCAGCCAGAAATACAAGAATGTCTAAATCATGAATAAAGTTTCGGGTCAAAAACTCCTTATCTACTCCAAGGACTATGTCATGATAGTCTTTGGCCTCTTCCTCTATGCCCTGGGATTCACCACATTCATCCTCCCTGAGAAGGTTGTCACCGGGGGTGTTGTCGGTCTGGCATCATTATGCCGTTTTGCATTCAACTGGAATGTCGGTATCACCAACTATGGCATCAACATCCTGTTGCTCATCATCGCATTCCGCACCGTGGGCAAGCAGTTTGTCATACGCACTGTCTTTGGAGCCACTGTGGCATCCATTCTCATCATGCTCATGGACCCATGGAGCTATCAGCCGCTGGTGCAGCAACAACCGTTCATGAACATCATCATCGGTGCCACACTGTGTGGCATGGGGTTGGGCATCACATTCTCACACAACGGCAGCAGCGGTGGCACTGACATCGTTGCCGCCATGGTCACCAAGCACACCAATGTGTCGTTCGGGCGGATGATGCTCTACTGCGACATGTGCATCATCTCGTCGAGCTACCTCATCTTCCACAGTCCCGACAAGATTGTCTATGGTTTGGTGTTCATGATCATCGACTCGATTGTGGCCGACATGGTCATCAACAACAGCCGTCAGGCTGTGCAATATATGATCTTCAGCGAAAAGTGGCAACAGATTGCCGATGCCATCACCACCGACGCGCACCGCGGATGCACCGTGCTCGACGGCACAGGATGGTACACCAAGAAGCCCGTCAAGGTCATCATGGTCATGTGCCGCAAGCTGGAGAGTGTCAACATCGCCCGCATCATCAAGGCCGTCGACGACAAGGCGTTCATCACCAAGACCAATGTCAATGGTGTCTATGGCTATGGATTCGACGAGATGAAGGTGCGGCTGAGCAAGGCACAGAAAGAGCATTTCGAAGAAGGCACTCAGGCTCATGACTCCTAGTCCGCGACACATTGCTCTGGCTCTGGCACTGACCGCAATGTCTGTGGCCGCGCAGAGTCACCACACCCGTCAACCCATGGCGCTGGGGGTGACCTATGACTATGCCACCGAGTATGGCCAGCACGGTGTCGGCCTCAAGTTGCAGCTGGGCATCGACAGCCACTGGCGGGTCGAGCCGGAGATGATCTACTTTGCGCAGCGGCGCGATGTGACCACGTTGCAGCTCAATGTCAATGTGCACTATGTGCATCATGTGGCCGGACCGCTGGCCATCTACCCCTTTGTGGGCATGACCTACAGCCACTGGGGCTATAAGGGCCCCAATGTCAATCGCTGGGGAGCCAACCTGGGGGCTGGGCTGGAGCTGAGCCTGGGCCGGCGCTGGGTGGCCGTGGGCGAGGGCCGTTTTATGCTGGTCAAGCAGGAGACACAGGCCGTCACATCACTGGGGCTGAAACACCTGTTCTGAATCTGCACAACAAGCTATTTTTATTAATAATGTAAATGGAAAAAATGATGAAAAAGTTACTCCTTATCGCCATCGTGGCGTTGACCGCGATGGTGGCTCGCGCCGAGTCGGGCGACATCAGCGCCGGCATCCAGTTCAACTATGGCTCAAAGCATTCGCTCATGGGACTGGGCGCGCACATGCTCATCGAGCCGGTCAACCGCTTCCGTGTGGCTCCCGAGTTCTTGTATTACTTCAAGAACAACCGCTATCAGGGCTACAATGTCAACCTCAACCTGCACTACATTATCAGTCTGCACAGCTCGTCCAACTTCTATCCCCTTCTGGGCTTCTCCTATGCCAACTACAAGTATGACAACGGCATCAAGTCGGAGGGCACCGACCGCTTCGGCGCCAACGTCGGTGTGGGATATGAGTACCTCATCAACCGCCAGTTCCGCTTCTATGTCGAGCAGAAGTTCCAGGCACTGAGCAAGAGCTGGAACCAGAGCGTGACGACACTGGGTCTGCGCTACACCTTCTGACGGCGGGCAAACAGGCCGACAAAAAGCAGAGTTGCATTTCCCTGAGGGGAGATGCAACTCTGTTTTTACTGGCTAGGACTGGGTGATTACTCACCGGGAGCGATGGCGCCAGTGGGGCAAGCGTCGGCGCAGGTGCCGCAGTCGATGCACACATCGGGATCAATCTTGTAGATGTCGCCCTCGCTGATTGCGCCGGTCGGGCAAACGCCCTGGCAAGTTCCACATGCCACGCAGCTGTCTGAAATTACGTATGCCATAGTTCTAAATCAAATAAAAAATGAAGTGTTATTAATAAGAATAGTTCTAAACGGTCTGCAAAAGTACTGCTATTTTTCGAACTGTACAACGCTTTTCCGCTTTTTTTGTCTCGCAAATGCAATTTCTGTGCCAAACATGGCCAAAATTCACCAAAAAAGCATTAACTTTGCACAACTAACTGCCGCTAACGGCAATCTCAACTCTCATTTCTCAATTCGATAAGTTTGGACTGGAAAGAACAACTGGGCGCGGCATTCTCGGTCGAGGTGCCCACACCACAACAGACAGAGGCTAATCAGGCCGACCAACAGACACAGCAGCGAGGCGACGCACTGCAGCAGCAAGGCAAACAAAGGGTGCATGTCGTCGTCGAGCGAAAGGGAAGGGCGGGAAAGGTGGCCACAATCATCGTCGACCTGCAGTGCGACGAACAGGCACTCAAGCAACTGGCCAGCCAGCTCAAGCAGCAGCTGGGCGTGGGCGGGTCGGCACGCGCTGGCGAAATCCTCATCCAGGGCGACCACCGCGACCGGGTCATCGACATCCTGCGGCAGCGGGGATTCAACGTCAAGTAGCTTTTCTTTTTAGTTTTTAGTCGTTGGTTCGAATGTTCGAATGCACGAATGCTCGAAACCCCAACCCCAAACCCAAAAACACAATGACTTTTTCGCATCAAGGACTTCTGAAAATCAGCGCGTCGGCCGGGTCAGGAAAGACCTACACCCTGGCCAAAAGGTACATCATGCTGCTGCTCTTCGAGCAGGGAGCTGACGGACTGTTACGGTTGCGCAAGGCCAATAACTATCATAGCCACATTCTGGCCATCACATTCACCAACAAGGCTACCGAGGAGATGAAGCGTCGCATCGTCAAGGAGCTGGACCTACTGGCCACTGAGCCGGAAAATAGCGACTTCTGGCGCGACTTCAGCCGGATGGAACAGAAGATGCACTGCTTCGACCAGGGGGTGCTCGACATCCTGAAGGTGAAGCAGGCGGCCCAAGAAGCACTGGCCAGTGTGCTCTATGACTACGGTGAGTTCAACGTCAGTACCATCGACTCGTTCTTCCAGAGCATCCTGCGCAACTTTGCCCGCGAGCTGGACCGTGACTATAACTACGAGGTGCAGATTGATGCCGAACTGGCCATGAAGGTCGCCGTGCACAACTTCCTGCTATCGCTGGGCGTAGACCGGAAGAGGACAGGTGGAAATCAAACATCGGTCGACAGGTGGGTGCAGCAATATATCAAGCAGCAGGTCGACAATCAGAAGGACTGGAACTTCTTCAAGGACGACGGCAGTCTGTTCGATTTGAGCCGTAAGCTGGAGCAGGAAATCTTCAGACAGCAGATGCCGGCGCTGCACGACTACCTCTCGCGACAGGTCGACGGCCTGCGTGTCACCGACCTGAGCCGTATCGAAAAGTTCAAGGGCCGCATCGACAAACTGGCCAAAGCCTATCGGCTGGCTTATTCAAATCTGGCGACAGGCATGGCGCAGCTGGTGCAGAAGCATGGTGTGGATACCAACTTCACCTCAAAGAAGGGCGTGGTGTACACCTATATGCAACCCGATAACAAGTTGGCGCGGGAGGAGGGATATACCGGTGCGGTGCTTGAGCTCACCGAAGAGAAACTGCTACAGGGCAGCTTCAACAAGATGGGCAAGAAGAAGGACGATCCCAAATATGTGCCGCCCGAGGCATTTGTCCGCGATGTGATGCAGTGGCGCATTGAGGTGATTCGCAGCTACGATGCCTGGCAGTTGCTGGAACGGCTCTCGGTGAACTTGAGCCTGCTGGCGCTTATCAGCCGCATCGACGACAACATCAAGCAATATGGACTGGACACTAACCAGGTGCTCATCGCCGACACCAACGACCTGATTGCACGCGTGCTCGACAGTGGGGTGCACTTCATCTACGAGCGGGTGGGCACGTGGATCAACCACTTCATGATCGACGAGTTTCAGGACACCAGCCGCAAGCAGTATGACAACTTCAAGCCGCTGCTGCAGGAGGCCCTCTCGCACGGACCCGAAAACCTGTGTATGCTCATCGGCGACGCCAAGCAGTCAATCTATCGCTTCCGCAACGCCGAGCCGGCACTATTCCGAGACCAGGTGGGCCGTGACTTCGCGCAGCAGCAGTATGGGCTGCACGAGCAGACACTGGACACCAATTACCGCAGCTTTCCCAACATCGTCGAGTTCAACAACTGGCTCTTCGACCGGATCCTCAACAGTCCCGAGCTGAGTGGGTCTGATGAGTTGCGGGCCACCTATATGCCCAACAACATGCTCGAGGACTTCCAGCAGAAGCTGCACAAAGACAAAGTCCCGGGCATGGTGCGCGTCAGGTTCTACAAGGGTCCCAGCCGGGGAAAGGCCAAGAACAAAGAAGCCGACGAGCGCCCCATGCTGCTCGACCGGTTGCCACAATATCTGCTGGAGCTGCACAAACGATTCGAATGGGGGCAAATCGGCATCCTGGTCAATGTCAAGAAAGACGGCAACAAGGTCGTCGAGCGCATCATGCAGCACAACAAGACCGCCCGGCCGGACGACATCATCGGCATCGCCAGCGACGAGTCGATGCTCCTGGCCAGCTCGCCAACGGTCAGGCGCATCGTGAGCATGCTGCGATTCATCGACCTGACGCAGTACCGGCCCAGTGATAAGGCCGACTATGATGAAGGCACCGACGGGGCAAAGCTCTCCACTGACGAGAAGCTAGCCAGGCGGCAGCGCAGGAGCAACAGGTACTACTATCATGTGCTGGGACTGTTCATGCAGCAGATGTCCGGCAGCCGGGCCGGCCAGGCGGGTCAAGTGCTGGCGCAGTGCTTCGACCAGTCGAGGCAGCTGCTCAACCTGACCGACAAGCAACGCGTCGAGGCATATACCGCCGAGGTCGACAACATGTTGCCCAACCGGAAGACCGAGATGATGACACTGCCCAACATCGTCGACAGTATCATCCGGCATTCGATGAACGACATTCCGCCCGAGGCGCGCGAGACGGCTCATCTGCTCGCCTTCCAGGACTGTGTCAACGACTTTGTAGCACACCAGGGCGGGGCAACGGTGCGCGAGTTCCTGGCATTCTGGGAACACCAGAAGGAAAAACTCACCGTGCCGGCATCGGCCAGCGACAACTCTATCAAAGTACTGACCATACACAAGTCCAAGGGTTTGGAATTTGACTGTGTTGTCATTCCGTTTGTCGACTGGGAGGTGCAGAGCGAGTCGGGCAACGGACCGGCACAGCCTCTGTGGGTCACGCGCGACGACTTTGTGGCGCAGCGGGGCATGGAACTCTTTGCAGACGACAGCGACATCACGCCCGACATGGTGCCGCCGTTGCTGCCACTGGCCAAGTCGCACCTCAAGCCCCTGGCCAAGACACTCGGCACCATGCGGGAAACGGTCGACCGATTTGCCCAGAATGTGCTGGTCGACAACATCGACAAGACTTATGTGGCTTTCACCAGACCCAGGCAGGAGCTGCACCTGGCAGTGGACAAGGGAAGCGAGGTAGGCAAAATGCTGCTGGATATCATCCAGCAGGGCGAGCAGAACGGTATAATAAATAAGGTGGACGAGGCGGCCTACCAGTGGGGGGAGCCGTGCGCCACCGGCCAGGACGAGTCACAAAAGAACGAGGACAAGCCCAAAATCATCGACATGCCGCCCTATCGTGTGGCCAAGCCTGGCGACAAGCTGGTCGTCAGGCTGCCCGAGGATGTGTCCGACAAGCGGAACACCGGCACGAGGCTGCACAACCTCATGGGGCGCATCGCACACCGGAGAGACGTGGAGAGGGCGTGGAGCTTCTGCCTCAACCGGGGCATCATCGGCAACGACGACACACAGTGGCCGCTCGAACGACTGCGGACCGTCATCGACCGCATGTTTGACGACCCGAAGACATGCGACTGGTTTGCCGACGACAACAAGGTCTACAACGAGCGCAATCTGTATTGCCTGTCCACGGTCACCGACGAGAACACGGGTAAGGAAAAGCAGACACTCGAAACTTATCGCCCCGACAGGGTGGTGCGGCGGCCCGATGGCACTTGGATTGTCATCGACTACAAGTTTGGCGGCAAGAAGAAGTTGGAGGAATACAAAGTCCAGGTCAACAGCTACATGAGTCAGCTCAATAGCATGGTCAAGCAGCCCGTCAAGGGCTACCTCTGGTTTGTCGGCCTCGACGAAATCATCCCTGTGGGTCAGAACGACGATAGCCAACACAGTTAAGAAAAATGAGAAACTTTAAGCAGATTTTCATCACATGGCTCATGGTGCTGATGGCGATGTCGCTGACAGCGCAGGAGATTGACTTTGTCAACAACGAGGCCAACCGCATCGTGCTCAACGGAGACAACTGGACACAGCTGCGCAAGGCACTCAACTCGCCCAAGTCGTGGAACGACGGGAAGTTCCAACTGGTGCACATCGGCGACAGCCACATTCAGCCCGACATCATGACAGCACAGGTGCGCAACCGCATGCAGGACCGATGGGGAAACGGAGGACGCGGACTCATACCGGCGTTCTTCCTGGCCAAGACCAACGAACCCACCGACTATGTGCTCAAGTCCAGCACACGCGTCAAGGACTACTCGCGACTGATGGGGCGCAACTGGACCACCGACATGGGCATGACGGGAGTCGCCGTCAGGTTCGACACGGCCTATACCGAGCTCTATCTGCGAGCCAAGGTCGACGGAGACCAGTTCTCGAGAGTCACACTGCTGCACGCACCCAACGGTGGATATGAGACAGCAAGTGTGGCAGGAGAGGTGCTCTTTGCCCGGGAACTCTCGCCATGGGCACAGCAGGTCAAGCTCAAGGCCATGACCGACACCGTCACAATGGGCGTGCCGTGCTCAAGCGACTTCTATGGAGCCATTCTGGCCAACGACAAACGCGGCGTCATGGTGCACAGCATCGGCAACAACGGAGCCACCTACAGCACTTATTGCAAGGTGCCCGACTTCGGGCAGCAGCTGCAGGTGCTGCACCCGCAGCTAGTCATCATCTCGATGGGCACCAACGAGGCAACCGGCAACCCCGCCACCATGGAGACCTACATCACAAGGCTCATCAACGACATTCGCCGCCACAACCCCAAGGCCAAGTTCCTGCTCACTACACCCATGGAGTTCCAGAAGCGAACATCGCGGCAGGTGGCACAGCAGGTCAAGGTGAGCGGCAGAAAGCGCCGGAAGGCACGATACAAGACGGTCTACAAGACTGTAACCAGCTATGTCGCCAACCCAAACGTCGAGCAGGTCAGGCAGATTATTCTCGACTATGGCCGCAAGCACAAGATTGCCACATGGGACCTTTATGCCGTGGCAGGCGGGCGAGGAGCCAGCAGCAAGTGGATTGCTGCCGGACTGATGAACCCTGGCGACCACCTGCACCAGCTTGAGGCCGGCTACGAGCTGCAGGGCATGCTCCTGGCCGAAGCTCTCATGCAAGCACTCACCAAATAGTTGACAGTTGCGCTCAATTGCATTAATGTTACCATTTCCCCTCCCCTTTCCCAAAGGGGAGGGGTGAGGGGTGGGGTTTGAAAGCAATAGGCGAGGTTCCCAGCCATATCCCTCCCCTTTCCCAAAGGGGGGATATGGAAAATTGCACCGAATTGCACAAATTGTTGAGCGGAAACAACGCCATTGACCCAACATTATGAATTATGAATTATGCATTAAACCCTCAGCCTCGACGCGAGTCAAAAGAGAAAAATACGGTAACTGTTCACCGATTGCGTCGGAGACGCTAAAATGCTTCGAAGAAGCTATTTGTTCGAAAGACCATGCAAGAGGGCCGGAGGTCCTCGCCGCTTGGTCCACGCAGGAGCAGAACAAAAGTGCCTCGTAGAGGAACTTTTATCTTCGATGCACTTGCATGGTCTTTCGAACAAAATCGGGTCTTCGACCCGCTCTGCATCTTCGATGCACAGGGGGTAAGAGGAGATTCTTCTGAATCGGTGAATAGATACAAAATACGGCCAAATCAAGAAAAAATCTTAATTCTTGATACAGGTTTCATAATTTTGTCGTATCTTTGCAGATTGAAATGAAAAGGATGCTTCACATAGCGCTTACCTGTCTGGCCCTGACACTAGCTGCAGGGACTATGACCACCGTGGCACAGGCACAGCAGCACATCGAGGGTGTCGCTGCCAATGCGCCCACTGTCACCGGCGAGCAGGGACGCATCGTGTTCACTGCAGGGGCGGCAGATGCCGTGTTCTGCGTCTACTCCATCACCGGGCAGCAGATGAGGGTGGTGCGCCTTGCCGCCGGACAGCATGCCACAATTGAGCTGCCGCGAGGGTTCTACGTCGTCAAGTGCAACAACCAGTGGTCGCGAAAGGTCGTCGTGCGATGACACGCCGGGGCAGTACCCCTTGGGGACTAATGATGAGGGGGCAAGACTGCGTCTTGTCAGAAGGGTAGGGCGCTGGCGCACTGTCAGGCGGCGGATGAGCCGCTTTGGGACGTTGGCTTATAGCTTACAGCAAACAACTAACGCCTTAAGACTAAAGACTAAAAAAACTAACTAACAACTATTTTGCTTGCCCTCGCACCTGCCATATCACCCTTTGCCGATTTGGCCTACGACCTGTTCACGGCATTCTATGTCCTCAGTGTCATAGCCACGGTTGTCGTCATCATCAGTGAGAATCGTAATCCTGTCAAGTCGCTGGCATGGGTGACGGTTCTCATTCTTTTGCCCATCGTCGGGCTAGTGCTGTACATCCTGTTCGGGCGCAGCCTCAAGGGACGGCACCTCATCTCGCGCAAGGGACGCCGCAAGCTCCTGGCCAGCCATGCGCCACAGCATGTCGACCCCAGCAAACTGCCGTTCACCGACGAGACCAGGCAGCAGATTCAGCTGGTCAACAACCTCACCGGCGCGCAATACTTCACCGGCGACCAGATTGAAATCTTCACCAGCGGCCAGGAAAAATTTGACGCGCTCAAGCGCGACATTCGCCAGGCTACCGACCACATTCACATCCAGTATTACATCTACGAGAACGACCGCATCGGGCGCGAGATACGCGACATGCTCATCGACAAGGCGCGACAGGGAGTCAAGGTCAGGGTGATGTATGACCACGTCGGGTCGTTCACCATCAATGCCGCCTTCTTCAAGCGCATGCGCCGCGAGGGCATCGAGGCACATCCCTTCCTCGAGCTCACGTTCACCAAGCTCGCCAACCGCCTCAACTGGCGCAACCACCGCAAGGTCGTGGTCATCGACGGCAAGGTGGGGTACATCGGCGGCATGAACATCGCCGACCGCTACGTCACCGGCGACCGCCACCACGCCACACCATGGCGCGACACGCACCTGCGCATCACAGGGCCGGCAGTCGCCGCGTTGCAATATTCCTTTGCCGTCGACTGGAATTTTATGAGCCGCGACCTGCTGGCTGCCACCATACCCGAGTTTGGGCAGGTCGACCTGAACGCCACCAGCGGCATGCAGATTGTGCCCAGCGGACCCACCGACCTCTGGAGCAACATCTCCATGGTCTTCATCAAGGCCATCACGCTGGCCAAGCACACCGTCTTCATCCAGACACCCTATTTCCTGCCCAGCGATGCCCTGCTCAAAGCACTGCAGAGCGCAGCACTGGCCGGAGTGGACGTGCGGTTGATGATGCCGCGCAACCCCGACAGCCGCTTGCTCAAGCTGGCATCGGGCAGCTACATCAAGCAGTGCCTGCAAGCGGGCATCAAGGTCTACTTCTACGAGCCGACAATGATGCACAGCAAACTCGTGCTCGTCGACGACGAGTTTGTCACCACGGGCAGCACCAACTTCGACTTCCGCTCATTCGAGCACAACTTTGAGTGCAATGCCGTGGTCTACAGCCGCGACTTCAACCGCCGCATGCGTGCCATCTTTGCCGACGACCAGCGCCACTGCACACGCATCATCCTCAGCCACTGGCGCCGCCGCCCCGTCACCACCAAGGCCCTCGAGTCCCTGGCCCGCCTCCTCAGCCCCATCCTCTAGTTAACTCCCTCAAGACAGTTGGGGCCGGGGCGCTATGACCGCAGCAAATAATGGCGAATCAGCGATTCCTCTTTTCCCCTCCCCTGGCAGGGGAGGGGTGAGGGGTGGGGTTGAACGTCAGCGTTGTTAACCCGCTCCTCTCCCTAATCTAGGAGGGCCCGCAGCAAAAAAATGGCGAATTAGGGACGGTTCTTTTCCGCCAAATGTTAACAAATGTGACAAAAATGGCGAAAAAGAACCGTCCCCGATCCACCATGGAATGGAACACCAAGCAACGAATAAAACACATCTATTGTGTGATAAGTGGTGCTGATGATATTCTAATCTATGGTGAATTAGGGACGGTTCTTTTCCGCCAAATGTTAACAAGTGTGACAAAAGTGGCGGAAAAGAACCGTCCCCAATCCGCCACAAATCCCGTTTTTGCTGCAGGCTGGAGCTAAAAGACACGATGCTCTTTGATCAAATATCCGATTGCCTTTTCCATCGAGCCAATAATGTGGTAGAAGGCGTAAGTGTTGATGTCCTCGGCAAGGAGCGTCGTCATTTCAATCTTGAACTTGAACATGTCCGGGTTGTTGCCATAACGATGACTTGGTGTTATGGCGATGAATTTGGACACCCCGAAGTGGATAGCCTTATTCCAATCAGAGCAACAATGTAGCATAAACTCATCGCTCAAGAGTCGTTGAGATGTATAGTTTGCCGGATTGATGGTGGCCGAGATTACAGCTAGATAAGGATAGAGTTTATAGGTTGTGATGGTGTAGTCATCGATTAATTGGGTGTTGATATTAACCTCAGTGCCAAAACAATTCACTGTGTGAATCTTTTTGGTGTCGATTTGAATCATCTCGTGGACGGTTTTTTCTCCGTCCTCGGCAAGAACCTTGCACTGCTTGCTGAACTCCCTCAAACAGCTATTGTCGTTTTTAGGGGGAAACAAAATCTGCTCTGCACCCAGTATGCCGGGGCGTGGTCTCATGGCATACTTCTTCCAGTCATGAGCCTTCGGCAGTTGTCCGATGGCCAGTTGGTTGGCGAAGTCGCTGAGTTGGTTGACGCATAGTTCAACGGTGGAACTGTCACCAATCGATGGCGTGAGGATGATTTGCCGTGTCACAACGAGGTGATTCTTGCCGTTGCCTTTGTGCAACGTGCCGACTTGATGAATTGGGTCAATGCGGTTCACCTCATTGCAAAACCTCTCGGCCTGCTGGTTGGGCATATCAAAGTCCTTGACGATGGTGATGAGAACAACACGGGGGTTCTTTGGGTACATCTTCGCAAAAAAAGTGTTGCCGCCGTATAAGAACTGCAATGCTACGACTGCAGCATTTTCTTCAACATTGATGACATCGGTGTGGTTGTTGATGAAGTCGGCAAAAATGGGAAATGCGTAGTTGGCATCGAAAACTTGAAAGAGCTCTTCTTCATCAAACTCTGCTGGGTTTTGGATGAATTGTTTGTAAGCGAGGGTGATCATTTGCTTAGAGAACATGTTGTCTGTGAAGCCCATAATAATTCATTATTTGAGTTGATATTAACTTGTTTGTGGTTTGGTGGTTAGCCCTCATAAAGGACTGGAGCCGCCTGTATCTGCATACGGTTCATTATTGAAATATATGGCAACTATTAAAAAGTAACCTCATTTTTGCGAAAAAGATAATAATGCAATCACCCTAGCCCAAGATTCGGCCTGAGAGTTCTTCTCTCTCCCATGCCACTGTTCGCTGGTAAGCCCCAGGTTGCCTCGCACCCTCCACCGATTCGCTAATTTCAAAGAAAGATGTGGCCATACTTTCCAGCAGCAAGTCAATCTGTTGTTTAAAAATCAGCGAAAACGAGGAGTTTTTTTTGAATTTCGCTGATTTTTAAACACGGAATCTGCTCAAAACGGAAGTTGTAGCCACTCTTGCCTCGCTCGTCTGTCACGATAGTTTCCTGCATCGGGATGGAACTTGAAACTACGGATACTGTCATGCTGGGGAGTGGATGACAACCGCCAAGTCTGGGCAAAGTTGGCTGACACACTTCCTCCGCCACTTCGTTGTGACATGAGGGAATGTTGCTTTTTTGCAGGTTACCTGACGAACTCAATGATATATACGGATAAAAAACGTGGTAATGAGAACAGGATGATGCAAGTAATCGTCTTGTTTAGTTTACAGAATGAAAATGCCGATCCGATTTAATACACTAGCAAAGGTTGTAGTAGCAATCGCTATATTGTTTGCACTCACGTCATTCTCGCTTGTCAAGACCCATGACCGTGCTCTGACCCATCGGTTGCCCAAACGGCTGATTGAGCAAGTCAACCGTCAAACAAGAGGAATGACTGAAATGCAAATCATGGATTATAGTCTGGACTTGACGGCTAAGAGTCTGAAATTTGCCGAAAAGAACGACATCGAGCATGGCAAAGCCAACTGTGTGGGTTATGCCCAGTTGTGTTCTGCCATTTGCAACCAGGCACTCAAGAACAACGGTTATAGTCAGCGTGCAAAACCGGTGGTTGGCTATATCGCCGATTGTGGAATAAATCTATGTGCCTTGTTCAAAAGTGTGGCTCCAACCCGGCATTGGCAGAACTTTGTCAAAGACCACGACTTCGTTGAATTGCAAGTGGGCGACACGACCTACTATTTTGACCCGAGTGTCTATGACGTTTTGGGAAACAAGTGCTTGACAACTAAAGCGCTATGAACGCTGAATGATTAAAATAACGGATTCCAGAAGATCAAAGATGAAGAAAACAATTGCAATCTTGTTGGTGTTGGTTGCCTTTGGCTGGCTCTACTCGCAGTCGGGCAATCACAGTGAGTTGAAAGAGGGGGATGTGGTGTTTCAAATCTCAAAGTCGAAACAATCGCCCCTGATAGCGGCAGCAACCGGCAGCCAGTGGACACACTGCGGCGTCATCGTGATGAAGAAAGGCGAGCCCTACGTGCTGGAGGCATCATCGGTGGTCAAGCTTACGCCCTGGGAGCAATGGAAGCAGCGCGGCAAGGGCGGCATCACCTCGATGAAACGCTACACCGACAAGCCGGTGAAGATTCGCTACAGCCAGTATCTGGGCAAGCCCTACGACCTGGCATTCAAGTTTGACAACGGCAAGTGGTACTGCTCCGAGCTGGTCTATGACATCTATCTCAAGCAGCTGGGGGTGAAACTGTGCGAGCCACGGCCCATCAGCGACTATCACCTGGTGGGGATGGACAAGACCATACGGAGCCGGGGCATCGGCCGTGACCAGCTTGCCGTCGCTCCTGTCGACCTGTTCGACTCCAAGGAGCTGCACTGACCTATAGTATTACCTTTGCTAACTCACTAATCACAGAGGAAAAAGTTGTAACAGCGATTCCTCTACTTCCCCTCCCCTGCAGGGGAGGGGTGGGGTGAACGTCAGAGTGGGTACCCAGCTCCTTTCTTAATGCACAATACACAATTCATAATTCAACAATCATGAAGAAAACAATTCTTTGTACTGAAGACAATCCGCTTCATTTACAGATTAGCCAAGAAGAATCCTTAAGGATCGAAGAACTTGAAGTGAGTGGTTATCTGGATGAGGATGATTATGAGCTGTTGACAGAGATGAGCGGTGAAAAAGGGCGTTTGAGATACCTTGATCTTTATGGCGTTACCGAGTCTTTTCCAGGGCCTGACGATATGGGTTGTTTTTGCATAGGAGAAGAAGACTTGGCAATATATTCGGGTTCATTTAATGACAGCATCCGTTTGGAGAAAATCATTTTCCCAAACAATCTGATAGGCATAGGTCACAGCTCATTTAATGATTGCCCAAACCTTGTCATAGACTACCTGCCTGAGACGGTGAGAAGCATTGGGAACTACTCATTTCAAGGCTGCCCGAAACTAAAAACCGTGTTTGTTCCAAGCGACTGTTCTTTAATTCTTCATGGACAGCTCCCGGAATCGGAGTTTGGAGGGAGCGTCGAGAATTTTGATTCTGACCATAGAAAATGGCCTTTAAACCCAAAGGGAGAATGGATTTATCGCGAAAACTTCGGCATTGAATTCTTTGTCGTCGACGGCGTGTTGTTTTTAGAAATGGATTGGTGTCAGACCCTGCTGGCGCTGGACAAATATCCAGCCATGAACAGGAGAACAACCTATGAAGTACCTATTGAAACCGCTGCGGCATATTATGAAGATAAGGATACAATCAGTCCTTTGGGAATCAGGGCATACGCTTTTTGCGGATGCGAATATCTGAAAACACTCATCTTGCAGGATTGTATGATGGAAACACATGCAATCTACAACTGTCCGGCACTAGAAACCATCATTTTCAAGGGGCGGGCTTGTGGTCAAAGAGTCAGTTCTTGGGATATAGACTGGAGCCATGTCATCACTAAGTGCCCTAATCTTCAAGATATCTATCTATATGCCGAAGATCCAAGAGAGATTTCGTTTGGATTATTCAAAGATTTGGAGAACCTGGGGGATATCGTTCTGCACGTCCCGTGCTTTTGCGCCGAAAAATACAGAAATCACGTAATTTACGTAGATGGTTATAATAATCAATGGATCCTCAGCTACCTGGAGCCATTTGAGCCAGCGAACGAGGACGATTTAAAGGAATGGCGGCGATTCAAACGCATAGAAGAATTCGACCCGATAGATTTCATTGAGCCAATTGAATAACGTGTGACTTGAATTAATAACAATAGGAAAATGAAAAAACTTTCTTTTTTACTGCTTGCAGTCTTCGGCCTTCTTGTTAGCTGTAACAATAAGACAGAGGTACAGAACAATGTCTTAACGACAAACGATACGACTGAGTATCTTGACTGCACAACACCGGTTTGTACGATACTGCTGCAACCCTATGACAAAACTGCCGAGAAGTATGCCAAAGATGTGTCAAAAACATTGAAAGAACGCATTGAATCAATGGATTACATTTGCGTTCAGCAGGTGAAAGTGCTACCAATAAAACAATTGCCCGACACGCTGCTCAATCAGGCCAAAACAAGATATCGTGCCACTAAGATATTGGATTTTCAAAAGCAAAGTCATTACAAGGGGCATCATGTGATCATTGGTGTTACGAGTAGCGACATATCCACATCGATACATGGCTATCAAGACTACGGCATTCAAGGTCTAGCGTATATGGGGCAGGAGAATTGTGTGGTGTCAACTTATAGACTAAAAAACAAGAAAGATTTATGGAAACCAATGGTTCACGAATTCTTCCACGCCTTTATGCACATGCCACATTGTCCGGCCGATGATCCAACATGCATCATGCAGGATGGGCACGGCAAGCCAAACTGGACAAAGAGAACCAAAATTTGCAACAAGTGCTTAGGATATGACGCGCAGTAATTTTGCATTCTGACAGCTATCGGCTAGAGAAGTAAAGCTACGCCTTGAAGCCAAACGCACGACACCGAAACTTGGTATCTGGATGAAATCTAGAGGCATCGCCCCGCTGGGACAGCCGTGAACGGTGGCCAGCGGGGCGATGCTTGTGGGGGGGGCAGCCCATTACATCTTGCCGAAGAACTCGGCCAGGCGGGCGTAGGGAATCACTCCGGCCACGTCGTCATAGAGGTCGACATGGGTCGCGCCGGGGATGATGAGCAGCTCCTTGTTGCCCACGACCTTGCTCTGGCCCTCGACGTGCACACCGGTCATCCGCTCGAAGGCATACTCGCTGAAGTAGCGCGAGTGCGCTTTCTCGCCATGGATGAGTAGCACGGGGGTCTCAATCTCATTGGCCCAGCACAGCAGCGGCTGATTCATGAACGACTGGCACCCGACGACGTTCCAGCCGTCGGTCGAGTTGCCGCTGCGCTCATGGTAGCCACGTTTGGTCTTGTAGTAGGCGTGATAGTCCTTGACAAACCAGGGCGCGTCGTCGGGCAGCGGGTCGACGACACCTCCGGCACGCTTATAGGTGCCGGCCTTGTAGTCCTCGGTGCGCTGCGCGGCCAGGGCGCGGCGCTTGTCCATGCGCTGGGTGGGCGTGTCCTCGCTCTTGAAGTAGCCCTCGACATTGACCTTGCTCATGTCATACATCGTCATCGCCACCGTGGCCTTGATGCGCGGGTCGAGTGCGGCGGCGTTCACCGCCATGCCGCCAAAGCCACAGATGCCGATGATACCGATGCGCTCGGCATCCACATCGTCGCGGCACGACAGGTAGTCGACCGCGGCCAGGAAGTCCTCGGTGTTGATGTCGGGCGAGGCCATGCGGCGCGGCTCACCACCGCTCTCGCCGGTGAATGACGGGTCGAAGGCCAGGGCGATAAAACCCTGCTCGGCCATGTGCTGGGCATAGAGGCCGCTGCTCTGCTCCTTCACCGCGCCAAACGGGCCGCTTACGGCGATGGCCGCCAACTTGCCCTGCGCGCCCTTGGGCGTGTAGAGGTCGGCCGCCAGGGTGATGCCATAGCGGTTGTGGAAGGTCACCTTCTGGTGCTCTACTTTGTCGCTCAGTGCGAATGTTTTGTCCCACTCTTGGGTTAGTTCTAGTTGTTGCATGTCGCTATTTTTAGGGTTAGTTTGATTGTCGGTCGTGCAGCCCGCCAGAACGACTGTGGCGAGCGCAAGCATCATTGCGATTTTCTTCATCTGAGATCCGGTTTGTTTGGTTTTCGGCCACAAAGGTACATTTTTTTCGCCATCAAGCATAATATTCTCTCCCTAAAAAACACTAACTTTGCACTTTATTTCTCTCGAACTATGGATAATCAGACATTAAACAAGGAGCATGTGACTTGGGTCATCGACTTGTTGCCTAGGAGAGTGCCGGCCGATGGGGCGGGGCAGTTCTTTGCCGTCGAGAGCCACTTGTTGCAAGGTGGACATCTTGAGCAACTGGCACACAAGTTCGCCAACATTCTGCTCAAGCTCAACTGCTACTATGACCTCAAGGTGAATTGCGGCGATGTCAAGGTGCTCAACCCTGCACCCGAACAACTGGAGCAACTCGTGTGGCAATGTGTCACGGCAGGCGATCTGCCCGCGTTCATGCACATTGCCATTGCGCTGGCACCCACCACCATCACACTGGCTCGCGGCGACAGCAATATGACACTTGATCACCCTACCGATGACATCCTGCAATTGGTCGAACTACTGGCGCATGCCGAGGGCCTCTTTGTCTGGCCTGCCTAATGCTTATTTGGCACTGATTGAGCAAAAAACTGACACAGACCACCAAAAACCGAAATATTTTTAGTAACTTTGCACGATTTTACTCGGTTTTTAGATTTTAGACGTTAGAACGCGCTAGGTGCTGGTTGACCGTTTTACTGGTAGGCCGCCCTCGGCTGATGGGGGTGTAGTGTGGTAGTTGTGTAGTACGATTTAGACGTTAGGCATAGCAACAACTGACAACTAGAAACTAAAAACTAACAACTGACAAACAATTAGACTAATGATTGATTCAATACTCTCACAAGCTACCGCACAGGCGGTGAAAGAACTGTACGGCGTGGACTTCCCCGCCGACAAGATTGTGCCCCAGACAACCAAAAAGGAGTTTGAGGGCAACGTGACCATCGTGGTGTTCCCCTTCCTCAAGGCTTCGCACAAGGCTCCCGATGCCACCGCGCAGGAGATTGGCGACTATCTGGCCAGCCACTGCGATGCGGTCGAGCGGTTCAACGTCATCAAGGGATTTCTCAACATCACCATCCGCCCGTCGTTCTGGACGGGGCTGCTCAACCAGGTGGCCGGCACACCCGACTATGGCTTCACACCCGTCACCGACAAGTCGCAGCTGGTGATGATCGAATACTCATCGCCCAACACCAACAAACCCCTGCATCTGGGGCATGTGCGCAACAACCTGCTGGGCTACAGCCTGTCGCGCATCATGCACGCCTGTGGATACAAGGTGGTCAAGACCAACATCGTCAACGACCGTGGCATTCACATCTGCAAGTCGATGCTCGCGTGGCTCAAGTGGGGCAATGGTGCCACACCCCAGTCGACCGGCAAGAAGGGCGACCACCTGATCGGCGACTACTATGTCGAGTTTGACAAGCACTACAAGGCCGAGGTCAAGCAACTCATGACCGAGCAGGGCCTGTCGCAAGAGGAGGCCGAGAAGCAGAGCGTGCTCATGCAGGAGGCCCGCGAAATGTTGCGCAAGTGGGAGGAGGGAGACCCCGAGGTGCGCAAGCTGTGGCGGACGATGAACGAGTGGGTCTATGCCGGCTTCGACGAGACCTACCGCCGCCTGGGTGTCGACTTCGACAAGATTTACTACGAGAGCGAGACCTATCTCGAGGGCAAGGAGAAGGTGATGGAGGGCCTGGAGAAGGGCTTCTTCTATCGCAAGGAGGATGGCAGTGTGTGGGCCGATCTCACCCCCGACGGACTTGACCACAAGTTGCTGCTGCGCAGCGACGGCACGTCGGTCTACATGACACAGGACATCGGCACGGCCAAGCTGCGCTATCAGGACTATCCCATCGACAAGATGATCTATGTCGTGGGCAACGAGCAGAACTACCACTTCCAGGTGCTGTCGCTGCTGCTCGACAAGTTGGGCTTCAAGTGGGGCAAGGACCTGATCCACTTCTCCTACGGCATGGTCGAGCTGCCCGAGGGCAAGATGAAGTCGCGCGAGGGCACCGTGGTCGACGCCGACGACCTGATGGACGAGATGATCGGCACCGCGCGCCAGATGAGCGACGAGCGCGAGAGCCTGCGTGACCTGAGCGAGGCCGAGCGCGAAGATGTCCTGCGCATGGTGGGATTGGGCGCGCTCAAGTACTTCATCCTCAAGGTCGACCCGCGCAAGAATATGACTTTCAACCCCAAGGAGTCGATCGACTTCAACGGCAACACCGGGCCGTTCCTCCAGTACACCTACGCCCGCATCCAGTCCATCCTGCGCAAGAGCCAGGACGATGTCGATGGCACCGACATCTCGATGGTGGCACCCAACGACAAGGAGACCGCCCTCATCCAGCGACTGATTGACTTCACCGCCACCGTGGCCGATGCCGGCAAGACCTACAGCCCGGCACTCATCGCCAACTATGTCTATGACCTAGCCAAGGAGTTTAACCAGTTCTATCATGACTACAGCATCCTGCGCGAGGAGGACACCGCCGTGCGCGTGTTCCGCCTCAAGCTCGCCCGCACGGTGGGACAGATCATCAAGCGGGCCGTCTGGCTGCTGGGCATCGAGGTGCCCGAGCGCATGTAGCCGCTTTGGCACGCTTTTTGCAATATCCTGGGTGAGTCTAGTTTTTCTAGATAGTCTAGGATTTTTGGATATACAAGAGCAAACTTAATCTACAAGATAAATATGGATAACAACAATTATTACAGCAACTACGGTTATGCTACGGCCGCTCAGGCCGAGAGTGAATTGTCGCTGCGCACCTATGTGGCCAGCGTCATGCGCCGTGTCTACGGCAAGATGTTCCTGGGACTGCTCGTCACTGCCATCACCTCACTGCTGGTGCTGGGCAACGAGACGCTGATGACGCTGTTTTTCAACTCGCGCGTCACATTCTTTGTGTTGGCGTTTGCCGAGTTGGGTCTGGTGTTCTATCTCTCGTCCCGCATCGACAAGTTGCAGCCTTCGACGGCAACGGCATTGTTCTACCTCTATGCTGTGCTCAACGGTGTCACACTCACGCCGATATTCTTGATTTATACAGGTTCGTCAATCGCATTGACATTCGGCATCACCTCGGTTACCTTTGGTGCGATGTGTCTTTATGGCTATGTCACCAAGCAGGACTTGAGCAAGATGGGAGCCATCCTGTTCATGGCGCTGATTGGACTGATTTTGTGCACGATTGTCAATCTGTTCTTAAAGAGCACTGCCATGGACTGGATCATCAGTCTGGCTGGCGTAGCCATCTTTGACGGACTCACCGCATGGGACACACAGAGCATCAAGCGCATGGTCGAGGTGGCCGACCCGGGGCAGACTGGCAAAATTGCCACACTGGGCGCATTGAGCCTCTACCTCGACTTCATCAACCTGTTCATCTATCTGCTGCGCATCTTTGGCAGCCGTGACTGACGCAACGTGGTCATGAGATGAAACGGGGTCGTAAAATAGTGGCGTGGTCATTCGCCACTACTGTCATACTGTTGCTGGCCGCACTGGTCGGCAGCAGTTTTTATATGCTCGACTTTGCCTTGTCGCCGCTGCAGCGCAGTGACGATGAGGCCATCGAGCGTTTGGCGCATCATGCCCCCAGTGCGGTGGTGCTGTGGGTCGACAGTGTCCGCCAGACCGGGCAGTTGCGCGACACCACTGTGGA
The DNA here is from genome assembly GCA_902781045.1 of uncultured Bacteroidales bacterium. Taxonomy (GTDB): domain Bacteria; phylum Bacteroidota; class Bacteroidia; order Bacteroidales; family Muribaculaceae; genus Sodaliphilus. The sequence continues at coordinate 13,433 of CACZHT010000043.1, read as the reverse complement.
TATTGATGGCGTGCCGGCTCATGCGTGGTATGTGTGCGCCTCACGGCCCACTACAGCCACCGCGCTGCTCGTTCATGGCTACAAAGACTGCGCTCTGTCGATGATGCACATCGGTTACCTTTACTGCCACGACCTGGGCATGAATGTTTTGTTGCCTGATTTGCCTGCTCATGGTCATACGCCAGGCGACCACATCGACATGGGGTGGGGTGGTGACCGCGAGCACGTCAAACGCTGGATTGATGTCGCCGACCAGATGTTCCGGGTCGACTCGGTGCCGAGCCGCTTGGTGCTGCACGGCATCTCGATGGGGGCGGCAACTGTGATGAACGTTGCCGGCGACTCGTTGCCCGCCTGTGTGCGAGGTGTCATTGAGGATTGTGGCTATACCAGAGCTTGGGACGAGTTTGGCTGGCAGCTGGGGCAGATGTTCGGCTTGCCCGACATCCCATTGCTCTACACCACCAGCGCATTGTGTCGGGTGAAGTATGGCTGGAGCTTTGGTCAAGCCAACAGTGTGCGGCAGGTCGAAAAGTGCCACCTGCCGATGCTTTTCATCCACGGCGACAACGACGACTTTGTGCCTACCGCCATGGTGTATGAGCTATATGAAGCCAAGCCTCAGCCCAAGCAGCTATGGCTGGCTCCCGGCTCAATCCACGCCCGCGCCTACAGCGACCACCCTGCCGAGTACACCCGGCTAGTCCGTGATTTTGTCGCCCGCTGGATCCTGGACTGAGGGTAGAGGGTAGAGGGTAGAAGGTAGAGGGTAGAGGGTAGAGGGTAGAGGGTAGAGGGTAGAGGGTAGAGGGTAGTGGGTAGTGAGTAGTGAGTAGAGTGTAGAGTGTAGAGTGTGGTGGGGTGCGGATAGAGTGTAGAGTGTGGTGGGGTGCGGATACGGGATAGAGAATTGGAGGAATTATAAATTATAAATTATGAATTATAAATTATGAATTATGCATTATGCATTATGAATTAACCAATGCCCTGTTTGCACAACACAACCAAAGTTTACATTTTTTAGTAGGAAAAATTGCTGATGTTCCAAAATAAAGTACTAATTTTGAGCGTTTTTTAGACAAACCATTAAAATTGCAGGACAATGAAATTGACAAGAAAACTGTTCGCTTGGGTTCTTGCGGGTGCCGTGCTTATGGGGGTTACGGCCACAGCCAGTGCACAGCGGATGAGCAATAGCAGCGGCAGCAACATTGGCCGTGTCGAGAGTGATGGCCGTGTCTACAACAGCAGTGGCAGCAACATGGGCCGTATCGAGAGCAATGGCCGCATCTACAACAGCAGCGGCAGTTACATGGGCAAGGTCGAGAGTGACGGTCGCATGTACAACAGCAGTGGCAGTTATATTGGCCGTGTTGAGAGCGACGGACGTGTCTACAACAGTAGCGGAAGCTACATGGGACGTGTCGAGAGCAGTGGCCGCATCTACAACAGTAGCGGCAGCTACATCGGCGACGCACGCGGAGTGGACACCAAGAAAGCTGCAGTGCTGTTTTTCTTCAAACTGATTTAATTTGCTTATGAGTATACGACAGATAATCACGATGGCCGTGGTGGCCGTCATGGCGATAACCGCCAACCACGCTGCTGCACAGAACCTGCAGAGCGCCAAGAACAACAGCCGGATGCATGCAGACCTGCTCGCACGACAGTCGCGCATCCAGGATCAGATCAAACTCGAGGAGGCACAGAAATATGCCTCACAACTCTACGAAGAGGAAGAACCCGAACCCGACATCTACACCGAGGGCTGGGAGAGCGATCGCGTCAACCCCTACAAGAACGCTAATGTGCCACAGACCAAGGTCATCGATGTGCGCGGGTTCCACATGCCCATCAAGGGCAACTACATTACCTCGCCTTACGGCTACCGACCCGCATTCCGGCGCACACACAAGGGTGTGGACATGCGCAGCGCTGTTGGTGACACGGTCTACGCAGCCTTCACTGGCAAGGTGCGACTCACCAAGTTTGAGCGTGGTGGATATGGATTCTATGTCATTCTGCGACATGACAACGGGCTCGAGACTGTTTATGGGCACCTCACACGATTCCTCGTGCAGCCCAACCAGTTTGTCAAGGCGGGACAGCCCATCGCACTCAGCGGAAACACAGGCCGAAGCACAGGGCCGCACCTGCACTTCGAGACACGATTCATGGGCTATGCCATCAATCCGGCAGCCATCATCGACTTTGCCAACCGCACGACCCACACCGACTCTTACACCTTCAACAAGAGCAACTATACCGAGAGCCGCTCCTACGCCCCCAGCCGCCGCTATGCTGCTGTGCGGTCGACAGGCAGTTCATCGGCTAGCTACAGCAAGTCGAGCCAGGGACGCAAGTATGACAACAAACGCCAGAAGCGCACTGCACAGCGCAGCACCTACAAGGTGCGCAGGGGCGACAGCCTGGGCAAAATCGCTGCACGCAATGGCACAACTGTGGCGCAGCTCAAGAGGCTTAACGGCATCAAGGGCGACAAGGTACAGTCGGGCAAAGTGCTCCGCGTCAAGTAACAAATTGAAATATTTTTAAAGCGTGTGCCTCTTGGGGTACACGCTTTGTAATTAATTGCTGAACTATGAAACGAACTTTTGTGTGGGCTATGATGTCTGTTGTGATGGGTGCTTTAGTCGCACAGGCAGCGTTGAACGATCTCGAGAAAGAGATGGTGGGGCGCTATACGGGCGAAATGCAGATTGCCCAGGATGAAGAGTCAGATGACGGTATACCCATGACATTCAGTTATGTCTTTGAGTTTAAGAGGGACAAGACATTCACCATCGACATCATCATGGATAAGACTGAGAAGTTTGAACTCGATGTGTCCGAGGCAGAAAATGCTGAAGAAAAGGCACGGTTGGCCAACTACAGCAATACGCTCGTCTACCATGCCAAACAGACGATTGCGGGCAGGTGGTCGTGTACGACTCATTCCATTACCCTCACGGATGCCGTGGCAGGCAAACTCACGGCCAGCGTTAAGGCGCAAATTGATGATGAGATTTCAAAGAGCATCATTGCAAATCAGGATTTGAATGAGATGCTCGGCGTGATCTTTGATGAGAAGGTGGAGTCGTTGGTCGGTGTGGGGAAGAAGTCCTTTGGTGTCTCGTTCAACGATGCTATGACTTTTCTTGAGGCCATGCAAGAGGGTGGCGCGTCCTATTATCTTTACCTGGAGGACTAGAAACTGCTCGCTGCAAAAAAGAAATCCGCAGGCAACGTCTCAGGTTGTCTGCGGATCATTTTTTGGGTGGTCATTCAGAGTTGGGCAAGGTCTTGCGGCGTGGGGTCTTTCTGGATGATGCGCCCCTCGGGATCGACCAGAAAACTACAATATTCGCTCCCTTGTCGCCAGGTGCGCCGCAGCTTGTCTTGCGCCGCGCTGTCGCAGTGCCATTGCCACTGGCTGCGCAGGCCATCGACGGTGGCAACTTGCCGGTAGAGAGCTTCGCTTTCGTCCATGTTGACCGACACGTGCTGGATGTCGCTCATGCGTGTGGCACGGTCTAGCTGCAGGTTGCTGATGCGTGACTTGGGCTGCGACGATGACCAGAACGAGACGACCACATAGTTGCCGCGCAGCTGGCTCAATGCAAAGCTGCCAGCCTCGTTGTCCTCAGTCAGAATGGGAGCTTGATAGCCCACACGCCCATCGGCGGGAGTGGTGTAGTAGGCCGAGGTGAAGACAAGCAGAACTGCCAATGTCGCAATCGTGAATAATGACTTAGTCATGAATCTTCGTTTAAGTTCATAATGCAGGCCAGTTGCCCGACGACACCCGTCGCTGTGGGAGTGGCCTGTGCCGACTTTCGGCTCAAGGGCGGAAAACAATGTTCCACCAGGTTTGTACTTCCCAGTTCCGTTTTGCGGAAAATGGACTGCAAAGGTAGACATTATTGCGATACCTACCAAATTTCGCTACATTAATTTTCTATAAATTGCTGAATAATAGCACCTTGTTTGGTCAGTTGAAAATACTGATTTATTAACAATTCGATATTTTAACTTAAAATGTTAACGCTTAGTGATGATAGGCGTTTACAGCTCGTCAGCTTGCGGCAAGATGCATGGTGTTTTAACACTTAACAAAAATTAAGCTTTGTTGCGGCTTTTTGCTGCACAATTTGGTCATCTCATTGTTTTTTCGTACCTTCGTGCCGACAATAGGGATTGTGCAACGCAGCATGTAGCACTAGAATTAATACTTAATTTTAACGATGCCCAAACTCAAGATACCCAACGAATGGTGGACCGCACCTGCCGAGAGCGAAGACGGTCAGTTGATTATGGTCACCGGACGCAGTGGCTTGGAACAGGTCAAGGCAACTGGCGTGTTTGTCTATCGCATTGAGGTCAATTGGGCCTACAAGCCCGATGACAAGGGAATGCCCGACTATGCCACTAGCCGACTCATGGAGCAGGTGACCGATGCATTGGAGGCCGAGTTCTCAAAGGACCCCGTGGCGGTGAACACCGGCATCTACACGGGTGCAGGGGAGCGCAACTGGGTGTTCTACTGCCGCAGCCTGCACATCTTCCAACGCAAACTCAACACCATCCTCGAGCCATTTGAGACCTTGCCTCTCACCTTTCATGCCGAGGAAGACCCCGATTGGGCCGAGTATGCCGAGATGTGCCAGTGCGAGGTTCACGTCACCGACGAAGACTAAATGCGATGCACAATGTTCAATGCACAATGCACAATGAAGCCGCCGATTGCAGCAACATTGTGCATTGTGCATTATGATTTGTGAGTTGAATCACATGTTCATGCCACCATCCACTTGGATGACCTGGCCGGTCACATAGCTCGACATGTCGCTGGCCAGGAAGATGGCCACATTGGCGATGTCGTCGACGGTGCCACCACGGCGCAGCGGAATGCGCTGTGCCCACTCCTTGCGCACCTCCTCGGGCAGAGCCTGAGTCATGGCGGTGTCGATAAAGCCCGGAGCAATGGCGTTGGCGCGGATGCCGCGGCTGCCCATCTCCTGAGCCACGCTCTTGGCCAAGGCTATCAAGCCGGCCTTCGAGGCGGCATAGTTCGATTGACCCGCATTGCCGTGCACACCCACAACGCTGGCCATGTTGATGATTGAGCCACAACGCTGGCGCATCATGATGGGCACCAGGGCGTGGATAAAGTTGAAGGCCGACTTCAGGTTGACGTTGATCACGGCATCCCACTGGGCCTCGGTCATGCGCAACATCAGGCCGTCCTTGGTGATGCCGGCGTTGTTGACCAGGATGTCGATGTGGCCAAACTCCTCCTTGACCTGAGCCACGACAGTCTCGGTCTGAGCAAAGTCTGCTGCGTTGCTGGCATAGCCCTTGCACTTCACGCCCAGAGCGGCGATTTCCTTTTCAGTTTCCTGGCCAATCTCATCGATCACGAGGTCGGTAAATGCGATGTCTGCACCCTCGGCGGCCATGCGCAGGGCGATAGCCTTGCCGATTCCACGCGCTGCACCGGTGATGAGCGCGACTTTTCCTTCCAGTAATTTCATATATTATTAAATTTCAGTTTTTTATTATTTGTTAGGCTTAGATATGCCAAAAGTGATAAAGTCTTCGGTGTCTGAGAGCTTGTCGGTCGAGGCATTCAATAATCTGATGATAAATTGTTTGCCGTACTTCTTCATCTCGCCTTTGTTGTTGTCACGGAGCTTCTTGAGCTCGTCTGAACTAATTTTGATTAGGTAGGAGTGCTCCCCATATTTCTTTGCCGTGAAATCAACGTAGCCTTGGTCAGCTGCAACAGCTCCCTTGAAAGAATTGAATTTATTGGCATTGTAGATGCGTCGGTTCTTCTGAATCTCAAGGGGGATAATCTGGAACAAACGCTTGGGACTGCGTTTGTTGTCGGCCCATGAGATAATAATATACATGTCGTGGTCGAAGGCAGATGCGTCGAGTGTGATGGGGGCTGCATGACCAGGCAGTTCGTAGTATTCACTGCCTTTTACCACTCCAAGCAGTGCCATTCCTACGTTAGTAGTGGCTTTCAGTTTTGAGTGTTCGATTTCTAGGCTGATGCCCTCGCTCTCATTAGTCAGCAAGATAGCCTCCTGTTCGAATTCAGGTTCAGGTACGTTAATGTTGTCTTCGTTGATTGCTTGGGCACTCATGCTCGTAACTAATGCCAGAAGCATAGTCATGGTCAATAAATAACGTTTCATATCATTTTGAATTATGACTTAATGGTCTGTAAGTCTGTTTGTTATCATCTGAAGCAGAGACCATTTTGCTAAAGCAAACTGCTCCTCTGATTATTGTGGCACATTCAATGCCGGCTAATCGCTTGCAAATTTAGACAAAAATCCTCATACATAAGCCTGTTGGGATAAAGAAACTGATTTTTTCTTTCAAGAAATGTAGTCATTCTCTCCCATTTCCCCATGAATTGCCCTAACCCTGCGTGAAATCTCTATATCTCTTTGGGAAAACTAGTCCATAAATGAGATTTATTTTAGGGAACTATATACCAGTTGTCCCTGCTAGTAAATATTGCAGGGGCATCTCGTGCAGCGACCGCTAACAAATATGGTAGTAACATGGTATAGTGATAATAATCGCAATCGGCCAGAGCGGTCGCAGCATGCCACAACCCTACATTGTGGCAGAGGGCAACAAGTTAGTTCCCTTATTTAACGCAAAGGCTCGAGGATTTGCCATTTTCGTGATATTTTGCTACTTTTGCCGTGAATTAAGACGAAAGAGCAATGAAACATATGATACTGGCCGCAATGGCGGCAACTCTCATGGCATTCACGGCACAGGCTGCCGAGTGGATTCGCATCAACCAGTTGGGCTACCTGCCACAGTCCACCAAGGTGGCTGTCTGGATGGCCAATGACCAGGTGGAGGTGACTGAGTTCGAACTCGTCGATGAGTACACCGGGCAGGTGGCTTATCGGGGCACTAAAGTCAAACAGACTCGCCCCTTGCAGTTCATGCAGTCGACCGCTCGACTCGACTTCAGCGACTTCACGCGTCCGGGAGCCTACCGCATCCGCGTGGGGCAGACACTCTCGCCGGTGTTTCCCATCAACTGCCACGTCTATGACGGCACGGCCGACTTCTTGCTCAACTATATGCGCCAGCAGCAGTGTGGCTTCAACCCGTTCCAGAACGACAGTTGTCACACCCGCGACGCATTTGTGCGCTATCACCCGTCGCTCGAGGGAAAGCACATCGACGTGCGGGGTGGGTGGCACGATGCCGCCGACTTGTTGCAATACACCACGACCAGTGCCAATGCCATCTATCAACTGATGTTTGCCTATCAGCAGCACCCTGAGGTGTTCGGCGACCGATACGCGGCCAACGGCACGCGCGGGCGCAACGGCATTCCCGACATTGTTGACCAAATCAAGTGGGGGCTCGACTGGCTCGACAAAATGAACCCGGCCAAGGGCGAGCTGTACAACCAGATTGCCGACGACCGCGACCACATCGGCATGAAGAAGCCCAAGGACGACCCTGCCGACTATGGTCGTGGTCCGGGTGGCGGAAGGCCGGTTTACTACGTCAATGGCAAACCACAGCAGCGAGGCAAATACCTCAACGCCACGATGGGAGCAGCCAGCACAGCCGGCAAGTTTGCCAGCGACTTTGCAGTGGGGAGTAAGGTGTTGGCTCCGTTCTATCCCGATTTTGCTACCCGCATTGGTAATAAGGCAGCCGATGCCTATCAGGTGGGCGTCGACATGCCGGGCAATGCCCAGACGGTGTCGGTTGTCTCACCTTATATATATGAAGAGGACAACTGGGTCGATGACATGGAGTTGGGGGCCATCGAACTCTATCGCATGACGGGCGACGCACGCTATCTGACCCAAGCCATCGAGTATGGCCGGCGCGAGCCGGTCACCCCCTGGATGGGGGCCGACAGTGCGCGGCACTACCAGTGGTACCCCTTCATGAACATGGGCCACTACCGTGTGGCGCTTGAGGGCAATGAGCGCGTCAGGGCCGAGTTTGTCCGCAACTTGCGGGCTGGTCTGCAACGTGTGCGCGAGCGGGCCGCCGACCATCCCTTCTTGTGGGGCGTGCCGGGCATCTGGTGCAGCAACAACCTGACCACAGCCCTGCTCACGCAGTGCATCCTCTACCGCCAGTTGACCGATGACCACACCTACGACGAGATGGAGGCCGCTCTGCGCGACTGGCTCTTTGGCTGCAATCCCTGGGGCACGAGCATGGTGGTGGAGCTGCCCATCGGCGGCACCTATCCTCGTGCCACGCACAGTAACTGGGTCTTCGAGCAGGTCGGTTGCCCCACGGGTGGACTGGTCGACGGGCCGGTCTATGCCACCATTTTCAATAGTCTCAAGGGCGTGAACATCACCGACGACATGCCGCACGTCACCAGCAATGCCTACCACGACCTGCAGCCGGGCGATGTGGTCTATCACGACAACACCCACGACTACAGCACCAACGAGCCCACCATGGACGGAACTGCGGTGCTCACTTTTCCGCTGGCCGAGTATGAGGCACAGGGTAGGGCGCAAGCAGGCGTGACGGCCGGCGCGCCGGTCTATAGCCACGGCGGCATCGTGCAGGGTGACCCCGGCAAAAAGGAGATTTGCTTGGTGTTCACCGCCGATGACCGTGCCGATGGGGCCGACCGCATCATCGCCACACTCAGGAGGCAGCACATCCGGGGAGCGTTCTTCTTCACCGGCCGGTTCTTTGAGATGTATCCCGATGTGGTGCGGCAGCTGCTGGCCGATGGGCACTATGTGGGCACCCACAGTTATGGCCATCTGCTCTACGCTCCGTGGGACAATCGTGACTCGTGTCTGGTGGGGCAACAGGAGTTTGTCGACGACCTCAAGCGGGCCTACACCGCGATGGCCCAGTTCGGCATCACGCCGCAGTCTGCCCCCTACTTCATTCCGCCCTACGAGTGGTACAACGACCACCATGCGTCTTGGGCGAGGCAGATGGGACTGCAGATTGTCAACTTCACCAACGGCACCTACAGCAACGAAGATTATACCTGGCCGGGCATCGAGCAGGAGACCGGGGCCACCTATCGCAGCAGCCGCTGGCTCTACGACCACATGCTGCAGTATGAACGTGAACATGGCCTCAACGGACACCTGTTGATGATTCACCTGGGTACCGACCCGCGCCGCACCGACAAGTTCTACGACCGCCTCCCCGACATCATCCGCACCCTCACCAAGCGCGGCTACCACTTCGTCTCCCTCCCCGCCCTGCTCACCTGGTAAAATCCACAGGGAGTGTGTCAACATGAATTGCCCGTCTGTTTACCCAGGTAGGGACGCGGCGTGCCGCGTGATTAGCCACAGTTCCTCTCCCCTGCAGGGGAGAGGTTAGGTGAGGGGTCACCCCCAGCCACAATGAACACCAAACCCACCAATTCTCCCCAAATGCGTCGAAGAGGAACTTTAAATTGCCATTTTTGCGGATTTTGATGACGAAAGGTCTGGTTTTGTGATATTTTTTGTACCTTTGCATGACTAACCAATCTGTGAGTATAGTATGAACGCATTTAGACTTTGTATAGCAACCTTGATATTGCTCCTGCTGCCCCAGCAGCTGGCGGCCTACGACTTCATGGTCGACGGCTTGTGCTACAACCGCAACGACGACGGCACCAGCGTCACCGTGACCTATCAGAATTCATCGTATCCAGGATACACTGATCTGAGTGGCGACCTCACTATCCCCGAGACGGTGACTTACTGTGATACGACCTACACAGTGACCTCTGTTGGCGAAAAGGCATTTATCGGTTGTAGAGATTTGGCCTCTGTTGTCATTGGCGATTCTGTTATTACAATTGAAAAAGAAGCATTCTTAAGCTGTAGTGGGCTGGCCTCTGTTGTCATTGGCAATTCTGTTATTGAAATTAAAGAAAATGCATTCTATAACTGCAGTACGCTGACCTCATTGACCCTTGGTAAATCAGTTAAAACCATTGGTTGGAGTGCATTCGAATTCTGTGGCTTGTCTGCGGTGACTATCGGCAACTCTGTAAAAACCATTGGCAACTCTGCATTCCGATCCAGTAACGCGCTAACTTCCGTCATCATTGGCGACTCCGTTGCCTCAATTGGCCATGGGGCATTTGAAAATTGCACAAACTTGTCCTCAGTGACATTCGGCAAATCTGTCAAAGTCATTGGTGATGCCGCTTTCGCCAACTGCAACAAACTGGCCTCTATTGCCCTTGGCGATTCTGTTCTGTCCATTGGTAAATACGCATTTGATAGATGTGGCAACCTCGTGTCAGTTACTATCCCTAATGCTGTTACTTATATTGGCGAATGCGCATTCCAAAGTTGTGATAAACTGACCTCAGTGGAATTAGGAAGCTCAGTAACCACCATCGGTAGTTATGTGTTTTGGGGAACCAGAAGAATTACACGAATAATCAGTCTGTCCTCTAATCCGCCTGGAGCAAACGACGATACTTTCTCGGGTATTGATTACTTGAACTGCAAACTTTATGTGCCAGTGGGCGCTAGGTCTGCCTATAAAGGTTCTTTAGGTTGGATTTATTTCAGAAGCGTTTACGAATTTGATGACATCGACCTTATCAAGTGTGATGTGAATGGCGATGACAATGTCGACATATCCGATGTTAATGCCGTCATTAACACCATGCTGGGCACGGATGAGAATAGCAATATCTTGGGTTATGCCGATGTGACGGGCGATGGCAAGGTAGACATCGCCGATGTCAACGCCGTCATCAACATCATGCTCGGCAAGGAATAAGGTTGTGCTACCGTCCGGATTAATCCAATGTTTCTAAGGTTTCCGCCCGAAGTGTTTATGAATTCAATTATTATTTGTATCTTTGCCGTGGAATAGTGAGAATTTAAATTTATGGAGTTAAACGCCCTGGTTGCTGAATGTACCGCATACGACTTCAAGGTGATGCTTGAAGAAAAGAAACCTATATTCAAATCTATTCCCACTCAATTTCAAACCATCATCTTTGCCACCTCCGACACACAGAATGTCGGAGACTATGACGGAGACATGTCGGAGACGAAACTCACTGAGCGTCAGCTGATAATCCTCAATCTCATCAAAAAGTCTCCGACAATCACCGGCCGACAAATGTCGGAGACTTTGTCGGTGAGCCAACGCACCATCGAGCGTGACCTCTCTGCAATGCAGAAGAAAGGTGTTCTGAAACATGAAGGCAAGGATAATGATGGGACTTGGGTAATATACGCAACTTCTAAAAACGTCTAAACATTAAAGCCGTATCCATTGTCACAGAAAATAGATTGAAATCTCTGGATAGACTGCAAGAGCTGGGTGGATGGGCGGACAGTTGAAGGAGATATTCATGAAGTCCTTACTGCGGGACATAGGTTGCAGGAATAAAAATAAGTTTTAATTATGAAAACAAAAAAATTTTTATGCTAGATTGGGCAAATGTTTGCCCAACTAGCTCAAAGAGTGAAAGGGCAGAGCTTTGAAGACTCTGCGAAGTTTGTATGTTCAATATTGCATCTACTTTATGTAGGTGGGTAGTTATATGTTGGCAAGCCAGATATAATGGAAATGATATCCGTTCCAGACGATATCAGAACAATATACCACTACATCAGACAGATAATCAAAGGCTGAATCGGCCGCCTGAGGGATGAAACAAGCCCTCAGTTCTTTTCTCTTTCAATATGACGACATGCGCAGAACAATACTGCGTTGATATTAAAATTTATTATTATGGCTAAAACATTTTCATTAGCGGTTTACGCAATCACAATCCATACATATGGAAATAAGAATGATAGACAAGTTCTATCAGACTTTAACAATGGACAAGATTTTTTGGAGTATATGAACACTATGATAACATCGTGGAAACAAGATGTGGCACGTGGCGATCAATATGTTCCAGTTAATACTGATGCTGAACTCAATGCGCAACAAGGTAACGCTTATAGACTTTCGCGTAAGCCTGACGGCACATATCATTTATACCGAAGAGGTCGTTACTTATCTGGTATAATTGAATCTGGGGATTATGGTACTCAAGAAGATGGGGTTGACATATCAACAGGCGAGCTAAAATTTCAAAAAGGTGCTGGAGAGGCGTTAATGAAACCATTCTATTTCATGTTCTATATTCCAGAGAATTCAAATATTGGTTTTCTTTTGATTGAAAAAATCAGTAATTATGGAATAATGACAGTATTGAATAATGCGATTCTTAAGTTTTATCAAGCAAGTCCAAGTGACGGACTATATACTCTAAGAATAGCTCCTCTATCAATAGATGCATTAGTCCAACGAAAGATGCAAACACTTCGATATGAAGCAAAAAAGATAGAATTGCGTAAAGTTACCAAAGACGACCTTAGTATTTCAAGAATATCTGGTAATACAATAAACAACGAAGGTATCTCTACGACAATAACATATAATATTGGAATTAATCAATATATGCGCATTTCTGAATTTCTCAATTGGATTAGAAATAAGAGAAATGACGCTAATACACTCTATGTGATAGAGGAGGACTTGTCTTGTAGTGATATTGCGATAACTGTAAAAATAGATGGACAAGACAAAGTCCTTTCACTACAAGATGTTCAATCTTTAGGTATGAGTATGGATATTTCAACCAATGTAGTTCTAGGACCGAACAGGTATCCTACATATTCTTTTGTAGACGGTAAGGCCAACGAGTTGATTAGTTTCATTCAACAACAATTCAATGTAAGATAAAAACATGAAAAATTTGTTGACAAAGATTGCTTTAGCAAGTATTATTATAGGAGTTATATTATGGGGCTTCTATTCATATGTTGTTTTTAAACAATGGCAGTTCTGTGGTTACTCTTGGGCATTTATTAGTGATAATGTGTATGAACAATTATCTAATAATATAGGCGATTTCTTGTGGGGAACTATAGGAATCATCTTTACTTTTACAGCCACATTATTCTTATTCATAACATTCAGGGAACAAAGAGAACAACTCCGCGTAACCAAAGAGCAAAGTGATAAAGCGCGTTTTGAAACCACCTATTTCAGTATTCTAGGAATGCTCAAACAGGTACAAGATACCGTAAATGCAAATATTTGTTCAAACTATAATCATACTAATGCTAGGAACCTGATTGAGTATTACAATAACTTCAGGGACTCGTATAGAACTCATCTCAACTCGGATAACAATCTGGCCGAATTTACATCTTCATTTGTTCCTGTTAGCGCCAACATTGCTTCCATTGAACAGATTCTGTGTAATCTACCAAACAAAGGTGAAGAAAAATGGAATAATTTAACATTTATAAACAGTTTATGTTTCAAGATAATACATGCTGTCTGCCCTTGAGTCCAAGTTCAGTTCACCCTTTTGTTATGTTTTTTGCTTATCCCTTTGTCATTCCGTATTTTTT
>CACZHT010000042.1 GCA_902781045.1 uncultured Bacteroidales bacterium | reverse complement strand
GTCGACGACGCATTGGCGCAAATCGACGAGAAGAACTATCTCATCCCCTACTGGAACGACCCGCGCCCGGTGGTCAAGGTGGGTGCCGTGCTCGACCGCGCCACCCGCACCATCCGCGAGTGGCGGGTGGTGGAATGATTGTGATTCACACACAGGAGGGCACAACAGTTTTGACATCGTTGGACCAACAAGCAAAACAGCCAGGCCGGTGACCGACCTGGCTGCGATGGTTGATGTGAGATGGTGTCAGAGTTTCGACTCGACAATCTTGGTGATCTCGGCCTCCTGGACGTTGGCGCGTGCGATGAGGTCGTTGGCCTCGGCGATGAGCTGGTCGGCCACAGCGCGGTCCTTGAGCGAGCCGGCGTTGATCTTGACATTCATGCCTGCACCCAGCACGGCTGCACGTGCGGCCAGTGCTCCCACACCGGCGTCACTCACGCTGTTGGGATTGCCGGTCTCGGCCATGGCGCGGCACAGGTCGAAGACCTGGAACGACTCCTTCATCGTGCGCAGTGGCACCTGTGCGGCATAGAGTGTGGCGGCCTGGATGGCGGCACTGCGTGCAGCCTTGTCCTCATCGGTCTTCTTGGGCATCCCGAAGGCGGCCATGATGCGGTTGAAGGCCTCAGTGTCCTCGTCCACCAGATGCAGCAACTCGGTCATCAGCTCCTGACCCTTGTCGGCCCACACGCTGAACTCGTGCCAGCGATCGTCCCATCCGGGCTTGTGGCTGCTCAGGTTGGCGACCATGCCACCCAGTGCGGCACCCAGTGCGCCCATCGTGGCTGCGATGGTGCCACCACCAGGAGCGGGTGACTCGCGCGAGGTCTCCTCGGCAAAGCCCTTGACAGTGAGGTCAACCAACTTCTTGCCTGCATTCTCGCCGGCGTCGAGCATAAACTCAATCACCTTCTCCTGCGGGTCGAAGGGCTTGAGGTCGTCCAGACCCATCGAGTGGATGGCGATGTCGATGATGTCGCTCTCGGGGATACCGGTGGAGCGGTGCTGCTTCTCGAGGAAGTACTTGCCGGCGTCGATGAGCGTGCGCTTGGGGATAAGACCCACAATCTCGGTGCCGGTGACACGCACACCGCGGTTCTGGGCACAGCGGCACACCTCGTCAAATGCCACATGCAGCGGAGTCTGGTTGATGTCGGTGATATTCATCGACACTTGGGCAATCTTATACTCGTCGATATACCATCCGATGGCCTTGGTGCCCTTGAGGGTGCCGGGCTGCATGATGGTGCGGCCGTTCTCGTCCTTCTTGGGCGTGCCGGTGATGGGGTTGCCCTCGCGCACAGGACGACCCTTCTCGCGCACGTCGAAGGCGATGGCGTTGGCACGGCGGGTCGAGGTGGTGTTGAGGTTAAAGTTGGTGGCGATGAGGAAATCGCGTGCGCCGACGGCGGTGCAACCGGTGCGTGCGGCCTGCTCATCGAGCGGACGTGCGCCGAAGTCGGGCTGCTTGCCGGGGGTCGAGAGCTTCTCGGCCAGGGCCTCATACTCGCCCTCGCGGCAGATGGCCAGGTTGCGGCGCTCGGGGGTGAAGGCGGCTGCCTCATAGCAGTAGCAGGGGATGCTGGCCTCGGTGGCGATGCGCTCGGCCAGCTTGCGGGCCAGTACGGCGCACTCCTCCAGGGTGATGCCGGCCACGGGGATGAGCGGGCACACGTCGGTGGCACCCATGCGCGGATGGGCGCCGTGGTGCTGGCGCATGTCGATGAGCTGTCCGGCCTTCTTCACGGCCTGGAAAGCGGTCTCGACCACCGAGGCTGGGTCACCCACAAAGGTGACGACGGTGCGGTTGGTGGCCTCACCCGGATCGACGTCCAGCAGCTTCACGCCACTGGCGCGGCGGATGACGTCGGTGATCTGGTTGATGATGTCCATGTTGCGGCCCTCGCTGAAGTTGGGCACGCATTCCACGATTTGTCGTTTGTTGCTCATTGTTCTGTTTTATGTTATGGTTAATAGGTTGCCAGTGTTCAGTTATCGGTTGTCAGTTGGCGGTTGAACTGAAACCCCATGACTGATAATGGCCGCAAAGGTAATAAAAATCCTGCGACTCACCAAATCAAAATATTCAATGCCACATTTTGTGTGGCGGCAATTGACTGTCGGTGTCGCAAATGGCTATTCCGATGATTAAAGAGTGTGCCAAAACGTCTTTTCAGGCGGCTGTATTCAAAAATATTGGGTAAATAACTTCTTTAATTCGTTTATTTATATTACCTTTGTCGGCACTTTTTCACTATCCTTACAAAACATAAACATGATCATAGGAGTAGATGGCTCGTATGCCATTCTGAAGAACAACACCACTGAAGGCAATTACAGTAAGATCGTGGTTGATGCTATTGCTGAGTGTTATGTGCGGCACAAGATTTACGTTTATACACCGCAGATTGAGCATCGCGGTCCAGCCACGACGCTGGCCGCGCTAGCCAATGTGACAGTCAAGCAGCCGCGCAAGACACTGAACAAGACACTGTGGCTCAACTGGAACGGCATGGTGGGCGAGTTGACGCGCCATCATGTTAATGTCTATCATGGCTTGGCTGGACGTCTGCCTCTGCGCATACGCAAGTCGCATGTCCGCTCGGTGGTGACTATTCATGGGCTGGCCTACAAGCACTTTGCCGGCGACTATGGCTGGTGGGAGCGCGTCAAACGTGCGTTCTTCGCCCGCCAGGCTTGCCGTCTGGCCTACGGCATTGTGACCACCAGTCGCCACACGCGCGATGACCTGGTCAACCTGATGGGTGTCGACCCCGACAAGATTCGTGTCATCTATCCGGCGGTGGACAAGCGTTTTCTGGGCAATGCCATCGCTGTCGAGCTGGATGCCGTGCGCGCCAAGTACAAGCTGCCGGAGCATTACATCCTGGTGGTGTCGTCGCTGCTTGACCACAAGAATATCAAGGCCGTGCTGCAGGCCATGACCCAGATGCACGACCAGGACATCAGCCTGGTGCTGCTGGGCAAGGAGACCGACTACTACACCCATGTGCTGCGCAAGTTTGCTCAGGAGAAGCGTCTGATGCATCGCTTGCTGCACATCACGCGCGCCCATGCCATCGACATGCCTCCCATCTATCGCATGGCCGATGTGCTGGTCGCCCCCTCGCGCTACGAGGGCTTCGGGCTCACTGTCATCGAGGCGCAGGCGTGCGGCGTGCCCGTCATCACCACCAGCGGCACAGCCCAGCAAGAGGCCGCAGGCGAGGCGGCGCTGTTCTTCGACCCCGACGACACAGCCACCCTGGCCAGCCATCTTGACCGTGTGCTGACCGACACTGCCCTGCGCGAGCAGCTCATCGCTGCCGGGCGGCAGAACATCGAGCGCTTTACCTACAAGCGCCTGGCCGACGAGCTTGACGACTACTATCACCAGTTGCTGAAGTAGCAGCTAGTAGCGGGGTCATGTAGGCAGGGACAAGCAGGGTGCCGCCAATTTTGTGCAAATCCTTGGTATAAACAAGATAACGCTGCTGGATGGCTGATGAGAATTTCTTGCCAAACTCATCAAGCGACACATGCGCTCGATAGCCCGATGACTTGACCTCAAAATGTTTTTGGCGAAAAGTACTAGGATTCTCAAAATGTTTGGCCCAAAACACAAATTCAGCCAGGCGACATCGCCTGGCTGAATTGTGCATTGTGCATTGATCAATAGTTCTCGGCCTTGAGCTGGAAGTAGGCCTGCGGATGGTTGCACACGGGGCACTCGTCGGGGGCTTTCTTGCCGATGACGATGTGGCCGCAGTTGCGGCACTGCCAGATGCACTCCTCGTCGCGCGAGAACACCACCTCGTCCTCGATGTTCTTCAGCAACTTGCGGTAGCGTTCCTCGTGGGCCTTCTCGACCAGAGCCACGCCCTCCATCTTCTCGGCGATGTCATCGAAGCCTTCCTCGCGAGCCACGCGAGCCATCTCCTTGTACATGTCGGTCCACTCGTAGTTCTCGCCCTCGGCAGCAGCCTTCAGGTTCTCGGGCGTGCTGCGGATGGCACCGCCCTCCAGCAGCTTGAACCACATCTTGGCGTGCTCCTTCTCTTGTGCGGCGGTCTCTTCGAAGATGGCTGCAATCTGCTCGTAGCCGTCTTTCTTGGCCTTGCTGGCAAAGTAAGTGTACTTGTTGCGTGCCTGCGACTCGCCGGCAAAGGCTATCTGCAGGTTCTTCTCGGTTTGGGTTCCTTTCAGTTCTTTCATTGTAGTGTTTTAGTTATTAGTTGGTGATTATTTGATTTTCTCGGGGTTGAGCTCATCGATGACGGGGATGCCGTTCTCGTCGACATTGAGGCGGCGCATCTGCTCCTCGACACTGTCGATGACGTTGATGATGTAGTCGGCCAGCTTCTCGGCCTCGCAGATGATGTCCATATAGAAGATGCCGGCCGAGTAGGGATACTTGCGCTGGTTGATGTTCTCAATGTTCTCGGTGCGGCACTGGTTGCGGAAGTTGTTGATCTCGCGCTCCTTGTCGTAGCTGCGGGTCAAATCCTCGGCAGTGACATTGTCGATGTCGCACAGCACCGTGATCATGTTGCTCATCGCCTCGCTGACATACTTCATGATGGTGTCGATGTTCTGGTAGTTGTAGTCACTGAAGTGGGCGTTGGCTTCCTCCTTGCGCACCAGCGTGCGAGCCAGGTTGTTGCAGCTGTCGGCCACACTCTCCAGCTCGCTGACGATGGTCAGCATGGTGGCCACG
Organism: uncultured Bacteroidales bacterium; assembly: GCA_902781045.1. GTDB lineage: Bacteria > Bacteroidota > Bacteroidia > Bacteroidales > Muribaculaceae > Sodaliphilus. The sequence continues at coordinate 22,106 of CACZHT010000042.1, read as the reverse complement.
CGCTGCTTGCCGTCATAGCTCAGCCGGCCGTCGATGACCTTGTTCAGAAACTTGGCTATCTCAAATTCCATGTTGTCGGCGATGTCCTCATACTTCTCGACACGCGAGTAGAGCTTGTTGAACTCCTCGGTGCCCGTCGGGGTGTGTATCAGCGTCTTGGTCATGCCCAGCATGCGGTCGACACGCTGCGCCATGACCACGATCTCCTTTTGGGCCGCCAGCAGGTTGAGCTCACTGGCTCCCACCAGGCCAGCCGAGATGTACTTGAGCTGGAACTCTGCCTCCTCCTTCTTGTGGCCGGGCACCACCTTGTTCACCGCCTTCACCAGATAGCCCACCAGTGGCAGACCGATGATGAGGCTGAACAGGTTGTAGACTGTGTGATAGAGCGTCAGACCGAACGACATGGTGAACTGCAGCTGCTGCAGCTGGGCTGCACCGACGCCACCGGCCTTGACCGCACCATAGAGCTGAGTGGGGTCGCCACTGTGCAGCACGTCGCGGGTGAGCCAGGCAATCATGTCGACAAACGGGAAGAACACCACCAGCATCCACGCCGCACTCAGCAGGTTGTAGAACAGATGGCCCATGGCGGCCTTCTTGGCTGCAGCGTTGCCGCCCAGCGAGGCCAGCAGAGGAGTGATGGTCGTGCCCACGTTGCCACCCAGCACAATGGCACAGGCCATGTCGAACGGAATCCAGCCCTTGATGCCCATGATGAGCACGATGGCAAATGTCGCCGCGCTCGACTGGATGACCATTGTCACCACCACACCGAAGGTGAAGAAGATGAGAAGCGACCAGAAGCCCATCGACGTGTAGCTCTGCAGCGACTCGAAAATCTCGGGCGAACGCGACAGGTCGGGAACATTGGCGTTGATGGCTGCCAGGCCCATGAACAGAAACACAAAGCCTATCAGGAACTCACCCATGTTCTTGTAGGTGCTCTTGTTCACGAACAGCAATGGCACGGCAAAGGCCAGCAGCGGCAGGGTGAATGCGGCGATGTCGACCTTGAAGCCGAAGAATGACACAATCCATGACGTGAACGTCGAGCCCATGTTGGCACCCAGAATCACAGCCATCGATTGCTCCAGGCTCATCAGACCGGCATTGACAAAGCTCACTATCATCACGGTCGACGCACTCGAGCTCTGAATCAGGGCAGTGATGACCATGCCCGTCAGCACACCCATCGCGCGATTGCGAGTCATCGCCGACAAGATGCTGCGCAGCCGGTTGCCAGCCACCTTCTGCAGCCCCTCGCTCATGACCTTCATCCCATACAGGAACAGGCCCACGGCACCCAACAGTGCCAGAAAATTCAAGAATGAGTAATCCATCCGATCCGTGAAAATGATGGTTAGAGTAATGTGGACAATTTTTCTCGATTACAAAATTACTACAAATCTCCCTATCTACAAAATTCTGCCTCGTTTTTCCAGTTTTTTCACAAAAATGGGTGCCGAGTGTGTGAATGTGTGCCACTCACTTGCACATGTGGCGACTTTGTCCTAACTTTGTGGCGTGTTTTAGAATTTAATTCTCAATTCTCTGAAAATGACTCCCTGGATTGTTCTTGCCACCATTGTTGGCTATTTCATTTTGCTGTTTATCATCTCGTGGTTAGCCTCGCGCAAGGCCGACACTAACACCGCACTTACCGGTGGCCGTCAGGCTCCATGGCCGGTGGTCGCCATTGCCATGATTGGCGCTCCCATCTCGGGTGTGACGTTCATCTCGGTGCCAGGCTATGTGGTCGGGTCCAGCTTCAGCTACATGCAGATGGTGCTGGGATTTGCCGTGGGCTACTTTGTCATTGCCTATGTGCTGATGCCGTTATTCTTCAAGCGCAACCTGGTGTCGATCTATGGCTACCTGGAAGAGCGCTTCGGAGGCAAGACGCACAAGACTGGCGCATGGTTCTTCTTCGTCAGCAAGATGCTGGGGGCGGCCGTGCGCTTCCTGGTGGTGTGCGTCACGCTGCAGATGCTGGTGTTCGAGCCGCTGCACATCCCCTTTGTGTTCAATGTCATTGTCACCATCGCACTCATCTTCCTCTACACGCTGCAGGGAGGGGTCAAGACGGTCATCTGGACTGACACGCTCAAGTCGCTGTGCCTCATCCTGTCGGTGGTGTTGTGCATTGTGTTCATCGCACAGGCCTTGGGCTACGGACCGGGCCAGATGGTCAGTGCCATTGCCGGCGACGACTCGTCGCGCATCTTCTTCTTTGACAATCCCAAGGACGACACCTACTTCTGGAAGCAGTTTCTGGCCGGCATTTTCATGGTCATCGCCATGACGGGGCTTGACCAGGACCTGATGCAGCGCACGCTGGCCAGCAAGAATGTGGCAGAGTCGAAGAAAGGGCTCATCGTCAGTGGCATCACCCAGGTGTTTGTCGTGGGGCTGTTCTTGGTGCTGGGCACACTGCTGGTGCTCTACACACGCCATGCAGGCATAGCCCTGCCCGAGAAGAATGATGCCCTCTTCGGCATGGTGGCGCAAGACAGCTCCATGCCGGTAATCATGCTCATCCTGTTTGTCCTGGGTCTGATTGCGGCGGGCTACTCGGCCGCCGGGTCGGCACTGACGGCGTTGACCACGTCGTTCACGGTCGACATCCTGGAGAGCGACAAGCGCCAGGACGAGGCCGCCCTGGCACGTACGCGCCGTGTCGTGCACATCGGCATGGCGGTGGTGATGGGCATCATCATCTATGTCTTCTATCTGCTCAACAATGACAGTGCCATCAAGATGGTCTACTCGCTGGCCAGTTTCACCTATGGCCCCATTCTGGGCTTGTTTGCCTACGGCATGTTCACCCACCAGGCCGTGCGCGACCGTTGGGTGCCGCTGGTGTGCATCGCCGCGCCCGTGCTCAGCTGGTGCCTGCAGCAGGTGTGTGCCGCACAGTGGGGCTATCAGATTGGTTTCGAGCTGCTGCTCTACAACGCAGCATTCACCATTCTGGGACTGCTCTTGCTGCGCAAAAATTCAGAAACCAACAATAACTAACACTGTGGCACACGACCTTATCAACCGATATATCTGGCTCATCGACACCATCAAGAGATTTGGGCGCATCACACTAGATGAACTGGGAAGACAGTGGCTGAGGTCGCCTTTGAGCGACGGCAAGCCACTGCCGCGGCGCACATTCCACCACTACCGAAATGGTGCCGAGCAGATGTTCGGCATCAACATACAGTGCGACCGATCGACCTACGAGTATTATCTCGAAGACACACCACAGAGCGCACTGCAGCAGTGGCTCGTCGACTCAACAGCTCTCACCGACACACTGCGAGACACCAGCGACATCGCTACACGCATCGTGCTCGAGAATGTGCCATCGGCACGCGAGCACCTGGCGACAATCGTCGATGCGATGCGACAAAATCACCGCATAAGGTTTGAATATCGCAGCTACACACGCAGCCAGCGAAAGACTGTGGACCTGGAACCCTATTTTGTCAAAATTTTCAAACAGTTGTGGTATGTCATCGGACGAAATATTGCCGACAACAAAATCAAAACCTACGCTCTCGACCGAATGACAGACCTCGTCATCGATGCTGATGCAGAATTTCAATACCCTGAAGGATTCAGCCCGCAGGAGTTCTTCAAAGACTGCTTCGGCATCACCACCAACCATAACGAACCAAAACGAATCGTGCTGCGAGTCGAGCCTACGCAAGCCAAGTACTTCAGAGCATTGCCACTGCACCCATCGCAGCAGGAAGTCGTGCACGACCATTATTCCATCTTCTCCTATGTGATGCGAAACACCTATGACCTGCAAGAAGAACTCATGAGCCATGGCGACTCGCTTGAGGTGCTCGAACCACCCGAACTCAAAATCTTGATTAAAGAGAAACTGCGCAAAGCGCTCGAGCTGTATAAGTGAAGCAGACAACATCATTGGCTCAAAATTTTTGACTACTGGTTAATACTATTTTTTTAAGGTGAAAGGATTCTTTAAACTACTGGCACGGTTTGTGCCGCCCTACAAGCGGCAGCTGGCACTCAACGTGCTGTTCAACATATTGACCGCTTTCCTCACGCTGTTCTCGTTTGCGCTGATTATACCCATCCTGGAGATGCTCTTCGGGCTGAACACCCAGACCTATGCCTTTGTGCAATGGGACAGTGCCAAACTCAACGAGACGGTGGTCAACAACTTCTACTATGCCGTGCAGTGCATCATCGAGCGCTATGGACAGTCGACCGCGCTGGCTGTCATCGCGCTGGCGCTGGTGGTGATGACGGGACTCAAGACGGGCTGCGCCTATCTGGGGGCCTACTTCATGATTCCCATCCGCACGGGTGTGGTGCGCGACATACGCAACCAGATTTACGACAAGATTGTGTCGTTGCCCATCGGCTTCTTCACTAGCGAGCGCAAGGGCGACATCATGGCGCGCATGAGTGGCGATGTCACCGAGGTCGAGAACTCCATCATGATGTCGCTCGACCTGATGTTCAAGAATCCCATCATGATCATCGCCTGCCTGACGATGATGATTGTGCTCAGTTGGCAGTTGACATTGTTTGTGCTCATTCTGCTGCCGATAGCAGGTCTGGTGATGGGTGGCGTGGGCAAGCGACTGAAGCGCGTCTCGCTCGAGGGGCAGAACCAGTGGGGCGTGATGCTGAGCAACATTGAAGAGACCATCAGTGGCCTGCGCATTGTCAAGGCATTCAACGCACAGCACAAGGTGCAACAGCGGTTTGAGGGCGAGAACGAGAAATACCGGTCGATTGTCACACGCATGCAGCGCCGCTACGAGTTGGCTCACCCTATGAGCGAGTTTCTGGGCACGGCCACCATCGCCATCGTGCTATGGTTCGGCGGGACGCTCATCCTGGGAGGCCACAGCTCAATCACTGCGCCCAAGTTTATCTACTACATGGTCATCTTCTACAGCATCATCAATCCGGCCAAGGACTTGTCCAAGGCCAGCTACGCCATACAGCGAGGCATGGCCTCGATGCAGCGCATCGACCGCATCCTCCAGGCACACAACACCATCCAGGATCCTGAGCATCCGGTCAGAATCACGAGTCTGCAGCAGGGCATTCGCTACGAGGGGGTGCGGTTCCGCTATGCCGAGCAGTGGGTCATCGACGATGTCACGCTCGACATCAAGCGGGGACAGACCGTGGCACTGGTGGGGCAGAGCGGATCGGGAAAAACCACTATGGCCGACCTGCTGCCGCGATTCTACGATGTGGAGCAGGGGCGTGTCACCATCGACGGACATGACATACGAGACTGCCGGGTGGCCGACCTGAGGGCACTGATGGGAAACGTCAACCAGGAAGCCATACTGTTCAACGACACGTTCTACAACAACATCGCTTTTGGGGTGAAAGATGCCTCACGCGAGCAGGTCGAGGAGGCGGCTCGCATCGCCAATGCCTACGACTTCATCATGGCCAGTGAGCACGGTTTTGACACCAACATCGGCGATCGGGGATGCAAACTCTCGGGCGGGCAGCGTCAGCGAGTGAGCATAGCCCGTGCCATCCTCAAGAATCCGCCCATCCTCATCTTGGACGAGGCTACCAGCGCACTCGACACCGAGAGCGAGCATCTGGTGCAGGAGGCACTCGACCACCTGATGCATGGCCGCACCACACTGGTCATCGCCCATCGCCTGAGCACTATCAAGAACGCCGACCTGATTTGTGTCATGCAGGATGGGCGCATCGTCGAGCAGGGCACGCACGACCAGCTCATGGCTCACGACGGACCCTACAAGCATCTGGTGGACATGCAGTCGTTCTGACCCACATCCCGCGCGCCCACAACAAGGCAATGCACAATGGCCCAAACCATTGTGCATTGCCTTGTTGTGAATCAAATCTATGAATCACAAAATCACAATCTATAAATTATAAATTTGAATTATAAATTATGAATTATGAATTATGAATTGCCTCACACTTTCTCCCACTCAGCACGTTTTGGCTTGATGGTGGTGTTCAGCTCGGCATTGGCGGCAGGGTCGTGATAGTAAATCTTGATGATGGCTGTGTCGCGCAGATAGTCGATGGCACCCACTTCCAGCGAGTCAATCTTCAGGCCGGTGCGCTGCTCCAGGTCGGCCACCAGCTCGGCGCGGCACTCGGGCTTGATCAGCGCCACGCGGTCATACTGGATGAGTTTCGATGCCTGCTTGCTGCGCAGCAAGAAGGCTTCGCACAGCGCCACTGCACCGACGATGATGAGGTTGGGCACAATCATCTCGATGAACGAAATCTCGGTGCCCAGTGCGTTGATCACCGACATGCAGATGATGCTGAACAGATAGGTCATCTCGCGCACGGGCATGGCGTCGGTGCGATAGCGCATGATGCTGAAGATGCCGAACAGGCCGATGCCGATGCCGATGCCGGTCTTGCCCTTGAGGTCCTCGAGCACAAATATCATGAAGTAGACCAGAAAGTAGATGACGATGCCGATGAGCAAGAACGTGAAGTAGAAGTCGCGCCGGCGGCTCTTGCCATAGTACAGAAAGTGCACCATGACCCACACCATCACGGTGCTGATCAGGAAGTTGACAATATTGATGTGTCCAAACTGGCCGGTATGAAACAGTTGGCTCATGAGGGTTGCAAAGTCGGTATTCATTGTTGCTAGTGGTTTGGTTGCGGGTAAAATCATTGCTGGCACTGTGGCATGATGCGCTCGACAGAGCGCATGCGCTCCTTGAAGCGGTTCTGCTTCAGTCGCGGGTCGGTGAACGCCATGCCCATGCAGTATTTGCTGAAGCCGTGCGGCTTGATGCGCAGCTGGCGCAGCAGGTCTAGGATGGGCGAGGGCTGCAACCCGTCGCGCTTCAGCTCGATGATGACCAGCCCGGTCATTTCGCGCCGGCGGCAGGTGACCCGGTTGACAAACTGCAGACCCGTGTCGATGGTCAGCCGCTCGGTGCAGGCACGGTTGACCAGGGTGATGCGGCTGAACTCATTCTCGAGGGTCGGCACCAGGGTCGTGTGGTCATAGCGCAGACGCTGGGTCAGGAAGTCGCTGATGTCGCCCTGCGAGGCTTGCACCAGGGCTGGCCACGCTTGCTGGTCGTCGACGCTGAGGGTGACACGCTTCTTGTGGGTGCGCTTGTGGTTGTCCTTGGTCTTGACTTCCAGAAAGTGCAGGCCCGATGACACATACGACCGCACACGCACCTTCTGGCGATTGAGGTGCCCATTCTGGTGGGCGATGTACATGTCGCATCCGGGCGTGTCGAAGTAGAGCGTGCGATAGGGCGACAGACGCGTGCCGGCTGTCTGCTGGGCGCGGTACTCAGGACGGGCCAGCTCGAGCAGACGAGCCAGCACCGGCACCGACGTGACAAACTTGGTGTCGGTGCGGTTCATCAGCTTGATGGCGCTCATCTCTTCGAGCGTGATGGGCTGGAACTGATTTATGATCGGCTCTAACGTCATGCATTGATAGAAACGGCCACCAGGGGCAAAAATTGTCAACCTGGCGACCATGATGACTGTTTGTTGTCAAAATCTCGACTGTTCAGCCCTTGCCCAACATGAGATTGATGACGGTGTTGACATCGCTCACATCGACTGTCGTTCCGCCGTTCACATACTGGCGACCCTCGTAGTCGGTGGTGTCCTTGCCCAGCATGATGTTGATGAGGATGTTGATGTCGACCACATCGATGCTGCCGTCACCGTTGACATCGCCTGTGAGATAGGTTGTGCCGCCCGATGACTGGGTGTTGGTGAACTCCATGTAGGCCATCTGTGCCAGGTTGATGGTCTGCGTCTGGCCCCCGGCCGTGACGGTGGCCTTGCCTGCGTTGAATGTCATCTTCAGGCCGGTGGTGCTCACCTGTGTAATCTGGTTGTTGGCAGTGACAAAGTTCAGATAGTTGTATGTGTCGGCACTCGCGCCCATGATGGTGAGAAAGGCGACCGAGAGCAGGAGGATTAACTTCTTCATATTCTGTTCAGTTTGATTGTTATTATTCGAAATGGATAGCAAAGGTATGTAATTGGTGTCAACTAACCAAATCTAATCAATCAAATTTGTTGGTTTGTCAATCAATTGCATCCGTTCTGTTACAAGCTTCACTCGGTGTCGAACGAGATGATGACGCGTTGAGGCTTGGTCTCCCAGGTGGTGTAGCCTTCGGCAACAGCGATGCCGCCGTTGGCGTCGATGGGCGAACCGTTGCTGCTGTAGCTGTACAGATAGCCGCCGTTGACTGCGAGCACACCGTCGCCCTTGATGGCCTTGGGCGAGGTCAGCCCCTTGATGCCGGTGGTGACAATCTGCACCGAGCCGCCATTGATGGTGATGTCGCCGGTGTTGTTGATGCCTTTTCCGCCCTCGCCGGTGGCTTTGATCAGCAGTGAGCCGCCATTGATGGTCAGCGGATAGTCGCACTTGATGCCGGCACAGCTGCTGGTGTCGGCTGGAGCGATGTCGGTGGCCGCTGTGATTGACACACCGCCGGTGGCCAGGATGGTGGTGCGACCGCCGTTGATGGTCATCGTCGAGTCGCACTTGATGCCCTTGTAGCCGTCGCCGCTGACCTCGATGTTGAACACTCCGCCATCGATGATGATGCCGTCATTGGCCTTGATGCCGTGACCGGTGGAGCATGTGACATGCACCTTGCACCCAGGACGGAAACGGAAGTAGTCATCGCTCACCAGGCCATTGCGGGCATTGCCGTTGATGACGAGCGAGCCATGCCCGCTCACCAGCACCTGACCCTCGCTGAACAGGGTGCCCTTCATCTGCTCGCCCTCGACATCAGTGTAGGCCGGACCGTCGGTCAGCGTGTTCTCGGTGCCGTCGGCGAGCACCAGGTAGAGCGACTTGCCGCCCTGGTTGTTGATGGCCGCCCCCGTGGGGTTGGTCAGATTCAGCCCATTGAGCGTGAGCTTGAACTTGTTCTCGCTGTATATCTTGAACGAGCCGTTGTCGCTCTGCCCGCTCAGCACATAGTGCACGCGGTTGCTGGTCGACTGGATAACCACATGCCCGTCGGTGACGGTATATCGCACACGGCTGGTGTTGCCACTCAGCGTCACCTCGTTGCCGTCATACGCCACATTGATGGTGTAGGACCATGCGGTGTTCTCCTCATAGTCGTTGTAGGTCTCGTCGGTCTCGTCGGTGGGCACCACGTCATCGGCCTCGTCCAGGGCGCTGAAGTCCAGGGCGATGTCGATGGGGGTAATCACCTCTTGGTCGGGCTGGCTGCTACCGCCGTCAATCAGGTGGCTGAAGTCGGTGTCGTCATTGACACATCCTGTGGCCATCAGTGCCACCAGCAATATTGTCAGATACTTCTTCATGTCTCGATTCTAGAATTTGAACTTGTAAGTCACGCCGATATAGTGGGCATTGTCCTCCTCATCGTCGTTATAGACCCGCTGGTAGCGGTAGTACACCCCGAAGGTGTGCTTCTTGAGCAGCGAGTAGTCGGCGCCTGCGCTATAGCGCACCTTGTCGAGCATGCGGTTGTTGAACACCTCGACACTGGCCCAGGGGTCAACCTTGCACTTGGGTATGTCCCATTCGACCTTGAAGCGGCTGCGCAAGATGTGCTGGCTCTTGCTCTTGACCTGCGTGTCCTCCCAGTACTGGTTGTCGAAGTCATAGCGCGTGGTAGTCTTCGTGGGGCGATAAGTGTAGCGATAGCGCTCGCGCAGCGACAGCTCCACACGGCCAATCTTGTAGCTGCCCGTGACCGAGACAAACACACGGTGGCGCAGGCCCCAGTAGCTGGGTCGCCAGTTGTTGTAGCTGATGACCTCGTGCCCCTCGGCATCGATGGTGGGCTCGTTATAGGTGATTTTCTCGATGTTGTTTTCGATGAGCAGCTGGTAGCCGGCATCAAGCTTGAGCCACCGCAGGGGCTTGTAGGCTCCGCTCAGCCCCAGGCTCACGCGGTCGGCGGTACGGAAGTCGTTGCGCGAGCGGAACTCGCCCTCAAGCTCCATGCTCCACTGCTTGTTGAACTTCTTCTCGACACTGGCACCCACCGTCAGTCCGGTGTCATCGTCGGCCCATGCCGCCAGGGGCAGCAGTGTGGCCAACAAGGCTATGATGATGAGTCTGTTCATGTCATGAAATCAATAATGTTGTTCTGAAATCTTTAGTTGCACATAAATAACGTGTTTAATGTGTGAATGTTGTGTGACATTCAGTGGTTGGGGCATTTCGGGGGGACGAATGCGGCTAATTTTTCTTTCGGTCAAGGGCGATGCGGGCAAAGGTGTAGATGCCCAGCACGATGATGAGTAACTGTTGCACGCCCCACACCAGCCAGGCAAAAGCCGATGCCTGAGCGTCATACGGTGTGCCGGGAGGGAATGCACCAACGTCATAGAGCGACAACCCGAAGATGATGGCAAACTGCCAAGGACCCAGGCCGCCGTTGCTGGGCACGGCCATGCCAATGGAGCTCAGCACAAACAGCACCAACACAGGCAGTACGCCCAGGTCGGCAGTGAAGCTGAATGCCTTGCTGGCTATATAGAGCTGCATGAAGTAGCAGCCCCAGATGAGCAGGGTGTAGAGCAAGAACATCCATTTGCCCTGCATGTGGGCGATGGCGGCAAAGCCATCCCAGAGGTCGTGCAGGATGTCGCGCATGCGGGCTATCAGCTTGTTCTGCGATGTGCTGCGGTAGAGCCACACCAGCGCGGCCATGCCCAGCACTGCTGCGGCCACCAGGACCCACATGGTCCACGAGGCGGCATCGTCGCCCTTGCCGCTGGCGGCAAAGAACATCCTGAACTTGTCTTGAGCCAGAAAAAAGGTCACCACCGTGAGCAGTAGCACCGTCACCGTGTCGCTCAGGCGGTCGCCCACCATCGAGCCTAGCACTGTGGCAAATGGAGCATTCTGGCGCTGGGCAATGTAGCCCGTGCGCCACACCTCACCCAGGCGAGGAAAAACCAAATTGACAAAGTAAGTGCCGAAGATGCTGTTAATCAGCACCCATAACGGGGCGTGGATGTCGATGGCACGTAGCTGAAGGCGCCAACGCAGGGCACGAAACACATGGCTCAGCACGCTCACCACAATCACCGGCACAAACCACCAGTAGTTCACGTCCTGGCGCAGACTGGTCTTGATGGCCTCCAGGTCGACATTCTTGTATAGGAACCAGGCTAGCCCAACGCTGATGGCGATGGGGATGCCATACTTGATGAGTTTAGATACGATATCTTTCATTGTCTCCACATTTGTGGCTGCAAAGGTAGCACTTTTAATTAAGATACACAAGTTCGGCAAGTTCGGTAATCAACTACAACTCTGGGGTGTTTTTACATTATATGCAATAATAATTCGCGTTTGATTCGCGTTGTTTTTTCGCGTAATTCGCGGTTATTTATTTTTCAGCGGCCTTCGGGCAGGGGAGGAGTGGGGTTGGGGGTGTTAAGATGTCTCCAGCGATGCCGAATCATATCGTTCCTGTGATTCGTTCAATTCGTAGCTGTGTGACAACTCTGCTTCATTCACTCAGGGCACTGGCGGGCGGAATCACGAAGTGCTCGCCCCGTAGGGCAAGCGAAGCGCAGCAAATCTGATAAAATTATCTCGAAATCTCACAGCGACTGCAACATAAAGACAGCGATGTGGCTTTATGTCTTTACCGTCATGTACCAGCCACTATAGGATGGAGAATAATGTGGCTCGAGCGCATAGAATCGTTGAGATTGCGTTAAATTGCCTCGCAAGGTGTTACTGGACGGGATTTTTTTCGTAACTTTGCACGTTTGACCGAAATTGATGGGAATAATGATGCAAGTACGCGCCAAAAAATCACTGGGACAACATTTCTTGACCGACCTGAACATAGCCGAGCGCATTGCCGCAACGCTCGACGGCCACCGCAACCAGCCAACACTGGAGGTGGGACCGGGCATGGGCGTGCTCACCGAGTTCCTGCTCGACAGGGGGCACGACCTCACTGTTGTGGAGCTGGACCAGGAGAGTGTGCGCTATTTGCAGCTCAACTTCCCGAAGCTCGATGGACGCATTGTGGCCGAGGACTTCCTCAAGCTCGACCTGCGGCAGATCTATGGCGACCGCACATTCAGCATCATCGGGAACTATCCCTATAACATCTCGTCGCAGATTTTCTTCAAGGTGCTCGACTACAAGGACCAGGTGACCTGCTGCAGCGGCATGCTGCAGCGCGAGGTGGCGCAGCGCATCGCTGCCGCGCCGGGCAGCAAGACACGCGGCATACTCTCGGTGCTGCTCCAGGCATGGTATGACATCGAGTATCTGTTCACCGTCGACGAGCATGTGTTCAATCCGCCACCCAAGGTCAAGTCGGGGGTCATACGTCTGACGCGCAACCAGGTCACCGACCTGGGATGCGACCAGCGACTGATGAAGACCGTGGTCAAGACGTCCTTTGGCCAGAGGCGCAAGACGTTGCGCAACTCTTTGCGACCCTTGTTGCCCAAGGGAAGTCCCACACTTGAGCGAGACATCTTCGGACAGCGCCCCGAGCAGCTGAACGTGAGCGAGTTTATCGACCTGACCAACCTTGTGCGCGACGCACAACAGCAACACGACAATGAAAGAACTGAATGAACAACACATTGAGCGGCTGGTCGAGCTCATCGACGCCAAAGACCGCGAGCAGGTGATGCAGCTCATCGCCGACTTGCACCCGGCCGACATTGCCGAGATAGTGAGCGACCTGGATGCCCAGCAGGCACTCTTCATCATGCTCCTGCTCGATGACGAGACGGCCGCCGACGTGCTGGTCGAACTCGATGAGGACGAGCGAGCCGACCTGCTCGAATTGATGCCCAACGAGGAGATTGCCAAGCAGCTCGAGCAGATGAACGCCGACGATGCCGTCGATGTCATCCAGGAGCTGGACAAGGAAGATCAGGAGGACGTCATCAAGCACATCGATGACGTGGAGCAGGCGGGCGACATCGTCGACCTCATGCAGTATGACGAGGACACCGCCGGCGGACACATGAGCACCGAGATGATTGTCGTCAACGAGAACCTGTCGATGCCCGACTGCATCAAGGCTATGCGTGAGCAGGCCGAGGACATGGACGAAATCTACAACATCTATGTCGTGGACGACGACCACCGCCTGCGCGGCATCTTCCCGCTCAAGACCACCATCACCAACCCCAGTGCCAGCAAAATCAAGCATGTCATGGAGCCTGACCCCATCAGTGTCAAGACCGACACGCCCATTGAGGACGTGGCCCTGGACTTTGAGAAGTACGACCTGGTGGCCATGCCCGTGGTCGACGGCATCGGTCGACTGGTGGGGCGCATCACCGTTGATGACATCATCGACCAGGTGCGCGAGCAGAGCGAGCGCGACTACCAGCTGGCGTCGGGTATCTCGGCCGATGTCGAGACCGACGACAACATCTTCACGCAGGTCAAGGCGCGACTGCCGTGGCTGCTCATCGGTCTGGCCGGAGGCATCGCCAACGCCTTTATCCTGGACGGCGGCAGCACCGCCGAGGTCGACCTGCTGCAAATCTTGCCCGGCATGGCACTGTTCATCCCACTCATCGGCGGCACTGGCGGTAATGTGGGCACGCAGTCGAGCGCCATCGTCGTGCAGGGATTGGCCAACGGCAGTCTGGACATCCGCCATGCCGGCAAACATCTGTTCAAGGAATGTGGCGTGGCCATGCTCAACGCGCTCATCATCTCGGCCTGTCTGTTCGCCTACAACTGGTTCTTCCCGGCAGACGACGACCCCGTCAAGGCTCGCGTCACCACCATGGCGGTGACGCTGTCGCTGTTCGGTGTCATCATGTTTGCCTCGGTCTTCGGCTCGCTGGTGCCCATCATCCTCGAGAAACTCAAGATTGACCCCGCCATTGCCACCGGCCCCTTTGTCACCGTCACCAACGACATCGTGGGCATGATCATCTACATGACCGTCAGCACCTGGCTCATCACCACCTTCACCACCCTGCTGGTCTAGCCCGCCGGTGGCGAAAAAGAACCGTCCCCAATTCGCCACCTTCTCAAGCTGACTGGGCGGATAGAAAAAACAACTCAAACAACCTTGCGCCTGACAGTCGCTCCGGTTGTTTGAGTTGCTGTTATAATAATCTGTATGACACTAGCCTTGTGCGTAACCCAGTCCGGGGAGGGGTCACTTTTGCTCTTTCATGCGCTCGCGGGCAGTGAGGTTTTCGGTGAAGTTGCGGGTCAACCCTTTGGCGTGTTTCTCCAGGAATGAAGAGTAGAAGATGATGAACAGGATGGCCACGATGGCAAACACGCCAAGCAACTTGCTCCAGGGGATGGCATAGTCGACGATGTAGCTGACCAGGGCGGCCGTGATGATGATGCGCAACACACCGTAGGCGGTCATCCTGATGCGCCACCGGGCACCGCTGTCCCACAGGGCGTTGACATCGGGGCTGTTCCAGCCCGAACGCAGCAGCAGCCACAAGAACGGCGAGCAGATCACGAGCGTGATGAATGCAGTGACCGGGTGCAGCCACTGCTCGGGGACAAAGCCGGCAATGAACGGCTCGCCATAGTAGAGCATGATGGCCATCACAGCGATGCACAGCACGATGTTGATGAGCATCGTGAACACAAAACGCTTGAAGATGCTGTTCCACATTTGCTGCTGCTCGTCAGGAGCCTGCTCGTCCTTCTCGTCGGTGTTGCGCTCCAGTCGGGCTATCCAACTGGCGGGCAGCAGGCGGGTCAGCCCATGATAGGCCGGCTCGGCCAGGCGAATCATGTAGGGCGTGGTGAACGTGGTGAACACCGACACGGCCACGACGATGGGATAGAGAAAGTCGCTGGTGACGTGTAGCGACGTGCCCAGCGTGGCCAGGATAAAGGCAAACTCGCCTATCTGGGTCAGCGAGAACGAACATTGCATCGAGGTCTTGAGCGACTGGCCCGACAGCAGGAAACCGCACGTGCTCAGGATGGTCTGGCCCAGCATAACAGCGGCGATGATGCTGACGATGGGTACAATATACTCGATGATGAGCGCCACATCGACCATCATGCCCACCGACACGAAGAAGATGGCTCCGAACAGATTCTTCACCGGCGAGACGAGGTGCTCGATGGTCTCGGCCTCGACAGTCTCGGCCAAGATGCTGCCCATGACAAAGGCACCAAACGCCGCCGAGAAGCCTGCCGCCGAGGCGGCAACCACCATGCCGAAGCACAGAGCCAGGGCGGTGATGAGCAGCGTCTCGCTGTTCATCAGGGGCTTGAGCTTGCGCAGTGCCAGTGGAATGAAATACAGCCCCACCGTGAACCACAGCACCAGGTACAGACCCAGCTGCAGGATGGACTGGAGCATCTGGGTGCCCTCAAACTCCTTGCTCACGGCCATGGTCGAGAGCATCACCATCAGCACAATCGCCAGAATGTCCTCGATGATGAGCACGCTCAGCACCAGACCGGCAAAGCGCTCTTGGCGCAGGCCCATGTCGTCAAACGCCTTGAAGATTATCGTGGTCGATGACATGGCCAGCATGCCGCCCAAAAAGATGCAGTCCATGTTGCTCCAACCGAACAGAGCGCCGGTCGACGAGCCGACATACATCATGGCCAGGATGATGCTAGCGGCGGCAATGATGGGTGCCGCGCCCATCTTGAGAATCTTCTTGAACGAGAACTCGAGGCCTAGGGCAAACAGCAGGAAGATTACACCGATTTCGCTCCACAGGTGGATGCCGTGCATGTCGGTCACGCTGGGCATGTAGGGCATATTGGGTGAAGCGAGGAATCCAGCTACGATATAGCCCAGCACGATGGGCTGTTTGAGGCTCTTGAACAAGAGCGTCATCACGCCGGCGCAGATGAGAATCAGCGCCAAGTCGGCAATCATAGGGTCAAGTTGTGACATACTTTCTGTTTTTGATGTGATTGTATATAGGTTTCGCGAGTGACTTGTTGGCCTTGACCAGGTGTGATAGAATGTCACTTCTATGTTGTCAAAATTGACGTTTGACGCTGCAAAATTAGAAAATTATTTTTAATTAACCACCAATAACGATAGTTTTTTCAGCCATTGGTTGTGACAGCTCGCCGTAGCTGCAATGGGCTTGGCCCGGTCAAGTTCAGCCGAGCTGTGCAGACTCTGCCCATGGGCAAAGGGCTGTCTTTCGTCCAGAAAAGTGGCAAACTCCCGGCAATATTCGTCCAGAAAAGTGGCAAAAATTTGATGATGTCACTGAAAAGCAGTAATTTTGCGGCTGAGCAAAATAATTGAAGAACATTCTGCTATGGGCTATCAGGGCATATAGCAGACAAGGGTTGCAACAAAGCTAAAAGAATGAACTACTGAATAACTACGCCAATGAACAAAGTAATTATCATCGGATGCGGTGGTGTCGGCACCGTGTGTGCGCACAAGTGTGCACAGAACCCCGACGTGTTCAACGAGATTGTGATCGCCTCGCGCAATCGCGCCAAGTGCGATGCCGTGGCGCGTGCCATTGGCGCTCCCAACATCACTACCGACCAGGTGGATGCCGACGAGATTGACCAACTGGTGGCACTGTTCAACCGCCACAAGCCCAATCTGGTTATCAACCTGGCGTTGCCCTATCAAGACCTCACCATCATGGAGGCATGTCTGCAGTGCGGGGTCAACTACCTGGACACGGCCAACTATGAGCCGCGCGACGAGGCGCACTTTGAGTACAGCTGGCAGTGGGCCTACCGCGAGCGCTTCGAGCAGGCCGGACTGACCGCCATCTTGGGCTGCGGATTCGACCCGGGCGTGACCAGCATCTACACTGCTCGTGCAGCCAAGCATCACTTCCAGGAGATTCACTACCTCGACATCGTTGACTGCAACGCCGGCGATCACCACAAGGCGTTTGCCACTAACTTCAACCCCGAGATCAACATCCGCGAGATTACGCAGAAGGGACTCTACTGGCAGGACGGCAAGTGGGTCGAGACCGAGCCGCTCGAGATTCACCAGCCGCTTACCTATCCCGGCATCGGCCCGCGTGAGAGCTACCTGATGCACCACGAGGAGATTGAGTCGCTGGTCATCAACTATCCCACAATCAAGCGGGCACGCTTCTGGATGACCTTCGGCGAGCAGTATCTCAAGCACCTGGATGTGATTCAGAACATCGGCATGAGCCGTATCGACGAGGTGGAGTATGAGGCTCCGTTGGCCGACGGCACAGGCACAGCACGTGTCAAGATTGTGCCCCTGCAGTTCCTCAAGGCTGTGCTGCCCAATCCGCAGGATTTGGGCGAGAACTACACAGGCCAGACCTCGATTGGCTGTCGCATCAGCGGCATCGGCAAGGACGGCAAGCCGCTCACCTATTATATCTACAACAACTGCGACCACCACGCAGCCTACGAGGAGACCGGCATGCAGGCAGTGAGCTACACCACTGGTGTGCCGGCCATGACGGGTGCCATGATGTTCCTCAAGGGCCTTTGGGTCAAGCCCGGTGTGCACAATGTCGAGGAGTTTGACCCCGACCCGTTCCTCGATGAGGTGGCCCGGCAGGGACTGCCCTGGCACGAGCAGTTCAACATCGACCTGGAGCTGTAGTCTTCGACACTTTCCACAATAAGTGACTCAAGTTTCTGAAGTGGTATCTCAGCGATTCCGCGTTTCCCCTCCCCTTTCCCAAAGGGGAGGGGTTAGGGGTGGGGTTTGGAGGCAATGCACAATGCTCAATGCACAATGACTGTCTGGCAGCCTCCCCCCCCTGTTGAGAAAGGGGAGGGGAGGCTCGCTGGAACCAATCGCTGAAGAGATACCTGAAGTGGTCAAGAAGTCAAAAGGAGTTAAGACGTTTCTTTTTTAGTAGGTTGAGAAGTAGGGTAGTGGGGCCGATACATTATAGTGGCAGAACGCATCCCCGCCACAACCACAAAGCGCTCGCGACCGAACGGGAGGCCGGAGGGCAAGCGAAGCACAGCAATCATGTGACGGCTTTACTGCTCTACTACTTCACTACTCTACTACATTGTGAGCTACAAGAACATTCGTCTTAACTCCCCTTAACTCCTCAGAACTCCTTGAAGCACAGGGGCAGAGTCGAGGCGATGCTCTCCAGACGGTAGACCTGGTCGCGGCCGGCCAGCAATATCTCGATGGGGTGGGGCGCGTTTTTCTCAAACTCCAGGATGGCCTGGCGGCACACGCCGCAGGGAGCCACCGGTTCGGCGACAATTTCGCCATGCTGCGCTGCTGTGATAGCCAGCTTGCGCACCGGCACGCCCGGAAACCGAGCACCGGCCGCATAGATGGCGCTGCGCTCGCCGCAGATGCCGGCAAAGGCGGCATTCTCCTGGTTGGTACCGATGAAGTACTCGCCGTTGTCCAGCACCAGTGCGGCTCCCACATGATAGTTACTGTAGGGGGCGTATGAAGCCCGGGTCGCCTCGCGGGCCATGTCGACAAGTTTCTTGTCCTCTTCGGTCAGCTCTGTGTAAGCAAAAACTTGTATCTTTGTGGTGATATTTTTTTCGGTCATGACTTTATCGGTTTTTGTAAATGATAGGCAAAAGTAGGCATAATTTCTTAAATGACAAACAAAAAACGGTTTTTTGCTCGTTTTTTGATAATTAAGACTACGTTTCGTGGCGCTTTTTGCCGGTGTGGCAGGCACCCTGTTGCACGCATTCCCCACTGCATCGACTGCCGCTATGCTTGCCGCTCATCGCTTGCCACTCGCCGCTCTGCCCAGCATGGCATTGATCACAGCGTTGACATCGGCGATGTCGACATGCCCATCGCCAGTCACGTCGCCCGCGGTGACCAAGTCTTGCTTGCCCAGCATCACATTGATCACAGCATTGACATCGGCGATGTCGACCTGGCCGTCGCCGGTCACGTCGCCAGGCAGCGCCTCGCGGTCGGGATAGAGGTCGACATACATGCCCTGCCAGTCGTCGAACGAGAGCTTGCCCACGGTCAGGGTGGCGATGTCATAGTATCCGTCCTGCTGGCCATGCCAGCCCCAGTTGACGTGCACCAGTCCGTTCTCGTCATAGCCGTCGATGATGAAGTTGTGCCCCACCAGAATGCCTACCTCAAAGTTGATGTCCTTGCCCGAATAGAGGATGGGCTGGCGTTGCGTGAGCATGCCATAGACCATCTCCATCCATTGCGGCTCGTCGTAGAGCGGCCGAGCCAGCACACGCGCCGAGTCGTTGTAGCCGAAGTTCTCAATCATGGCTTTGAGGATGTTGTCATCGAACGTCGCGCCGCCCAAGCGGGTCCAGTTGGTCTGCGCGGCCATGGCGGCATGGTAGCACAGTGTGGCCACCGCCTCGCCCTGGCGGTCGGTATACTGGCCGCTGTAGTCGTCCAGCATGTTTTGCCAGTCATAGGGGGTAGCGCCCAGGTCTACATGCAGTGTCACATTGGCCTGGTCATACTTCACCACCACCGATGCCTCGCCAGTGCCTTGTTGGGGATGCTTGTAGTAGTTCATGAGTTGTGCCATCGCAGCCGGGCCGCACCCCACGGCGTTGTGAGTCGAGTCGGGCAGATAGACACCATACTTGCTCATGTCGGGTTCATATTCCAGAAACGGACACATATAACGGCACGGCTCGTTCTGTCCCCATTGGGTGGTGATGAGCGGTTCGACCGATGGCGCGAAGCGCGATGTGTCGGGTTGGGTCGTCTCGCTCAAGGCTGCCCTCTGGATGGCCCTGAGCCACCAGTTGAACCCCGGGTTGTCGGTCGTGGTGTCAAAGGTGCTCTGGCGCGAATAGGCCAGCACACGCGGCACATCGGTGTCGGTCGAGACAATGGCAAAGCCACCCTCATGGCCATAGACCGCCATGCGGGGATAACTGGCTAGACGCTCGACGGGGCGAGAGCCGGCGAGCACGCGCTGGGCGGCACACATCTGCGACTCCTGTCGGGTGATGCCCCTGAGGGGAACAACCACCAGCATCAAGCCCAGAACTAGTAAGCATCTTTTTGTCAATTTACAATTCATCATTCACAGTTCATTGTTTGTTTTTCATCATTCAAGCCCCAGGATGGCACCCATGTGGCGTTCATTGTGGGGAAATATGCGAGGCGAGAGCCGCCTCTTTTGCCATGTCAGCGAGTTTTTTGTCTTCTTCGTTGGGTTTTGTATAAGCAAAAACTTGTATCTTTGTGGTGTTATTCTTTACGGTCATGACTTTATCAAATTAGAAAATGATAGGCAAAAGTAGGCATAATTTCTTAAATGACAAACAAAAAACGGCTTTTTGCTCGTTTCTGTTGCTGTTTGTGGCACTTTTGGCCAGGGGGCAGGCACTGAATGCGCGCTACCTCGAGTACATCGACCGCTACAAGGCCATCGCACTGGAGCACCAGCGAGACTTTGGCGTGCCGGCGGCCATCACCCTGGCGCAGGGCCTGCTAGAGAGCAATGCCGGGCAGAGCTATCTGGCGCGACGGGGCAACAACCACTTTGGCATCAAGTGCTATAGCTGGAAGGGGCCTGTTGTCGAATTTGACGACACACTCAAGCACAACTGCTATCGCAACTATGGCTGTGCCGAGGATTCGTTTCTTGACCATGCCAAGTTTCTCAAGGGCAAACGCTACAAAGCACTCTATGACCTGGACGTGAGCGACTATCAGGCTTGGGCGCAGGGGCTGCGAGACTGTGGCTATGCCGAGGATCCAGCCTATCCACAGAAGCTCATCCGACTCATTGAGCAGTATGAGTTGCACAAGCTCGCTCCAGATGTGGCAGACGAGCCACTGGCCGAGAAGGGGGTCGTGCCGCCACCACCGGCACGCAAGGACGATGTCGCACGGGCCAACGTGCCGCCCAGACCCCGGCAGCGACGGGTGGCCGAGCGGCCGGCGGTGCCCGAGCCCTCTCGTGCCCAGGTCGACCGCCGGGTGGCGAGCAAACGCACGGCATCGTTGCGTGGCCGAGCCACATCCGGCACTGCCGGAGCCGCCAGTGCCGACAACGACTAAACCACTACGACTTAATTCATAATTTATAATTCATATTTTTTGCGCGTCCTTCGTGCCTAAAAGACATAAGAACATATATTTCGTGGTATTCGCGGTTTGAAAGGACATTCGCGTAATTCGCGGTTAAAAAAAAACATAAGGACATAAGGACATAAAATTCGTGGTATTCGCGGTTTGAAAGCACATTCGCGTAATTCGTGGTTTAAAAAAAGACATAAGGACAAAAGAACAAAAAATTTCGTGTTTCTTCGCGGTCAAGAATCCCCCCGGGCAGCAGCGAGACGCGCGCTTACTTTCACATTTTCATTGGAAAGACCAATTGTATCAGAACTACTTAGATAAAACATATCATTATTAATGAAGCTGATATACAACATATATTCAACTTGTTACAAGTTTGCGATGTGTTTCCCATCCCCGTATCCTGGGGGACGGCCATTCTTCGAGGGCATTGAGGTGTTTGCAACATGTGGTTTTATGGTGGGGCCAATCCTCATGACTCTACTCTCTGTGGATAATATGTGCGAGTTTTTTGTTGATTATTCCCTATTTAAATGGTCATTACAAGTGTTTGGTGCTAAATGTATTAAATGCATTGCTACTATAGTCTTATTCCTCCCAACTTATTTATTCTTTAGCTATCATGATAGGCATGAATGGGTGTTGGATAACTGTGGTGGATTATTCCCCTCAATTCATCCATTTCTGTCTTATTGGCTTGTTGTTATCTTATGCGCCATCCCTGCTATATTAATCAGTTTGATTCCATCTTTCTTGTCCTAGGCTTCGAATTTCTTGATTTACATTTTCATTGGAAAGATCAGATTTATCAGGGTTTAATAGATAACACCTATAGCTATTAATGGGAACTATATACATGTTGTCCTCCAAAACAATTTGAGTTAAAATACCGAAATCCCATCGGTGCCAAAAAATAGTGTCGGTGGAATATGCTTTTTTTGTACATTCATTTATTAAACAACCAATGTGTACATATAATATTGAAAAAATATTACCCGTTGGCAGGATTAAGTATGCGCTCGCTTCACTAGTGTCCACGAAAATATTTTAACAGTCCCGTTTGCTTACAGATTGCAAGTTCCCCACTCAAAATCAATAGTCAACTGCCCACCGGAGGACAAC
>CACZHT010000041.1 GCA_902781045.1 uncultured Bacteroidales bacterium | reverse complement strand
AGGTCCTCGCCGCTTGGTCCACACAGGAGCAGAATAAAAGTGCCTCGTAGAGGAACTTTTACAGCCAAACAGCTATTAGTTAGCTGGTTAAAGTTCCTCAGGCACTTGGCAGGTCGAGTCTCAGGACCAAGCTGCGTGCATCTTCGATGCACTTGCATGGTCTTTTCGAACAAAATCGGGTCTTCGACCCGTTCTGCATCTTCGATGCACAGGGGGGTAAGAGGAGATTCTTCTGAATCGCTGAACAGTCTCAAACTAGAGTTTGATGGTTAAAAAATGTTTAAATCCAGGGCGGCTTGCAATTATTCATTATATTTGCTGAAATTTTCAATACTATTTGTTTTTTAATGTCAAAAGTCCAGATTTTCATATATTCTCAGTGGGGATTATAATGGTTTTTGGGTGAAGATGCAATCAAAAGGAATGAAAGTAAGAATAGCATTCGCCGTTGCGGTGTTGTCGCTATGGGTGTCGTTGACTGTACGAGCCCAAGACACACCTATCCATGACCCGGCAGAGTACCTGTCCGGCACGTTGCCTGTGCTGTATATCAACACCGAGGACAGTGTTCCCGTCACCAGCAAGGAGTACTACCTGCAGGGCTCATACTACCTGGATGCCGAGGGGTTTGACCAGTATGAGTCCATTGGCTCGGCCGCCGAGCCGCTGCCCTTGCAAATCAAGGGGCGCGGTAACGCCTCATGGGCACTCTCCAAGAAGCCCTATCGCCTCAAGCTGGACAAGAAAGCCGCTCTGCTGGGCATGCCCAAGAGCAAGCACTGGTTGCTCATGGCGGCAATGCGTGACTGGCAGGGCAAGGGGCGCGACCACATGGCATTCGAGATCAGCCGCCGCATGGGCATGCCGTGGACACCGGGACACGTGCCCTGCGAGTTGGTGCTCAATGGCGACTACAAGGGGCTGTATTTCGTCACCGAGAAAATCCGCATTGCCAGCGACCGCGTCAACATTGTTGACCAGGAGGATGAGAATGCCGACTTGACCGATGTGACCGGTGGTTGGCTGCTGGAGATTGACAATTATGCCGAGACCAACCAAGTGGTGATGACCGACGTTGACGGTAGCAAACTCCGTGTGACCCACCACTCGCCCGAGGAGGTCACACCGCAGCAGAAGGACTACATCACCCAGCTGCTGCGACGGACGCATGAGGCCATCATCACGCCGGACAAGGGCAGCCGCGAATGGGAGGAATATATCGATGTTGACGCGCTTGCGCGGTTCTATGTCATTCAGGAGGCGGTCGACAACCAAGAGGCCTTCAGCGGCAGTTGCTGGTTCTACAAGGACCAGGGCGACACGGCCAAGTTTATCTTCGGCCCAGTGTGGGACTTCGGCTCGTCGATGGGCGCGCGCAATGAGACCGAGTCGCAATATTTCATGTATGAGGAAACGGTGTCATACGTGCACAATCATTGGATCAAGGAGGTAGTCAAATTCCCCCGTTTCCAGATTGCCGTCCGCAAGTATTGGAAGCTGTATCGTGACAGTGTTTTCCCGGGAATGGAACAATTTGCCATCGACTATGGCAACCAGATTCTGGAAGCCGGCAAGGCCGACTACAAGCGCTGGAAAGACGGTTCGTCACTCGCCATTGATGTCTATTTGCGGCGCTATATGCGTTATCTTGACAACAAGCGCCGTTTCCTGGCCAGCCGGTGGGACACCGACTGGGAGTTCCCCAAGGGCGATGTCAACCTGGATGGCTCGACCGATATCTCCGACATCAATCTGCTGATCAACGTGATGCTTGGCAGGCAGGATGCCTCGCTATTGTACGGCGACCCTGATGTGACGGGCGATGGACGCGTGGATGTGGGTGATGTGAATGCGGTCATCAACGCTATGCTGGGCGAAGACTGAGGCGCATCGGGAAATCTGTTTCAATCTGGGCGCACATGACAAGGTCTCATACCTGTTGGTGCCAGAAGCGTGGAAAACATCATAACCCCTAACCCCAAACCCCTAACACCACACCTCGCCCATCAAGAGGAGGAAGTGTCGTTTTGCCGCAGGGTTGTGTACCTTTGGTGGTAAGTAAGGGCAGATTTTGTTGCAATCTATAGGCACATACCGTGATGCTCATTTTTGCTTTTGTTCAGTGAAAATTTCAGCATTTTTTTGTGGTGTAACGTGGGGGTTCAAACTGCATTCGATTGATTTCTATTGATTTATCTATCAACTTTTGTAACGCAGCGCAATTTGCACAAAATAAATAGGCAGAGTAATTTTGCATTATCAATTACTGCCTGCCGATAATATGCACGAATTATTGTCGATAAAGCGCAGAGATATATTTTTTTCGAGTGGATGAAATTAAGAGTTATGAAAGCAAAATTCGCATGCGCTGTTGCGGTGTTGTCGGTGTGGGTTTCGTTGACTGCCCGAGCCCAGGACACGCCCGTCCATGACCCGGCCGAGTATCTGTCTGGCACGTTGCCTGTGCTGTATGTCAACACCAAGGACAGTGTTCCTGTCACCAGCAAGGAGTATTACCTCCAAGGCTCATACTACCTCGACGCCGAGGGGTTTGACCAGTATGAGTCCATCGGTTCGGCCGACGAGCCGTTGCCCTTGCAAATCAAGGGACGCGGCAATAACACCTGGGTCAGTCGTGCCAAGAAGCCCTATCGCCTCAAGCTGGACAAGAAAGCTGCTCTGCTGGGCATGCCCAAGAGCAAGCACTGGGTACTTATGGCTGCGGCATCCGACTGGCGAGGCAAGGGGCGCGACTACATGGCCTTCGAGATCAGCCGCCGCATGGGCATGCCGTGGACACCGGGTGACGTGCCCTGCGAGCTGGTGCTCAACGGCGACTATAAGGGGTTGTACTTTGTTGTCGAGAAGATTCGCATTGCCAAAGAACGTGTCAACATCTTCGACATGGAAGAAGCGGCCGAGGTGGCTGCCCAGAATGGCGAGGAGTTTGACGATGTGACAGGCGGATGGCTGCTGGAGATTGACAACTATAATGCGCCCAACCAGCTGCGTCTGCCCGACATTGACGGCAGCACACTGCGTGTCACCTATCAATCGCCCGAGTCTCCCACGCCTGCACAGAAGGCTTATATCGATGACTTGTTGACACGGACGCACAATGCCATCAACACGAGCGATAAGAGCAGCAGGGAGTGGGAACAGTATGTCGACATCGATGCGATTGCCCGCTTCTATGTCATTCAGGAGGTGGTCGACAACCAGGAGGCCTTCAGCGGCAGTTGCTGGTTCTACAAGGACCAGGGCGACACGGCCAAGTTTATCTTCGGTCCCGTGTGGGACTTCGGCTCATCGATGAGTGCGCGCGTCAATGGCACTGTCAACAATTTCATGTATGAGAACACGGGCGACAATGTGCACTGGAAGTATCACTGGATCAGAGAGCTGGTCAAGTTTCCGCGCTTCCAGATCGCCTTGCGCAAGCACTGGCACAGATATCGCGACCAGGTCTTCCCGCAGATGCAGCATGTGGCCACTGACTTGGCCACGATGATTGAGAAAGCCGGCGAGGCCGACTATCGGCGATGGCATGACGGGTCGTCGCTCTATATCCGCAGCTACCTGAATCAGTATGTCAGGGCACTGGGCAACAAGTTCGACTTCCTGTCGCGGCAATGGGACGAGGATTATCATTATCCGACGGGCGACCTCAACCAGGACGGCTTGACCGATATTATCGATGTCAACATGATAATCAATGTGATGTTGGGCAAGTTCGATGCCTCGCAGTGCCTGGGCGACCCTGATGTGACGGGCGACGGCATCGTGGATGTGGAAGACTTGAATGCGACTATCAACTCCATTTTGGGCAAGGTGATGGCCCAATAGTGTGACGGAACAGAAAATATTGGCTGACGGTTTTGGTGGATTTGCCGAAAATATCTACTTTTGTGGAATCAATTAAACAAGTTTCTGAAGTAGTGAGGTTGTAGAGTTGTTTGGTAGTGAGACCATTAGGCTTGCTGCTGATAGCTAAAAAAGTCGTGTATCGGCACCACCGCTCTACTCCTGCCATAGAAAGTCGAGTCAATGAATTGATTATGAAACGGTTAGTGAATTTGATTCTGATTGGAGTGGCGATATGTCTGCTGATGGCATGCCACAACGAGGCCGAACGCAAGATTAGCATGGCCGACGAGTTGGTCTATACCCATCCCGACAGCTCGTTGGCCTTGTTGCGGCAAGTTGACACGGCCCTGTTGTCATCGGCCGAGTCAAGGGCCTACTATGCGCTGATGTGGACACAGACGGCTTTTCGTGCCAGGCGGTTTGACCTGGTCAGCGACTCGCTGGCACATGCAGCCATGGACTACTACTCCCGTCAGGGCACCGACCGCGAGAAGCTGGTCAGGTCGATGATCTATCTGGGGCTGCACTATGACATGAGAGACATCGCCGACACGGCAATGATGTACTATAAATCGGCCGAATCGATTGTCGACACGACCGACTACCGCAATATGGCCCAAATCAATTATCGCATTGGCGAACTGCTGCTCAACAATTTTGCCTCAGCCAAGGAGTGTGCCCACAAGTTCGAGCGCTCGTTGCATTATTACAGACTGCTGGGCGACACGGTCCAAATCATCATCTCGCTCATCAAGGCGGGGTCGCTCTACTGCCAATATGGCATCGACTCGGCGTTGAGCACGTTGCAAGAAGCTTATGAACTCTCATCAATCCGCAACGACAGTGCGCGCTGTGCGACTTGTCTTCAGCTCATGGCTCGAGGTTATCTGAAAGACTCTGTACATCTGGCAGCCAAAGAACTTGCCACGCAATGTATCAGGCAATATCCCAACCAGGTGGCTTCCGTCGATGCGTTGTTTGACCTAGCCTCGGCTTATGCCTTGATGGGAAATGATGACTCGGCACAGTACTATCTGGACAGGACACCCATGCCCGACGCCAATGCCAACCGGGTGTCAATGCGCCTCTTCTGCCAGAAAGCCATGGCCAAGAACAAGAATGAGCTGCGGCGATATGCCGAAGTCAATGAGCAGAGAGAACACCTGCACGACTCGCTGCGCGAGAGCACTGTGCTGTTGCGCTTGGTCAAGATGGATCGTCAGGAAACAGAGCGCATTGCTAGTTTGAGACTTGATGAGGTGAACAACCGACGGATTGTTCTCTGGCTCTGGCTGATTGTCGTGGTAATCCTGGCTGCCATCGGCTACTGTATGGTCAAGCGTCGCGAGCGATGGCACACCAGGCAGTTGATAGACCACATTGCCAAACTCTCGGAAGAGCGATGCGAACTGACTGATGCGCTAGAGCGCATGCAGTCGTCTGGGTCCAAGCTGAGCGACCGGCTCACGGGACTGCTCGCAGCCTACAGTGGCTTGTGCGATCGCCTCATTGACATGAGTACCGCAATGCCCGAGGTGACTTTTGTCAAAAAGTTCAAGGCCGAAGTGGCTGCATTCGCCGAGCGTGGAGAACTGCTGAATGAGCTGCAGCGATTCATTGACCAGAGCAACGACAATGTCTTGGCAACCCTGTTTGAGCAGCACCCCAGCCTCAATGCCAAAGAAAAAGGGATTGTGATTCTGACTGCCGTGAGGATGCGACCGTCCAGCGTCATGGTCTGCATGGACATCAACAGTGAGTCGACACTGCGAGTGACACGCAAGCGTATAGCCCAAAAGCTGAAGTTGCCCTGCCCCCTGGTTGAATATCTTGCCGACGTGATAAAAAATCGCCCCAATTTCGACAACGAAACGCAGTGAGTCATGTGGTAAGTTCATGTTGGATATTGTTTTAATGCCACTAGCAAGTAACATTCAAAAATTTTTTACTCAAAAATTTGCACATATTGTTTTTTTTTTTTCTTTGCACTGTCAAATCGATATTGTGAGTGATGGAGTGCGATATCGCAACAGCTAGTGATGCTTTTAGAGTGATTTTTTAGTAATTTCTTTATATAATTAAAATGTTGAAACAATGAAAAAACTTACACTAACACTTATGCTTCTGCTGTCGGCCATGTCGCTGGCAGCAGCCGAACAATGCGACTTTGAGTTGGACGGACTGAAGTATCAGTTCTCACCCGATGCCGATAACGAGGTCTGTATAGTAGGATATACAGGCTATGACCAGTATTGCGCCGCTCACGACCTGGTTATCCCCGCACAGGTTACCCATGATGGCAACGAATATCAGGTGACATCGATAGCCAATGCGGCATTCTGTGGGATTAGGGCCCGAACGGTCGATATCCCCAAGACCATCCGCCGTATCGGCGAGAGTGCGTTTGTAATGTCGGATGTCTATCATCTCAAGCTTGATGGCGACATGATGTCGATTGGCGGTTATCCGTTCGGCATGGAGCGCAATTCGCTGCTTGTCGTCGAGCTCTCCGGCAGTTTTGTCTTCGAGAGGCCGTCGCGGACGTTTCAAGACGACCCGCCCTACATCCCCCTTTATTCCCCATGTGTGGCGCTGTCGGGCGATGTGCAGTTAATGGACGCTGATCCCTCGCGTCCCGCCTTTGCCTTCTTGTCGTGCCAAGACCTGTTCATCGATGACAATGTCGATGACATCACTGGCATTAGGGTCAGGGTGTTGAAGAACTGTTACAGCTATCGCCCTACTCCACCCGCAACCGACGATGCCACCTTCTGCAGCGAGGTGCCGAGTAACATCACGCTGCATGTGGCCCAATCCGCCGTGTCGGCCTACTTTCAGGCCACTGCATGGAATCTGTTCAAGAACATCAAGGGTGATGCCAATGCCCAGCTGGAAAACATCACACTCAATGCCAGTGAACTGGTCATGACGCCGGGTGAGACATTCACGCTCAAGGCATTCTTATCGCCCGATGAAATTGAGGGGGTGTACATGGTGGATGGGTTTGAATCATATGTTGTCTCATTCAATTCAAGCGGCTCGCTGACCGATGAGATTCAGTTGACCGCAAATCAAGATGGTGAGACGCTGCTCGTCGCCTACTGGGGTGACCAGATTGCGTTTTGTCATGTTCAGGTGACATCAGCCCCGGTTCCACCTCCCACTATTACAGTGACCCCCGGCGAAGTCACAATGGATGTTGACGAGATTGTCACGCTCACGGCATCGGTCGAGGGCGGCAACAATGTGGAATTTGTGTGGGAGAGTGACAAGGATGACATCGTGTTCTTGCGCACTGTCGACAGCCACACAGTTCAAGTGCTTGGTTTGGCTCCAGGACAAGCCACCATCACTGTCCGAGATGTTGAATCGCAGTTCACCCCGGGCATTTGCCAGATTAGGGTCAATGGGTCGGTGGGTGCAGCTGATACCAACGGTGACGGCAAGATTGACATAGCCGATGTCAATCTGGTGATTAATGCCATGCTAGGCAAGGCTGCGGGTGACGTGCAGCTGACTGCCAGCGATGTCACTGGCGACGGTCATGTCGACATAGCCGACGTGAATGCCGTCATCAACGCCATGCTTGGCCTGGAATGAGCCTCCTCACAATAGGCTGAGGTGCATCTCACAGCTGCCGCAGTCGCAGCTGATGGCAAAGGTTGTGTTGCCCGTGCGCAGAAAGAGGCGCGCGGGCAATTTTTTTGCCTCTTTTCGCTTGAGGCACGCACCCAACTCGCGGCGCAGGCAGTAGCGTGTGTGCATCACCTGCTGCCCCGATGTGGGCTTCTGGCCGTCAGTCATCTGGCACTCCAGAGCCGGCTCGATGTGTGTGACACCGTGGTCACTGTAGAGCTGCCGGGCCAGGTGATTGGCGACGTTGTCGGCACTGGTGAGCGTGGTGGCAAAGCAGGGCGCGGCGTTATCCTCGGGGCGGCGGCGGGCGCGGCACCGGCTCATGGCCCAGGTGCGGTCAAGCAGGTGGACCGCCTCGCGTCGCAGCTGGGCTAGCACCGAGGCCGGGATGAACATGCCCGGCAGGGGCACGCACTCGCGAAGCACATAGATGGTGTCGCCCAGCCGTGACAGCGTGTCGCGCTGACGCTCGTGCTGCGGCGACCGTGCCGGCTGCAAGTCGGCGGCATCGATGGCATGGGTGACGCGGCAGCCACGCTCGTCGCTCAGTGTGAGCACTAGCCTCTGCCCCACGCTGCGCAGGGTGGCATCGACGGCGATGCGACGTGTGGCCGTGGGGCGCGACAGAATGTCGTCCATCGCCTTGTCAAAAGTGCGCCAGACACTGGTGCCTCGGGCGATGGCCACCGGCTCGCGCAGGGTGACGCGGGATGCATGAGCCACGTTGACGCGCATGCCGGCAAACAGCCCATCGGGCGACATGTAGCTCAACCCGTCGCCGTTGGTCAGACTGACTGGGGTGTCGAGTGTCAGTTCGGCTCCACGTGCCTTGATGACTTTGCCCACATACTGTCCCATCGACTTGGGCGTATCGATAGATGCCATCGGTGAGCCATTTTTGGGGTGACGTTGGTCGATAAAGTAGGACGTGAATGAGCGGTTGAAGCTGCGCCGCACATCGGGGACAAAGGCGATGTCGCTGGTACCAAATGACGAGCGCCGCCAGCGGCCATCGCTCTCACCGATGACGCGGTCTATGGCCTGACGGTAGAATGCCACTACGTTCTTGACATAATTCACGTCCTTGAGCCGCCCCTCAATTTTGAACGATGACACGCCCGCCTCAATCATTTGGCGCAGATGTCCGGAACGGTTCATGTCGCGCAATGAGAGCAGATGCTTGTGCGAGACCAGCACCCTGCCCTGCTCGTCGACAAGGTCGTAGGGCAGACGGCACATCTGGGCGCATTCGCCGCGGTTGGCGCTGCGGCCCTTCACGGCCTGGCTCATCTGGCATCGTCCGCTGTAGCACACGCACAACGCTCCGTGGACAAATGCCTCGAGCGGCACCTGCACCGCTTGGCGTATGACGGCAATCTCGTCCAGGGTGAGCTCGCGCGCCATGACCAGCTGCGAGAAACCCATAGCTTGCAGGAAACGTGCCTTGTCGGGCGTGCGCAGGTCGCACTGTGTGCTGGCGTGCAGGGCGATGGGTGGCAGGTCCAGTCGCAGGATGCCCATGTCCTGCACGATGAGCGCGTCGACGCCGGCATGCCACAGCTGCCATATCATGCGCTCACAGTCACGCAGCTCATGGTCATAGACCAGCGTGTTGACTGTTGCGTATACCTTGGCATCAAACTGGTGGGCGAAACGGCAGACAGTGGCTAGGTCGTCAATCGAGTTGGTGGCCGCTGCACGGGCACCGAACATCGGTGCGCCCATATAGACGGCATCGGCGCCATGAACGATGGCCTCGATGGCCACCTGGGCGTCGCGGGCTGGAGCCAGCAGCTCAATGGGAGTTGTCGTGTGATGTTGCATGGGTGCAAAGGTACGAAATTTTTAATTGATAATTAACAATTCGTTATTTATAATTTTGGTTTTATTGGTGTTTTCATGGCGATGAGTATCTGTTCAGCGATTGGTTCCAGCTAGCCTCCCCTCCCCTTTCACAATAGGCCGCTGAAAAAGTACAGGCAAATAATTGATTTGCTTCACGATAGTTATATTCAAACCTAGATTTAAATAAATGTTCTGCAAAATTTCGTGATATTTCAAATTATATTCAAGAAAAATTGCGCCCGTTCGGTTGCGAGCTAGAGGTTCGCGCTTGATTCGCGTAATTCGCGGTTTATTACTTTTTCAGCAGCCTCTCCCAAAGGGGAGGGGAAACGCGGAATCGCTGAATACGGCGATGATTTGGGCTTGTTGATGTCAAGATTCGGCCGATTTCACATGGTTTAAGAAAAATATGTTGCTTGCATGCCGTGAGTTTGCAAAAAAAGCAGTAACTTTGTCGGCTGCAAACTAGTGTAACACAATAGTATGTCTAGAAAAGTCATCATATCGCTGGCACTGTCTGCCCTGCTGGGCGGTTTGAGCGGGTGCGGCGAGTACAACAAGGTGCTCAAGAGCAACGACGCCAACTATAAGTATGAGTATGCCAAGCGTGCTTTCGAGCAGCAGAAGTATGCCCAGGCCTACACCATTCTGGAAGACCTGATCACGGTGTTCAAGGGCACAGACAAAGCCGAGGAGTCGCTGTTCCTGCTGGCGATGAGCTACTATGAGAACAAGGACTACATGACCTCGGGCACCTACTTCAAGAACTACTACTCGCACTACCCCAAGGGCCAGTATGCCGAGTTGGCGCGATACTATGCGGGCTATGGATACTATCTGGACTCGCCCGACTCGCAGCTCGACCAGTCCGAGACTATCAAGGCCATTGAGGAGCTGCAGGCGTTTCTCGACTACTTTCCCAAGAGCGACAAGGTGTCGATAGCCCAGAGTGCCATCTTCGAGCTGCAGGACAAGCTGGTCAAGAAAGAGCTCGAGAATGCACAGCTCTATTACAACTTGGGCAACTACATGGGCAACAACTATGAGTCGGCAGTCATCACGGCCAAGAACGCCATCAAGGAGTATCCCTACAGCAAATACAAGGAAGAGCTGGAGATGCTGGTGCTCAAGTCGCGCTACCGTGAGGCCAGCGAGAGTGTCGAGGAGAAGAAGGAGGAGCGTTTCCGCACAGTCATTGACGAGTACTACACGTTTGTCAACGACTATCCCGACAGCGACTATCGCAAGGAGGCCGACAACATCTTCAAGATAGCCAGCAAGTTTGTCAACGACAAGTGACACTGTCGCAGGTTGCCAATTTTGACAGTTGAGCTAGTCGGATGCCCGAGAGTTATCAAGGACCAGAGAATTCATCAATTTATGTCGGCTGAGACGTTCAGTCAGATTCTCAACTACTAATCACAGACAGAAAATCAATATAAACCAAAATACAAGACATGGATTACAAGAAAAGTAATGCACCGTTGACCACGACCGTTCACGACTTGGTGGAGATGTCGGAGCAGACGGGCAACATCTACGAGACCGTAGCCATCATCAGCAAGCGCGCCAATCAGATTGCCGCCGAGATGAAGTCGGACCTGGAGAAGAAGCTTCAGGAGTTTGCCACGCTCAACGACAATCTGGAGGAAATCTCAGAGAACCGCGAGCAGATTGAGATTTCACGCTACTACGAGAAGCTGCCCAAGCCTACGTTGATCGCCACGCAGGAATATGAGGACGGCAAGTTGGCCTTCCGCAACGTGGCCAAGCAGAGGGACATCGACGACTGAGCTTCGCTGCAGCTCAGAAGCACCCAATGCACAACTCAAAAGGCTGGTTGCCCACGTCGTGGGTGACCAGCCTTCAGCTTGTCGGGACATGTATAATGGTGTGTCCCTCTCAAAAAAAAATCAGTTAAGCAATCACAAAAGCAAGAGTGGAGTGCGCATCCCTGCGACTCCACTCTCTTGTTCATGTTAAATTAGATGATACCCTGCTCGAGCATAGCCTGGGCGACCTTCATGAAGCCGGCGATGTTGGCGCCCTTCACATAGTCGATAGTGCCATCAGGACGCTGTCCGAACTTGACGCACTGCTCGTGGATGTTCTCCATGATCCAGTGGAGCTTCTCGTCGACCTCCTTGGCCGACCAGCTCAGGTGAGCGGCGTTCTGGGTCATCTCCAGACCAGAGGTGGCAACGCCACCGGCGTTGACGGCCTTGCCAGGAGCAAAGAGCACGCCATTGTTCTGGAAGAAGTGGATTGCGCCAGGCTGGCAGCCCATGTTCGAGACCTCGCAGCAGCACCAGCAGCCGTTGGCCTTGAGCTCCTTGGCATCCTCCTCGCTCAGCTCGTTCTGGAACGCGCAGGGCAGTGCGATGTCAACGGGGATGCTCCAAGCCTTCTTGCCGGCAGTGAACTTAGCCTTCTCGGGGAACTTGGTGGCCATGTCCTCGACCTTGTTGCGGTTAGAAGCGCGCATCTCAAGCATGTAGTCGATCATCTCGGGAGTGATGCCGTCGGGCATGTGGCACACGCCGTCGGGGCCAGAGATAGCGACAACCTTAGCACCAAGCTCAGTAGCCTTCTTAGCGGCACCCCAAGCAACATTACCGAAGCCCGAGAGAGCGACAGTCTTGCCCTTGATGTCCTTGCCGGCCTTGTGCAGCAGGTGCTGAGTGAAGTAGAGAGCGCCGTAGCCAGTAGCCTCGGGACGGAGAATCGAGCCACCCCAAGTCTCACCCTTGCCGGTGAGCACGCCAGTGTGGTACTGACGCGAGAGCTTCTGATACATACCGTTGAGGAAGCCAATCTCACGGCCACCCACGCCAACGTCGCCAGCGGGGATGTCCTGATCCGGGCCAATGCAGTTCCAAAGCTCGGTCATAAAGGCCTGGCAGAAACGCATGATCTCGGCGTCGCTCTTGCCAACGGGGTCGAAGTCCGATCCGCCCTTGCCACCGCCCATGGGCAGAGTGGTCAGAGCGTTCTTGAACATCTGCTCGAAGCCAAGGAATTTCAGCATCGAAGGAGTCACAGCCTTGTGGAAGCGAAGACCTCCCTTGTACGGGCCAATGGCGCTGTTGAACTGCACGCGGTATCCGAGGTTGGTCTGAACCTCACCCTTGTCGTCGACCCAAGTCACGCGGAACGTGAAGATGCGGTCGGGCTCTACGATGCGCTCGATGATCTTAGCCTTCTCAAACTCGGGGTGCTGGTTGTAGACTTCTTCGACCGACTCGAGAACCTCGCGAACAGCCTGGAGGAACTCCAACTCACCTGGATGCTTCTGCTCCAGATGCTGCATAATTTTTTGAACTTCCATGATCAAAAATTAAAAGGTTTATTAATTAATGAATATCATTTGATATAGTCAGCATGAATTGTTTCCAAATTCACGTTACAAATATAGGGCAAATTTCTGGACTAGGAACAATTTTGAGCCAGAAAAATTCAGATTTTCAGCTTTTTTCAACAATCGGCGCAAAAAGTGCGTTTAAGTTAAAAAAACATTTTTCGCTCAAAATCAGCTAAATAGTACCATTTTTGCGTTAATGGTTGTTAAAAGGGCTTATGTTGCCGTCTGCTAGTCGTTTAAAAATTGGCAAATTGTCAAAAGTGTCGAAAAGTTAACGAAAAATAATCTTTAAGGTTTGTTTTCGCAATTGGCAAACTTTGTCTAACTTTGCGACAACTTAATGGATAATTCGATTATCTTCTATACTAACAACATTAATTTCACATTATGAAGAAGCACAATTTCTATGCAGGACCTTCGATCCTGAGTCAGTACACCATCGACCATTGCGTCGACGCTATCCGTGACTTTGCAGGCACCGGCCTGTCGATTCTTGAGATTTCGCACCGCAGCAAGGAGTTTACCGCTGTTATGGACGAGGTTGAGGCTCTGTTCAAGGAGCTGCTTGACATCCCCGCAGGCTATCGCGTCCTGTTCCTGGGTGGTGGCGCCAGCACGCAGTTCTGCATGGTTCCGATGAACCTGCTCAAGACCAAGGCTGCCTATCTGAACACCGGCACTTGGGCCAACAAGGCCATCAAGGAGGCTAAGCTCTTCGGCGAGGTCATCGAGGTGGGGTCGTCCAAGGAGGACAACTACACATACATCCCCAAGGGATACACTGTGCCGACCGATGTCGACTACTTCCATATCACGACCAACAACACCATCTATGGTACCGAGATTCGCGAGGACTATGATGTGCCCGTGCGCATGGTTGCCGACATGTCGAGCGACATCTTCTCGCGTCCCGTCGACGTGAGCAAGTATGACCTCATCTACGGTGGTGCACAGAAGAACATTGCTCCCGCCGGTGTGACGTTTGTCATCGTCAAGGAGGATGCCCTGGGCAAGGTTGACCGTGTGCTTCCCACCATGCTCAACTATCAGACCCATGTTGACAAGGGCTCGATGTTCAACACTCCCCCTGTGTTCCCCATCTACGCCGCTCTGCAGACGCTGAAGTGGTACAAGGAGATTGGTGGCATCAAGGAGATGCAGCGCCGCGATGAGGAGAAGGCAGCTGTGCTCTACAACGCCATCGACGCAAGCCGCCTGTTTGTGGGCACTGTCCATCCCGAGGATCGCTCGATCATGAACGTGTGCTTCGTGATGAAGCCCGAGTACAAAGAGCTTGAGAAAGACTTCCTCGACTTCGCTGGCACCAAGGGCATCGTCGGCATCAAGGGTCACCGTTCAGTGGGTGGCTTCCGTGCATCGCTCTACAACGCTCTGCCTCTCGAGAGCGTGCAGGTGCTGGTCGACGCCATGAAGGAGTTTGAGGCTAAGCACTAATTTAACGCATAATTCATATTATAGAATTTAAAAAAACACCTTATTATATATGAAGATTCTAGTTGCAACAGAGAAGCCCTTTGCTCCTGTGGCAGTCAAGGGTATCAAGGAAGTTGTCGAGGCCGGTGGCCACGAGCTCGTTCTCGTTGAGAAAGGCACCAAGGCCGACATGATTGCAGCCGTTGCCGATGCCGCCGGTCTGATCGTGCGCAGTGACAAGGTTGACAAGGAAGTGTTTGACGCAGCCAAGCAGCTGAAGGTGGTTGTCCGCGCCGGTGCCGGTTATGACAACATTGACCTGGCCGAGGCCACAGCTCATGGTGTGTGCGTGATGAACACTCCTGGTCAGAATGCCAACGCCGTTGCCGAACTGGTGCTGGGCATGATGGTGACAATGATTCGCAACCGCTATAATGGCACTTCGGGCACCGAGTTGCTGGGCAAGACGCTTGGCATCCATGCTTTCGGTGCTGTGGGCCGCAACGTGGCTCGCATTGCCAAGGGCTTCGGCATGAAGGTCAGCGCTTTTGACCCCTGGGTCAAGGACGAGGCCATGCAAGCCGAGGGTGTTGAGCCTATCCACAACCTGGAAGACTTGTACAAGAACAACCAGTATGTGAGCCTTCACATCCCCGCTACTGCCGAGACCAAGAAGTCGGTGGGCAAGCATCTGGTTGAGTTGATGCCCAAGGGTGCTGTGCTGATCAATGCAGCTCGCAAGGAGGTCATCGACGAGGAGAGCTTGGCCGAGGCATTTGAGGCTCGTCCCGACTTCCGTTACATCGCTGACGTGAAGCCTGAGAATGCAGCCGAGCTTGAGGAGAAGTATGGCGACCGCGTCTTCTTCACCCCCAAGAAGATGGGTGCTCAGACAGCAGAAGCCAACATTAACGCTGGTCTGGCTGCCGCCAACCAGGTAGTTGCTCATCTCAAGGATGGTTTCAACCGCTTCCAGGTGAACAAGTAAATCCTTCGTGATCTGAAAAGAACGTGAGGCAGACTCCAAATTGGAATCTGCCTCTTGTTTTTTGTGCATTAGCCTTTTAGCCTAGCTTCTGTGTGTTGCTGAAAGCTACTAGTCGGTCGATAATGTCTTGGGTGTCGTCGGTGAGCGTGAGCAACAAGTTTTTGTACTTTCCAGTTTCCACCAGGTGCTCAAGCAGTGGGTAAATGGGTATCTCATGGGTCCAGAATTCCTTGCCGACAAAAATCATCGGACTTGGGAACCCAAATGAGAGATAGTGATTTTGCACAGCTTCCTGAAAGATTTCCTGGAGTGTGCCGGCACTGCCAGGCGTGAAAATAATGCCCCCAAAGGCCAGGGTGAGGATACTGTCCTCACGCACGCTGTTCTCAAAGAACTTGGCGATGTGTGTGGCAAATGGTGTGGAAGGCTCATGTCCATAGAGCCATGTGGGAATCCCCAGACTGACAAAATGCTCTTGGGGGTATTTCTCTCTGACAAGCATTGCGCTTGACAACCACTGTGGGTCGCTAAACGATGGAGACACAGCGAGCATCTCAAGGGCATCGTCAAGCTCGGACATGGTGCGTCCGGCCATCCATGCCCCCAGATGTGTTGCCTCCATAGCTCCCGGGCCACCACCACTGATCATGACAAAGCCCTTTTCGGTGAGGCTCTTGCTGATAGCCGCCACTTGCCTGAATGCAGATGAAGTCCTGAGTTGCGCATGGCCACCCATGACGCCGACGCATTGCCGAGGATCGTGTTGCTCAAAGAATTTGTCCATGGCGATGTGTATGCCATGATCGTGCAGTGTGCGTGCCATCGACTCGACGGGTGTCGATGCGCGCTTGCCATGAGCGATAAAGTGCCGATAGACCTTGGTGTCAAAGCAAGCCTCGAACGTCTCGGGCCGCTCCGGGTCAAATCCGGCATAGAGTTCCTGCGGCGAATAGAGCTGGCTGCGTGACACATCGTAGGGCACGAACTTCAGATATTCGACCAGCCCCTGCAGTTGCTTGTAGTTAGGTGATTTGATCATAGCTGTGGCTTAACGATATGTGACAGAAAAGGGTCGCACCCACCCAGTGGGCACGACCCTCGGACACGTTGACGATTAGTCAAGTTTGTGGATGATGAGACCAGAGCGGAGCTTAGGCTCAAACCATGTGGCCTTGGGAGGCATGATGTTGCCAGTGTCGGCAATGTTGATGATTTGCTGCATGGTCACGGGATAGAGTGCCAGAGCCACTTTCATCTCGCCCGAGTCGACACGGTCCTTGAGCTCGCCCAGTCCGCGGATGCCGCCCACAAAGTCGATGCGCTTGTCGGTGCGCAGGTCGGTGATGCCCAGAATGTCGCGCAAGATGTAGTCGCTCGAAATCTTGACATCAAGCACTCCGATGGGGTCGTTGTCATCGTAGGTGCCGGGCTTGGCCGTGAGGCTGTACCACTTGCCACCCAGATAGAGCGAGAAGTTGTGGAGCTTGGCGGGATGATAGATTTCAGTGCCCTTGTCCTCAACATCGAAGTGCTCGGCAACCTTGGCCAGGAACTGCTCGTCGGTCAAGCCATTGAGGTCGGTGATGACGCGGTTATAGTCCATGACCTTGAGGTGGTTCTGCGGGAAGCAGACCGCCAGCAGGTAGCAGTACTCTTCCTTGCCCGTGTGGTTGGGGTCGGCCTTGGCCTTCTCCTCGGCCACATGAGCGGCGGCGGCTGTACGATGGTGACCATCGGCAATATAGAGTGCAGGGATGGCAGCGAAAGCCTCGGTGATGGTGTCGATGACCTTCTTGTCGCTGATGACCCACAGCGTGTGCCCGATGCCGTCCTCGCTGACAAAGTCATACTCGGGCTCGGTCTTGGCGGTGTCGGCAATGACCTGCTCCAGCACGGGGTTGGTGGGAAATGCCCAGAACACCGGCTCGATGTTGGCGTTGTTGATCTCGATGTGGTGCATGCGGTCTACCTCCTTCTCGCGGCGAGTGAGTTCGTGCTTCTTAATGCGCCCCTCGACGTAGTCCTTGTAGTTGGCTGCCACCACGATGCCATACTGAGTACGTCCATCCATGGTCTGGGCATAGATGTAGTAGTTCTCCTGTTCGTCCTGCACGAGCCAGCCCTTTTCCTGGAATTTCTTGAAGTTGGCCACAGCGCGGTCGTAGACCTTGGGGTCGTTCTCTTCGGTGCCAGGAGCAAAGTCAATCTCGGGCTTGATGATGTGGTAGAGCGACTTCTCGTTGTCGCCAGCCTCGGCGCGGGCCTCGTCGCTGGAGAGGACGTCGTAGGGTTTGGAGGCTACTTCCTGTACATACTCACGGGGTGGTCTGAGACCACGGAACGGTTTTACGTTTGCCATGATTTAGTTTGGTTTTAAAGTTTATTGTTTAAGTGTTTATTTGCGTTTGCGCATGATGGTCTGCTCGCGGTCGGGACCCACCGAGACAATAGTGATGGGCACTCCCAGCTTTTGTTCCAAGAATGCGATGTAGTCGCTGAATGCCTTGGGAAACTGCTCCTCGCATGAGATTTGCGTCATGTCGGTTTTCCATCCCGGCAGCTCGGTGTAGACGGGTTTGATGCCGTGCTCGATTGAGAATGGGAAGTCGCGGGTGATGCGACCCTCCACCTCATAGGCATCGCACGCCTTGATGGTGTCGAAGCCGTCGAGCACATCGCTCTTCATCATGATGAGTTGTGTCACGCCATTGAGCATGATGGTATATCGCAATGCCACCAGGTCAATCCAGCCACAGCGACGCTCGCGGCCAGTTACGGCACCAAATTCGTGGCCTATGCGACGAATTTCGGCCCCTGTTGCGTCAAACAGCTCGGTGGGAAAAGGTCCGGCCCCCACTCGAGTGCAATAGGCCTTGAAGATGCCATAGACTTCACCAATCTTGGCGGGAGCCACACCCAGTCCGGCACAAGCACCGGCGCAAACAGTGTTGGACGAGGTCACAAACGGGTATGACCCAAAGTCAATGTCGAGCATACTGCCTTGCGCTCCCTCGCACAACACGCTTTTGCCCTCGGCCAGCTGGTGGTTGATGAAGAACTCACTGTCGATGATGTCAAACTGCTTGAGGTAGTCGATGCCCTGCATCCACTGTTTCTCCAGCTCGTCGACATTGGTGTCACCGCCCAGTGCGTTGAGCAGGGTGATGTGCCGTTGCTTGGCCACATGATACTTGTGCTCAAAGTCACACTCGATGTCACCCACGCGCAGGCCATTGCGGCTCACCTTGTCGGTATAGGTTGGGCCGATGCCCTTGCCTGTGGTGCCAATCTTGCTCTCGCCTTTGAGCCGTTCGTTGGCTGCATCCAGGCGGCGGTGTGTGGGCATAATCAGGTGTGCCTTGCGCGAGATTTTGAGTATTTTCTTAAGTTCTACCCCACTCTTCTCGAGTTCGGTGGCCTCTTCCATGAACAATATTGGGTCGAGCACGACTCCATTGCCGATGACATTGACCTGACCGTGCTGGAAGATGCCTGATGGGATGGAACGCAGCACATAATGTTTGCCCTCAAACTCAAGTGTATGTCCGGCATTGGGCCCGCCCTGGAAGCGTGCCACGATGTCATAATGCGGGGTCAGCACATCGACAACTTTGCCTTTGCCCTCATCGCCCCATTGTAGTCCCAGTAGTACGTCTACTTTCATTTTCTTTAATTGAAGACTTAATTATTGCGAATTAAGACGATGAAAATCAGTCGAGTAGTGGTAGTGTCGCAACTCGCTTCTCATCTCTCGCATCTTGTATCTCGTCTCTTGCTTCTACTTTGTTTTTTGTTTTTTCAGTTTTCGGGCGCATGTGTTGCATGTGCCATAGACATAGAGCATGTAGAAGTCGGCAGTGAATGCGGTGAACTTGCGCGCGTTCATAAACGCAATGAAGTCGTTGTCACGCACCTCCTTGAGCTTACCGCAATGTGTGCAGATGAGATGGCTGTGTGGGGTGTTGCCCGCTTTTTCATATTGCACAGGCAATCCCTCGAACACATGCCGCCTGACCAACCTCGCCTCAATCATGAGCTGCAGAGTGTTGTAGAGCGTGGCGCGGCTCACATGGTAGGTCTGCAACTCCAGACTCTGTGCCAATTGTTCGATGGTGAAATGAGACTGAAAAGCTAGTATACATCGCAGTATGGCAAAACGCTCGGGAGTCTTGCGCATCTTCTTCACGTCAAGAAATTGCTCAAATCGCTTGACGTAGGCATCACGGTTCAGCAGGTCGCTCATTTTCCTATCTCGCAATGTGGCGCAAAGGTACAAAAAAGTTTTCACTTACCGTGTCATCGGCACTGACTTTTCTCGTTCTGTTGCGAATTATTTAGTTTGTGCCCATTTCATGTTAAATTTATTTCGTAATTTTGCGGGCATTTTTTGCATACATGGAGATTTCAAAAGTCAAATATCATGTTCTTGCCCTTGTGGTGATTGTGTTTTGGGGCGTGTCGTTTGTCAACACCAAGGTGCTTCTTGACCACAACCTCTCCCCTACCGAGATTTTTATCTATCGCTCAGTCATTGCTTATCTGGGGCTTGCCGTCTGGTCGCGCTTTAGGTTGCGTGTCTATTGCCTGCGCGACGAGGCACTGATGGCCTTGTTGGGGCTGCTGGGCGGCACGTTCTATTTTATCTTTGAGAACACGGCATTGAAACTCACCCTGGTGACCGATGTCGCCATATTGGTGTCGCTCAACTCGCTGTTCACCACGCTGCTGGCTGCAATCTTCCTGAAAGAAGAGCGCTTCACATGGCTGAAGCTGGTGGGGTCGTTGCTGGCGTTCGGCGGTGTGGCTTTTCTCACCTTTGCCGACGGCTTTGTGTGGGGCGATGGTCTGCTGGGAGACCTCCTGGCCATCCTTGCTGCTGCCGTCTGGGCTGTCTACTCGATTGTTCTAAAGCGTGTCAACCGCCGGTGTGCCATCATCGACATCACGCGCAAGGTGTTCTTCTATGGTGTGCTGTTTGCGTTGCCAATGACGTTTTGGGAGGGTCCGATGCACCTTGAGGCTCTGGCAACACCCGTTGTGGCGGCCAATCTGCTGTTTCTGTCGCTGGTCTGCTCGATGCTGGCCTTTTTCATCTGGGGCGAGGTGACGGTGCGCATCGGTGCCATCCTGACTGCTAATTATCTGTATTTGAGCCCAGTCATTTCGGTGATAGCCGCTTGGCTGGCCTATGGCGAGACTATCGGAGCTGTGGGGCTGATGGGATGCGTGCTGGTGTTGGTGGGAATTATCATGGTCGAGCGGCGCTAGTGGGGCCAGAGGCGGCATCTCGTGGATAGCGACCAACAAGCAGGGGCTGTGGCATCATCGTTGCCACAGCCCCTGCTTGTTGTGATGACGACACGACTCTAGAACAATGTCTCAGGATAGGTGCCGTCGGCATGTAGCGAGGCAAACTTGTCTACAACCCCCTGGCGGTCGGCACTGTAGGTGACGCCAAACCATTTGCTCTCGGTGGTCAGCACCTTGCAGCAGGCAACCTTATCCTGCACCAGCTGGTTGACCAGCGTGGGGATGAAGAACTCGGCTTTGGGCTTGTCAATGTTTTCTTTGAGGAATTCGACAAAGAACTTCTCGCTGTGCGTGAAGTAGTCGGGTGTAAAGCCCCAGAAGTTCATTGACACGGGGGTGTCAAATGCCAGATGTTGCACCGAGCCGTTCTCGTCGGTGAAGGTGATGTCGTGGTTGGCATCATAGCCGATGCTTGTGCGCTCGACCACACCGGTGAGATAGCCGTCGGCCGTCTCACACACACCGCGCGACACTGTGCCGCTCTCGCTCATGGTGTTGCCCACTTTGAAGCCCACCATGCTGTAGTGTCCCTTACTGCCTTTGGGCAGGCTGGCCAGCTCGGCGGCCATGACCTCGAAGCTGTTGCGGCCATAGTAGTCGTCGCTGTTGATGATGGCAAATGGCTCATTGATCACATCCTTGCCCATGAGCAAGGCATGGTTGGTGCCCCAAGGCTTGACACGATCGGGCGGGCAGGTGAATCCCTCAGGCAGGTCATTGACCGACTGGTAGACGACCGCCACAGGAATGTGGCCCTCATATTTCGAGAGAATCTTCTCGCGGAAGTCCTGTTCAAAGTCCTTGCGGATGACAAAGACCACCTTGCCGAACCCGGCCTGGATAGCGTCGTAGATTGAATAGTCCATGATGGTCTCGCCGTGTGGCCCCAGACCGTCAAGCTGTTTCAGACCGCCGTAACGGCTTCCCATGCCAGCGGCCAGAACGAATAATGTTGGTTTCATCCTTCTTTTAATTCAGAATTTATGGTTTGAAAATTGATAATCCTCGAATGTCCGAATAATCGAGACTCGAAACTTGAAACTTGAAACTCAAGACGCTTTACTCACAGGTTGAGAAAGCGAAGAAGATGACACGATTGTAGTCATCGTCGGGCATGAGCAGCTGCGACGGGAAGTCAGGATGGTTGGGTGCGTCGGGCAGACCCTGACACTCGATGGCCACGCCGTCATAGTCGTTGTAGCTGCGTCCGCTCTTGCTCGTGGGCGAGCCGGCGAGCCAGTTGCCTGTATAGACCTGGGCCGCAGGCTGGTCGGTGAGCACGTCGAGTTTGCGGCCCGACTTCCGGTCGATGAGCGTGGCGGCCACTTTGAGGCCGTCGGCAGTGACCGTGTCATCGTCGATGAGCCAGCAGTTGTCATAGCCTTTGCCATAGTTCAGCGCAGCGAAGTCCTGCTTGATGTCACGTCCGATGGGCTTGAGCTGGGTGAAGTCCATGGGTGTGCCACTGACCGGAGCCATCTCGCCGGTGGGGATGAGCGTGTCATCGGTGGGCAGATAGCGCGAGCAACGCAACTGCAACTCATGGTCAAGCACCGAACCGCTGTCCTCGCCTGCCAAA
Organism: uncultured Bacteroidales bacterium; assembly: GCA_902781045.1. Lineage (GTDB taxonomy): Bacteria > Bacteroidota > Bacteroidia > Bacteroidales > Muribaculaceae > Sodaliphilus. The sequence continues at coordinate 6,087 of CACZHT010000041.1, read as the reverse complement.
TTGAAATAGGTATGATTGGTCAAGTTGACTACAGTGGGAGCATCGGTGTCGGCACTGAGTTCAATCTTGAGGATGTTGTCCTCAGTCCAGGTGTAGGCCACGCGAGCCGTGAGGTTGCCGGGATAGTGCTCGTCGCCATCGGGGCTGAAGAGCGAGAACACGACAGTGTCACTGCCCAGCATCTCGCAGTCCCAAATCTGGTTCTGGAAGCCCTCCGGTCCACCATGCAGCGCGTTGGGGCCGTTGTTGATATTCAGTTGGTAGACTTTTCCATCAACTTCAAGATGACCATTGGCGATGCGGTTGGCATAGCGTCCTGGCACTTTTCCTGAACATGGGCCGTCGTAGAAGTAGTCGGTCACATTCTTGTAGCCGAGTACCACGTCGGCGAGATTTCCCTCACAATCGGGAACCTCAATGCCCACAATGCCCGCACCCACTGTCGAGAGCGTCACACTGGCTCCCGACTGGTTGACAAGGCGGTAGATGGTGATTTCGCCCTTCGGCGAATCGATGGTTTCGACAAATGCTTTCATGCCTCACACTTGTGTGCGCCGTCGCTGATGATGACCGGGTAGACGACAGGCTCATGTCCATATTTCTCGTTGAATTTGGCCTTGGCTGTGGCGATGAAGTTGTCATAAAGCTCGTTCTTGACCAGGTTGATGGTGCATCCGCCGAAGCCGCCGCCCATGATGCGCGATCCTGTCACGCCACACTCCCGAGCAATGTCGTTGAGGTAGTCCAGCTCCTCGCAGCTCACCTCATAGTCCTTGGACAGCCCATGGTGGGTCTCATACATGCAGCGTCCCACCGTCTCGAAGTCGCCGCGCTCCAGTGCGTCGCACACGTCCAGCACGCGCTGCTTCTCGCCGATGACATAGCGGGCACGCATGTAGTCCTCCTCGCTGACCTGATCTTTTGCCGCCTCGAGCATGGCCATGTCGGCATCACGCAGGGTTTCCACACCCAGTGTCTTGGCCACATGTTCGCATGAGGCGCGACGCTTGTTGTAGGGAGAGTCGACCAGCTCATGCTTGACCTTGGAGTCGAGCAACACCAGCTTGTAGCCGTCGGCTTTGAACGGATAATACTTGTACTCGAGCGAGCGGCAGTCGAGGCGCATCAGGCAGTCCTTCTTGCCGAAGACCGAAGCAAACTGGTCCATGATGCCGCAATTCACACCGCAGTAGTTATGTTCGGTCGACTGGCCGATGAGAGCCAGCTCGAACTTCTCAATCTTGTTGTCGTTGAAAAGGTCGTTCAGGGCAAAGGCATAGCACGACTCGAGGGCGGCGCTAGATGACAGACCGGCACCCAGGGGCACGTTGCCGGCAAAGACGGTGTCGAAGCCCTTGACGGTGAAGCCGCGCTTGATGACCTCGCGGCACACCCCGAAGATGTAGCGTGCCCACTGCTGCTGGGGAGCATCCTCCTCGCGCAGGCCAAACTCGCAGTAGTCGTCCAGGTCGGCGCTGTAGACGCGCACGCGGTCGGTGCCGTTGATGTTGATCTGAGCCATGATATACTTGTCGATAGCTCCCGGAAAGACGAAGCCGCCATTATAGTCGGTGTGCTCGCCTATCAAGTTGATGCGGCCAGCCGATGCGTACATCACGCCATCGGTGCCGAAGCGTGACTTGAACAACTCTTTGATTTTCTCCTTCATTGTCTAAATTTTTTTATCGTGTTAGTATCCCAGAATTTTGCAGGCAACGAAATTACTCATTTTTTATGACACAGCGAAACTTATCGCATAATTTCACAAAGTTTAATAGTTGCACAGTTGACGTGAAATTGTGAAAATATTATAACATTGTTGGACGAATCATGAATGATTGGGGAGAAATGCTTAATTTTGCCCGATTGTAACGAAACAACATGGAAAGTAAGATTCGCAACATAGCCTTGCTGGGCAGCACGGGGTCGATAGGTCGTCAGACACTGGACATCATCGCCGAGTACCCGCACTTATTCAAGGCACATCTGCTGGTGGCCAATACCAGCACTGACCTGCTGATTGAGCAGGCACGTCATTTCATACCGCGTCAGGTCATCATCGGCGAGAGTTCTCTCTATGCCACTGTGCGCGACGCATTGGCCGACCTTCCCATAGAGGTGATGAGCGGTCATCAAGCCATCGCCGATGCCGTGACTGCCCCAGAGGTCGACACCGTGGTTACCGCCATGGTGGGCTACAGCGGACTGGAGTCGACAATTGCCGCCATTGGTGCCGGCAAGGACATCGCCTTGGCCAACAAGGAGACGCTGGTCGTGGCAGGAGAACTGATTACTGGGCTGCTGGCTCACTCGTCCAGCCACCTCTATCCTGTTGACAGCGAGCATGGTGCTTTCTATCAGTGTCTGGTGGGCGAGCGCATGCAAGATGTAGACAAGCTCATTCTGACCGCTTCGGGTGGCCCATTCCGCACCACACCCAAGGCCGAGTTGGCCACCAAGCGCGCCATCGACGCACTCAAGCATCCCAACTGGTCGATGGGTGCCAAAATCACTATCGACAGTGCCACGATGATGAACAAGGGCTTCGAGATGCTGGAGGCCAAGTGGCTGTTTGGTGTCGGTCATGACCGCATCGAGATTGTGGTGCATCCGCAGAGCATTGTCCACTCGATGGTGGAGTTTTGTGACGGTTCGGTAAAGGCACAGCTGGGGCTGCCTGACATGCACCTGCCCATACGTTACGCTCTGGGTCTGCCGGGCGGGCGGCTAGCCACCACGGGGCGCAAGATGAGCCTGACGGACTATGCCTCACTGACGTTTGAGCGACCTGACTTCGACAAGTTTCCGCTGCTGTCCACTGCCTATCGCGCTGCCGAGCAGGGTGGCACAGTGCCGTGCATGATGAATGCGGCCAACGAGATTGCCGTCGCGGCCTATCTGCGCGACGCTATCGGCTTCACCGACATCCACCGCATCGTCGAGACGACTATTGCCCAGATGGGCAATGTCGCTCATCCGACCTACGACGACTATGTGCAGTGCAACAACGAGGCTCGCGCTCGTGCCATGGCACTCATCACACATCCATAACCCAAGAAATTTAGACATCCCGATAATAATGAATTTTATTGACAACCTGATTGAAATGTTCGGCTCGGCATCGTTCTGGGTGAAAACCCTTGAGATGATACTGGCCCTGAGTTTACTTGTCATTGTGCATGAGTTTGGGCACTACTCCTTTGCCCGGCTGTTCGGCATGCGTGTCAACAAGTTCTACATGTTCTTCAACCCCAAGTTCTCCATCTTGCGCTGGGATCCCAAGCGACACAAGCTGGCCATGTTCAAACGCAACCCCAGCGAGGAGGAGGAAGAGGCCTATGCTAAAGAAGATGCGGCCGACCCGAAGGCCTCGTGGCGCGACACAGTCTATGGCATCGGTTGGATTCCTCTGGGTGGGTATTGTTCCATCGCCGGCATGGTCGATGAGACCACCAGTGCCGACCAGTTGAGTGAGAAAGCTCAGCCATGGGAGTTTCGGTCGCGCCCGGCCTGGCAGCGATTGCTGGTGATGATTGGCGGAGTATTGTTCAATTTCCTGATGGCTGTAGTCATCTATGCCGGCATTGTGTGGAGCTATGGCGAGTTGTTCATCAACTTCCGCGATGCCACCGAAGGCATGAACTTCCATGAGAGCCTGCACAAGGTGGGATTCAAGGATGGTGACATACTGCTCAGTGCCGATGGACAAGAACTCACCTACTATTGCGGCGAGCAGATCAACAACGTGCTCATGGCCCGCCAGGTGCAGGTGCTCCGTGGTGCCGACACGCTCACCATCAGCCTGCCCGAGAAATTTATCTTTGACCTCAACGATGAAGTCAAGAAGGGTGACGAACTCATCGTGCCGCGCATGCCGGTGGTCATTGCCCAGACCCAGAGCAACATGGGCGCCGAGAAGGCCGGTCTGCGTCAGGGCGACCGCATCCTGGCGGTCAACAACGACACCACGCCGAGCTATACAGAACTCACTCCAGCCCTGCTCAAACACAAGGGCACCACTGCCACCATCACCTATCTGCGCGACGGGAGACAGATGACCACACAGGCCGAAGTTGACGGTGATGGCAAGTTGGGCATCCAGCTCACCGACCCGACTAAGGTGTTCAAGACTACCATCAAACACTACAACATCTTCCAGTCGATTCCTAGAGGCATTGAGATGGGCTGGAACAAGCTCACGACCTACTTCAAGAGCTTGAAGATGGTGGCTACGCCCGAGGGGGCCAAGTCATTGGGTGGCTTTGGAGCCATCGGCAGTATCTTCCCCGACAAGTGGAACTGGCTGGACTTCTGGAGCATCACAGCGTTCCTATCGGTGATATTGGCAGTGATGAACATCCTGCCCATCCCCATCCTGGACGGTGGCTATGTGTTGTTCCTGCTCATCGAGATGATCACGGGATGGAAGCCTAGCGAGAAGGTGATGAACATAGCCTTGAACATTGGTCTGGGGCTGCTGGTCATCCTCATGCTCTATGCCAACCTGAACGATGTCTACCGCTTCATCATTAAATAGTGTTCAATGACCTATAAAGCAATTACTTTAAAGAGAGGCAAGGAGGAGTCGCTGCAACGATTCCATCCTTGGGTGTTCAGCGGAGCCATTGCGCATGCCGATGACACCATCGAGGAGGGCGACCTGGTGACAGTCTACAGCCATGATGGCTGTCTCATCGGCAACGGACACTTCCAGATCGGGAGCATCGCTGTGCGTATGCTCACGTTTGATGATACTGATGTCGATGCAGCGTTTTTCGAGCAGCGGCTTGTGGAGGCGTTGCATGTGCGCCAGGCACTGGGGCTGTTGCGCGAGGACAACAACTCATTTCGTCTGGTGCATGGCGAGGGCGACTTCTTGCCGGGACTGGTCGTCGACATCTATGCAGGCACGGCGGTGATGCAGGCCCACTCGCCTGGCATGCACTTTGCCCGCGACATCATCGCCCGGGCTTTGACCCGATTGCCTGGTGGACTTGTCAAGAATGTCTACTACAAGAGCGAGACCACCCTGCCCTACAAGGCGCACCTCGACCCCGTCAATGACTACATTGTCGGCAGTTATGACAACGATGTCGCCATTGAGAATGGTTTGAAGTTTCATGTCGACTGGCTCAAAGGGCAGAAGACCGGCTTCTTTGTTGACCAGCGTGAGAACCGCAGGCTGCTAGAGCACTACTGTGACGGACGCAAGGTGTTGAACATGTTCTGCTACACGGGCGGTTTCTCGTTCTATGCCATGCGGGGCGGTGCGAAGCTGGTGCATTCGGTCGACAGCAGCGCCAAGGCCATCAGTCTGACCAACGACAATGTGCGCCTCAATTTTGGTGATGACCCTAGGCATGAAGCGTTTGCCGAGGACGCATTCAAGTTTCTGGACAACATGGAGCCTGACGCTTACGACTTGATTATTCTCGATCCTCCAGCCTTTGCCAAGCACAAGAGTGCCCTGCGCAATGCGCTGGTGGGCTACCGCAAGCTCAATGCCCGTGCATTCGAGAAGATAGCACCCGGTGGCATCCTGTTCACATTCTCGTGCTCGCAAGCGGTCAACAAGGAGCAATTCCGCCTGGCGGTGTTCAGTGCTGCCGCACAGTCTCGCCGCCGTGTGCGCATCCTGCACCAGCTCACTCAACCCGCCGACCATCCCATCAACATCTACCACCCCGAGGGCGAGTATCTCAAGGGGCTAGTGCTCTATGTCGAGTAGCTCAGGATCCTGAGCATTCAAGCTAACAACTTTAAACTTCAAACTATTAACTTCAATAGTTCGTTAAAAAAATCGATATATGGCGAAACGGCTATGCCGCGCCGCCAAAGAGTTCATTGAAAATCTGAGTTATTAAAGTTTGGTTCGGTCGGAATCGGGACACGTCAAAAATTCGCTTGGCCATGAACGTGTTGGTCATCAGTAGTTTGAACTTGGACATGGAATATTCCATTCCCCGTTCCTTCATCATGACCTTTGCTACGTTGAGCGAGGCGAAAGAGGCATTGAAGGCGCAGTCGAGTTTGTTGGCATCCCTGGCCTGTGAGTGTGTCAGCCCGCAATACTGCTTGGCATCACGG
>CACZHT010000040.1 GCA_902781045.1 uncultured Bacteroidales bacterium | reverse complement strand
TGCACTTGCATGGTCTTTCGAACAAAATCGGGTCTTCGACCCGTTCTGCATCTTCGATGCACAGAGGGGTAAGAGGAGATTTTTCTGAATCGGTGAATACCTCTCGTCTTTCAGGCGCACTTATTGTCAAGTGGACACATACCAGTCACTGTGCATTGCCTAGAGCCAGCCGGCGGCACGATACCACTCGATGGCCTCGTGCAAGCCGCTGCGCAGGTCGTACTGTGCCTCGAAGCCGAAGTCTCGCCGCGCGTCGGTTGTGTCGCACAACCAGTTGCGCTGCTTGAGTATGCGGTACTTGTCAGGATTGAGCGTACTGGGCTTGACCGTGACCTTGCCCCACCACTCGGCCAGGTGGCACACCGCCCTCACTAGCCACAACGGGCACTTGACAGGAATGACAAATCGCTTTCCCAGCTCATGGCACACCATCTGGCGGAACTCGTCTTGTGTATATCCCCTGCCCTCACTGATAAAATAGGGTTTATAGAGCGGTCCACGCTCCAGTGCCATGAAGACCGCCCGGGCCAGGTCGCGCACATAGATGAACGTGAGCATCTGCCGCTTGAAGCCCACAGTGAAGTCAAAGCCTGCGCGGATGCTCTTCATCATCAGGTAGTAGTCGCGCTCGTGCGGGCCATAGACTCCTGTGCAACGAAAGATGGTGTAGGGCAACCACGACTGCTGCATCTGCAGCCAGGTCTCGGCCTTGAGCTTGCTGGTGCCGTAGCGTGTGTTGGGTGCCGGCACATCGCTGGCACAGAAGGGGGTGTAGCCCACCTCGTCGCCCGGCCCCATGACGCTGAGGCTGCTCATCATCATGAACACCTCGGGCACGGCATCGATGTCGCGCAGAGTCTCGGCCATCAGGCGCAAGTAGCCATAGTTGACGCGCTCAAAGTCCAAGTAGTTGGTGGCCTTGGTCACGCCCATGTTGTGCACCACATAGTGCCACGCGCCGTGTTCGGCTACATGGGCGGCGAGCGTGTCGTGCAGGGCCTGCTCGTCGGTGAAATCCAGCTCGATGAAGTGGATGCGCTCGTCGGTGAGAAACTTGCGGCTGGTGGTTGCCCGCACCGCCGCCCATGTCTCGTAGCCACGGCTCAATGCCTCGCCCACCAGAAATCCGCCGATAAACCCACCGGCACCCGTGATGAGAACTCTCTTTTCCATTGCATGAAGATTTTTTGGGCCACAAAGTTAGACATTTTCGCTCAAAATTTGCCATGATGTGACAGAAAAGTGATAACTTTGCACCCCTTGTCGGTTAAACGCAAGGCGGTCAATAACGGTCTAACTGACACATACCGAATTATTAACAATCAATACAGCATACATTATGAAAAAGATTTACACCCTGCTGACCCTTGCCATCCTGTTTGTGGCCATGAGCAGTTGCGAACGCAGCAACTACTACTATAGCAGCGACCTGCTGGGACGCTGGGAGAAGGTGTCGGTCATCGAGAACGGATATGAGTACGAGCTGGCGCGCGGCGAGTATGAGCAGTATATCTTCTACGACAACGGCACGGGCATCTATGTCAACGAGTTCGGCACGCGCGTCGACTTCTATTGGGACGAGTATGGGCACGACCGTGTCAACATCCGCTTCAGTGACGGCATCGACGAGTATCTCTATTACTCGTTCGACCGCGGCTACCTCATCCTGTGGGAGACCGCCTCGCACCGCAACGGCCGAGTCTTTGAGTACACCGGTGGCCGCTGGTGATGCTCCCTGGAGCCACGATTAGGCGAGTTACAGCGCTGAATCCACGACACAGTCAGGACACGGTTTCTCCGAGATCGTGTCCTGACTGAGTTAATTAATGTCATGCGATAAGGATGCTTCTATTCAGCGATTCAGAAGAATCTCCTCTTACCCCCCTGTGCATCCAAGCGGCGAGGACCTCCGGCCCTCTTGCATGGTCTTTCGAACAAATAGCTTCTTCGAAGCATTTTAGCGTCTCCGACGCAATCGCTGAACAGATACAAAAGGATGCTTCACAATTTTTTTCACCTTAAAACTAGATTTTCCAAAAAATGCCCTTGAAATTGAACTAAAATAGGTAACTTTGTAGCAAGAAAAAAATAATCAACACATAGTGTTTAGAAAAACGGCAATCAAATGATCAATATAAGGAAACTGGAGTCTGAATTATGGGAATCGGCCGACTTGTTGCGTCAGGGAAGCAAACTGACTAGCAGCCAGTATTGTATGCCTGTGCTTGCTTTGCTATTCTTGCGTTATGCCTACAGTCGCTACAAGATGGTTGAGATTGAGATCTTGCAGAATCGCCCCAGCCGTGGTGGGCGTGTGATGCCTGTGGAGCCAAGCGACTTTGCAGCCAAGAGTGCATTGTATCTTCCCCGTGAGGCACAGTTCGACTACCTGGTGAACTTGCCTGATAACATTGTGGCTGCCGGCTTGAAGACCAATGACGGACAGGCCATCAACTCGCTGGGCGAGGCTGTCAACAACGCTATGCAACTGGTTGAAGACCAGAGCGAGCAACTGACGGGCGTTCTGCCCAAGACCTACACGATGTTTGCCGACGACCTCTTGCGCGAGCTGCTTCGCATCTTCAACAACAAGACCATCGACGAGGTGGGTGGCGACATCATCGGGCGCATCTACGAATACTTTCTCTCGAAGTTTGCCAAGGCGGTGGCGTCGGACGACGGTGTGTTCTTCACGCCCAAGTCGTTGGTAAAAATGCTGGTCAACGTACTGGAGCCCACACAGGGGGTGATGCTCGACCCCGCTTGTGGTTCGGGTGGCATGTTTGTGCAGACGGGAGACTTTGTGAATCAGGCAGGATTGAACGCTAACACCCAGATGACGTTCTACGGGCAGGAGAAGGTGGAGTACAACGCCCAGCTCTGTCTGATGAACATGGCTGTTCATGGTTTGAACGGGCGAATCATCTCTGGTGACGAAGCCAACTCCTTCTACCACGATGCCCATAACCTCGCCGGCAAGTGCGACTATGTGATGGCAAATCCGCCCTTCAATGTCGATAAGGTAAAAGCTGAATCAGCTTCAGCCGCAGGCCGTCTGCCCTTTGGCTTGCCAGGTGTGAATCAGAAGACCAAGGAGATAGGCAACGCCAACTATCTCTGGATCAGTTATTTCTATGCCTACCTGAACGACCACGGTCGTGCGGGATTCGTCATGGCAAGTTCTGCTACTGACAGCGCCAATAAAGACCGCGACATCCGCGAGAAACTGGTGCGCACAGGCGACGTGGACGTGATGGTCAGCGTAGGCAACAACTTCTTCTATACGCTCTCGCTACCTTGCTCGCTGTGGTTCTTCGACCGCAACAAGCGCGCCGACATTCGCGATAAGGTGCTCTTCATCGATGCTCGCAATTACTACACGGTGGTTGACCGTACCTTAAATGAATGGACAGAATGGCAGTTGCGCAACCTGCAAGCCATCGTTCATCTCTACCGTGGCGAGAAAGAGAAGTACCAGCAGTTGCTTGCCGATTATCAGACCACTTTGGGCGACACGACTGTTACAACGGCACAGGAGGCCCTTGATAAGCAAAAGGCAGCAGCCAAAGAAGCCATAGCCAACGCTCAACGCAAAGAGAAGAAGCGCATTGAGGCCGAACAGAATGCCCTCATAGCCGAACTTGAAGACACGCTTGAGACAGCCCGACAGCACGAGTGGCTCACCTCGAAGTTTGGCGATGGCGAATACAAGGATGTTCTTGGCCTCTGCAAGATAGCCACCATTCAGGAGATAGAAGAAAAGAACTACTCGCTCACTCCCGGTGCTTACGTCGGTGTGGCCGAACAGGAAGATGACGGCGTAGATTTCCATGAGCGCATGACCGAGATTCATGCCGAACTGGCACAGCTGAATAAGGAAGCCAACGTTCTGATGGACGAGATCATGAAGGAATGGGATAACTTAAACATGAAGTAAGTTATGGCAAACGAGGTTGCAATCATCGAAACCAGAGCCACGCATCTGGCTGAAAAGATAGAGGTGTTAGTGACGGAGGCACGTCAGAAGGTAGCTTCTGTTGCTAATACTTCGCAGGTATATACATACTATGAGATTGGTCGCTATATCATCGAAGATGAACAAGGTGGTAAGACTCGCGCTGAATATGGCAAGGGAGTATTGAAGCGTGTTTCTGAACGACTTACTGAGCGATTAGGCAAAGGTTGGTCGGAAGAGAATCTGCGCCTAATGAGGAAGTTTTATACCCTTTATTCCCATGTGCAATCACCTATTCTCAAAATCCGAACCAGTGGTTCGGAAATTCAATCCCCCAAAATCCAAACCAGTGGTTCGGAAATTCAGAACGAAAATCGTAACCACCGGTTACGAAATTAAGATTGCAGAATTTAAGGAAAAGGAGGATGAGGTATGAGCGGGTGGAAGAAAGTGAAGTTAGGAGAATGCTGTCTGAAAATAGGCAGTGGTTCAACACCTAAGGGTGGTTCAATGGTTTATGTAGAATCGGGAACTTCTCTTATACGCAGTCAAAACGTATACAATCTATCATTTGACTATAATGGTTTAACTCATATTACTGAAGATGCTGCAAACAAACTTAAAGGAGTAACTATCTTCAGCAATGATATTTTATTGAATATTACTGGCGATTCTGTCGCAAGGACCTGTATTGTTCCAAATGATGTTTTGCCCGCAAGAGTAAATCAGCATGTAGCCATAGTAAGAACAGATTACAAACAGATAAATCCTCGATTTCTAAACTACTATTTAGCTAGTCCTGGGATGCAGGCTCATATGTTAAGCTTAGCTGTAGGCAAAGGTGCTTCAAGAAATGCTATGACCAAGCAGATGATTGAGAACTTTGAAGTACCATGCCCCCCTATTTCCACTCAACATCGCATTGCCACCATCCTCTCTCGCTACGACTCTTTGATAGAGAACTATCAGAAGCAGATTAAGTTATTGGAGGAAGCAGCGCAACGACTCTATAAAGAATGGTTCGTTGACCTCCACTTCCCCGGCCACGAAAACACCAAGATTATCGATGGTGTACCAGAAGGGTGGGAGAAGAAACCTATCTCGCAACTTGGTGAATACCTTAATGGTTTCGCCTTCAAACCATCGGATTGGCAGGAGTCTGGCAAGCCTATAATCAAAATAAAGGAGATGGGTAATGGGGTAAGCAATGATACCCCTAGAAATAACGGAGAAAGAGTTCCTGTAAAATATTTAGTGAAAGCAGGAGATTTACTTTTCTCATGGTCTGCCACTCTCATGGTAATTGTATGGAGCGGTGAAGAAGGTTGGCTTAATCAACATTTATTCAAGGTGACTCCTGCAAAAGGGATTGGGAGAGAGTTCTTGTTGCAGTCAATATCGAACACAATAGAAGAGTTTCAAAATCTCACAACTGGTTCAACAATGAAGCACATTCAGCGTAATAAACTTGACCAAGTCTTTGTCAATGTTCCTAACGATGTAATAATGCAACTATATAGTAGTATTGCTGAAAAAGAAAGAAAGGAGATCCTTCGTCTTTCCTCTCAAATCTGCCTCCTTACTGAAGCCCGTGACCGCTTGCTTCCCAAGTTGATGAGCGGCGAAATAGCAGTTTAAAGTAAAAGAAAAAGATCAAGATAATATGTATAAACCACCATTTACAGTAAGTGCCAAAGCCATCAATCTGATAGCCGATATTTCAGGACAGATTGAGCGCTATGTCATTCGCCTAGAACAGGAAGATGGTTTGCGGTTGCGTAAGGCTAATCGCATCAAAACCATCCACTCGTCGCTAGCCATAGAAGGCAATACTCTGAGCGAAGACCAGGTCCGCGACATTATCGATGGCAAGAATGTGGTGGCTCCGATTAAACAGATTCAGGAGGTGAAGAACGCGATAGCCACTTATAATCTCTACCAATCTCTAGATCCGTTTAGTGCGAAAGACCTTCTCAGGGCTCATGGTGTGATGATGCAGTCTCTGGTTGATGATGCGGGCCGCTTCCGTCATGGTGGTGTGGGTGTGTTTGGTGAGAAAGGGCTTGTCCATCTAGCACCGCCAGCCGACCGGGTACCCATGCTAATGAATGATTTGTTTGCATGGCTCAAAGATTCTAAAGACCATCTGTTGATTCGTAGTTGTGTGTTTCACTATGAATTTGAGTTTATCCATCCGTTTATTGATGGCAATGGCAGGATTGGCCGTTTGTGGCAATCGTTGATTCTTGGCAAGTTGCACCCGCTATTCGAGCATCTGCCTGTCGAAAACATGGTCTATTCCAATCAGCAGGCTTATTATGATGCTATTACTGCCAGTTCTGATGCCGGGCAGTCAGGACCCTTTATCGATTTTATGCTAATTGAGATATTCAACGCCTTGAAGGAGCATCAGGGCATGCCACTGCATGATAAACTGCATGATAAACTGCATGATAAATCCCTAGAACTGCCAGAGAAAGCCTTGGTGGTCTTTGAGGTCTTAAAGAAGAATCCTGGCATCAAGGCTAGCGACATCGGCTTGCACGTATCTCTTTCGGAACGACAAGTAAGATCATATCTGAGTGCTCTCAAGCAGGCAGGGCTGATTGCTCGTGTGGGTAGTAACAAAACTGGCTTTTGGAAAATCAACGTGGATTAATCACGGCAATAAAAGGATTACGATTATGGCAAAGGACTATAGCGAAGACCAACTGATACAGCGGAGTGCAGCTGAGTTGCTGGAAAAGGAACTGGGCTGGACGAGTGTGTATGCTTTTGATAAGGAGGTGCTCGGCGTGAATGGAACGCTGGGGCGCACATCCTATCATGAGGTGCTGCTGACGGGCCGTTTCCGCAAGGCGCTGAAGACGCTGAACCCTTGGCTGACGGACAAGCAGTTGCAGGAGGCCACGGAGCGCATGACGGAACACATGAGTTCGCAGACGCTGATGCAAATCAACGAGCAGAAGTATCAGTACATCAAGGACGGTGTGCCCGTGACCCGAGTAAAGCCGAGCGGCGAGACCGAAGAGGTACGTGCCAAGGTGATAGACTTCGCTTCGCCCGAGAAGAACGACTTCCTGTGTGTCCGCGAGATGTGGGTGTATGGTGCGCTCTATCATCGCCGTGCCGATATCGTGGGCTTCGTGAATGGCCTGCCGCTGCTGTTTATGGAACTGAAGAACCACGACGTGGAAGTGGTGGATGCTTTCAACAAGAACTATCGCGACTATCTCGACACCATTCCGCAGCTGTTCTACCACAACGCGTTCATCATGTTCAGCAACGGACTGGAGGCACGTGTGGGCACCATCGACTCGAAATGGGAGTTCTTCCACGAATGGAAACGACTGACAGAGCAGGATGCCGGCAACATAGAACTGCCGACCATGCTAAGAGGCATCTGCCGGAAGGAGAACTTCCTGGACCTGCTAGAAAACTTTATCCTTTACGACCATAGCGGTGGACGGACGGCTAAGATTCTGGCCCGCAACCACCAATACCTGGGTGTAAACCAAGCCGTGGAGATGTACCGCAACCGCCAGTATCTGAACGGAAAGTTAGGCGTTTTCTGGCATACACAGGGCTCGGGCAAGAGCTATTCCATGCTGTTCCTCTCGCAGAAGATTCGCCGTAAGTTTGAAGGCTCACCCACCTTCCTTGTACTGACTGACCGCGACGAGTTGAATAAGCAGATCAGCGACACGTTTGAGAACTGCGGATTGTTGGGCAATGTCAAGGCGAAGCAGTTCATCGCCAGCAGTGGCGAGGACTTGAAAACAAAGCTGCGAGGCAACCCATCGTTCATCTTCTCGCTGATTCAGAAGTTCAACGACCCGAAGGCAGAGCCTATCTATCCCGACCACGACATCATCGTGATGAGCGACGAGGCGCACCGCACGCAGAATGGCATCTTCGCCGATAATCTGATGCACCTGCTGCCCACCGCCCACCGCATCGGTTTCACGGGCACGCCGTTGCTTTCAAACGACAACATCACGGCGCGTACATTCGGTGGCTATGTAAGTATCTATGACTTCAAGCGGGCCGTAGAGGATAAGGCAACGGTACCCCTGTATTATGAGAATCGTGGTGAGAAGTTGCAGGACCTGAAGAATCCTGAAATCAACGACGAGATTGCCGCAGCTCTGGAACAAGCAGGCGAGCTGGATGCCTCGCAACTGGCCAAGCTGGAACGGGAGTTTGCCAAGGAGGTGCATCTGCTGACGGCCGCCAAGCGTCTGCGCCTGATTGCCAAGGACTTTGCGCGCCACTACAGCGACCTGTGGACATCGGGCAAGGCGATGTTCGTTTGCTACAACAAGGTGACGTGCGTCCGTATGTTCAACTATGTACAGGAATATTGGCAGCGCGAGATCAAGGCGTTGGAAGTAGCCATCGCCAAATGCACCTCGCAGCAGGAAGCACAGGAGATGCGGCGCAAACTGGAATGGATGCGTGAGACTGACATGGCCGTGGTGGTTTCGCAGGAGCAGAACGAGATACAGACATTCCAAAAATGGGGACTCGACATCAAGCCACACCGCGAGCGAATGGAGAAAGAGGAACTGGACAAGGCTTTCAAGGCCGACGACTCGCGACTGCGCGTGGTCTTTGTCTGTGCTATGTGGCTGACAGGCTTTGACGTGAAGACACTATCGTGCCTTTATATCGACAAACCCATGAAAGCACATACGCTGATGCAGACCATTGCCCGTGCCAATCGCGTGGCCGAGGGGAAAACTAATGGTCTGATTATCGACTACATCGGCATCGTCAAGGCGTTGCGTCAGGCATTGGCCGACTATACAGCCAACCCAGAAGGTGGCGCAGGAGGCAATGACCCGACTATCGACAAGAAGGAACTCATCATGCATGTGATGGAGACAATAGCCGCTGCAATGGCTTTCATGAAAGAACATGACTTCGAATTGGATGACCTCATCAAGGCTGAGAGTTTCGAAAAGTTGTCGTTGTTGAAAAAAGCCGCCAATGCAATGTGCGAGACGGCTGAAATCAGAAAGTCATATTGCACGTTTGCATCCACTCTGTTGAAGTGGTGGAAATACCTCGATCGTGAGGACATCACCCCCGAGATGAAGCAGCAGAAAGATGCAATCGAGGCAATCTTCAAGGAGTTGCAGAAGAAGCGGAAACATGCGGACATCACTGACCTGAGTGTAGCCATCAATGAGATTGTAAATGAACATTTGGAAGTGGATTCAGAAGCCACGATGGCTGCAGAACCAAGGCGCTTCGATATCAGTGGCATAGACTTTGAACTGCTCCGCCGCGAGTTTGCCAAAAGCAAAGAAAAGAATCTTGTGCTGAAAGACATTCAGGAACTGCTGCAGGAGCGTATTGCTCAGATGCTGTCACAGAACCCCTCGCGCATCAACTTCTACGAGAAGTATCAGGAGATTATCCGCGACTACAACCAGGAACAAAATCGTGTCACGATAGAGAAGACATTCGAGGAATTGATGAAACTCTCCCACGAACTGACAGAGGAGGAGAAACGCTATATCCGCGAAGGTTTTGATAACGACGAACAGCTCTCGATGTACGATGTGCTGATGAAAGACGACCTTTCAAAAGAAGACATCAAGAAATTGAAGGTGGTCGCCAAGGAATTGCTGGAGAAGATAAAGACACAATTAGCCACGATGGACCATCCGTTCGACAAGCAAGAAACAAGGGCTTCTATCATTATCACCATTCGTGATGAGTTGTGGAGGGCGTTGCCCGAGAGTTATTCTGACGAAAGCATCAACTATTATCGTGATGCAGTGTACCAGTATGTAAGTCAGCGTTATGGGGGTGTGGCTTAGTGCGTGGCGGTGAGGAACCGCTGTAGGTTGGCGGCGGCCTGGGTGAGGAGGGTGGCGGCGGTGATGCCTAGCAAGGGGGCGATGCGGGCGGCGACGGCCTCGATGCATTGTCCAGAGTCGTCGGTCTCGATGAGCAGGCGGTCGTGTGGTGTGGCAAGCACCGTTGCGGGGTTGAACTGCGGGCCGAACGAGAGGTAGAAGCCAGCCCCGAGCAGCGGTTGTGCCACACGCTCATTGCCGCGCATGCCATGAATGGCGACGGGCACTGCGACCCCCAGCCTGCGGCATGAGGCCAGCACCTGCTGCGAGGTGCGCACGCAGTGGATGATGAGGGGTTTTCTCAACGACTGCGCCAATTGCAGATGTCTCTCAAAAATCTCGGTCTGGCGGTCAAGTGGCGCGCCCCGCAGCGAGTCGAGGCCCGTCTCGCCGATGGCGACCACCTGCGGGTGAGTGGCGCACTGCGAGAGCAACGCCAAGTGGGCGTCGGTAGCATTGTCGGTGTGCCAGGGATGAATGCCCACACTGTAGAGCCGACCAGGCAGTGGTGTGAATCTGCCGGGCAAAACCGAGATAATCCCATCGGTGGCGAGTTGGTTGTGGGTGTGAGTGTCGGTGGTCATGGCACGGGGTCATAGCCGCTGCCGCCCCATGGGTTGCAGCGCAGTATGCGCTTTATGGCCAGCCATGTGCCCCGGAATGGGCCATGCTTGCGGATGGCCTCGACGGCATAGTGGCTGCACGACGGTGTGAAGCGGCACACAGGCGGAGTGAGCGGCGAGATGAACCGCTGGTAAAACCTGATGGGCATGATGAGCAGCCACTCCAGGGGCAAGCAGATGATGTGCCACAGTCGTCTCATGAATTGAGGGTGTTTTGTGACTGGGCGGCCTGTGCCACGCGTGTGAGCAGCTGACGCAGGCGCGACTCGATGGTGTGGTAGCTGGCAGGCTCCTTGTCCAGATAGACAAAGGCGATGTCGGCTCCCAGTCCCGCCTGCTCGAGAGCCGGGTGGAGCAGCGTGCGGCGGCACAGGCGGTAGGCCTCGCGAACACGTCGCCGCAGCAGCACGCGCCCGACGGCATGGCGAATCTTCTTCTTGGGGATGGTGATCAAGAACCGCGCCGACGCCTCGCCGTCCGGGTCATGCAGGCGGTAGACCATGCGCAGCGGAAAGGCGATGGCCGAATGTCCCTGCTCGAAGAGCTGATTGACCGCCGTGCGGCTGCACAGCTTCTCGGCCTTGTATAGTCTGAGCCCTTGCACCTAGTCTTCCTTTTGAGGACAGTGTTGCTTGAGATAATGGTCGATGACGATTGACATTGAGGGTTCTTGCGGAGTGGTGGTCAGGTCGAGCCGCAGCCCGGCCTCCTTGACCGCCTCAATGGTAGTTGCTCCCATCGCTCCAATGACGATGTCGCCCTGCTCAAAGTCGGGGAAATTGGTTTTCAGTGCCTTGACACCCATCGGGCTGAAGAACACGAGCATGTCGTAATCAAACGGTTCATTGGGCTTGAAGTCGTTGCTCACAGTGCGGAACATGGGCACCTTAGTGTACTTGATGTTGTGGGCGTCCAGCACCGACACCTTGCTGTCAGGCACCGACTCGCTGATGGGTAGCAGATAGGTTTCTTTGTTGTGCTTCTCGAGGATGGGAACCAAATCCTCGGCACGCCCCGATTCGCTGAAGAATATCTTGCGTTTGCGATAGATGATGTACTTCTGCAGATAGTAGGCAATGGTCTCACTGACACAGAAGTACTTGAGTGTGTCGGGCACGTTGTAACGCGTCTCCTGGCACAGGCGGAAGAAGTGGTCAACTGCCGTGCGGGCTGTAAAGATAATGGCACTGTAGTCGGGGATGGCCACCTTGTGCTGGCGAAATTCTTTGGCCGAGAGTCCTTCAACCTTGATGAACGGACGAAGCACAACTTCGACATCATACTTGTCCTGAAGGTCATAATACGGTGATTTTCCGTTCTCCGGTTTGGGCTGAGAAACCAGAATTTTCTTCATGTGTTGCTAGCGTTTTTTAGACTATAAATAATAGCATAAACTGATTGTAGCCCCATAGACGATGGCAAGGGGCACAATTTCGACGCTGCAAAGGTACAAAATAAAATACACCAGCGATAGCAAATTGCTATAAAAAATCCTAAAACCTTTGCAAATAAAGGCAAATCGAGTGCAAAAGTAAAGTATTGTAGCACAAATTAACACATAATTAACACTTTCGGGGCGTGCCAGGGACAGAGCTACTACCGGAAACAGTAGCAACCCCAGCAGGGCCTGTGACGCCTTGAAGCCATCGAGCCACACGCGTGTCGAGTCGCGGTCAGAGAAGACGTAACCCAACAGCCGCAACATCACAATCTGCAACAGATAGAACGACAAGGCCACACCCACCAGCACCAGCACATGCAGCGCAACGGACTGCTGTAGCCGCGACAACAGGTCGGGATGGAACAACTCGATGGCTTGATAGCCCAGCAGCCCCTCGAGTGTGCAGGTCAGGCCGATGAGTGCCGACAGAATCTGTGTCTCGTCGGCGGTGTTGTCCTCGAACAGGCTCTCGCGCCGGCGCACCGACAGCAGGTTGTGCCCCATGTTCTCGAGATACTTGTAGCCCGTGCGATAGCTCACCACCAGGAAGAACAGTGCCGCCAGCAGCAGCGACATGGCACCGGTGTCGTGGATGAGCGAGTGTCCGCGAGATGTCACGGGCTCGCCCTTGACGGGCTGGATGATGGCAGCGTGGCTCAAGGGGCGTGCCGCACTGTCGGCGGCCCTGAGTGTGGGGAAACTGTCGGCATAGAGGGGTGCGTGATAGAGTTGCGACGTGTCGACAGCGGCAGTGTCGTGAGCCGTCGTGTCCGTCTGGGTGATATGTGTTGACCTGCTCATCCGTTTCAGTATTTGCTCTCGAGCGTGGCCGGCGATTGCAGCAGCTGGCTCTCAATGGCTGCGATGGCCTGGGACGGAGTGTCGGCCAGAGTCCACAACGCATGATGCGAGTCCTTGATGAACCGCTCGTCAATGCCGTGCTGCAGCATCGACTCTAACGGATTGTAGTAGCCTCGTGTGTTGAGCAGCACGATGGGCCTCTGGCTGATGCCCAACTGGCGCCAAGTGATGGCCTCGAGCAGTTCCTCGAGCGTGCCGCATCCTCCAGGCAACGCAATGACCGCATCGGTCATGTCGGCCATCTGCTGCTTGCGCTGGTGCATGTCGGGGGTGATGATGACCTCGGGCAGACGGTCGTAGCACCAGCCGTTGTCGACCATAAACTTGGGAATCACGCCCACGACATGGCCTCCGGCGGTGAGTGCACCGTCGCTCACGGCGCGCATCAGCCCCATGGCCCCCGCTCCGTTGACGCACGTCCATCCTTTCCGGGCCATCAATAGGCCCAACTCATGAGCCGCGTCGGCATAGTCCTGGCCGACGCGCGCACTCGATGCGCCGAACACGCAAATCTTGATATCGTCCGTTTTCACGCTGCAAAGGTAGCACTTTTTTTTAATTGCAAATCAAGAAACGAGAAACAAGAATCAAGAAACAAGAGGCGAGTCCTCCGTTGCAGCAACAAAATTCTTCATTCAATATAAAATATAAATAAAAAAAAAGTTCTATCTTTGCCGTCTGTTTTATTGAAGACGTAAAAAAACGCATGCTGAACTATATCACTTGGACAGTGAGTCCCAATCTGTTTGACGGCCCGCCCACCATCCGCTGGTATGGGCTGATGTTTGCCATAGGCTTCTATGTGGGCTATGAGATTGTGTCACGCATCTTCAAGCATGAGGGTGCGCCCGAGCGTTGGCTGGGCAGCCTGTTCATCTATGTCGTTGTCGCCACCATCCTCGGTGCGCGTCTGGGACATGTGTTCTTCTATGAGTGGGATGCCTACCGTCAGAACCCTGTCGAGATACTCAAGATTTGGGAGGGCGGTCTGGCCAGCCACGGAGGTACGGCGGGCATCATGATTGCCGTTGTCCTGTTCAGCCACTTTGTGACCAAGGGCAAAGGCATGCTCTGGACCTTCGACCGTCTGGTGGTGCCCACGGGTCTGGTCGCAGCGCTCATCCGCATCGGCAACCTGATGAACCATGAGATTTATGGCGGCCCCACCGAGCTGCCTTGGGGTTTCCGCTTTGTTGACAATGTGGGGCACTGGATGGCGGGTGCCGACCCAGTGTTCACTCCCCCTTGCCACCCCACTCAGCTCTACGAGGCATTGTGCTATCTGCTGGTGTTCGTGCTGTGCATGTGGCTCTATTGGCGCCGCAATGCACAGGAGCGGCCAGGCCTGATCTTCGGCGTGTTCATGCTGGGCATCTTTGTGCCACGATTCTTCATCGAGTATCTCAAGAACGTGCAGGTGGCCCGCGAGATTGCCATGCGCCAGACGTGGGGCATGGACCTCGGCCAGATGTTGAGCATCCCCTTCATCATTCTGGGCATCTGGCTCGTTGTGCGTGCTTTGCGCCGCCCACGCGTCCACATCGACTACCCCAACCGCTTTGCTGACGAAAAGGAATAGTTTAGCTTCTTGTCAGTAGTTGCAGTAATTCAGTAGTTGCAGTAATTCAGTAGTTGCAGTAATTCAGTAGTTGCAGTAATTCAGTAGTTGCAGTAGTTCAGTAGTTGCAGTAGTTCAGCCGTTACATGATAGTGGTGCTAGGGGCGCACCATCATGCATCGGCTGAACTACAGAACTACAGAACTACTGAACTACAGAACTGCAGAACTACAGAACTACTGAACTACTGAACTATAGAACTACTGAACTACAGAACTACAGAACTACTAAAAAACTCCTTAACTCCTTTAGAAACTTGAGGGAATAATAATATAATAATAATGATGATGACGAAACAAGCAATTCTCACGACACTCATGGCTCTGGCCATGACCCTGGGCACACAAGCCCAAAGTTATGAACTGGTCTTCTGCGACGACTTCAATGGCACGGAGCTAGACACCCGTGTGTGGAACATCGAGGTCAACGGCAACGGCGGCGGCAACGCCGAGTTGCAGTATTATCGCTCAGAGAACGTCACTGTGTCCGACGGCTGCCTGCGGCTCACGGCACGCAAGGAGGACTGGCAGGGCAAGCACTTCACCTCAGGTCGCATCAACTCGATGGGCAAGGCCGCCTTCAAGCACGGCAAGGTCGAGGCTAGCATCTGTATCCCGCAGACGGCCAATGGCCTGTGGCCCGCCTTCTGGATGATGGGCAATGACATGTCCACGGGCACCGGCTGGCCCTATTGCGGCGAGATTGACATCATGGAGATGGGCAACAGCTATGGCATACAGCATGGAATTCAGGACCGCTTCTTCAACGGAGCCTGCCACTGGGGGCCCTACACCAACGGCAACCACCCCAACTATGCGCGCTCCACGACGTGCGACTACAGCTTGCAGGACGGCAAATTCCATTTGTTCACCCTCATCTGGGACGAGCAGAAGGTGGCCATGTACCTCGACCTGGACCAGTACCCCGATGCCGAGCCTTACTATGTGATGAACATCGACGACATGTCGCAGGAGAACTCGCCCGGACGCTACTTCCACAAGCAGAGTTTCATCCTGTTCAATCTGGCTGTTGGCGGGCACTTCACCGGCATCTACAACACCGATGGCATCACTGCACTGGCCAATGAGGAACGTGCTTTGCTGGTCGACTATGTGCGCGTCTATCAGGCCACGGGCGAGCACGACTACACCCTTCCCGAGGGTTTTTCTCCCTGCGATGTCACCGGTGATGGCCTAGTCGATGTCGCTGATGTCAACGCGGTCATCAACACCTTGCTTGGCCAGGCCGCGCACAATGCCGCCGACATCAATGGCAACTATGCCACCGACATCGCCGATGTCAACGCGTTGATTAACGTCATGCTGGGTAAATCCTGACCGGAATATGTAATCAGAGAGCGGTCACTGTCTAATGACAGTCTTGTCGGTCTGTATCGTGCCGTCGGCTAGGGTGTTCACGACGATGTTCACGCCAGTCCAGGGACGCGAGCTGCGCATGCCCGCCAGGTTGACATATTCGACCTTGACCACCGGCTGCCTGACCGTGTTGACGACGGTAATCGAGTTGGTGTCACCCGGCAGATGTGCGTTGAACCACTCAATATTGTCCTCCAGTATCGATTTCAGCAACGCGGTTCGCTGCTCTAGCGTGGCCTGGTTGGTGTAGTTCCACATGGTCTTCTCCTGCTCGTATGCCTGGCTGCATGGCAACAGATGCTCGTCGATATAATCCATCCATGGCTGCACCTGCTGGGGGTAGAACGCATGCCATGCCCTGCGGACAGCTTGGCAGAATTCCTCGTCCTTGATCAGCTCACCAATCCAGTGCGGTGCGAAGGAGTAGGATGTCTTCATCAAGAAGGTGTAATCAGTTTTCTCGCGCATGTTGCATGACAGGTCCCAGAGCGGTCCGGCCACCCAACGTGCTTCGTCGCCACGGTCTTTGTGCAGATAGAAGCTTCCATGGAAGCCGTCACTGTTGTCCAGCACCTCCTGGATGATGAAGTACCGCGCCATGGCATCGACATCAATCTTCTGTTCCCACGTGCTGTGCACTTTGTCCTCGTCATAGATGGCGGCATTCATGGCCTTGAACTCCTCGGTGAGCCACGACAGCTGCTCCAGCGAGAGTGAGTCTGGAGAGTGGTAGGTGACCTGTAGCGTCCACTTGCTGTTCTCCCTGATTCTGATTTGGTTGGTCTCGATGTAATTGTCCACCTCGACCAGCCAGCCGTAGGGGATGGTGCTTGGATCCTCGTTCCAGTTGGGCTGCTCATAGATGTTGAGTCGTTGCTTGCCGATGCGGTTGGTCTCAGTGAGCAGATAGAGCCCCTGGAACTCGCCATTGAGCACGACCTCGACCGGTCGCGTCGACGGGGTCCAGTCCATGCCCATGATGTTGCCCAGCTGCATGCCTACCACTGTAGGCTCATAGAATCGGAGCAGTGCCCAGTGCTTGTGCTTGTTCATTCCCAACAATGAGGCTTTCTCGCCCAACTTGAGTTTATAGGGTTTCTTCACCCCTTTCCACGACGAGTGGCCGCGTCCCCTGATTTCCAGGGGCAGGGGGTTGGACTGCGAGCCCACATTCATGTCGGGGTTCTGCTGGTCGACGATGTAGTAGGTGCCGTTGATGTAGACCGTCTTGGACGTGATGGGCTTGTGGTTCTCGGTCTCGATGTGCATCACGGGTAGTGTGCCGGTCTGCCCACTCACGCCCAATGTGGTGAGCAACATCAGTGCAATCGCCGCCATCAGTTTGCGTGCTTGCATCAGCAGGATGTTGCTTGCGTTGAAAATCATCTTTTCCATATCGCTTTTTCTCTAAAGACAAGTTCTAAAGGCTTTCGCTGCATCAGCCTGGGATTTTTTCAGGCCTGGTCATCGACCTTGCCCCTGCGCAAGTGGCCGAACAAGGCCAGGTTGGCGGCCAGCAACAGGATGATGAAGATGGCGAGGATGGCTGTGGTGGCCACAGTCTCGGTCTGGTGCACCTCTTGTGGGTCGTATTTCATCTCGATGGTGTGGTCGCCGGCGGGCAGTTGCATGGCGCGAAGCACATAGTTCACACGCCCGATGGGGGCTTCCTTGCCGTCGATGGTGGCTTTCCAGCCCCATGGGAAGTAGACCTCGCTGAACACAGCCAGTCCACCATTGGCGCTGTGGCTCTTGAAGGTCAACCGGTTGGCGGCATAGCTTGTCAGGGCGATGGTGTCGCCGGGCTGCACGGGGTGCGCCCCCTTGAGCGCATCGCGGAATTGCTCATCGGCCACGGCTGCATGAGCCACGGGCAGCGAGTCGAGAGCGGCCATCTCCTGGTCGGCATTCTTGACCCACACCAGCGAGTCGACAAACCATGCGTTGCCCAGAGCGCCGGGGTTTTGCTGCATGGTGTTGTCGTCCAAGATGATGTACCTGGTGTTGAGCATGTTGATCACCTGCTGGTTGTTCTTGGCCAGCTGGCGGTTGATCAGGTCGTTGTAGCGTGTGAGCTTGGCGGCATGATAGCCCCCCACGGTCTTGTGGAAGTAGCTTGGCATGGCCTCGGCAAAGTGCTGCAGGTCGAGCACGCGATAGTGCTGCTTGTCTTGCAAAATCTGTGTGTCGACGGGTCGTGGGGCATAGCCACGTGCCACCTCGACCTCCTCGGCCGGCACAAAGGTCTCGCGGTCGACATAGCGCTTGTTGACCAGACCCATGTCGACCAACACGATGACGGCCAGAGCCAGTGTGCTGACCATCGGGTTGAGCTTGGACGTGCGGTAGGCCAACAGCACAGCGCAGCCCAGTACGAGGAAGAGCAACGAACGCATGGCATCGCCACTGACCATGGCCCCGCGCACGGCGCGGATGGCGGCATCGACGGTGGGATACATCTGCAGCTGCCCGGAGGCGATGAGCTGCTCATGCTCCTGCTGGCTGTAGCTGCCGAACATGCTGGGAATCAGCCAGGTGAGTAAGCACACCAGTGCGGTGAAGCCAAACGAGCCCACCACGGCCCAACGATGCTCGCGCCAGAACTCGGCCTTCTGCTCGAACATCTCTTTCAGGGCCAGAACGGCCAGCAGCGGCATGGTCAGCTCGGCCACCACCAGCCAGCTGGCCGGAGCACGGAACTTGTTGTACATCGGGAAGTAGTCGATCATCAGGTCGGTGAGCCACATCATGTTGTGGCCCCACGACAGGAAGATGCTCAGCACCGTCACCACCACCAGCGACCACTTGACCGGTCCCCTGACCACAGCCACGCCCAGCAGAGCCAGGGCGAAGATGATGACACCCACATAGACCGGGCCGTTGGTCATCGGCTGGTCGCCGAAGTATTGCGGCATCTGCGCCAGCACCTGCATGTCCTGCCCGGTGATCTGGCCACTCTCGTTCAATTTCTCGGCCTGGCTGGTCTCGGCCAGGTTGAGGAACCTGTTGTCGCCATGCTCAGGCTTGATGGTGGCTCCGCCCTTGACGTTCGGAATCATCAGGGTGAAGGTCTCATCCTTGCCATAGCTCCACTGGGTGATATATTCCTTGTCCAGTCCGCCGTCGGTAAGCTGTGCGCCCGGCTCGCCCTCGATGGGTGTGAGCTCGCTGTGTCCGCCTCGGATGGTCTCCTTCTGGTACTTGTAGCTCATGTACAGGTTGGGTGCGTTGGCTGCCACAGCCAGACCTCCTGCCACCACCAGCAGTGCGGTGGCGATGCCCCACTGCTTGAGTCGGTGCTCGCTGATGGCCTTGCACAGAAAGCCGATGACCAGCGCAACGATGACAAACCCGAAGTAGTAGGTCATCTGCACATGGTTGCTCAGCAGCTGCATGGCACCTGCCAGTGCAGCCAGGCCGGCTCCGGCCAGGTACTTGCCCCTGTAACACCACACGATGCCGGCCAGCGTGGGCGGGACATAGGTGAGCGTGACCAGCTTCCAGATGTGTCCTGCACCGATGAGGATGAAGAAGTAGCTCGACAACCCATAGCCGATGGCGCCGAGCACGGCCAGATACCATCGCACCTTGAAGGCGAGCATCAGGATGAAGAAGCCCAGCATCATCATGAAAATCCAGCTCACCGGCTCGGGGAAGCCCAGCGAGTAGACCTTTCCCACCCATGTGAGCCAGCCGCTGGTGGAGTAGGTGGGGCGTATCTGGAACGTGGGCATGCCGCCAAACAGGGCATCGGTCCAACGAGTGATTTCGCCCGTCTGCTGCTCGTGCAACACGCCCTCCTGGCCATTGGCCACACCTTGCATCACATCGTGCTGCTGCAGCACGTCGCCGTTGACATCGCTGGGATAGAACATCAGCCACGCCACCACGGCCATCACCACCACACTGATGGCGACATAAATTGCCGAGCGCAAGGCATTTGCGCCCGTCTGAGTCTTGTCTGCTTGAGTACTCATTCTTGTCTATGATATTTTTTCGGGCGGTAAAGGTACAACATTTCTCTGAACCCCACAAGTTAATTTTCAGTTGACAGTTTATAGTTAACAGTTTATAGTTCCATGTTCCTCCCCATAGCCACGACTAACATCTAACGCCGAAATGCCCCTACCCCATCGCCTTCATGCAGTTCAGGAAGCGTTATTATTATGCAGAAACGCGCAACCATTGGACATTTTTTCTATTTTACTGTGCTTTTTCTCTTTGCATTTTGCGTTTCATATCAGATATTTGCTGTAATTTTGCACCCATTAGTACCTTAATTAAAGTAATATTGAGAGTCATGTCCCCGCATGCATCTATTCAGCGATTCAGAAGAATCTCCTCTTACCCCCCTGTGCATCGAAGATGCAGAGCGGGTCGAAGACCCGATTTTGTTCGAAAGACCATGCAAGTNAAGCGGCGAGGACCTCCGGCCCTCTTGCATGGTCTTTCGAACAAATAGCTTCTTCGAAGCATTTTAGCGTCTCCGACGCAATCGCTGAACAGATACCCCCGCATGCCTAACAATCAGCTAATAAACAAAAAACATATAAACAAATGAGAAGATTCTTTATAGCACTTCGTGTCCTGATGGCCACAAGAATGTAGTGGGGCGACATCGGCATGTCGCCCCACTACAATTATCAGGCTCGCCAAAGTCATTGAGACAAAATCAGGGAATTATCATATCGCAATATTCACGCGGCATGACATCACGGAATGTTTATCCCTGATTTTGGCCAAGGTGTGAGCAAAACGCCTCAAATGTCACCTGAAAACACACATTTGAAGCATTTTGCTCATATATTGTGTGCTTGTATGCATTTTTTTGCTATCTTTGCTGCATCATTTAAATAGGTTGTAAGATGACTGAGATACTCATAGGGCGAGAGCGCGAGACCTCCGAGCTGAGGCGGTGTATGGATTCCGTTCGGTCGGAGTTTGTGATTGTTTATGGCCGTCGGCGAGTGGGCAAGACTTTTCTGGTCGATCAATTCTTCCATGGCCGTTATGACTTTGCCTATACTGGTGGGCATCGAATGTCCAAAGCACGGCAGCTGCGCTATTTTGCAAAGTCGTTGAAGGAGTATGCACATCTGCCCAAACAGCCCGTTTTCAAGTCATGGGACGACGCTTTCGATGCCTTGCAGCAACACTTGGAGTCGCTGTGCAGCGATCGTCGCAAAGTGATTTTCATCGACGAGATGCCCTGGATTGACACGCCTCAGTCCGAGTTTGTGGCTGCGTTGGAGATGTTTTGGAATGGCTGGGCTTCGCGTCGCGGCGACATTGTTCTCATAGCCAGTGGCTCATCGACCTCGTGGATGGTTGATAAGCTGGTTGAGAACCAGGGTGGATTGCACGCTCGCATCACCAGCAACATCTATGTGCGCCCATTCACGCTGCATGAGGTGGAGCAATATCTCAAAAGCCGTGGGTGTGAGTGGGACAGGTACCAGATACTACAAGCCTACATGATGTTGGGTGGCATACCTTTTTACTATAGCTTGGTTGATGCTGGCCAGAGTCTGGTACAGAACATTGACCGGCTCTTCTTCAACAAGAATGCCTTGCTGGTGGCCGAATTTGACGAGTTGTATCATGCACTTTTCACTCATGCCGGCAAGTATCTGGCGGTTGTCAAGCTGCTCAACGACTCCCATGACGGCATGACCCGCGACCAGCTACTGCAGGCCACAAAGTTTGATTCGTCCACTATGACGGTCATTCTACGCAATCTTGAGCGATGCGACTTTGTTATCAAGTATGCGCAGTTTGGCAACAAGGCTAAAGGAGCCATATATAGGCTAGTGGATTTCTTCACACGGTTTTACTTTAATTTTGTCGAAACGCATGCGGCTCTCGACGAGAACTGGTGGAGCAACAACTTTCAGTCTCATGCAGTCGAATCGTGGCAGTGGGCGGCATTCGAACTCGTGGGATTGACTCACTTGTCGCAAATCAAGTTAAAGTTGGGAATATCAGGAATACCTACAGCCGTTTCGTCGTGGCGGTATCTGCCCAAGAAGTCGGCCGGCACTGGCAAGGGAGCACAAATTGACTTGCTTATCGACCGCGCCGACCGTGTCATCAACTTGTGTGAAATGAAATTTTCGGTGAGACCATATCGAATTACGGATGACTATGACAAGCATCTGCGTGAACGTGCCGAGATTTTCCGCGAAAAGACCAAGACAACCAAGGCTTTGGTACACACTTTCGTTACAACTATGGGAGTAGCCAATGCGGTGCAGCGCAGCATTGTCAATAGCCAAGTAACAATGGACGACTTGTTTGCTCCCTGATTTTGGCAAAGGTGTGAGCAAAACGCTTCAAATGTATGTTTTTTTGTGACATTTGAGGCGTTTTGCTCGCATCTTTTGCGTTTTTGGGGGCAAAGCACCGGCAGCATCATTGCTGCGCTGCGTGTGCGCCGCGGTTGGCCGATTGGCGGTTGAACTGCGAAATCGATCGTTGCTGTGAGCCGTGGCTGGCGCAAAAAGAAACTGGCGGAAAAGGTACCAGTCCTTTCCCGCCCAGGTCCCTTAGTCCATCATCCCAACATCCCCCGCAACCGCTCCCTGATGACGCTCATCACCTCGTTAAACGGAAGTTCATCCTTATACTTTATCTTCTTCAGGTACGAATTCCACATTTTCTGACGAACCTCGTTTTGTGCAAATTCGTCACTGAACACCACATGCTCCGCATCTGGCCGTGTTCCTCTATTGGCAAACACCTCAACCACGGCCTCCTTCAGCAACTGATTGTCCACCTTGTCCGCTTTCAGAATAGTATACACATCAAAGAAATCCTTCATCCTGCTGTTAATCGTAGCGCGGTCTATCATCGTCTGGAACTTCTCAGCCACTACCGTCTCTAGCGAATAGGCCTCTACATTCACTGCAGGCAAGCCCTCAATCAGCAGCGGATAGTCCAGCTGGGCAGGACGCGGCACAATCACATCGCCAAATCCTACGTCAATCGAAAACATTTGCACTATCGTATCCATGTGTGCCGTCATATGGACACGCGTGCCATTATACTCCTTCTCCACGGTAATATCTTGCAGCCATATATCATCCTCACCGCACTCAAATGTAACACCATCCTCTTGGCATGCTATGCTACTTATCTCTAGCATAATGCGCCTGATGTTCTCCTTGTCACGGCTGATATGGTCGCCCAAAAAGTCCATGTCACGAGTCGGACGCGCTGCAAACCGCTCATGAGCAAACAGCAAGGCACCACCCTTCAGGAAGAAATTCTCCCTGTATGCACTCATTGACAACCGATACAAGAACCTCTCCTGCACAAAACGGAGCAGAATCAGGTTATAGTCCACCCCTTTCGTCTTCCGTGCCAGGTTCAACAGCTTAGTCCTATTTGATTTCCCATAGTTCTTTATTTCTGCCATAACTATTAACCTTGAATCTTAACCCTTAATCACACCATTACACTCAGGTATTGAGCCATTATCGTTGCAATGCGCATCTTTCCCGCATATTCCGTCAGCCTCGCAATGTTCCTGTCCTTGCGGCCCAGGTAAGCTCGCAGCACCTCAGTCATCACGTCCATGCCCACTTTGTTCCTGAAGCGTACCACGTCACATACCGACCGCTCAATGTCATAAATTCGCAGCCTATGACCAGCCACGTTCGCATCTATCACGCCCATCTCATAGTATTTCTGTTCCCAGTAGCACAGTTTGATAGGCGGGAATGCCGGCACCACCACCTTCCTGTGCTTCTCCACCGCCACATAGATTGACCCCGGTATCTGAGTTGTTAGCCCATAGTGCTGCCACGCCGAGTAAAGGCACAGCACACCGCCTGGTACGATACACTCCACGTCCACCATCGTGTCAGCCAGTGTGTCCTCTGTGGCATACAGGCCATTTTTCAGCCTCACGACATCGCCCGCATCCATAGCCTTACGAACAAAGTAGTATCTCCCCTGTTCGTCAATGTCCTTGGGTTTCAGTATTCCCTTTGTCGATGTGTCCATTGTGCAATTCAGCTTATTTTTTGCAAATGTACGGCTTTTTTTTGAATTAGCCGTAGTTTTCGCAAACAAAATTTCATATCGCCCAATATCCCTCCAAAATATTTTTTAATGATGCAAAAGCACCGTCTATCACTACACCATCAAAAGAAATATCACGAAATTTGCAGATAATTTATTCAAATTTAGTTTTGAATATAACCATCGTGAAGCAAATCAATTATTTGCCTGTACTTTTTCAGCGGCCTCCCTAGCAGGGGTGAGGTGAGGGGAGGGGTTGAGCGTCAGAGCTGGTTACGCTGCGCTGCGGTTGGCCGACTGGCAGTTGAGCTGTCAAATCGGTCGTTGCTGTGAGCCGTGGTTGGCGCAAAAAAGAAACTGGCGGAAAAGGTAATAGTCCTTTTCCGCCAGTTATTCAGATCATGAGGTGATTACTGCGCTGTCCAGCGAGTGTTGGCCATGACCACGCCACTGCCATCACGCACGCCGATGACAAAGTGCGTGTAGGCACGCCCCACATAGTAGGAGCTCCAGTAGTCGGTGAACGCACCTGATGTGCCGTTGGCTTTGACATATTCGAGCTGGCCCAGGTCGTTGCCATTGGCATCGATGACGTGGAATGTGTAGTCCATGCGAGCATAGCCCGAGCTGTTATATGTGCTCTTCTTCATCGGGATGGTTTTCCACTTGCATGCCTCGCCGAAGCCGAAGGGTTCTCCGCCAGGCACGTCAAATTCGCCGGTCTCCTGGTTTTTGTAGAAAGCCTGCAGCTTATAGGGATAAGGCACGCCCTCGCTCTCATACAGGAAGTTGTAGAACTTGCTGTTGAATCCCTCGCCGATGATGTCGGTCACATCGCCAAACTCCTGCTTGACCTCGCCCATTGCGGGAATAGCATCCATCTCGACGGCAACCGGATCCTTGGCCAGGTCGTGGATCACCACCTGATAGCGCTTGCCGGCCTCGACTGTTGTCTGACCCACATAGTAGGGTTCCTTGACGATGCGCTCGAGTGCGTTCTGGTCCTTGTCGCGCACAATCTTGCCCACGACATCCTCGCCGTTATAGATGAGTTCCTTCTTGATTTTGGTGCCGCCGACCACCACGCCATCACTCTCGACAAAGTAGATGGTGTCGCCCGGGTTGACGCGCACGGTCTCGCGTGTGAAGGTCACATAGAACAGACCATTGGCATCGCGCTCGTAGGTCACGTTTTCCTTCTTGTATAGCTTGATGTTGACTGTGCCGGCGTCGACGGTCATAAACAGGTTGGTGCCACCGCCCGGAAAACCGTTGCGTGTCTGCAGCACGGCTGCGCAGTCGTTGACATACTCATAGCCGTTGATGTCGATGGCATAGGCATAGTTGGCTGCGTTGTTGGCAATCGGTGCCATGTTGAACAGCTGGATGTAGGCCTTTGTCGCATCGTTGGCTTTGTCCATGTCGTAGGTCACGTCCTTGTCGCTACAAGCGGCAAACAGTCCCACGAGCAGAACCATCGTGATATATTTGATATACTTCATAGTAGTTCAAATTTTAGTCGTTGATTAAACTTTACTTGGGCTGGTCGCCTGGATAAGCAAACCAAGGAATCGAGCACTGATAGTTGTCGGCAGTGCCTGGGATGGGCTTGAGTTGCTCCAGATAGGGCTTGTTCCACATGTACTCCGAGTTGTAGCGCGGACGCACGCGGAAGCAAGGCGAACCGTTGTTGTACTTGTTGTAGGTGCCACGGCGGCCCTGCACGTTGGCCGGTGCCAGATAGAATCCCTTGAACACCTTGGTCGGGTTGTTGTCACTCTTCATGTTGACAGTGCTCAGGTCCCAACCATTGCCGGTGCTGGGATAGTCGCCGGTGTACTCCACATCGTAGAAGTACTTGCGCTGGTCGACCCACTCCTCGCCTGCTCCCCACGGGAACAGGTGGATGAACTTCTGCATCATGATGTGCGACAGTGTCAGCGTGCCCTCGCTCAGGCCACCCACGTATGGACCAGCCAGATACTCGTTGGCGATGGCGTTGAACGTGGCGGCATCCACCTTGTCACCCTGGTGATAGGCAACATTGCCAATCATGATGTTGCTGCCCTTGGTGATATACTTGGCGGTGAATTTCATGTCCTCGGCAACAGCCTTCTTGAACAACTCCAGTGCCTTGCTCTTGCTGCCATACTTGAACTCAATCTCAGCCTGGTCGAACAGCAGCTCGGCGTAGGTAGTCATGATATAGGGAGCATCATCGCGATAGAGCCAGCGTCCGACACCGTCCTTTGCCGATGTGGCGGCCTCGCGGCGGCCCCAGAACATCGGAGCAGTGCCCACCGGGCCGGCGGCTGAGGTGAAGCCCGATCCCAGGAATGTCCAGGTGCGCAGCGTGTCTCGGTCGGTGTAGACATCCTTGAACCAGTCTCCAATCTTGTAGGTGCCGTTCTCCTGCTTGTAGGCCACGGGATTGCCTTTCTCGGTGGCCAGCTTGACCAGCGCGCGCGGGTCGAAGTGGCCCACATCGGGCAGCGTGTCGCAAATCAGGTTGACCTCAGGACCGGCCAACTCGTAGGGATAGTCGGCGTGCGAAGGCTCGTCGATGCGGATCTTGTCGCCCTGCTCGTCATAGGCAGGAATCGTGCCGGTCATCAGCTGCACGGCATAGTCGTGCTGCCAGTAGACGTTGCTCAGGTTGCCACGATAGGGGCCCCAGAAATTGTTGTAGGCGCTGTAGGCCGCGTCGGCGCTGCCGCCCAGGATGCGAAGCACTGCGTCGTCATCGCCGCTGGCAAAGCCCTTCTCGCACGACTCGGTGAACTCGTTGTAGTACTTCTCCTTGAAGTCGCGCTTGTTGCTCAGCGAGGCCAGGTTGCGGGCCTTGACGGTGTAGGCGAAGCGAATCCACTTGTCGATGTTGCCGCTGTAGATCCAGTCGTTGCCCGAAATCTTGCTGCCATAGTTGGTGTTGTCCTCACGCTGAAGCAGCTCGATGGCCTGGTCGGCCCATGCGCGCACCTGCTTGTAGACATCCTCCTGATAGTCATAGTGGTGTGTCAGCTGGTCGGGCTTGAATGCATCTTCCAAGATGACTTCACCATGATACTTGGTCAGTGCATCCCACGAGAATGCCTTCATCGCATAGCCGATTCCAGCCAGGTGCCACGACTCGCTCTCGAGGCTCTGGTTGATCATGTTCTCCAGGTTCATGCCCTGGTTCCAGTAGACCATTCGCCACATCTCGCCGCCGGCATCGCTGGCCAGGCTATAGTAGTGTGTGGCAAACGATGTATAGCTGCTTGTACCCATCATCTGGGTCAGCGGTGCCAGAGCGCGGATGTCCCAGTACAGACCGAAGTACTCCTGCTCGATACCTGCCAGATAGAGGTGCGCGTCCACATAGTCGGGAGCGTCCTCATTGCGGTTCACATCCAGATAGCTGTCGCAGCTCACCATCGACAGAGCCACGAACAAGGATGCTAGCACATATATGATAGAATGTTTTTTCATATCTTATAATATTATATATGGTGAAACATTAGAATGTTACGCTCAGACCGAACGAGAACGTGCGCGGGCTGGGCAGCGACCAGTAGTCGTATCCCTCACCACCGGTACCACCGGCTGCAGCACTCATCGTGTTGCCTGCCACGTCGATACCCGTATAGTTGGTGATGGTGAACAGGTCATTTCCAGACACATAGACGCTGGCGTTCTGCATGATGTTGCGGGTAACACGCTTGAGCCAAGCCTCAGGAACAATGTAGGTCAGACGCAGCTCCTGGCAACGGATGTAGTTGATGCCGTTCTGCACCCACGACTCGTGGTCGGCATTGTACAGCGCTGTGCCGCCATAGTGTGCAAAGTTGACACCGATGGTGTTGTAGTGCGGAGTCTCGGTGTTCTCCCAGCCGTCCTTGAGCACGCCGTTGAACACATAGGTTGCGTCGTCCTGACGCAGCTCGACCGATTGCGGGCTGAAGCCGCGGGCCATCATCTCGCGCATCGTGGCGTTGTAGACGCTGGCGTGGTAGCGGCCCTGGAACATGGCGCTCAGACGCCAGCTCTTCCATCGCAAGGCGGTGGTGATACCAAAGCGCAGCTTGGGCTCACGGTCGCCAATGACCTTCCAGTCGGTGCCCACGATGGGCAGACCGGTGGTGGGGTTGATGAGCACCTCACCCTTGTTGTTGCGCTCGAGTGCGAGTGCCGAATAGGTGGTGATGGGCTGGCCCACGGTGGTACCGTTGCGCACGTTGCCATAGTTCCAAGTATAGGCATTGTAGTACTCAGTCACAGCCTTGGGCAGGTCGGTCATCTTGCTGCTGGTGTGCGACAAGTTCAGTCCGATGTTCCATGTCACGTCTTTGGTCTTGACGACATCCACATCAACGTGGCCTTCCCAGCCCCAAGTGTTAAACGTACCCACGTTCAGTGTGTTCAGCACGAATCCCGTGGCGTAGGACATGCGGAAGCCTTGCACGATCTGGTCCTCGCAGTGGGTCTTGAACCAGGTGAAGTCGGCGTTGACCCTGTTGTTCCAGAAGCGGCCTTCAATACCCACCTCATAGCTGGTGGTCATCTCGGGCTTCAGGTTGGGGTTGGGGCCGGTGAAGCCATACTTGTAGCCACCACCGCTCAGACCCGTCTTCTCCAGCTCGGGGTTGATGCTCAACGGGCGGGCATCCTTACCGACCTGTGCGATTGCGCCGCGCAGCTTCAGGTAGTTGAGCCAGTTCAGGTCCTTGAGGGGCTTGAGCTCAGTGATGACCCACGACAACTCTCCTGCGGGATAGAAGTAGCTGCGGTTGTTCACAGGCAGGGTCGACGACCAGTCGTTGCGGAAGCGGAAGTTGGCAAACAGCATGTTGTTCCAGCCCAGCTCCAACGCACCCGAGATAGCCTGGATGCGGCGCTTGGTCGAGCGCTTGCTGCTCACCACCGAGGCAGGCGTACAGTTGTTGATTGAGAACATGTCCAGAATGGCGAAGTTGGTGCCCGACGACGAGAGGCTCTTCACGGCGTTCTCCAGCTGGTGGTAACCCACCTGCACACCCAGTGTGAACTTGTCGTTGAACGTGTTGTTGTAGCCGGCCAGGATGTTGATGGTCGGGTCGCTGTTGTTGTACTTGGTCATGCTATAGGAACCCGAGTTGTTGGCATCGTCACTGGTCAGGTTATAGGTGCGATAGTAGGGGTGTATGCCCGACTCGTAGCTCGAGCTCGACACGTCCCAACCAAACTGCGCGCGCAGATAGAAATGGTCGATGGGAGTGAAGTTGAGCGAGAAGGCGCTGATGAAGCGGTCGGTCTCGTCATAGAGTTTGTTCTTCATCAATCCGAACAGCGGGTTCAGCAGGTCACCGTCGGTGTAGTAGTTGGGATAGCGCATGTGAGCGCCGTCCTCGGCATAGATGTTGCTCATGTCATCCACATTGGGCCAGCGATAAGAGCGGGCGATGGGGCCATCGGCGCCACGCAGTGCCTTGTGGTTCTTGAAGTTGACATACTGCATGCTGCCCTCCAAGTGGAGCCACTTGGTGAGCTCGGCCCGTCCGGCCAGCGACAGGTTGGTGCGCTTGAGGTCGGTTGTCTTGACCACACCGTCCTGGTTGATAAACGACGCGCTGGCACGCAGGCTCATCTTGTCGTTACCTGTCTCAAGGGCGATGTTGTGCTTCATCAGCGTACCGGTCTGCAGCACAGCCTTTGCATTGTCGTAGTAGGGGATAGAGCCGTCATACAAGCCACCATAGTGGTTGGTGTAGTAGTAGTTGGTGGCTCCGTAGGCACCGTTGGTGTAGGTGTCCTGAATCTTGGGCCATCCATACGCCTTGCTCCAGCTGAACTGGTTGCTGTAGGTGATGCGGGCTCGTCCCGAACGACCTTTCTTGGTGGTGATGATGATGGCACCATTCGATGCGTCGCTACCATACAGGGCTGCTGCGGCTGCACCCTTCAGCACCGTCATGCTCTCGATGTCCTCGGGGTTGAAGTCGTTACCACGGCTAGCATAGTCGGTGTTTCGTACCGTCAGTCCCATGATGTCGTCGCCACCGGCCAGACCCTCGGTCGAGTTGAACGACGTGTTGTTCATCGGGATACCGTCCACGACATAGAGTGGCTGGTTGTTTCCCGACAGCGAGGTAGCACTGCGCAGCACCACCGATGTCGATGCGCCGGGAGCACCACCCGAGCTGATCACATTCATACCCGACACACGGCCCTGAAGAGCGCTGATGAAGTCGGTACGTCCCGACTCCACAATGTCGGCTGCCTTGACGTTCTGAACCGATGAGCCCACCGTGCGGGCCACACGTTTCATACCGAACTCGGCAGTGACCACCACCTCATCGAGCTGGCGCTCATTGTTGAGCATCACCACCTGCGCAGCCTGCGATGCTGGCACCGAGATAGCGTCATAGCCGATGTAGCTGAACTCCAGCGTCTGGCTGGGATTGGCCTTGATCGAATAATTACCGTTCAGGTCGGTCACGGTACCGATGTTGGTGCCTTTGACCTTGACCGTCACGCCAATCAGAGGCTCACCGTTGCTGTCCTTGACAACACCGGTCACCTTGCCACTGTTGGCCTGCGCCATGGCAGCGAAGCCCAGGTGGTCGACCGAAGTCAACCCCGCGGGAGCTCCGCATGCGATGGCCAGCGCGGCCAACAATACACATTGTTTTTTCATACGCACATGTTTTTTAGTGAAACAAAATTTATGTTACTAATCATTAAATATTTTGGTTCTTCAAGTTTATAATTGTTCAATAGCATAGTCTGCCGCTCGCAAATGCCTACCCTTTGGGTAAATTTTGCTTGCCCATGCCCTTGGGACAAGTGGCTCAAAAGCCAGCAGGATGCATTTTGCCTATATGTTATCAAGTTGTTTAACAACTGTTTACATTCTAGATTGCAAATATATTGCTCTATATTTCGCAATTCAAGCTACAAATTTGAAGAATTTTGACAACATAGGCAAATTTTTTTAGTTTTTTTTGCACATCAAACTCAATAAAATTAGCCGACTATTGATTTCAGTTTATTGTGGTGACCATGTGCAGTAGTCGCATTTGGTGTCGTTTTGGGTAGCAAGAATGTCCATTCTTCCGCGGAACAATAACCAGATTCAACGGTTTAACTGATGCAACTGCACCATATCGCAAAAAATCCCTTAAAAAATTTGCTTGTTTCAAAAAATATCTTCAATTTTGTGCCGATTTTCGCATGACCGGATTTGCA
Source organism: uncultured Bacteroidales bacterium (assembly GCA_902781045.1). Taxonomy (GTDB): domain Bacteria; phylum Bacteroidota; class Bacteroidia; order Bacteroidales; family Muribaculaceae; genus Sodaliphilus. Next base: position 57,356 of record CACZHT010000040.1, on the reverse strand, counting down.
ACGGCTGGGCGAGAAGCAATAATGATAATGACTAGACGGAAACAAACAATTTAATAACTTAATCAAAAACATGTGCTTATGAAAAAACAATGCGTATTGTTAGCTGCACTGGCTCTGGCTTGCGGGGCTCCCGCCGGGTTCACGTCGATGGACTCGGGTGTGGGCTTTGTTGCCATGGCACAGACCAGCACAGTGACTGGCACTGTGACCGATGCCAACGGTGAACCCGTCATTGGTGCCAGTGTGCAAGAGGTGGGTACCACCCGTGGTACAGCAACCGATGTCAACGGACGATTCTCGCTCAAGACTTCGGGCAAGGGCAAGATTCAAGTCTCGTATATTGGCTACAAGACAGTCACCCTCAACCAAGGTGCAAACCTGAGCGTGGTCCTTGAGGAGGACAACGCACTGCTCGACGAGGTCGTGGTGGTGGGTTACGGCCAGCAGAAGAAGGTCAACCTCACCGGTGCCGTGTCGGTGGTCGATGTTGACAAGACCCTCTCGTCGCGTCCCGAGCAGGACGTGGCCAAGGCTCTGCAGGGTGCAGTGCCCGGCCTGACGGTGATCAGCAACAGCGGCAGCCTCGAGGACTCTCCCTCGCTCACCATCCGTGGCGTGGGTACGCTGAGCAACGGTGCCGTGTCCAACCCCCTGATTGTGGTTGACGGTGTTGCCGTCGACGACCTGTCGATGATCAACGGTGCCGACATCGCCACAGTGAGTGTGCTCAAGGATGCGTCGTCGGCCGCCATCTATGGCACGCGCGCCGCATTCGGTGTCATCCTCATCACCACCAAGACCGGTAAGAAGGAAGACCGCATCAACATCCGCTATGACAACAACTTCGCGTGGGATCACGCAACTTATCTGCCCGACTTCCCCGACGTGCCCACCCAGCTCAAGGCCGCTCTGATGGCCAAGGAGCGTCAGTCGCCGGGCGCATCGGTCGAGCTGTTCGGTATGTACTTCGACCAGCTGCTGCCCTACGCCGAGAAGTGGAAAGAGCAGAACAGCGGCAAGATTGGCTACGGCGAGATGCGCCCCTACGTCGACGAGAACAACGTGGGTGACTATCGCTTTGTTGGCAACCAGCCGTTCTACTATGCCGACTTCGACATCAAGAAGATTTGGTATCAGAACGCCGCTCCCTCTCAGAGCCACAACGTGAGTGTGGACGGCTCGAGCGGCCGCACCACCTTCCGCGCCGCCTTCGGCTACAGTGGCAAGGAGGACCTCATGCCCTGGAACACCGGCAAGCGTCAGCGCTACAACGCCAGCGTCAACTTCTCGACCGACGTCACCGACTGGCTGACCGTGGGTGCCCGCATGACCTTCAACCGCCGCAACATGAACCGCGCCGAGACCTACAACAACATGTACCAGTACATCTGGCGTTGGGGTTCGTTCTTCATCCCCAGCGGCTCGATTGACGGCAACGACTTCCGCGTCATCGCCATGCAGAAGCAGGCCGACCGCCGTCGCATCATGAACGACGAGCTCAAGGCCACCGCCTTTATCCGCGCACACCTCACCAAGGACCTGACCCTGAACGCCGACTTCACCTATCAGGTGAACAACGCCAACATGTCGTGGAGCGACTTCCCCATCTACGGCATGAACTGGAGCGGTGTCAACCCGGGTTACATCGTTGGCCAGAGCAGTTCGGGCACATCGCGCCAGAACATCAAGGCCGGCACCTGGACGGGCAACGCCTATCTGGAGTACATGAAGAGCATCAACGACGCTCACAACATCAAGGTCATGGCCGGTGTCACCGGCGAGAAGCGCAAATATGACTACTTCCGCGCCGACCGCAAGGAGCTCTACTCGACCGACTATCCCGAGCTGAACCTGGCCTACGGCGACCTGACTCGCTCGACCATCACTAGCAGCACCAGCGGCACGAGCAACCTGCTGCCCTGGTTCCGTGGCGACTATGCAACGGCCGGTTACTTTGCCCGTATCAACTATGACTACAAGGGCATCTATCTGTTTGAGGTCAACGGCCGCTACGACGGTTCGTCGAGCTTCCCCGCCAGCGACCGCTGGGCATTCTTCCCCTCGTTCTCGCTGGGCTATCGCTTCAGCCAGGAGGCTTACTGGGACAAGATTCGCGACGTGGTGTCGAACGGTAAGGTACGCTTCTCCTACGGTACGATCGGCAACGAGGCCGTGGGTAGCAACATGTTCCTGAGCACCATCGCCGCCAGCCAGATGAACTATCTGGGCACCGGCACTGCCAAGCTCAACTCGTTCGGCATCCCCACCTGGGTGTCTCCCACACTGACCTGGGAGCGCATCAAGACCACCAACGTCGGTCTTGACCTGGGCTTCCTCAACGACCAGATTACGCTGAGCGCCGAGTGGTTCCAGCGTCTGACCACCGACATGCTCGCACCCGGTGCAGCTCTGCCCCCCAGCGTGGGTGCAAGCACCCCCTACATGAACAATGGTACGCTGCGTTCGCGTGGCTGGGAGGTGACCATCAACTGGCGCAAGCAGATCAACAAGGACCTGGGCCTGTATGCCAACTTCAGCATCGGCGACAGCAAGGTCAAGGTGACCAAGTGGAGCCAGGACACCAAGCAGGTGGGCCACCCGCTCGACCCGACCTATGCCTACGAGGGCATGACTTGGGGCGACATCTGGGGCTTCGAGACCGACCGCTACTTCACCGAGGCCGACTTCAACGGCAAGGATGACAATGGCAAGTGGATCTACAAGGACGGTATCGCCGACCAGACCGGCATCCAGACGCAGAACTTCGTCTTCGGCCCCGGCGACATCAAGTACAAGGATCTGAACAATGACGGCAAGATTGATGGCGGCGACGGCACCGAGGACAATCACGGCGACCTCAAGGTCATCGGCAACTGCCTGCCGCGTTATGAGTACAGCTTCCGCCTGGGCGGCACGTTCAAGGGCTTTGACCTCGACCTGTTCTTCCAGGGCGTGGGCAAGCGCGACATGTGGACCCAGTCGGCATTTGTCTTCCCGATGATGCGTGAGGCCGACCTTGCCATCTATGCCAACCAGACGAGCTACAATGTCTATGACCCTGCCAATGGCATCGTCAACATCAGCGAGAGCAACGACTTCCCCTGCCTCTATCCCGGCAACGAGTATGGCGGCAATGTCACCGGCGTGGCCGGTGAGGGTGGTTGCCACAACTACTATCCCCAGACCAAGTATCTGGTCGACATGAGCTATCTGCGCCTGAAGAACGTCACTCTGGGCTACACCCTGCCCACCGAGCTGACCAAGAAGGTCTACATCCAGCGTCTGCGCTTCTATGCCAGCGTCAACAACCTGTGTCTGCTGCACAAGGGCAGCGGCAACCTGCCCATCGACCCCGAGATGAACGCCGGTCAGGGCGCGCTGGGCTATGGCACCTGGGGCCGTACCTATCCTATGACCCGCAGCTGGTCGTTCGGCTTGCAGCTGACTTTCTAACACAGTTTATAGTTTATAGTTTAAAGTTTGTAGACATTCAATCGAATGCTTGAAACAGAAAACTTGAAACTCAAAACACTTAAATTAATCTTTCAGAAAATTTGAAATATATGAAAAAAGCATATTTACTGGGACTTGTCGGCCTGACACTGGCCATGGCCGGTTGCAATGACATGCTCGATGTCACACCGCGCGACAAGTTTACCAACGACCCCAGTTTCTGGAACAACGCCACACAGGTCGAGAACTACACCAACTCGATGTATGGCAACTTCTCGGGCTACGGTTATCAAGGAACAGGCGGATCGTTCTACTTCTCGACACTGACCGACGACCAGGTCTACCGCGAGTTTGAGAACTGGACTTTCACCAGCGTGCCGCAGAGTTCCTCGTCATGGAACTCGCCGTTCACCGAGATTCGCCGCAGCAACTATCTGCTCGAGGGCATGACCTCGTCGACCCTGGCCGACGATGTCAAAGCCAAGTACATGGCTATCGCCCGCCTGAACCGCGCCTATAACTACTATCTGCTGGTCAAGCGCTATGGCGACGTGCAGTGGCAAGACCATGTGGTGCTCAGCACCGACGATGAGTATGTCTCTGGCACTCGCACCGACCGCGATGTGGTCATGGACAAGGTGCTTGAAGACCTGAACTATGCCATCGCCAACATCGGCAATGGCAACAAGGTGTCGTGGAGCAAGGACCTGGCACTGGCCATGAAGAGCGAGATCTGCCTCTTTGAGGGCACCTACTGCAAGTATCGCACCCAGGCCGACAACGGCAAGGCTGCCGATGCCAACCGTGCGCAGACCTACCTCAGCGAGTGCGTCAGCGCCTCGCAGCAGATTATGGGAGGCGGTTACAGCCTCACCGAGAACTATGGTGAGATCTACAACGCCCTGAGCCTGACGGGCAACAGCGAGGTGATCTTCTGCCGCCACTATGAGAAAGATGTGCTGGGTCACAGCACCGTCGACTACACCAGCGGCTCGACCGCCCAGAGCGGCATCAGCAAGGACGCCATCGACGCATTCCTCTTCACCGACGGCAAGCCCCTGGCCACCACCGGCCTGGACACCGATGACGCTCCCGAGCTCATCGACGGCAAGTACAACCTGGACAAGATGCTGAGCGTGCGCGACAAGCGCCTGGGCGTGCTCATCGACCACACCCTGGCATTCAAGGGTCACGGCAATGCCCGCGGCGACCTGGCCGAGATGACCTCGTCGACGGCCTACACCATCGCCAAGTACTACACCGACAAGATGGGTGACCCCAGCGCCACGTCGCAGATTTACTACTGCAACAACATCGGCACCGGTTACACCGACGCTCCTATCTACTGGCTGGCTCAGATTTATCTGAACTTTGCCGAGGCTAAGGCCGAGCTGGGCAACATCACCCAGAGCGACCTGGACAACAGTGTCAACAAGCTGCAGCAGCGTGCCGGTCTGCCCGGACTGACCCTGAACCCCGAGGCTGACCCCGCCAACAACCATGGCGTGAGCAGCCTGATTTGGGAGATTCGCCGCGCTCGTCGCTGCGAGCTCATGACCGACGGCAACCGCTACTGGGATCTCGTGCGTTGGCACCAGCTCGACAAGCTGGACACCAGCAAGTATCCCAACATCGTGCGCGGTGCCAACCTGGCCGCCGTGCCCGACTGCGAGGTGGTGCTTGACAATGGCTACGCAGTGCCCTGGACCGCACAGCGCACCTTCGACAAGAAGTACTACTTCTATCCCATCCCCACCAACCAGATCAAGAACAGCCACGACGGTACCACCCAGAACCCCGGCTGGTAATCGTCTGATTATCCCCTCAATGAATGCCGCCCCCACAATGGGGGCGGCATTCTTTTTTGGCGAATTGGGGACGGTTCTTTTTCGCCAAATGTTAAAACATGACTGACCTGCCCTCGGCCTCGCCTCTAAACCATAACTTCCCTGAAGTTATGGTTTATTTGCCTGTACTTTTTCAACAGCCTCTTGGGAAAGGGGAGGGGAAGCTGCCAGACAGTCATTGTGCATTGAGGATTGAGCATTGCCTCAAAACCCCACCCCTAGCCCCTCCCCTTTGGGAAAGGGGAGGGGAGGCTCGCTGGAACCCATCACTGAAGAGGATGCCTACACGCCTACCTGGCGTTGCGCGGGTGGTGCTGCAAGATTTCGCGGCGCAGGCGCGAGCGATCGATGTGGACATAGACCTCGGTGGTGGTGATGCTCTCATGTCCCAGCATCTGCTGTATGGCGCGCAGGTTTGCTCCCCCCTCGAGCAGATGTGTTGCAAACGAGTGTCGCAGCGTGTGCGGGCTCACACGCTTGTTTATGCCAGCCATCTCGCACAGCCCCTTGATGACGATGAACACCATCTGTCGCGACAGTTGTCCGCCGCGTCGGTTGAGGAACAAGATGTCCTCACATCCACGGCGGACAACCAGCGTCTGGCGTACCTGCCTCACATAGTGCTCAATCAGCTGCAGAGCCACCTGCGAGATGGGCACCAGTCGCTGCTTGTCGCCCTTGCCTCGCACCACGATGAACTCCTCGTCGGCATAGACAAGCGACATCTGCAGCCCCACCAGCTCGCTCACTCGCAGTCCGCAGCCATACATCGTCTCGATGATGGCCCTGTTGCGTATTCCCTCGGGTGTGCTCATGTCGATGCAGGCCTCCATTCGGTCGATTTCGTCGAGGGTGAGCACCTCGGGCAGATGTCGTCCCAGCTGCGGCGAGTCGAGCAGCTGTGTTGGGTTATGGTCGGTAAAGCCCTCAAGCCGCATGTACTTGTAGAAGCTCTTGATGCCCGAGATGATGCGTGCCACCGAGCGTGGTCCAATGCCCAGGTCGTGCAGCGCAGCGACAAAGTGGTCCAGGTCGTCGGTGGTGGCCTTCTCCACCGCGATGCGCTGCTCGTCCAGGTAGCCAATGAGCTTGTCCACGTCGCTGGCGTATGCGGCTGCAGTATTCTCGGCCAGCCCCCTCTCGACGCGCAGATAGCCCAGATAGCCCTGCTTCACGAGCCCAATGTCGGCAATCTCTCTCATCACAGCCCAATTTTACTGCTTCACGATGGCGCAGGGGATGATTTGTGGCTGGCCGTAGTTGTTGGTGAGGGTGACAGTGGAGGCAGTGGTGTCAAACACCAGTGTCATGGCGCTGATCCAGTTGACATAGTGCAGCTGCACGGTGAGTGTGGTGGCCGTTGTCCATGCGTATGCCGCAGCGGCGACAAAGTTGTGTCGCAGGCCTGCAAAGCGGTTGCGGCAGACGATGGAATATGGCGGCACTCCGGTGAGGTGGCTGTAGGTCCACTGTCCATGGCCGATGGCGATGGTCTCGTCATGGCCGTCGCGGAAGTAGAGGCGCATGGCCATCTGCTGTCCGCTCTCGGTGACCTTAATCAAGTCGATGTCCTCGGAGTTGGATTGCAGCTTGAAGTCGGCATTGGCCAGCCGGGTCGATCGTCGCTTGCCCTGTGGCAGCGGCAGTGCAGCCTGTGTGCATGTGGCGGCGAGCTTGCGCTCGGCCCCTCTGACGTCCTTGTCGCTGCTGTCCACAGCAGGCATCAGCTGTCGCCAGATGCATCCCAGCTCGTCATGTCCATGTCGGCTCAGCCCCAGGATGACCACCACCATGTCGGTGGCAGGGTCCACCACCACATACTGGCCGTAAGCCCCGTCCATGCGGTAAGCAGTGGGCCACTTGCAGCGCCACAGCTGGTAGCCGTATCCCTGATTGCCGTCGGTGGGTGCTTGGCTGGATGCGTTGTCGACGTTGATGTGTCGCTCGGTCATCTGGTCAATCCACTGCTCTGGCACCAGTTGTCGACCATCCCACTGCCCGCGCTGCAGCATCAGCAGCCCCACCTTGGCCAGCGATTCGGCCTGTATGCGCAGTCCCCATCCGCCTGTGCAGATGCCCTCGGGACTGAGTTCCCACTCGGCTTCGGTGATGTGCATCGGTGCCAGCAGACGCTCTTCGAGCAGCTGCAACACCGTCTTGCCCATGACGCGCTGCACCATGGCCGAGAGCAGGTAGGTCGCCATCGAGTCGTAGAGCAGGTGCTCGCCAGGTGCTTTGACAGGCTTGGCCAGCCATGTGTCCGTCCAGTCGACAGTCGCGTTGCGCAAGTGCCAGTCGGGCGTGATGCCGCTGCTCATGGTCAGCAGGTGGGCCACGGTCATCTGAGCCAGCTCGTCACTGACGGTGTCGGGCAGATGGTCGTGCATGATGGCTGCCACACGGTCGTCCAGACGCAGGCGGTTGTCGGCAATGGCCAGCCCCACGGCCAGGGCGACAAAGGTCTTGCTGGCCGAGTAGAGCGTGTGTGTGTCCTCGGCGCGGAAAGGTGCCGGATGCACCTCGGCCACGACATGGCCATGCCGCACGACCATCACATGGTGAATTTCGGTTGCAGGCAAGGCCAGAAGCGAGTCAACGAATTGCTTGACGGCCAGCGTGCTCATCCCTTGCTGGGCAGGTGTGGAGCGAGGCAAGTCGCCCGTCTGTGCCTGCATGCCGGCGACAGTCAGCAGCAGGGTCACGAATAGGAGTGTCAGGGTTTTCTTCATAGGTGTTGGTGGTGATGGGTTGCGGGTTGCTAGTGATGGGTTGCGGGTTGTGGCAGTAGGCCGATTGCTCGATGTCCGATGCCCACTCCCCATTTGTGGAGGCTGCTGAAAAAAGTAATAAACCGCGAATTACGCGAATGAAACGCGAATATTTCTTGAATATAGTTTGAAATATCACAAAATCTGCAGTTAATTTATTCAAATCTAGGTTTGAATATATCCATCGTTAAGCAAATCAATTATTTGCCTGTACTTTTTCAGCGACCTCTTTGTGCAAAGGTAGGTCAAAAGTGGGAGAACACCAAATTTTTCATCAAATTTGCCCGAAATTATTGAAAATATTACTACCTTTGCCCATTCTGAACTACCGTAAGATTGATTGATGAAATATACCTGTCCCAAGTGTGGCAAGAGCCTTGACCTGAGTGCCGAGGCACTGATTGCCAGCCAGTACAAAACCGTGTGTCCACAGTGCCTGACACAACTCGAGATAGTGGGTGACTACGCCTATGTGCCTCTTGACGATGGCTCGCTCGAGTTGCGGCGCGACCCTGAGCCTTCGCCAGAGCAGCCATCACAGCCCAGTTTGCGTCAGCCCCAGCGTTCACAGCCCGAGGCTGTGGCACAGCCTGTTCAGGCACCACCTCCCTTGCCCTCGCAGCTGGGCGGAGACGGGCGTGACCCGCTCTACGACGAGGCGGTGCGCTACTTGTCGCAGTGCAGTGCCATCACCCCGATGATGCTCCGCGACTACTTCAACATCCCTATCGAGCGTGCTCAAGACATCATTGCTCAGCTGGAGCGAGCCGGTTGCATCGGCCCCTATCGCGGTGGCGCGCCTCGGCAGATACTCATTGACCATCACGAGGGTCTGCCCAGCCCCCTGAACTACAACAGTCGCTTTGACCCCAATGCCCGTGAGCCGCAACAGGGCGACCAGCCACAGGGGGGCAAGATGGTGAACGTCAACTGCGGCAGTTGCCTCATCTGGCTTGTGCTCATCGCACTGCTTGTGTTCCTGCTGGTGAAATGACACGTTGGACGTTTTTTGGTAGTAAAGTAGTAAACTTGTAAAGTAGTAAAGTAGTAAAGCCGTTACATGATTGTGGCGGGAACTAGTGCAGCCGCCATCATGTATCGGTCCCACTACCCTACTTCTCTATTACTAAAAACAAAACTGAATAATAAACATCCCTGCAAATCCGAAACAAAAATTACTACTCAATGACAATGAAAATCAAGCAACTGATCATGTGGGTCATGGTGATGATGGCGGCCCTACCCGCCGGGGCTGTGCTCAAGGAGCGCAACATGGGGCAGACCCTGAGCGTGCTGCGCACCGAGCTGGCCAACACACATCACGAGCAGCTGCAGCGCATGCAGCGGTTTGCCGAGATGAACCGCCGCTTCGACCAGATGATGCTGCAGGTCATGGACCGCAGCCAGCAGATTGAGCTGATGCTCTACTCGCAGAAGTCCAACTATGTCTTCGACTTGGCCTACGCCTGCAACGAGGCCACCCAGCTCTACGACCACATGTCGAGCCGGATGCTCCCCTTTGAGGTCTTTGCCAAGCAATATAACGACCAAGTCAAGCAGTATGTCCACCTGGTGCGTTCACTTGAGAGCATCCCCGACTTTCTGCTCACCACCCCCCAGATGAGGGCCGACCGCGACAGCTGCATCCGTCTGGCCGATGTCATCGCTCACGACATGGCCGTGCAGCAGGTGCAGATTGAGAAGACACAGGAGCGAAGCAACGAGATTCTCACCAAGGCAAAAGTCCTCAACGAGTTTGCTCTCAAGGCCTACGAGGACATCCAGCGCAACATCTTTGTCAACGGCGGCGACGCTTACTTCACCATCATGCATGGCATGCCGCGCTACTGGCGTCAGGCCAGCTTCGACCTGACCGACAAGTACCGTCCCACAGGCGAGACACGCAGCGACTGGCGCGGCAACCTGGTGCTGTTCTTGTTCTTGTTCATCATCTTCTATGTCATCGTCACAGGCACGGTCAGCACCGTTGTCATCCGCTATCTCATCCCCAAGCGCTGGATCAGCGACACGTTCAGGAAGAAACGCAAGGGCATCATCATCGCCGTCAGTGCCGCGCTGTTTGCCATCATCACACTGGTCTTCTCGTTCACCCTGCAGAACCACAATTTCATGATTATGGCCACCAGGCTGCTCAGCGAGTATGCCTGGCTGCTGGTGGTCATCATGCTCTCGCTGCTCATCAGGCTTGACGGCGACACGGTCATGAGTGGGCTACGTCTCTACATCCCCATCACCGTTGTGGGTCTGGTGGTGTTTATCTACCGCATCACCTTCATGCCCAACACCATGGTCAATCTCACCTTCCCCATCATCCTGCTGGTGTGCACACTGTGGCAGTGGTGGGTCATCCGCCGGCACAACCACCGCATGCCTCGCACCGACATGTTCTACACCCGCTGCTCACTGCTGGCCATGGTCATCTCGCTGTGCATGGCCTGGAGCGGATACACCCTGATGAGTGTCCAGGTACTCATCTGGTGGATAGTTCAGCTGACCATGATACAAACCATCACCGTCACCTATGACCTTCTGCACCGATATGAGTCCAAGCACATCAACAAGGACGCAAACATACGCCAGACGTGGTTCTACGACGCGGTCTACAAGATGATTATCCCCATAGCCGCCACGTTCAGCGTGGCCTGGTCCATCTACTGGGCCGCCCGCGTGTTTGACCTCACCGAGTGGTGCAAGCGCATGCTCACCTTCCGCCTGATTGACATCCCCGATGTGATAGTCATCACCCTGGGCAGGGTCATCGCCCTGGTGGCATTGGGATTTGTGTTCAACTACCTCATCTACATTGTCATCAACGCATACGTGCTGTGGAAGGAGCGCCGCAGCGGCACGCGCAACAAGGTGGTGTCGCTGAGCATGAATCTCATGAAGTACCTGGGCTGGGGACTGTTCATCTACATCTGCATGGTCACGCTGGAGGTCAACCGCGCCGGCATCACGCTGATTTTGACAGGTCTCTCGACCGGTATCGGTTTTGCTATGAAAGACACCCTTGAGAACCTCTTCTATGGCCTGTCGCTCATGAGCGGGCGCGTCAAGATAGGCGACCTGATTGAGTGTGATGGGGTGCGTGGTCGCGTCACCAACATCAACTATCAGAGCACGATGGTCGAGACGCTCGATGGGTCGGTCATCGCGTTTCTCAACAGCCAGCTCTTCAGCAAGAACTTCAAGAACCTGACGCAGAACCACGGCTACGAGCTAGCGCAGCTCAGCGTGGGCGTGGCCTACGGCTCTCACGTCGACCACGTGCGCCAGCTCATCATCGACCGCCTGAGTAGCCTCGACTGCTATGACAAGAAGAAAGGCATCCAGGTGCTGTTCGACAACTTCGGCGAGAGCAGCGTCGACCTCAAGGTGGCGCTCTGGACACCGGTCAAGACGCGTCTGGTCGACCTGGCCCGCATCAAGGAGCACATCTACGACGCGCTCAACCAGGGCGGCATCGAGATTCCCTTCCCCCAGACCGATGTCCACATCCGCCAGTCGTAACCTGCCCCTGGGGCAAGGGCATACGGACAAACACTCATTGCTGGCGGAATGTGCGATTTTTTGCCACATTCCGCCAGCAATGGCTTGTGACCGCCCCACAGCGAGGGGCTACGAGAGGCGGAAGACGATGCGCTGCCGGCCGTCCTGCCACCGCGTCGACGTGATGCGGAACTGGCCAATCTGCGACGTGTGCTCAACGTGGGCACCAGCGCACAGACACTCGTCATAGTCGCCCACCCGCACGATGCGCACCGTCTCGCTCGCCCCCTCGGGCAGACGCTCAAGGTTGAAGCGGTGGGCCACGTCGGCCTGACGGGCATACTCCACCGTGACCGGCAGGTCGGCGGCAATCACCTCGTTGACGGCGGCCTCGATGGCACGCACCTCGGCATCTGTCAGCGCGCGGTCCAGGACATAGTCCAACTTCGACTTGGTGCGCTCGACGTGGGCGCTGACGTGCCGTCCGCACCCCACCATCCGCACCATCGTTGCGTTCAGGATATGCTCCGCCGTGTGCATGGGCGGGTATTCCTGCTTGTTGTGCTGGTTCAATACCGATTCCATAGGAGATTTCTTTAGACGCTAGAAAAACAGGTCCCAATTGTCGCCGTAAACGACAACCAAGACCCACTTATGAAACTTTTCAATTTTTAAACGATATTTAGTCAGTGTTATTTCATTTGTCCGAGATTTTTTGGAAAAAATTTTGGGAAGTATATACCTGTTGCCCCCTCGCATAGCTCTAAACAATATTTAACTTCCTTTTACAAAGAGCAAAAATATGGTATCTGTTCAGCGATTATTTGTTTGAAGTTCCCAATCAATGATTCATCTGTTGTTGCGAGCGCATTTTTTTCAATGTCAACCGTCTGAGGCAAGGAGGTACGAGCGAGTTTCGTTTATGCGATTCTCAGAAGGCAACCACTCGAGGGCTTAATGCGTTGAAAAGGCAATATGACCGAGAACTCAAGATTGCGCGGAAGCATAGGAGATAAGGTAACGAGAACTTGACGAGATTACAAGCGAGGAGGGCTTTTGGGCTTCCTCGCTTGCTTCTTTCTAATATTTTTACTATCTTTGCCGTCACCTTATCAACAGTAACAAAGAGACACATGTCAACCGAAGAATTACAGAAACGGACAACCGTCAACATACAAGAGAAAGCGAACCTCATCTGGGCGATTGCCGACAAACTGGTGGGCACCTACAAGCCCCATGAGTATGGCAACGTCATCTTGCCCATGTGCGTTATCAAGCGTTTTAGCGATACGCTGGCTCCCACCAAGGAGGCGGTGCTGAAGATGAACAAGACCTGCGATGAGCGCGGGCTGGTGGTCAGGAAAGGCTTCCTTACCACTGCCTCGGGTTATGACTTCTATAACACCTCGCCCTTCACCTTCGAGGGGCTGCTGAGCGATGCCGAGAACATCGCCGATAACTTCCGCAGCTATCTGAACCACTTCAGCGAGAATGTGGTTGACATCATCGAGAAGTTTGACTTCGATAAGGAGATTACCAAACTCGACCACAACGGCATCCTATACAATGTCATACAAGAGTTCTGCTCAAAGAAAGCCTACATGGGAGCAGACGAAATCAGTGCCGTCGACATGGGCTACATCTTCGAGGAGTTGGTCAGAAAGTTCTCTGAGTCCTATGACGAACAGGCGGGAGCCCACTTCACTGCCCGCGACATCATCTATCTGATGACCGAACTGCTGGTAGCACCACAACGTGAGCGGCTTGCCGATGAGGGCGTGACCGCCACCGTCTACGACATGGCGATGGGCACCAGCCAGATGCTCGACTGCCTGAGCGAGAAACTGCTGGAGATTGACCCCGATGCCCAGATAACTGAGTTCGGCCAGGAGCTGAACGAGCAGACCTTTGCCATAGCTAAAGCCAACGTGCTCATCAAGGGCGGTGATGCCGACAACATGCGTCACGGCAACACGCTCTCGGATGACAAATTTGAGGGCTACACCTTCGACTACATCATCAGCAATCCCCCCTTCGGCATTGAGTGGAAGAACGAGCGCAAGGCGGTGGAGGAGGAGCAAAAGCGTGGCGACCTAGGGCGGTTCGCTCCAGGTCTGCCTGCCATTGGTGACAGCCAGCAGTTGTTCATGCTCAACGGCATCGCCAAACTCAAGGACACAGGCCGCATGGCCATCATCCAGAATGGCAGTCCGCTGTTCAAGGGCGATGCGGGCAGCGGCGAGAGCAACATCCGTGGCTATCTGCTCGACAACGACTGGCTAGAGGCCATCGTGCAGATACCCAACGACATGTTCTACAACACGGGCATCGCTACCTACATCTGGGTCGTGACCAAGGACAAAGCGCCAGAGCGTGCTGGCAAGGTGCAGTTGATTGATGCCAGCAAGTGCTGCGAGAAGCGTAGGAAGAGCCTCGGTAACAAGCGCAATGAGTTCACCGACCGTTGCATCGCCCTCGTGAGCCGTGCTTACATGGCGTTTGCCGATGGCGTGTACAGTGACGGCGAACTGGTGGTGGAGAGCAAGGTGAAGGACAATGAGGACTTCAAGTACACCAAGGTGGTGGTGGAGCGCCCCCTGCGTGACGAGAATGGGAGCCCCATCCTGAAGCGCGGCAAGCCCCAGCCCGACAAGAGTCTGAAGGATACCGAGAACATCCCGTTCAAGGAAGACATCGAGGCCTATATGCAGCAGAACGTGTTGCCCTACGCCCCCGATGGTTGGGTCGATGAGAAAGCCAGTAAGATAGGCTATGAGATACCCTTCACCCGCGAGTTCTACAAGTATGTCGCTCCCCGCAAGAGCGAGGACATCTTTGCCCATCTGCAAGAACTGGAGCAACAAGAAACCGCTCTGATGGCAAAAATCATGGGACGATGAGCAGAGAGATGAAACATAGCGGCATCGAGTGGATTGGCGACATCCCGAAGGAGTGGAAGCTAGGAAGATATAAGTACTTTGGTCGCTTTACCAAAGGGAAACTCCCTTCAAACACAAATGATGAACAACAGGGAGTTCCAATTATTGGGGCATCGGAAATGTTAGGCAAACAATGTAGGACATATACAGTTGATACAAATGTTCCAATGTGTTCGCCAAATGATATTCTCATTCTATGGGATGGGGCAAATGCGGGTATTGTTGCAAATGGATGTGAAGGAGTGCTATCTTCCACTGCTGTCGTTTATTCATGTTCAGATAAAAGGTTCAACGAACAGTTTTTGTTCTATCTCCTCAAAAATGGGGAACCTTTTTTCAAAAGTAAAGTAAATGGCACAACAATTCCTCATATGAATTCTAAATATCTAGATGATTATGTTTGTTTGTTGCCTCCTCTCCCCGAGCAGCAGAAGATAGCGGATTATTTGGACAAGGTCTGTGGCGAGATAGATGGTTTGGTTGCTCTGCAAGAGGCGATGATAGACGAACTGAAAGCCTACAAGCAATCCGTCATCACCGAGGCCGTCACCAAAGGTCTCAACCCCAATGTCACCCTAAAACCCAGTGGCATCGACTGGATTGGCGACATCCCTGAGCACTGGGAAATTGAACCATTAAAGTATTGTTTTGGCAGACGTTCAGAGAAGAATAATCCTGTTAAAACAGAGGAAAGGTTATCATTGTCTATAGACAAAGGCGTTACTCTGTATGCAGATAAGACAACGAACTTGGATAGATTTAAGGATGATTTTACCCAATACCAATTAGCATACCCCAATGACATTGTACTTAATTGTATGAACATGATAGTAGGTGCTGTTGGCCTTTCTAATTATTTGGGATGCGTTAGTCCAGTTTATTACGTCATTTACCCACTTAGACTTCAGATAAACGCATTATATTATTCGTACTTACTAAATATTCCAACGATTAGAGGCGTGTATTACAGTTTAGGGAAAGGTATTTATGCTATTGAAAGAGGAGAAGGAAGGGTTAATACATGTCGTTTAAAAGTTGCATATGGCGATTTCGGTAGATTAAGTATTCCTATACCTCCTATAGAAGAACAAAAAGAGATTACCCAACACATACAAAAAACAAATGCTGAAATTGACTCGCTGATAGCCATTAAGCAGCAGAAGATTGAGGAACTAAAAGACTACAAGAAATCCATCATTTACGAATACGTCACTGGTAAAAAAGAAGTCGTATGACAAATAATCCTCAAATATTTCATGGTGAGTGGTGGATTCCTGCCAGGAAAGACCACGACAACCAATTACTGTTCCTACATCCCGAAAGGATGATGGGACACGAAAGGAAATATACAGGAACCTTAACTTATCATGGGGATCAGGATAGTACTCTTGAGTTATTCCGTATTCCTAGTGACTTTCACGTAAAACATTACAGACAAAATGATGTGATATGGGGAAAAGATGCCAATGGCAAATTATTCACCCTATTTAATGTCGTAATGAAAGAAATGAAGATGGGTGATTTCACCTGTACTAAGTTTGTTGTTGAGTTGATTCTAATGGGGAAGCATATCCTTTCTCTTGATGACACTTGCTTCAATAGATGTATCGTTCAATTTCCGTATTTAAGAAATTGGGCTTTTCAGGATAATTTGTCATTTAGAAAAATTGAAGACGGTTATTGCCATACACTTAAAGACATTAGTAAGAGAGAATATCTCGTTAATACTATAATAGAAGATGGAATTAATTGGATTATAAGAGATAGGTGTACTCAAAAAAGAACAATCTATGACTTGATTATCAATCAAGTTTCAGAGTTTGTTATTGAGGTACATGAGAACATTTCTTTTAGAAAATATCTTAAACAAGTTAATGAGTTCTCCCAGTTTCTGTCCGTCGCTCTATTTTCTGAGCAAAGTCCTTCAGGAATTCATTTTGAGAATGACAATCAAACATCTGAACTCCTATTTAAGAGGGGTAACTCAGTAGACCCAAAAGTCTCAACGTTGATTAAGTTCAAGAAACTGAATAATCTGGTGCCTGATATGTTACGTAAATGGCACGAGTGTTTTGAGAAGGTTTCACCTATAAGTGGTTATCTGGTTGATTCTCTTCGAAAAGGCAAATTATTTGACACACCTGACTTTTTAATAATAGCACAAGCGTTGGATGGCTTCCACAAAAGGTTTGTAAACAAAAGAGATGGAAGAGATGTTCGTAAGTATGAAGAACAGATAGAAGTACTGGTCTCCCAGTTTAAAGACGTTGAAGCAGTCAAGAAATGTAAGATAAATCCGAAAGTTCTTTCTGATAGTCGGCATAAGTATTCGCATCTATATCCTGATGAAGAAAAGTCTCAGGCTGTGAGTGGAAGCACTCTCTTCTGGTTAACAGAAAAATGCAAGGTATTACTTACATGCTGTATTTTAAGTATGCTTGGATTGTCTAATCATGAGATCAATCTGTGTTGCGAACAATCTCCAATATCTCAGATAATAGACTCTTTACCCCTTGAAATAGATTGACGTTTATGGAAACGAAAGAGAAGAACTTCGAGCAAGACATTGAGCAGTATCTGCTGAATGAGGGCGGATATAATAAAGGCACGATGGCTACCTACGACAAGGTACGTGCCATTGACATGCCAATGCTCATCCAGTTCATCGAAGCGACGCAGCCCAAGCAATGGACGAAATACAAAAACATCTATGGCGACAATGCCGAGAATCAGCTCTACAAGATGTTCCAGCATAATGTCGCCCAGAGTGGCCTCATCCATGTTCTGCGCAACGGCATCAAAGACCGAGGCATCGGCATCAAGTTCGTCTACTTCGAGCCCGCATCGGGACTGAACGAGGAACTGGTGGCAAAATACAACGCCAACATCCTCACCGAGACGCGGCAGTTCTTCTACTCGACCGACAACAAGAACAGCATCGACATGGTGCTGTCGGTCAACGGCATCCCCATCGTCGCCCTCGAACTGAAGAACCAACTCACGGGCCAGTCCGTGGAGAACGCCAAGCACCAGTTCCAGTATGACCGCGACCCGAAAGAGCCCCTGTTCTGGTTCAACAACCGCATCCTGGCCTACTTTGGCGTTGACCTTGAAGAAGTGGTGATGACCACCCATCTGCGGGGCGAGAGCACCTTCTTCCTGCCGTTCAATCAAGGCAGCAACGGTGCAGGACACATCGGTGACGGAGGCAACCCCGAGAATCCCGACGGTTATCCCACATCCTACCTGTGGGAGAAAGTGCTGCGCCGTGACATGCTCCTGTCGCTGCTGCAACGCTACATCAGTCTGCAAGAGGATGAGAGCGTGAGTCTGGTAAACGGCAAAAAGGTCACCAAGAAGTCGAAGAAAATCATCTTCCCGCGCTATCACCAACTGGATGTGGTCGAGAAGATTGTCGCCGACACCAAGGCAAGCACCGAGGGCAAGAGTTATCTGCTGCAGCACAGTGCGGGCAGTGGCAAGTCGAACTCCATCGCCTGGCTCACCTACCGCCTGTCGTCGCTGCACGACCTGCACGACAAGGAAATTTTCCAGTCGGTGTTTGTCATCACCGACCGCCGTGTACTCAACAGCCAATTGCAAAACACCATCCTGGGCTTCGACCACTATGAGGGGCAGATTGAGACCATCACCGACAGCGACAACAGCGAGAAACTGAAAGATGCCATCAACGACAAGAAGCGCATCATCATCACCACCATCCATCGCTTCCCGCTCATCTACAAGGAACTTGACGGTCATCACATGAAGAACTTCGCCATCGTGATTGACGAGGCGCACAGTTCGCAGAGCGGCAAGAGTGCCGAGAAACTCAAGAAGGCACTGGCCGACACCGAGGAGGCATTGCGTGAGATGGCCGAGTGGGAAGAGAAGACCGAAGAAGAACTCAAGGACAGCATGGACGTAATGACCGAGACGCTGCTGGCGCAAGGCAAGCACAAGAACCTCTACTTCTACGCCTTCACGGCCACGCCTAAGCCCAAGACCTTGCAGACCTTCGGTGTGCTGAAGCCTGACGGAACCTACGATGCGTTCCACCACTACTCAATGCGGCAAGCCATTGACGAGGGCTTCATACTCGATGTGCTCAAGTACTACACCACCATCGAGACCAGTTACGAGATAGCCAAGGCAGTGAGCGACAATCCCGAATTTGAGGAGATACCCGCCACCATGGCCATCAAACGCTACCACGACAGCCACGAATTTGTGCTGCAGCAGAAGGTGGAAGTGATGGTCGAGAAACTGCGTGAAATCACGCTCACCAAGATTGATGGCAAGGCCAAGGCGATGATTGTGTCGCCGTCGCGAGCACATGCCGTGAGATATCTGTTCCTGGTGCGTGAATACTGCAAGCAGAAGGGCTATGACGATGTCCACCCACTTGTCGCGTTTTCAGGAACGGTAAAGTATCAGGGCGAGGAATGCACCGAGAGCAAGCTGAACAGTACGCCCGAGCAGAAGATATCGGAGCGGCAGCTGCCCTTGTTCTTCAACAGCGACCTCTACAACGTGCTGATAGTGGCCGACAAGTACCAGACGGGCTTTGACGAGCCGCTGCTGCACACGATGTTTGTGGACAAGAAACTGAGGGGCGTGAAGGCGGTGCAGACCCTCTCCAGGCTCAATCGCAGCCACAAAGGCAAGGTTGACACCTACATACTCGACTTTGCCAATACAGCCGACAGCATCAAGGCATCGTTCCAGCCATTCTACGAGGACACGCTCCTGAGCGATGCTGTGGACGTGAATGTGGTCTATGAGTACCACACGGACTTAACAAAGTACCACCTGTGGAATACAGCGGATGAGGATAAGGTCTATGAAATCTACAAGAAGCGGGTGCAGGGCAACAAAGACATGGGCAAACTTGTATCGGCACTGAAACCCGCCGTGGACTGCTATGAGAACCTCGTTGAGGAGGAGCAGTTCAAGGTGCGGTCGCTGCTCAAGAATTTCATCCGATTCTACTCCTACATGGCACAGGTGGCACGCACCTTCGACCGCGAATTGTACAAGTCGTATATCTTCGCCGAGTTCTTCTATCGCGTCATCCCCAAGAAGCCGCATCAGAAAGTCGACCTAAACAACAAACTGGCACTCATCAACAACAAGTTGACCGAGACCTTCACGGGCACCATCGAACTGGCCCCCACCGACAAAGACAAGACGCTGAAGCCCGAAAAGGGGGCCAAGGGTAATCCCACCGACATCAAGACCGACCTGCTGGCCAACATCATCGAGAAAATCAACATCATGTATGCTGGCAAGTTCACCGAAGCGGACAGGGTGATTGTGGAGACCATCTTCGACAAGATGATTCGTGCTGGCAAGACATTGAAGAAACAGGCCAAGAACAACGATGCCAACATGTTTGAGACGAGCATCTTCCCCAAGGAGTTTGAGCGCGTGGCGCAGAAATGCTACATGGAGCAGATGGATGCCTTCTCAAAACTCTTCGAGGACGAGCAGTTCTACAAGCGGGTGATGAGCGAGATGGCCAAGGCGATGTACATGCGTTACCGCAACAGCGATGACAAGCCCAGCAACGTCGTCCCATACCCAACGCTCGAAGAAGAAAGCAACATCAGCATGGCAGCAGAAGAATAACCAATGAGAATACAAACACTTGATTAGAGTTCATCTTCTTCTTGAGATTTCTTTAACTTCAATAAAGGCATATAAGCATAGGTCAGTGAAAGCTGCACTTTGCTTGATATAGAAGAATAATCACATTGTAACATTATGTGAGTATCGCTATCTTCGTAGTGCTTCACTGTTGTTGCATCTGATATTAGATAATCAATATATTTTTTATTTAAAGACTGATTGATTTGAATGAACTTATCAATCAATGCTTCGGTTGTACTATCTCCATCAATGAATGTAATATTGTATAGCCTGTCATTGTAGAATGACACAGAAAGCGTAGTCCAGATATAACCTGCAAATGGTATATGGCCGTTAACGACATACGTATCGAAGTTAGGGTCTCCCCATACGTCGAAATTCTGCTTTACAAGTTCGTTATAAACTTGCTCTTTGGTTGATTCACCAAGTGTGAACCCCATGAAATTTCTTTGGATTTGTGCCGAAGCTGTCAATACACAAAGAAACAATAAACCGATAAGTATAGTTCTTTTCATAATGATTATAAGTTTAGACCGCAAAGATACTAAAAAGCTTGAATTATCTCAGTTTTTCATCCTGTGTTTTCAGGAAAAGAGCAAAAAACGATTTGAAACACAGGAGCAGAATAAAAGTGCCTCGTAGAGGAGCTTTTACAGCCAAACAACTATTAGTTAGCTGGTTAAAGTTCCTCTGCGAGGCACTTGGCAGGTCGAGTCTCAGGACCAAGCTGCGTGCATCTTCGATGCACTTGTATGGTCTTTCGCTTTGTGGGGACAACAGGTATATAGTTCCCATTTTTTATTAACTTTGTGGGTTGTGACAACAACTGTCCAGCGATGGGTTCCGGCCAGCCTCCCCACCCCTTTTGGGGAGGCTGCTGAAAAAGTAATAAACCGCGAATTACGCGAATAAAACGCGAATTTTTCTTGAATATAATTTGAAATATTACGGAATTTGCAGATATTTTATTTAAATCTAGGTTTAAATATAACCATCGTGAAGCAAATCAATTATTTGCCTGTACTTTTTCAGCGGCCTCTTTGGGAAAGGGGCGGGTAGACGCGGCATCGCTGCAGGGATGCGGGTGAGCAAACAATTGTGAAAATTTCGGAAAAAGCGGCACTATGCCAGGAAAAAGACTTATCTTTGCAAGATAATTTGGTTCTGACCTCCCCCGCCAGGGGGTGGCAGGGCGACGGGTAAACCAGACAACCGCACAGCACAGATGAAGATACAGAGACTACTGACAGTGGCCATCGCAGCGATGGCCGTGGTGACAGGGGCGTGGAGCCAAGGCTCGACGACGAGCCCCTACAGCCGAGTGGGCTATGGCCTGCTCAGTGACAACGCCTCGGGCATCCAGCGCTCGATGGGTGGCGTGGGCTATGCCATGCAGAACGGACGTGTGATCAACGCGATGAACCCGGCGAGCTACTCGCAGGTCGACTCGCTGACGTTCATGTGGGACGTTGGCGTGGGGCTGACCAACCTGTGGTCGCAGGAGGGGTCGAGGACGGGCCACAACTTCGGTGGCGGGCTGGACTACCTGACGGGCCACTTCCGCATCACCCGCGGGCTGGGCGGTTCGTTCGGCCTGGTGCCGTACTCGTCGGTGGGCTACACCTTCGGCAACAAGCTAGACAATGGCGAGGAGTACCGTGGCGGCTCGGGCGGGCTGGCGCAGCTCTATGTGGGCGCGGGCTACGAGCTGTTCAAGGGGTTGAGCTTGGGCGCCAATGTGGCCTATATGTTCGGCACGACGACCAACTCGACCTCGGTGACCGATGAGTCGAGCGCGGTGTTCAACCGCATCATGGAGGTGCGCGACTGGAACATCCAGGTGGGTTTGCAGTATGCCCAGCGCATCGGCGAGAACGACCGCCTGGTGGTCGGTGCCACCTACCAGCCGCGCAAGTCGCTGCACGGCCACACGTGGGGCACGATGTATGACCTGCAGGACAATGACATCGACACCATCGGCTACACCAGCCTCAAGGGCAAGTATGAGCAGCCGCACAGCATCGGCGTTGGGGTGAGCTATGAGTGGGACCGCCGCCTGCTGGGCGAGGTCGACTTCACCTATCAGAAGTGGGCCGACGCCAAGTATGCCCCGTTGCGTGGCTTCGAGGAGGGCGGCATGCGCTTTGACAACCGCTGGAAGGTGGCCGCCGGCCTGCAGTACACTCCCAACCGCCGCGGGTCGTATGTGGGGGCGATGATGTTCCGTGTGGGCGGATTCTACAACCACGACTACATGAACATCCGCGGGTCCAACGTGCGCGACTATGGCGCGACAATCGGCGTGGGCCTGCCGGTGCCCAGCGGCAAGACCACCATCAACATCGGCCTGGAGTGGAAGCACCGCTACAGCGCGCCGGTGTCGATGATCAAGGAGAACTACCTGAACATCACCATCGGTGTGAATGTCAACGAGATGTGGTTCTGGAAGAACAAGATACGCTAGCGCAGGAGACAATTCATAATTCATAATTCATAATTTATAATTCATAATTCATAATTCATAATTTATAGTTCACAATTCATAGTTCACAATTCATAGTTCATAATTTATAGTTCATAGTTCATAATTTATAATTCACAATTGGCAATCAAGAG
The DNA here is from genome assembly GCA_902781045.1 of uncultured Bacteroidales bacterium. Classification (GTDB taxonomy): domain Bacteria; phylum Bacteroidota; class Bacteroidia; order Bacteroidales; family Muribaculaceae; genus Sodaliphilus. The sequence continues at coordinate 34,571 of CACZHT010000040.1, read as the reverse complement.
GTGAGGCGGTTAACTCTCAATTCTCAACTGGCAATCAAGCTGCTGGCCCTGGTGGCGGTGGTGTTGCAGGGCGGGTGCAAGGACGGCGAGCTCAAGAGCGTGGTGAGCCACGCCACCGACCCCGAGCGCGTGCCCACGATGGCTACCAGCGATGTGCAGACCATCATCAGCGATGACGGCCACACGCGCTATCGCATCACCACACGGCGCTGGCTGATGTTTGAGGAGGCCCGCGAGCCTCATTGGGTGTTTCCCGAGGGTGTCAAGGCGGAGGAGATGGACTCGGCCTATGCGGTGACCTCGACCATCGAGTGCGACTCGGCCTACTACGACAAGCACCGCCAGCTGTGGGACCTGCACGGCAATGTGCGCATCACCAACGACGGTGGCGACATCATCCTGACCGACCAGCTCTTCTGGAACCAGGGGCAGCACAAGCTCTACAGCGACGCATTCATCCACATCGAGAAGCAGGGCCGCGTCATCGAGGGCTATGGCTATCAGAGCAACGAGACGTTCACCACCTACACCCTGCGGCGTGTCGAGGCCATCTTTCCCATCGACGAGAGCCGCATGCCGCACCCCTAATGAGTTGATTGTTTATATTTAACATTTCTAGGTTGATGCTATGATATGACTTGGTCTTTAGTAATAGTGCTGATTTCGATAGCATTGTCGGGTTTCTTCTCGGGGATGGAGATTGCGTTCGTGTCGTCGAGCAAGGTTCGAGCCGAGATGGACATTGCCCGTGGCGGTGTGATTAACCGCACCATCAACGTGTTCTACTCGCACCGCGACATGTTCATCTCCACCCTGCTGGTGGGCAACAACATTGTCAACGTGGTGTACAGCATCGCCATGGCCCAGTTGCTCACACAGCCACTGAAGCCACTGGTGGGAGGCAACGACTTCATGGAGCTGCTGCTCATCACCGTCATCTCGACGGTCATCATCCTGCTCACCGGCGAGTTTCTGCCCAAGGCCGTGTTTCGCATCAACCCCAACTACTCTCTGCGCACGTTCTCGCTCCCGCTGTTTGTGTGCTACTGCGTGCTCTATCCCATCTCGCGGTTCACACAGTTGCTGTCGGCATGGCTGATGCGTCTGCTTGGCATCAAGGTCAAGAACGAGCGTCTGGGACTGATCACCGTCGACGAGCTGGACGCCTATCTGCAAGAGAACATCGACAAGCATGAGGACGAGAACAAGGAGGTGGAGCACGAGGTGAAGCTGTTTGAGAACGCGCTCGACTTCAGTGACACCCGTCTGCGCGACTGCATGGTGCCCCGCAACGAGATGGTGGCAGTCGACATCACCCACACCACTCGCGACCAGCTGGTGAGCCTGTTCAGTCAGTCGGGCCTAAGCAAGATAGTGGTCTATCGCGACGAGATTGACCAGGTGATCGGCTTCATTCAGGTGAGCGAGCTGTTCGTGCCCGAGGTCGACTGGAAGTCTCGCATCAAGCCCGTGCTGTTTGCACCCGAGACATTGCTGGCTCGCAAGATGATGCAGAATCTGCTGGACAAGAAGCGCTCGATGGCCATCGTGCTCGACGAGTATGGCGGCACCAGTGGCATGGTCACGCTTGAAGACCTGGTCGAGGAAATCTTCGGCGAGATTGAAGACGAGCACGACCGCAACCGGCTGACAGCACGCCAGATTGACGAGCACACCTACGAGGTGAGCGGACGCATGGAGATAGAGGAGATTAACGAGCGGTTCCATCTAGACCTGCCCGAGAGCGATGACTACCAGACAGTCGCCGGCTACCTGCTGCACCTGCAGGAAGCCATCCCTAACGTGGGCGAGCGCATCGAGACTGACCTGTATGACTTTGAGGTCATGCGCAAGACAGCCGCCCGCGTCGAGCTAGTACGCATCAGCGTCAAGGAAAACGAAAAAAATTGAGAATCAGTAATTAAGCATAATGCCCATCAGAGCGTTCCGAGCCTTCAGGACACTCCGAGAAAAAACTAAACAGACATGGAAGAGAACAATAACGCCACTCCACAGCAGCCGCCACTGTACATTGTCACCGGCGCAACCGACAGTATGGGCAGTGTGATTGCCCGCCGTCTGGCCAAGCAAGGCAAGCCGTTGCTTCTGGCCAGCCGTGACATCGACAAGGCCGAACGCTTTGCCGAGACACTGCGCAGCGAGAACCGTCACCTAGACATCCAGAGCCTGCAGCTAGACCTGAGCTCGTTTGCACTTGTCAAGGACTTCGCCACCAGGCTCAAGGGTCTGGGCCGTCCGGTCTATGCTCTGGTCAACAATGCCGGCACCCTGCCACGGCACAGCCGCATCTCGCCCGACGGATATGAACACACGGTGCAGGTCAACTTTCTGAGCACAGCGCTGCTGTCGCTTCTGGTCTATCCGCTCATGCCCGAGAACGGGCGCATCATCCTCTCGACCAGCCTGTCGCGTCGCCTGGTGTCGCTGCCCTACGAGTTCCCTGCTGTGAGCAACTTCACCCAGATTGGGTCGTATGCGCAAGCCAAGTTGGCACTGACACTGTTCAGCATCTACATGAGCACGACGATGAAGACGCGGCGCGTCAACGTCAATTGCGTCAACCCCGGTGTGATTAACTCGAGCGTTCTGGCTCTGCACCGCTGGATTGAGCGTGCGCCCGACTACATCACCAACCCGTTTCCCAACCCCGAGAGCGGCATAACACCAACGATGCGCGCACTGGAGTCGAACGACACGGGCTTCATCTTCCAGGGCAACTCCGGCCAGATGAAAACCAGCTCGCTACTCAAGAACCGCGACGTGTTCATCAAGCTGTGTAACGACACGATGCGCATCCTTAAGAAGCACCTTCCCGATGATCAGACTCTGTGACAGCGACCGTCTGCCTGCCGGGTCGACAGTGGCCACAATCGGCATGTTCGACGGTGTGCATCTGGGGCATGCCACCCTGATCAATGCACTGAACCACGAGGCTCACCGCCGTGGACTGCAGTCGGTGGTGGTGACCTTCGGCCAGCACCCGCAGCATGTGTTGCATGGAGCCGGACTGCCGATGCTTCAGACGCTGGAGCAACGCCTGTCGGCTCTCGGCCAGCTGAACCCCGACCATCTGGTCGTGCTTGAGTTCACACGAGAGCTGTCGTTGCTCGACAGCGCGGCATTCATGCGGCTGTTGCGCGACCGTCTGGGCATCGTTGCCCTGCTTGTGGGCTATAACCATCGGTTCGGACACAACCGCAACGAGACGTTTGCCGACTATGTGCGCACAGGCCGCGAGTTGGGCATCGAAGTCATCAAGGCTCCTGAATACCTGGGTGAATATGCTCCTGTGAGCAGCACCATCGTGCGCGGTCTGATTGCCGCTGGCAAGGTCGACGATGCCATGCACTGCATGGGGCGCCCTTACCGCCTGGAGGGTACTGTTGTGCATGGCTTCCACAACGGGCGCGGCATCGGGTTTCCCACGGCCAATGTCGGGCAGATGGACACCAGCATCATCTTGCCACACAACGGGGCTTATGCGGTGATGGTGGACGTGTTGGGCCGCCGGCTGCAGGGCATGGTCAATGTGGGCAACCGCCCCACGCTGGACAATGGCACGCAGCTGAGCATCGAGGTCAACATTTTTGACTTCGACCAGGACATCTACGGCCAGCCCATCGCACTCGATTTCATCAAGTTCCTGCGCCTGGAGTTCAAGCTGGGCAGCATCGACGAGTTGCGCACTCAGCTCACTCACGACCGCGACAAGAGCCGGGCCATCCTCAGCCTCATCAGTCCTTAGTTCGAGAGGTTCGGGCCGCGACAGAAAGTCGAAACTAAATTCACAAAAAAATAGTTGCCATCTGACAAAAAAATCGTATCTTTGCAAATTGTAGTTGACAATGACACGGACAAAATGAAAGTTAAGTTACATCGCGAGGGTCAGAACATCATCATCATTGTGCTGCTGATATTGATTGCATTCAATGCAGCGGCAGTTGCGTTTATCGACCTCAAAGCCATACCCATCACCTTTATCGTCATTTCTGTTGTACTGTTTGCACTGGTGCTCAATTTCTTCAGGTTGCCGCGCCGCCACTTCAAGGGCGACAATGCCGACGGAACTGCTGTGGTGTCGAGTGTCGACGGCACCGTTGTGGCCCTTGAGGAAGTCTACGAGGACGAATATCTGCACCGCAACTGCATCCAGCTGTCGGTGTTCATGACCGTGTTCAACGTTCATGCCAATTGGGTGCCTGTTGCGGGCACGATTGAGTATGTCAAGCACCACAGTGGTCGCTTCCTTGCGGCCAACCTGCCAAAGTCGAGCAGCGACAACGAACGCTCAACCATCGTCATCAAGACGCGCGGCGGCGACCAAATTCTGGTGCGCCAGATAGCCGGGGCCATCGCTCGCCGCATTGTCACATACGTCGAGCAAGACGAGCAGGTCGACATCAACGACTTCATCGGTTTCATCAAGTTTGGCTCGCGTGTTGACATCTTCCTGCCACTTGACACAGAAGTCTGCGTCAAGCTGCACGACAAGACGTGGGGCGGTGAGACGCTCGTGGCCCGATTAAAGCGATAAGAAATGATCAAGAACAACATACCCAATGCCATCACGAGCCTGAATTGCCTGTGTGGCACTCTGGCCATCATTGCCGCCTTCCATGGTGTGGACGACACGCTGTGGGGTTTGTCGGGCTATCAGATGGCCGCTCTGCTCATTGCACTGGCCGCCGTTGCCGATTTTCTGGACGGGCTGAGTGCGCGTCTGTTGCATGCCGTGAGCGGCATCGGCAAGGAGCTAGACTCGCTGAGTGACCTGGTGAGCTTCGGTCTGGCACCAGCCATGATGATCCTGAATGTGATGCGCGCCGCACAGCCCGACAGCCCCCTGTGCTATGCAGCTGTGCTTCTGCCGGTTTTCGGCGCACTGCGGCTTGCGCGGTTCAACATCGACACTCGGCAGACCACCTCGTTCATAGGCCTCCCCATCCCTGCCAACGCTATCTTCTGGATTGGGCTGACCGACTACTATGCCACACACCACACGCTCAGCCCATGGATTGTCGCAGCACTGATTGTGCTGATGTCGTGGCTCATGGTGTGCAACCTGCCCATGTTCTCGCTCAAACTGCACTCGCTCTCGCCTCGCGACAACTGGGCACAGTATGCACTGATTATCGGAGCCGTGGTGCTGGTTGTGCTCCTGGGCTTGCCTGGCCTGGCCGCCACCATCGCACTTTATGTCATCCTATCGGTCATCCACACAACCACCACAACACCCAATGAGCCATGATTACATTCCTGCTGACCCTGCTCATCCTGTACCTCCTCTACAAGTTGCTACCATGGGCGATGGCCTGGTGGTTGCGGCGCAAGCAGCGCCAGTTTGAACAACACATGGGTGAAGCCTACGAGCGTTCGTCCCATCGGCAACAAGCAGGTGAGCGTGCCCAACAGCGCGCTTCACACATCGAGGACAACGCCGAGGACGCAGACTATGTGGAGATTGCCGGCCCTCGCGAGACGGTGGTCCAAGAGACGTTCGCAGTCGAGGAGCAAGTCGTTGATGCGGAGTTTGAGGACATTTAACACCGGTGTGCCAATCTGTGGCATTGCCAAGCATGAACTTTGCACCGTCAACCGAATTAATCACTCAAAAACAAGAATAACATGGAAGAAGAAATCATGAACAACGAGGCACAGCCGCAACAAAGCGCACAACCTGCGCGACCTGCAGTGAGCCCCGAGAAGCTCAAGGCCCTGCAAGTGGCAATGGACAAGATTGACAAGACCTTTGGCCGTGGGTCAATCATGAAGATGGGCGACGACAACATCGAGAACATCGATGTCATTCCCACCGGGTCGATCGGGCTGAACTATGCGCTGGGCGTGGGGGGATATCCGCGCGGTCGCATCATCGAGATTTATGGACCCGAGTCTAGCGGCAAGACCACACTGGCCATCCATGCGATTGCCGAGGCACAGAAGATGGGCGGCATCGCTGCCATCATCGACGCCGAGCATGCGTTCGACCGCTTCTATGCCGAGTCGCTGGGTGTGGACGTCAACAACCTGTGGATTTCGCAGCCCGACAACGGCGAGCAGGCTCTGGAGATTGCCGACCAACTCATCCGTAGCTCAGCCATCGACGTGATTGTCATCGACTCGGTGGCCGCACTCACCCCCAAGGCCGAAATCGAGGGCGACATGGGTGACAATAAAGTGGGTCTGCAAGCTCGGCTGATGTCGCAAGCCCTGCGCAAACTCACTGCCACCGTGAGCAAAACCAACACATGCTGTATCTTCATCAACCAGCTACGCGAGAAGATTGGTGTCATGTTCGGCAATCCCGAGACCACCACCGGTGGTAATGCGCTGAAGTTCTACTCGTCGGTTCGCCTGGACATCCGCCGTCTGGGCCAGATTAAGGACGGAGACCAGGTGCTGGGCAACCTGACGCGCGTCAAGGTGGTCAAGAACAAAGTTGCCCCACCGTTCCGCAAGGCCGAATTCGACATCATGTTTGGACACGGTATCTGCAAGGAGGGCGAGATCATCGACTTGGGCGTGGACCTGGGCATTGTCAAGAAGAGCGGCTCGTGGTTCAGCTACGAGGGTTCGAAGCTGGGCCAAGGCCGAGATGCCGCAAAGCAGATGGTGCTCGACAACCCAGAACTGGCCGACGAGATTGAAGCTAAAATCATGGAAGCTCTCAAAAGCAATTGATTAGCAGACAAATGGCTGAACAGCCTCAGACGAGCGAATCGCACAGAAGCCCCGCGTTGTCCAGAATGAACAACGCGGGGCTTCTGTCTGTTGTGCTGTCACTCTCTTCGGAGGGTCAGAATGCAGACAAGTGTCTCACGGTCTCGGCATCCATGCCAAGTCGTGTAGCTATCTCATCAATTGACATACCTAAATCTAGGAACAGTTTTATCGAGGCCCGGAGTTGCTCCTGCTGCTGGCCTATCTGCTCCTGCTGCTGGCTCAACTTGGCTTCCTGCTGGCCTATCTGCTCCTGCTGCTGGCTCAACTTGGCTTCCTGCTGGGCTGGCCTATCTGCTCCTGCTGCTGGCTCAACTTGGCTTCCTGCTGGCCTATCTGCTCCTGCTGCTGGCTCAACTTGGCTTCCTGCTGGCCTATCTGCTGCTGCTTCTGGTCCAACTGCTCTTGCTGGATGGCCAAGTCGTGTAAAGCCTGCATCAGTTGTGACTCTTTCTTCTTTAGCACCGAGAAAATCTCATCCTCAATGTTCATGTTGCGCCGCACCTGTGCATCGCCTGCAGCCGCCGACAGCCGGTGCAGGATGTGGTCCATCTCGGCATCATCGGCGTAGGCATCGGCATCAATCTTGAGCATGTGGGCATCATTATTGTCACGCCTTGACTGGTCAAACACACTCAAGACTTTGTCCAGACGGTTGTTGATTTGGCCATGCAGCAGCGGAATCTGCACGATGATGCTGTCGTGTGTCAGACTGTCGACAAAGGGGTCGGGCAACCCCTGTGTGACTATTTGTCCATCGTAGTTGCACGCTTGCCGGTTGACATACAGCACGGGTTCCTTGATGTCACCCACACAGTGCCCCAGCAGATAGACAGCAACCATGGGCAGGGCAAAGCCCTCCTCGGTGATATTGTTGCGGCTAGAATACTGCACACCCAGATATTGCCTGAAGCGCAGTGCCTCGGTCTCAATCCAGGTCTTCTGCAGCTCGATGAGGATCAGTTTTTCGTTTCCCTCGTTGTCACGAATTGTGGCGCCAAAGTCGATGCGAAACACCGACAATGTCGCATTTTCGGTGTTGCTGTATTCATGTGGTCGAATTTTGACATCGATCACATCCTTTTTGAGCAATGCCGACAAGATGGTACGCGCAATGCGAGTATCCTCCATGAGATACTTGAACACCGTGTCGTATATGGGGTTGGCAATTGTCATCATAAGGCTATTATTTGTCGTTCAGTCTGCAAATATACGACAAATTTGGCATAGTTGCAAGTCGTTGATTAAAAAATATGCTTTCAATCGGTTTCGGTGGGTGCGACGGGTTGTGGCTCAAGGCGCTCGATTCGGTCACTGTCCATTGCAATGGCGGTCACCACCACATGAGCCGTACCTCGCCAGGGCAGCATGCTGCGATAGCGTTCATAGTCGATAACCAGCCGTCGCCCATCGGCGTTCCATCGCATGGCCTGGCGAGCCACAGTGTCCTGCTGAATGCAGAAGCTGATGGTGTCGCGTCGCGCAATACTGTCGTCGGCATAGGCGATGACCAGCATCTGTCCCTCGAAAGTCTTGAACAGCGTTCCCTGCGAGGCCACATGCAGCACCCACCCCTTGTACTGTCCCTGCTCATATGGACTGAAATAGCGCGTCCATCCCCATCCCACGAGGAACAACACCATGGCAACAATGGCAATGATGAGCATGATGCGCACCGTGTTGTGTCGCCGCTCGATAGTTGCCTCGGCTATCTCGCGGTCTTCGCGCTCCTGCTCAGTCTCTTGACGCTCTTGTGGTTGAGACTGCTCCTCGGGGTTGTCGTGCATGAAATAATCGTCGAAATTGTCATCCATAGTGTTTCGGGGGGTTGGTTTCGATGTGCAAAGGTACAACTTTTAATCAAGAATCAAGAAATAAGAATTAAGATTTTTTTCGAAATTGTGGCCGTACTCCTCTCCCCCGAGCGAAACGATGGCTGTCGGGCTTGATCCTCGCTTCTCAATTTGGCACTATCGTCCCAGGAAGTCGTTGAATGCCTGCTTATAGCTGTCGCCGATGGGGATGTAGACATCACCGAAGACGATGCGGTTGCGGTCAATTTCTCTGATCTTATCCTTAGCGACAATGAAGCTGCGATGAACACGAATGAATCGCGATGCGGGCAACATTTGCTCCATGGCCTTCATGTTCATAAGCGAGAGAATGGGGTGCGTTGACTCGTCGGTGTAGATCTTGACATAGTCCTTGAGACCCTCGATATAGCGGATGGAGTCCAAGTTGATTTGCAGCAGCTTGTACTCGCTCTTGACAAAGATGCTGCGCACCTCGTCATCGGGGCGGTTCTCGCTCTGATGCACAAGCTGAAACCATTGCAGAGCCTTGTTGCATGCCTCAAGGAAGGTGGCGTAAGTGATGGGCTTGAGCAGATAGTCGAGCGCACCGGTGCGATATGAGTCGACGGCATACTGGTCGAAAGCAGTAGTGAAAATGACGCGAGTGGTCTCGGGCAGCATGCGCGTGAGCTCCATACCGCTGACCTCGGGCATCTGTATGTCGAGGAAAGCCAGCTCAACATCGTTATGCTTGATGCCATCGATGGCATCGGTGGCATTGCTATACTTCCCCACAAGTTCAAGAAATGGGATTCTCTGTACGTAGCTGGCCAGCAGTTCTACAGCCAGCGGCTCGTCGTCGACGATGATACACTTGATAGTCATTGGAGTTGCGAGTTTTGAGTTATGTTGTAGGTTTCGAGTTTTGAGTTATGTTGCGAATCAGTGCCACAACACACAACCAAAGCCCAAAAGACTAACAACTATCAGTTGAGGATGAATTGATGACGATGCGCGAGTGATACTCGGTGGCATCGGCATTAAGACCGCGGTCCCAAGTGTGGCGGCCAGGGTAGATGAGCTCCAGCCTCTTGCTCACTTGCTCCAGCCCGATGCCGCTGCCGCTCTTGTCGTTGGCTCGCTTGGGATAGTTGGTGTTGGTGATGGCGCATGTGACGATGCCTTGCTCTTGTGCCATCTCGATGTGTATGCGTCCCTTGCCCTGCGGTGAGATGCCGTGCTTGAATGCATTCTCAAGGAGCGAGATGAAGAGCAATGGCGCAATGGGTGTCGCATCGTCGTTAGCAATGCGTATGTCTGTGTCAATCTTCACGCCGTCGGTGACACGGATGCGCATCAGCTCGATGTAATTGCGCATGAAGGCCACCTCCTTGTAGAGCGGCACAAAGGGTTGCTGGTTGTCGTAGAGCACATGCCGCAGCAGACGGCTGAGCTCGTTGACAGCCAGCTGGGCTTTGTCGGCATCGAATGCGATGAGGGCATAGATATTGTTGAGTGTGTTGAGCAGGAAGTGCGGGTTTAGCTGGTTGCGCAGGTTACTCAGCTCGGCCTCAACGCGGCTCTGCTCGGCAGCCTTGCGCGCCTGCTCGGCATGTTGCCAGTGTTGCGTCAGCCGCACAGCCAGGCTCAGCCCCACCACAAGCACGAGCGAGAAGACATTGTAGAAGTACATGGGCGCATGCGGTGGTCTGGGACCGCGCCGGGGCTGACGTTGCCCTTCGTTGGGCATCCAGTCATTGACCACCTGCCACCACCCCATCATCAGTCCGAGCATGACGGCAATGAGGGCGATGTTGATGGCAAAAAAGGCTGTTTTGCGCCCCTTGAAGTAGAACTGCGGTATGAGCCACAGATAGTTAACATAGAAGATGACCATATAGCTCACGGGGCCTCCGAGCGAGCGTAGCCACCGCATGACAGTCAGCGACCACGACGAGGTGGGCGCGGTGAAGAACAGCAACGGCAAGAATAGCACGATGCTCCAGCAAAGGATGTGTATCGACAGGTTACGTTTCATTGTTTCGAGAAAGCGACTGTTAGTACGCTACAAAGTTAGCCCTAAATTGCCAACATGGCAAATCGGATAGACCAAACGGCTGAAAGAAATAGAGAATCGTACCAAAATTGCCGACAAACCGATGAAAGAGTTTTTGAGGAGCGATGGGTGGTGTTTCGCAGTTTTTTTGTACTTTTGCGGCCACAAATCAAAACGAGCAAATGAAATGAAGAAGATTATTGTATTGCTGATGGTCGCAATGGCCGCACTGACCAGTGCTCAGGCAGCTGGCGGCAATGTGGATAAGGAGGTTGTAGCCGGGATGAATGTGTCGAGCCTCAATGGTGAGGGCTTCAGCTCTCGCATCGGTTTCCATGCCGGTTTGCGTATCACTGTGGGTGCGCCACGTGTCACTGAAGGGCTGTATGTCAACGGTGCGGCTTTATTGTCGTTGCGCGGAGCCAGTGCCGAAGGCTTGACGTTCAATCCGTTCTATCTTGACATCCCTGTGCATCTTGGCTACAACTATGCCTTCAGCGACGATGTGGCCGTATTTGGCGAATGTGGTCCCTTTGTGGCCATCGGATTGTTTGGCAAGACCGAGGGCATGAGCGTATTCAATGACGCTAATGGTCTGAAGCGCTTTGAGGCCGGCCTGGGCGTTCGTGCCGGTGTCGAGCTCAATCGCCGATATGTTATCTCGATGGGCTATGACGGTGGCCTGACTGATGTCATCAAGGACAGTGACGTCAACACCAAGGACCATAACTTCTACATCTCGCTGGGCTACAAATTCTGAAGCCCTCCCATCACGGCACAACAATGACCGCTGCTCCACACTGGGGGTAGCGGTCATTGTGTTTTTTGCTTACCGATCGATAAAACGCCATGTGATTGTGCCAATGCCCTCACTGGTGCGGTTCTTGGGCACCGAGAATGCGCTCTCTCGTGCTGCCTGCTCGCATGAGCGCCGCACCTCGGGATGAGCCCACGCCTCGCCACTGCCGCTGACGGCATGTGCCTCGATGACCTTGCCGCGCGGATTGACACGCACCTTCACGTTGACTTTGCCAGTCCACTTGCTGTGAGGTCGCCCCCAATACTCGGCAGTATAGCCCACCAGGCCGCTGATGCCTGGCTGTCCGCTGCGCTCGCCCTGCGAGGCGTTGCCGCCAGGCGAGCCCGTCTTACTGGTAGTGGTGCCAGTGCTCTTGCCGAAGGCATCCTTGACGCGATCGTTCTTTGGTGTGGTGGTCTCCTTGCCGCGCTTCACCTGCTCCTTCTTGGTTTCAGGTTTGTCGCTCTTGGCCGGGCCGGTCTTCTGGGGCTTCTCCTCTTTGGGTTTCTCTTTGACCTTCATGGGCGACTCTTGCTTGGCAGTGACCACAGGCTTTGGTTCGGGCTTTGGCACGGGTTCGCCTGCATCCTCCAGGTCGTCGCCCTCCACGTCGGGCTGGTCGCTCTGCTGCTCGCTGGGCGTGGGCGTGTCCAGCTCCATCTGCTCGTTCTGCGAGAGGTCGGGCAGATTGCCCAGCTCAACAAACTCGCCCCCGAACATGATGGTGTCCTGCCGCAGCTGCGCCAGCTCCATGCCCTTGGGCGGGTACTCATAGTGCAGGTTGGTGTAGATCATCACCAGCACCGTCCCGACCATCAGCAGCAGGGTCAGCAACAAGGCCGCTATTTTGCTTTTGTGATTATCCATTTAATTTTTTCTGAATTGAAAATTGAGAATTTTCTGAATTGAGAACTGGAACTTGAGAATAGTGAAGCATCTGCCTCGCTTCTTGTTTCTCGCTGCTTGCTTGTTGTCTCTCAATCACAATTCGGGCTGCTCGGCCATGGGTGTGGGCTGAGGAGTAGGACTCTGCGCAGCGTAGGTGGTCGAGGCGGGTTTGGTGGCGAGCACCACCTTCAGCCCGCACTTCGAGCCCTTGTCCAAGATGTCGACGATGCGCCCATAGGGTACGGCCTCGTCGGCATAGAGGGCGATGAACTCCTGCGGGTTGGCCGCCTGCACGCTCTGCATGAACGGTTCGAGTTGCTCGGGCAGCAGGGGCACGAGCGCTCCCTCGCTGATGCTGTCGCCCTGCGTGGCAAACATGTTCATCTCCTCGTCGATGTAGATGCGTGTGGTGGGCTTGAGAGCAGTCTGCTGTCCGCTCTGGGGCAGGTTTACCTCAAGTGCCGATGGGAAGACGAATGTCGAGGTGACCATGAAGAAGATGAGCAGCAAGAAGATGACATCGGTCATCGACGCCATGCTGAACATCGACAGGGTCTCGTGTTGTCGTTTCAGTGCCATAGTCACACGCTTTTTTACTTGGCCGGCTCGTTGAGCAGGTCCATAAACTCCATCGATTTGCCCTCAAGCTTGTTCATCACCTTGTTGACACGGCTGGTAAGATAGTTGTAGGCAAACAGTGCCAGGATGCCCACAATCAGACCGCCCACAGTGGTGACAAGCGCCTCATAAATGCCGCTGGCCAGGATGGTGACATTGCTGTTCTGTCCGGCGCTGGCCAGCTGGAAGAAAGCCTGAACCATGCCAGTGACAGTGCCCAGGAAGCCTATCATGGGCGCACCGGCTGCTGTAGTAGCCAGCCAGTTGAAGCCCTTCTCGAGCTTGGCAATCTCCATGTTGCCCACATTCTCGATGGCCACAAGCACATCGTTCATGGGTCGCCCGATGCGGCTCACACCCTTCTCAATCATGCGGGCGTAGGGCGTGTTAGTGTCCTTGCACAACTGTGCGGCCTGCTCAACCTCGCCACGGTGGATATAATTCTTGATTTTCTCCATGAAGGCCGAGTCTTCCTTGGAAGCCCGGTTGACGGCAAACAGACGCTCAAAGAAGATGTAGATGCTCACCACGGCCAACAATGCCAGGGGAATCATCAGCCATCCACCGGCCATGGTCAGGTTCCACACCGAGAGTTCTTTGACAACGGGTTCGGCCGCTTGTGTAGCTTGTGCCACCGGTGCGGCTACGGCTTGTGCCGCTTGGGCGGCAGTGTCGGTCACGGTCTGTGCCAGTGAGTCGGCGACCGCAGGGACTTGTGCGAGTAGTGACATATTATTATATTCTGTTACGAGTTATTATTTCCAAATCTAGTGACTAGTGCCACATCTTGCAATGCTAGACTACTAAAACGTGCAAAATTACTAAATGTTTTAAAAACGACCTAGACTATTGAGTTTTTTTAGCAGTTCAGCGTGTGTGACCCACCCGAGAAAATTCATAATTCATAATTTATAATTCATAAAATCTTCCGCCTGGCAACAGCGCGCCTCGATGCCGATATTGGTTGACGGGCATTATGCATTATGAATTGTGAATTATGAATAAATTAGAGGTTATCGATTTGCTTTTTGGCCCACTCCTTGGCCACACGGATGGCTTCCTCCTTGGCTTTGCGTGCCAGACTGTCGACCATCGCCTGGGCAGGGTCGTAGGGCTCGTCGTCCTCGCGCGGCATGACGCTGCCCAGTGTGTCATCGGGAGCGACCTCAGGCTCTACCGGCTCCTGTACTGGCGGTGGCGTGGCACCGACGCTGGGCAGCTCGTTCTCGTCGGGCATGCCCATGGCCTGACGCAGAGTGCGGTCGATGTCATCCTTACCGAAGGTGAACACATGCCCCAGAATACCCAGCGAGATGGTCTTGGGCTGGTCGCCCACCATCAGTTTGCCGGTCGAGTAGACAAAGTGGTTGTCGACGTGCAGCACCTGGTCGATGGCAATGTCGGCTCCCTTGCCCGAGACCCACTTGACCATCTCGCTCAGGATGTCGCCCATGCCGCGCTGTTCCACCTTCTCGTTGACCCACTCGCGCGACGTGCCCACGATGGCCTGGCGGTGCGCCTCACGGTCGGGCACGGTGACGACAAGCACACCCAGCACCACCAGCACGATGAGCAAGGCAACAAGCCACTTGGTGCCACTGCTGCCGCGCCGCGGCGATGATGAGGGTTGCGGCGATGCCGCTGGTTGGGTGTTGTCCCATCCGGGCGGCACTGGCGGTACGGGTGCATGGCGTGGCGGCACGGCATGCGTTCGCTGCGTAGCGCGCTCATACTCCAGCCGCTGCAGCAGAGCGGTCAGCTGCGGCACGTCGCCGGCCTGTTTCCAGTTGGCCATACCCTCGGTCCACACCTCGGTCTCGGGCGTGATGCCCATCTCGGCCAGCTGCTCGATCGAGTAGGGGCCGCGCTGCTCATCATTGATAAATAAGTAGTACATTCTGCCTAATTCATAATTAATAATTCATAATTCATAAAGCCTTCAGCCCAGCAACAGCATGGATGTGCGCTCTCTAACATGCATCGTGCATTGAGTTAAAGATATCGGGCGGTTTGCGCGGCCAGGCGGGCGTTGTTGAGCACGAGCTGGATGTTGGCCGCCAACGAGTCGCCGCCGGTCAGCTGCTGGATGCGGTCGAGCAGATAGGGGGTGATTGCCTTGCCGTGGATGCCCAGCCGGTCGGCATCGGCGATGGCCTCGTCGATGGCGCGGCTGATGACTTGGGCCGGCATCGAGTACTGCTCAGGTATGGGGTTGGTGACCAGCATGCCGCCCTGCAGCCCCATGTCGAGCTTGGCGCGGAATGTTGCGGCCAGCTGTTGCGGCGTGTCCAGGCGATAGTCTACGCCAAATCCGCTGTGACGGGTGTAGAACGCCGGCAACTCGTCGGTGCCATAGCCGATGACGGGCACTCCCTTGGTCTCAAGATACTCAAGCGTGAGGCGCAGGTCCAGGATGGCCTTGGGGCCAGCGCAGATGACCATGACGGGGGTCTGCGCCAGTTCCTCGAGGTCGGCACTGATGTCCATGGTGGTCTCAGCACCGCGGTGCACACCGCCGATGCCCCCGGTGGCAAACACCTTGATGCCTGCCATGGCTGCGATGATCATGGTGGTGGCCACTGTGGTGGCTCCATCCTCGCGCTCGGCCACCACCACGGGCAGGTCGCGACGCGAAACCTTGATCACGTCGGTGCCGCGCCGTCCCAGGTGCTCAATCTGGTCGGGGGTGCAGCCGGCCGTTAGTTGGCCGCCGATGACGGCGATAGTGGCAGGCACAGCCCCATAGTCACGGATGGTCTGCTCGACCAGCATGGCCGTCTGCACATTCTGCGGATAGGGCATGCCGTGCGAGATGATTGTTGACTCCAGAGCCACTACAGGACGGCCTGCAGCCAGTGCCTGCTGCACCTCGGGCGAGACAGTGAGATATTTGATCATGTCGGTTAGCGATTGTTAGTTTAAGTTTTTAGTTGTTAGTTGGGCCCATGGCCGAAGACCGAAAACCCATTCATGGGGGCAAAGATAGGGCATTTTGGCGGCATGACCAACATTTTGTGGCAAAAAAAGGCGCGGCCACGTCGGTGTGGTCGCGCCTTGAGAGGATTATTGTCAAAATTGTGTGTAGCTACATCACTTGATGACCTTAGTAGCAGTAGTGGTGCCATCGGTGTGGGTGGTCACCACGATGTTGATGCCGTCGAAGGGCTTGTCGCTGCTTTGGCCCGACAGGTTGTAGTAGCGCACACCGGCCACAGCCTTGGCCTGAATGTCGCTGACGCCCGACTGACCGATGTAGAACAGCCCCATCTCAGACTCGGTGACAGTGTCGCCGCCGGCATAGAAGCTCTTCACGCCGATGGTGCGCTGCGGCTCAGCATTGATCTCGATAGCCACACGGCCGCCGCCCAGATTCTGGAAGCGATAGTCATCGATGAAGCCATATTCAACCACCGTTTTCGGCTCATTGAAGTAGAAGTAGAAGCTGGGGTCGAAGGTGAACAGCTCGTCATCGACATAGACTGAGTAGGTCAACTTGCTGGCGTCGATGTAGTTGCCATCCACGTCCTGGCAGGGCACATAGACGGTGACAAAGCACGAGCCGCTCTCGACATTGTAGGGCAGATAGTCCTCACCCACAATGGGAGTGGCGGGCTGTGCGGCCACGTCCTCATAGGGGTTGAACGCCACCTTCATATAGCCCTCGGCCAGCATGTTCTGGTCATTGGCCACCAGCAGGCAGTTGTCGCTGGTCAGCGTGCGGGTCTCGGCATTGTAGTCGAACGTCATTTGCTCGATGGGAGCATAGAAATACTCATCCTGCTGTGTCTCTTCATTGTACTGCGAGACAATCTCACCCCCCACAAAGTAGGTGTAGTAGCCGTCAAGCAGCCCGGCCAGTTGCTTGTCGACAGTCACCTTGTCGCCATTGATGGTACCTACCAGCCAAGCATTTTTCAAGTTCTGTGATGCGCCTTGGATGTAGATCTTGTCGCCCACGATGGCACCCTTGGTGAGATGGCCAGCGCGCTCGGTGCTGTTGACATACAGGTCGTAGGTCATCGCGAAGTCCTGCAACTCGGTGCCCTCGGCAGGGCCTTCGTTGAAGTTCGCCTCAAATGGGGTGTAGACCGTGTTCTGGTCGCCATAGCCCAGCCACTTGCCGTCATAGCCATACTCGACGAGGAACTCATCGGTAGTGCGGCGAATCAAGCCGATGGCGGCCACGCCGTCCTCGCCCGGAAGCAACGTCAGCGAGCCATCCTCGCCCATGGCAAACTCGATGTTGCCCTCGGCGGTCAGGTAGGTGTCATAGTTTGTTGCGTCGCCGTCAGGGTTGGGCACGATGCGCTCGACGCTGTAGGCGGTGTAGTAAGTGCCGTAGTCGTAGTACCAGGCATATTGTCCCGGCTCAATGACAATCTTGTTGCCCTCAATCTCGCCCTTGATCCAGCCGAAGGTGGCTGTTGTGGCCGAGATAATCTTGTCGAACCACACGGTCTTGCCGTCGGGGGCAAACACGATGTTCATGGCTCTGCCGACTTGTGACCCATCGACGATGCCGCCCATGACGGCGGTCATGTTTTCGCCCGAACGGACGTAGGTCTTGAGCTCGCCCTCTGGCTGCTCGGTGATGTAGTCTTGAGTTGCGCCCTCGGCCTTAGGCATGGCGATGCCGCGCTTTGCCTGGATGGGGTCGATGTTGCTCATCTGTCGCTGCTGCAGTTGTGCGCCCATGTTGGGTGTGACGCTCATGCGTGCATTCTGGCCCATGGCCACTGTGGCGGCCATCACTGCCAATGAGAGTAAAATTGTTTTCTTCATCGAATTGAATTATTAGGTTAGTAAATCATTTTGTAGTGCAAAATTACAGCAAAGTCAGCAAACGCGCACCACATCGAGGTCGAGAAGATTTCCTGTTTCGCTGAAATAGGAAAAAATAGGGCTGAAATTCGTGGTTTCAGCAATTTTTACTAATTTTGCAATCCCATCAACCGGCTACTCATGATTCAGTTCTGTCGATATATTCTAGTGTGCGCATTTGTTGGGCTTGCATTGGTGATGAATGGCCAACCCCATGCAGCCGACACGGCACAATGCCTCAAGCTCAAGGAGGCGGGCAACCGGTGTGTCGTGGCCAACCAGTATGCCGAGGCTCTGAAACTTTACACCCAAGCCATGCAACAGGCCGAGCAGAGCGGCAACCGCAAGGTCTATGTCGAGTGTGTGAGCAACGTGGGCATGGTCTATGCTGCATTTCGCGACTATGACCGGGCCATCTTCTACTTCGACAAAGCCAACCGGCAAGCCTTGGCCGATGGCTATGAGCGCATGGTGCCCATCACGGCCATCAACATGATGGCCGCCTGCTGCGCCAAGGGCGAAGCCGAGCAGGCGGAACGCTACCTGACCATGCTCGAACAGCACCCTGTGCCATCGGCCGAGCAGCAAGACTACTACCTGACGTTCAACCGCGGTCTCATCGCCTCGGGCAAGAAGCAATATCAGCAGGCGGTGTCACACTTGCGCCGCACGGTGACACTGGCCGGCAAGGAGTGCTCGCCGTCGGTGTGGTATGAGCTGGGCAATGCTTATCAAGGCTGGGGCAAGACGGACTCGGCACTGCTATGCTATCGCCAGGCAGTGGACATCGCCCAGCGGTCGAACAACTATGAGGAGACCAGTCAGGCCTACAAGGCACTGAGCGAGGTCTACAAGCAGCTTGGCCAGCCTGACAGTGCCATCAAGTGTCAGACGCTCTACATCAACCTACAGGACTCGCTGTTCAACATCAACAAGTTCAACCTGGCCAAGGCTGAGCTGTTCGACTACGAGAACACACTCATCAACCGCCACATCCACTCGCTGCAGGGCTGGATAGGTCTGCTAGTGTGCATCGTGCTGCTGGTGCTGGCGGTGCTGTTTGTCATCATCAGGCTGTACAGGCAGGTACAGTCGGCCCAACGGTTGCTAGTGCGCAAGAATCAAGAGCTCATCGCGCAGAACGAGCGCAGCAAGCAGCTGCGTGCTGAGTATCTGTCAACCCTGCGCGAGACCACACCACCCCTGCCCCAACCCGAGGCCGAAGTCGAACAACAGAATGCCGAGGCCGAGTCAGCCTCGAGCTCCGAGCTGCCCTTGTCGCCCGAGCAGCAGTCGCTGCTGGCCGAGCAAATCACACAAGTCATGGACAATGCCGAGGTGATTGCCGACCCAGACTTTAACCTCAGCCGCCTGGCCAGGCTGGTGGACTCTAACACCAAGTATGTCTCGGCCATCATCAACGACAACCTAGGCAAGAACTTCAAGACGCTGCTCAACGAGGGCCGCATCCGCGAGGTGTGCCGCCGCCTGAGCGACGATGAGCACTATGGGCAGCTCACCATCGCGGCGATTGCCAGCGGCATGGGCTACAACTCGATGAACAACTTCATCACCGCGTTCAAGCGCATCACCGGCATGACTCCCTCGAGATATCGCCAGCTGGCCCTGAACCCGAGCAAGGACTGACCACAACTGCAGGGATGCTTTTGTCTAGTACCTAAATTCCGCAGCACTTTAATTCAACTGTTTCTATAATATCCTGAGCAACAAAAAGTTGCCCAGGTTTTGCCATGTCAGATTTTTCACTTATC
Organism: uncultured Bacteroidales bacterium; assembly: GCA_902781045.1. Taxonomy (GTDB): domain Bacteria; phylum Bacteroidota; class Bacteroidia; order Bacteroidales; family Muribaculaceae; genus Sodaliphilus. The sequence continues at coordinate 15,083 of CACZHT010000040.1, read as the reverse complement.
TTAGTGCTGCAAAAAACAAAACAAGTAAAATCATCCATGACATAGCAAAGATAAACATAAAATCCGAAAAGCTCACTCCTTTTGGAGGAATATTTCATGTGAGAAACATGTTTTCCCGCTACGTGGGTCCCGTTATCGACAAAGTGCTGGGGTTGCGCTGCTCGTCATTCGGTTATCAGTACAGTGAGATTGTCGGCTACCTGTCAAGCGTCTACTTCTGTGGTGGTGAATGCGTTGAGGATGTGACAAGCTAACACCACCTACACTTCGGATACGGGCAAACACTACGATTTCAACACGGCTCCCAAACTAAACGCTCTGCTGGTCAAGGCACTGATAAACACAGGCCAACTTGCAACCAGAGAATCATACGACCTGGACTTTGACCACCAGTTCATCGAGACGGAGAAGTACGATGCCAAGATGACCTACAAGAAGTTCACGGGCTACAGTCCGGGGATTGCCGTCATTGGCGACCTCATCGTCGGCATCGAGAACCGCGACGGCAATGCCAACGTGCGTTTCCACCAGCAGGACACGCTGGAGCGCTTCTTCTCGAACCTTGAAGGCAGCGGCATACATATCAAGCGTGCCCGTATGGACTGCGGCTCCTGCTCACGCGAGATTGTGGAGGCCATCGAGAAGCACTCGGAGCATTTCTACATCCGCGCCAACCGCTGCGCCTCGCTCTACGACAGTCTGATGACGCTGCGGGGATGGAAGACCGAGGATATCAACGGCATCGAGTATGTGCTGAACTCCATACTCACGGAGAAGTGGGAAGGCAAGGCATACCGCCCCTGTAATGCCTGACGGGGTAAGGGGATGATGTGTGAGAACCATACATTACCACAGCCATGACGGCAAGAAAACCATCAAATAGGACACCTGACAGCAAAATCAGGCCGCATGACTATGAGTTGCGGATTTTAGGAAAAATTAAATTTTGGCGAGAAAGAACCGTCCCCAATTCGCCAAAAGGTGGTGGATTGGGGACGGTTGTTTCTCGCCATTCAGTCGTTTTGGGCCAGTTTGTGCTTGGCCTTTCGGGTGTAGGTCTTCTTGGATCGGTGCGTGTGTGTGTTGCTGTGAAACCCTGGTCCGAGCAGTTCTTGCTGTGCCTCGCGCTGCCCGCGCCGCATGGCCTTGACGGCATCCCAGTTGACCGCCGTCACCCGGACTTTCTTGCCATGTTTTCGTGCCATTGTTGTCGTTTGTTGAGTGTGTTTGGATTACTGTGTCATTATCACTAGATTAGTTAAGGCAAAAATCATGCCAGTGCTGGGTCTATGACAAGAGCCACAAGGGGGATGGAAGCATGGATGCGCTTCCACCCCCCTGCAGGTCAGTCATGCCGTCACATTATTTGCCCAGCATGATGTTGATGATGGTGTTGACATCGGCGATGTCGACACGGCCATCACCGGTGAGGTCGGCTGCTGTTGTCTGCTCGGCCTTGCCCAGCATGATGTTGATGACGTTGTTGATGTCGGCAATGTCGACGCGCCCGTCACCGGTGAGGTCGCCGCGCAGGTCTGTGACCAGACGCACGACGTTGGATGGCGCGCTCTCGTTCGTGGCGTTGACGGCTGTGACGGTATAGTTGCCCGCCAGCGCATCGGCCACGTCATATTCTGTGCCGGTCACGCCTTGCGCCAGCAGCTGTCCATCACGATAGATGTTGAACGTGGGCTGCGCCTCGACGTTGTGCCGCGGTGCTCGGTTGGCCCGGAGTTCCTGGTCGGGAGTCTGCAACACGCCGCTGATGCGCCATCCATAGTTCTGCTTCTGCTTGTTGTAGAGCGAGTACCAGTAGCCAGCTTCGAGCGACAGGGAGTAGACATCGTTGGCCATGGGTATTGCCGGTGCCGGGTCGAGTGTGAGGCAACGTGTACCTGATGTGTAGGTGGCCGAGTAGCCCAGTCCCAGCGGCAGTGTCAGGCCGTCAGGAATGGTGTATGGCTGGTTGAGGCGCACCACGTTCCACCCCACGACAGGCAGCTCGACCTCTTGCTCAAACAGGATGTTGTCGCCCAGCATCACCACAACGGTGGCTGCACTGACTTCGGCCGACAGCTTGAACTTGATGTGTGTCAACGTCTTGCCCACCAGGCTGGGGATAGTGTCGACATCAAACCTGATGGTTTGGTAACTGGTGAGGCTTCCGCCCGAAGACTTGGTGAAGCCCAGTGCCAAATCCTGACTGAGGTCGGTCATGTAGTTGACTTCCTGCGCGCCCTCGCCAGGTGTGGTCCACGCCAGGTGCAGGTCTTTGCCGTCAAGCTCGCCCTGCAGGTCATAAGGTGCCTGCGACAGCTGCGCGATGCGATTTTCAAATGCCACCACCTTGCTGGCCGGCGACTCCCACCCGTTGGTGAAGACGGTGGTCACATAATACTCGACCATGCCATACTTGTTGAGCACCTCGCTGAAGCAGGTCTGTTCGGTCTCAAGGTGGAGCTGGTTGTTGCGGTAGACGCGATAAGACGCCGGGGTTGCCTTGGCTGCCTTGGCGGGCATCCGTCGCATGTGCGTGGCGGTTGTGGTGGCCTCGACGCCATGGCGTGCGTCATCGGCATGCAGGATGACCTGCCGCAGCCTGCGGTCGATGCTGCCCAGCTGCACCATTGCCGCATTGTGCGCATCGGTGCCGGCAGGCATGATGGTTGCCCCGATGACGATGTTATAGTCGTTATAGGTGGTGTTGATGGTGCCCAGCCTCATCCAGTTGGCCCCATCGGTCAGGCTCACCATGGCTCCCCCCTCGTTGAGTGGTCCGGCATCAATCAGTATTGGGCTTGTCCCGCCGGGCAGTGTCGCCTTGTAGGCCAAGTAGATGTCCTGCCCCTGCGGAATGACCACATCCTCGGGGATGTTCAGCGTGTAGAAAGCGAGCGGCTCAATCTGGTCTCGCGTGATGTCGATGTTCCACAACAGCTGATTGTCTCCGGTGCGAATCTGGACACTGAAGTCGATGGCCTCGGCCACCCCGAACTTGACGCTGCCGAAGCGGTAGCCCACGTAGGGCTCAAGCTCTGCCACGCTGAACTTCGTGCCATAGAGCATGGTCATGTCCTCGTCGAATCCCACCATATATGCCGGCGTGCCATACTTGGCCAGCTCGACGGCCTCGGCACTCCACTCCAGGTTGACCTCCTTGGTCAGCTCGTCAAAGCGGCTCTTGACGATGAGCGGTGCCTCGTAGTCGGCCGGCATGTGATAGGTCAGCGCCAAGGTCATGTCTGTTCCCACCTTGCCTCCTTGATAACGAGTGACCAGTCGGTAATTGTAGATGCCGGGGTCCTCGACCTGGTCGATATAGTCCAAGTCGGTCAGTCCCTGTGCCAGCAGAGTTCCGTCGCGATAGAGGTCATATCCAGCCACCTCCAGCACCGGTGTGGCTTGTCCTGTGGGCGTCACATGTGCGCGAAGCATGAAGTTTCCCGGAATATTGCCCGACTTGAGCGTCTTCCATGTGGGGTTGCTGGCGTTGAACGACGAGCTGTTGGGCGACGATGTCGAGAACGAGTTGCCCTTGACATCGACCTCGGTGGTGTTGTCCACCCCCACGGGGTGTGTCTTGGGTGTGTGGGTGTAATAGACTCCGTAGGCATAGGTGTGTCCTGTGGTCATGCGATAAGGCATGCCCATGTCGAATGTCACCCATCCCGGTGCCTGGATGGCCTGAACGACAGTGTCGGGCACATTGCGCGACTGCACAATCTTACCGTCGCGCATGACAAATATGGTGGCAGACAGGATTTCTTTCTCGGCGACATAGGCGCTGATTTGGTTCAGGTTATAGTCTTGGAAGGCCAGCATGTCGTTGCGGTCAAACTCTTGCTTGATCCAGACCTTGGTGTTGCTCGACGCTGTTCCGCCGATGTGGTTGCCCATCTGGTCGCCGCTCCAAGTGAGGATGTCTCCCCCGTGCAGCGGTGCCGTCCAGCTGATCAGTCCGTCCAGCTCGTCGGTCTCTCCAGTCAGCGTGGATGCCGGTGCAGCGAGACTGCTGGCGTGCACCACGTTGAGCGTGACCGGGTGGGCCAGCCGCTCTCCGTCATCGTAGATGGCGGCCACGGCATAGGTGTGCTGTCCATCAGGCTCGTCGATCAGCTCATAGCTCATGTCGGTGACCGGGGCATCATTCAGGCGTGTGCCATCGCGATAGACGTTATAGCCCAGCGGCTCGCCTGTGAAGTTGTTCTGCACGTTGGCCGTGACCAGAAAGTCGCCCACGGCACCTTGCATCCACGTCTTGCCATCGTAGCTGTAGACATCCCCCTTGCCCATCTGCGGCGAGCGGTCGGTGATGGCGACAAACGTGAAGTTTGGTCCGGCCATGTAACGCGCCACAAACATCACCTCCTTGCCCTCTGGGATGATATAAGGCTCGTCGAGCTCGACTGTGCGCCACGAGTCCTTGACAAAGTTGGAGAGGTCGGCTTTCTGGTCGCGCACGAGCTGCTTGTCCTCATAGATCTGGACATTGACCTGAATGACCGGCCGGTACTCATAGAATGTGATAGCCTCGACCATGTGGCCTGTGTGCGCCGCTATGTCGCCCGCCTGGAATCGGTTTGCGGCATAGATGATGTTGGGTCCTCCAGCCTCCATGGGCTTCCCGTCCATGCCGTTGTAGTCCTCGCCGTCGTGCCACTGTATGGTCACTGGGGACGATGGTGCCTGCCACGACAAACTCACAGACGAGAAGTTGGCATTCCCCGACAGTGCGACCGGTGCGCCGTCCTGCGCCGCGGCATTGCCCAGAGCCAGGCACAAGCATGCCGCCATCGTCAGTTGCTTGAGTTGATTGTTTTTTGTCATGTTTTACTAATTAAATCGTAAGGATTGCAAACCAAAGTGTTTCTCACTTCGACCGACAAAATTAGTGATTTTTTTCACTAGTTCAAACAACACATGTGATTTTGTGCACAAAAACTGTGTGTTTTTAAGAACAAATCACTATATTTGCAGCCTCGAAAACTATTAATACACAAAAAAATCAATCACTATGATTACAGCATTAGTTATCCTGCTGGGGCTTGTGATATTCATCGTCATCGCAGTTGCCCTGTATGTGTTCAGCACCCAGCGTTCGCTGGTGACCCTGGACGAGAACTGCAAGAACGCCCTTGGCCAAATCGAGGTGCAGCTCAACAGCCGCTGGGATGCCCTGCTGGCGATGGCCAAGACTGCCAGTGCCTATGCCAAGCACGAGAGCGAGACGCTGATTAATGTCATCGCCCAGCGCCGTCAGACCAACATCACCACCGCTGCCGATGTCAATGCCCAGGAGGGCGAGTTGAGCAGCGTGTTCTCACGCCTGATGGCCATCAGCGAGGCTTATCCCAACCTCAAGGCCGACGGCATGTTTATCCGCACGATGGACTCGATTCGCGGCTATGAGGAGAATGTGCGCCTGAGCCGCATGGTCTATAACGACTCGGCCACCAAGATGAACCGCGCCGTGCGCCAGTGGCCCAGCTCGTTTGTGGCCGGCATGCTGCACTTCGGCGAGCGCGAGTATCTCACTGTCGACGACCAGCAGAAGAAGTCGATGCCCGACCTGTTTCCCAACACTTGACATCATGGCACCGCACTCATTCAGGCAAGCACTGGCGACTTGCCTGCTGGTAGCGACAGCCTGCTGGGCCTGGGCCGAGGATGTGGCCTTGAACAGTGTCAACGTCAACGTGGAGCTACAACGCAACGGCAGCGCTCACATCACCGAGGTGTGGGACGTGCAGGTCAACACCGACCGTGTGAGCGAGCTGTACAACGCCTACGAATCCCGTTACTTTGGTAAAATCCGCGACATCGCGGTGAGTGAGGACGGCAACGAGTTCACCGTCGACGACCACTGGGACTCCGACGCAACCACTGCCGAGAAAGCCCAACATTGCGGACTTGTTGTCGATGACAACATCTATCAGCTCTGCTGGGGCATAGGCCAGAAAGGACATCACCGCTACACACTACGCTACACTGCCACGATGGTGGTTCATCCCCGCAACGCCGAGCAGGTGGTGCTTAACCTGCCGCTGTTCGTCAGCAGTGCCTCACTGCCCACACGGGTGGCCAGCGCCACCGTATCGCATGCCGACGGCCACCTTGCAAGCGACTACATCATCGAGCTGAAGGTGAAGGGATGCGCCCGGGGCGGCATGAAAGACGGTTGCATCTGGCTGCGCTCGACCCGCGCCATGGGCCACCGTGACTACATAGGTGTGGAACTGACGATGGCCGCTACAGCATTCGACACACTGGAGACGCCAGACTTCAACACCGACATCAGCCCCGATGAGATGACCAGCGCCATGATGCGCGACCAGCGCCCCGATGCCTACCAGGAGTCGATGGTGAACAAGGTGATTGACCTCTATGACCAGAGCCCGGCACTGTTTCTGCTGGCCGTGCTGGCGGCTGTGATAGCCCTGTTCTATCTGATAAAAAAAATTGCAATCGCACTGATATGAGACGCATACCGACACATCTGCTACAAGCCGCCACGACAGCCATCATAGCACTGATGGCTGCCACCGCATGGGCACACAGCGTCAACAACCTGGAGATGCGCGTGGTCATCAACGACCTGGGCAACGCGCGCGTGGTCGAGGTGCGCCAGTGCTCGATGGGCAGCAGTGGCACCGAGGGCTTCATCAAGCAGTACAACCTGCACGGCATGGGCGTGGGCGAGCTGGCCGTGAGCGACGAGACCGGCACACAGTATGCGGTGGACACGCCGTGGGACATCAACCGCTCGCGCACCGAGAAGACCAACCGCTGCGGCATCGCCCAGGTGTCGCAGGGCTATGAGCTGTGCTGGGGCATCGGTCAGAGCGGCGAGCGCACCTACAACATCCACTATACGCTCACCCGGCTGGTCAATAGCTTTGACGACAGCGACGGGTTTATCTATCGCTTCTACGAGCCCGACGAGAGTGCACCGGCACGCCACGCACGCATTGTCATCGAGCGTGAGAATGGCTCGTTCACCCCCGACGACACTCGCATCTGGGCCTTCCGCTACCACGGCAGCATCCATCTGGTGGACGGAAAAATTGTGGCCGAAACCAGCGAGTCGTTCCGCTCGGCCGACGAGGGCATGGTCATCATGGCGCAGTTCGACAAGGGTGTGTTCCACCCTGTGACCACCCGCAAGGGCACGTTTCTCGACAAGGTCAAGAAGCCGGCGTTCAAGGGCAGTGACTACCAGCTCAGCGAGCAGGAACAGAACAACCGTGGCGTCGCCTCGCTCAAGGGCAACGGCTATGATGCCGGCCAGACCAGCATCTGGCAAGACCTGTGGACTATCGTCGAGGGTCTGTTGGTGCTGGGGCTGTGGATCTTCATACCCATCTACATCATCTACCAACTGTTCAGCGTGGCCAGCACCGTGACGAAGACACGCCAGAACATGCGCCTGTTCGGCAACAAGCAGGGCGAGATGACGCAGTGGAGCCGCGACATCCCCTTCGGCGGCGACCTGTACCGCACCAGCCAGGTGCTTCATGCCATTAACAGTAAAGATGTCAAGCAGAAGAACCAGATTGCCGCCGTGGTGATGCGCATGGCCCACATGGGGCTCATCAGCCTGCGCCCACACCTCAACGACAAGGGCGAGCAGGTGGGCGAGTTCCTGGTCACACCCCCCTTGGGGCTGAATGGCAACAAAGACCCTCAGGCCAGGCTCATCCATCTGGTCCACCAGCAGATGTGGAAAGCCGCCGGCGCCGACCATGTGCTGCAACCCAAGGAGATGAACACCTACATGCGTGCCTATCCCGTGGAGCACCGTGTGGTGGTGCGCACCATCACCGAGCTGCTCGGTGCCTCGGGGCGCTCACGTAGCGGCCTGAAGCCCGACGAGGTGCTGCAGGTCTACGGCCTGAAGAAGTATCTGCAGGAGTTCACGCTGCTTGAGGAGCGCCATGTGCTGGAGGTGGGCTTGTGGAAGGAGTATATGGTATTTGCCACGCTCTATGGCATCGCCAAGCAAGTGTTCAAGGACTTGAAACAGATTTGGCCCGACTACACCACGCTCGCCCCCGACGAGAGCTTGCTGATGGACACCGACATCGTCACCGACGTGGCCAGCTATACCCTGATGGGCATGAGCTACGTTCGCAGCTACGAGACCCCGCAGGAGCGTGAAGCGCGTCTGGCCAGCGAACGTGAGGCTCGTCGCAGCAGCGGTGGCGGCGGTTCGTCATCCTACGGCGGCGGTGGGGGCAGCAGCGGTGGCGGCGGCAGCGGCTTCCGCTGATGTAGTCCGCGTGCCAAGACATGTAATCCCCCTGGCTGCGATGAGCTGCCAGGGGGATTGGTGTGGTGGGAAGAGGTGGACTCGAACCACCGAACCCGAAGGAGCGGATTTACAGTCCGCCGCAATTGCCGCTATGCGATCTTCCCAATCGAGACTGCAAAGGTAATGAAAAATTTTGGAACGCGCGACAATTTTCCTTAAAAAAACATATCACATGCCGTTTTTTTGTCCAAAAGCCCTGCCGTGTGCCAACAAATGAGTAACTTTGTGGGTTGAAACGACGATGAAGCTGCGGCAGTTGAACATAATGAACTACAAGAACATCGCGGAGGCCAACCTGGAGTTTGCCTCCGGGGTGAATTGCCTGATAGGCAACAACGGGATGGGCAAGACCAACATCCTGGACGCCATCTACTACCTGAGCTTCTGCCGCAGCTACACTGCACAGACCGACCAGTCGGTCATCCGCCACGAGGCGCCCTTCATGCTGCTTCAGGCCAGTTACGACCGCCGCGATGTCCAGGAGCAGGTGACCGTGTCGCTGCAACGAGGTCACCGCAAGGTGGTGCGCCGCGGTGGCAAGGAGTATCAGCGTCTGAGCCAGCACATCGGGTTGCTGCCTGTGGTGATGATATCGCCCATGGACTGGGACCTGATACGCGGTGCCGGTGAGGAACGCCGCCGCCTGATGGACCAGATTATCTCGCAGGGCGACAAGGAGTATCTTGATGCCCTGATTCGCTATGGCAAGGCCGTTGAGCAGCGCAACTCGATGATTCGTCAGGACATGCGCGACCCGCTGCTCTACGAGACCGTCGAGGCCGTCATGGAGCATACAGCCGCCATCATCCACCAGCGGCGCGCCGACTTTGTGTTGCGCTTCACCCCCCGCATGATGCACTACTACAACGCCATCGCTGGCGACAAGGAGCGTGTGAGCCTGACCTACACCAGCCAGCTCAGCGGCACAAGCATGCGCGAGCTGCTGTCGTCCACCCGCGAGCGCGACATGGCCATCGGCTACACCACGCGCGGGGTGCACCGCGACGACATCGAGCTTCTGCTGGGCGACTGGCCCATGCGCCGCACCGGCTCTCAGGGCCAGTGCAAGACCTACACCCTGGCACTGCGTCTGGCCCAGTTCGACTTTCTGCGCGAGGTCACCCCGGTGACCCCAGTGCTGCTGCTGGACGACATCTTCGACAAGCTCGACGCCAGCCGCGTGGAACGCATTGTCGAGGTAGTGTCTAGCGAACGCTTCGGCCAGATTTTCATCACCGACACCAACCGCACGCACCTGGACCACATCATGCGGCGCATGACCGGTGACCACCGCATGTTTGTCGTCACCGACGGCCACTGCGAGCCGGTGGAGAAGGGAGGTGCCTCATGAAGCGCACCGAGGCACAGACCATCGGTCAGATAGTGGACAACTTTCTGCACCACGAGCAGCTCGACACTCAGCTCGACGAGCTGCGGGCCAGCGCGTTGTGGCCGCAGGTGGTGGGCCAGGGCATCAACCGCTACACGGCCAGCCGCACTGTGGCCCGTGGAGTGCTGACTGTGCACATCACTTCGGCCCCGCTGCGCAACGAGCTGATGCTCATGCGCTCGAGCATCATCCAGCGCATCAACGCCGCGCTGGGCCGCGAGGTGATTCGTGAGATTGTGTTTCGATAGTGTTTTAAAGTATATAAGTTCATAAGTTTATAACTGATTGTGAAAGAGATTGCAACCGTTGAGCGTCCGTTCCGTTGCCACACGGCCATCCAGATGCGATTCAACGACATAGACATGCTGGGGCACCTGAACAACACCAGCTACTTCGAGATGTTCGACTTGGGCAAGAACGACTACTTTGTCAAGGTCAAGCACGGCTACATCGAGTGGACCAAGCCCTCGTTGATGATTGTGCACATGGGCATCGACTTCCTGGCTCAGACCCGCTTCTACGAGCATGTCGAGGTGCTGACACAGTGCACCCGTCTGGGCGACAAGAGCGTGCACATGCTTCAGCAGCTGGTCAACGTCGATAGCGGCGAGGTCAAGTGCCAGTGCCAGAGCGTGCTGTGCTACTTTGACATCGAGACGGGCACGCCGGCCAGCATCAGCGACGAGTGGCGCCACGACATTGCCGCCTACGAGGGAGTTGACAGTTTATAGTTGACAGAATTTATTTGAAGCAAGATGATTAAAGAAAAGATGCGTCAGATACTGGCCGCCGAGAGCCAGGCGATAGCCAATATCCCCGTCACCGACGGGTATGAGCATGCAGTGAACCTGATTGTGGAGCATGTGCACCGTCAGGGCGGCAAGCTCGTGACCTCGGGCATGGGCAAGTGCGGCCAGATAGCCGACAACATAGCCACCACATTCTCATCGACGGGCATACCCGCCACCTTTCTGCACCCCAGCGAGGCTCAGCATGGCGACCTGGGCGTTCTCCAGCCCCACGACGTGCTGCTCTTGTTGAGCAACTCTGGCCGCACCAGCGAGATTGTTGCGCTGGTGCAGCTGGCCCACAACCTGTATCCTCAACTGCCGTGCATCGTCATCACCGGCAACGAGCAAAGCGAGCTGGCCGGCCTGGCCGACGTGTGCCTGTGGACTGGCGGTGCCCCCGAGGTGTGTCCGCTGGGGCTGACCCCCACCACGTCGACCACGATGATGACCGTCATGGGCGATGTGCTGGTGGTGAGCACGATGCTTGCCACCGGCTTCAGCCGCGAGGACTACGCCAAGCGCCACCATGGTGGCTATCTGGGTCAAAAGGCCCGCAACAGCTAAATTTAGTTTAAAGTTTATAGTTTAAAGTGTATAGTCCGGGCTTTCAGGTTGCTGCCACAACCAAAAACTAAATAGCCCACAGCGTTTAACTTTAAACTTTTGGCTATAAACTATAATGCACAATCTAAACGTCTGTTGCATAGACCCATAACTATAAACTATAAACTGTTAACTATAAAAAAATGCGTAAGATTATAGCCATTGGCGAATCGGTGCTCGACACCTTGTTTGTCGACGGGCAACCCGTCAAGTCGTTTGTGGGCGGGCGCATCGCCTGTGCCGCCGCCTCGTTGGGCAGCCTGGGGCTGCCGTGCGTGATGTTGAGCGAATGCACCACCGACTCGGTGGGCGACATCGTTGTCAACTACCTGTCTGGACACGGAGTGGACACGCGTCTCATCGACCGCTATCCCGACGGTGCCACCCCCTTCTCGGCCATCTTCCCCAATGGCTCGGGCAAGCAGATTGTCAACTATGGTGTCTACCCCAAGACGCGTTTCGACATAGTCTGGCCCCGCATCGACGAGGACGACATCGTGCTCTTCGGTTCGCTCTATGCCATCGATTTGCCTCAGCGCCAGCGTCTCTACGAGCTGCTGAAGTATGCCGTTGAGCGCCGCGCCATCCTCATCTATCTGCCCGGCTTCCAGCACGGCATCGGCTACCGGCTGACCAAGGTCATGCCCCACCTGCTCGAGAACCTGGAGATCAGCGACATCGTCATCGCCCACGAGCAGGACATCCACGACATCTTCCCTGGCGAGACGGGCGACGAGGCCTATCATGGGCACATCGAGTTCTACTGCCGCAACTATGTGCACCTGACGCGCTCGCTGGGCTTGCTCATGTACTCGCTGGGACTTGAGCTGCCTGCCGACAAGCCTGCGACCGACAATCTGCTGGGCTGGCAGGCCGGCCTGACGGCGGGCATCATTGCGCAATTGTTTGAGAAGAACATCACCCGCGAGCAGCTGCTTAACCTCGATGCCGACACCTGGCGTGGCATCCTAGTCGATGCCCGCAATCGTGCCGAGCAAGCTGCCGCCAGCGATGAGAATTGCCTATGAAGCCCCTACTCCTCGAGTCGGCCTTCCCGACACTGCACAACGATGTCACGATAGCCGTGGCACAGATTGAGTCTACCGGCCAGATGCCGGCGACCGAAGGCCTGGACGCGCCTCTGGTGCTGGACATGACCATGAGCTATGTGCTGTTTCTGGTCAAGGACCAGCGCACCACAGCCGCCATGCAGGCCATCGAGTACCTTGTCTACGCCGACGACAACGACCGTTTGCCGTTGCTCTATGCCTCGTGGCTGTGGCTGGCACGCATGACACTGATGATTGCCGACGGACAGCCCACACTGGCGCTGAGCAGTGCCGAGAGCGCACTGATGCAGCTCAATGAGGTGGTGGGCAAGAAGGGCGAGGACTTCCAGGCGCAGCTGGCGGGCATACTCTATAACCTGGCTATCATACACCACACCACCGGCGACGGCAGCCGTGCGCAGAAGGAGTTGACTCGCGCTCAGAAGCTCTATGAGCGGCTGGCCAGCCGCAACGACGCCCGCTTCTCGGCCATGTTGCTCTATGCCGTCGACGCGTCGACCGACATCATCCAGTCGCGCACCAAGCAGATGAACGTGCTGGCGCACTACCAGAGCACCACCGAGCTCTACACCGCCATGCTGGGGCAGGGAGGCGACACCGGACAGACGCGTGAGGCACTCACCGCCCTGGTCGACTCGCTCAAGAACGAGGGCGACATCATGCTGCAGATGGGCAACGGGCGCAGCGCCGTCAAGTATTTCACCAAGGCACTTCGCTACCAGAAGAAGCTGGGCGACCCTCTGGGCCACAAAGACCTGGTGTTGTCCATCGGTCTGGCACGTGGACTGATGCGGCTCATCAACCGCCGGGCAGCCGCCGAGCAGTTGCTCACGTCGCTCCTGCCATTGGCGCGCCGCCTGCAAGCCCACAACGAGGTCATCGAGATTGAGAACTTGCTGCTGGGCAAGAGCAAGACCAATAACATCATGACTCTGCTCAAAGGAATCTTTTGAATTCATAATTTATAATTCATAATTCATAATTTTTTCGCGCCCTTCGCGAGTGTCAAGACATAAGGACATAAAAATTCGCAGTTGTCAAGACATAAGAACATAAGAACAAAAGAACATAACACATTCGCGGTCATTCGCGGTTGTCACGATGGTTATCACGAATTTTCGAATTATCGAATATCTGCCACATTCGCGTAATTCGCGGTTGTCACGATGGTTATCACGAATTTTCGAATTATCGATTTTTTCTGCCACATTCGCGTAATTCGCGGTTTAAAAAAAGACATAAGGACAAAAGAACATAAATTTCGCGTTGCTTCGCGGTCAAGAATCCCCCCAGCTTCGCGTTGCTTCGTGGTTAAAAAAGACATAAGAACATAAGAACATATATTTCGCGGTCATTCGCGGTCATGAATCCCATCAGCTTCGCGTTGCTTCGCGGTTAAAAAAGACATAAGGACATAAGAACATAAAAACTTCGCGGTTTAAATCCCTTCGCGGTCAAACGGGGCATTATGGTTGGGAGTGACACATTTTTCAGTCACATGGCTCCTGGAGGTTACGGCCTTGGCAGTATTCTTGGGTAAGCTTGTCGGCGACAATCTTGTCAAGGCTCCGTCCATTAGGCTCAATTATCTTGGCGATTCGCGACTTGATATTCTGCACACTCTGGCGGTTTGAGTAGTTCATAAGGATGGCAATCACCGCATCCGGCATGCGGCAGCAACTCATGGCAAGAATCTTCATCTCGTTGGCTTTTAACGGCTCGCCGCGTTCTGCCGCTGCTTGCAGCTGAACCGCAAACTCCTGCTTGGCAATGGCCTCTGCGTCGCTCCAGAAGTCATCTGGCAGACTGACGCTTGACAGTTCATTGGGCTGCTTGAAGCTGGTGGTGCCATGCTTGCCCAGATAAGAGATGCCCACCAATGCCCGTGTCAATGTGGCTGCTTTCAGCTCATTCAGCGCATTCATGCTATGCAAGTCGGTGAGAGCTGCCGCAATCTCATCTCGGGCCTTCATTAGCTCAAGGCGGCGACGCAACGAGCGGCGGTAGACCACGACGAAAAGCACGGTTGCCAGCAGTAACAGCAGCAACAGCAAGGCCAGCCAGGTCATGTATTTAAGCTTTGCGTTGCCACTTTGTACGCGCAATTCTTCAAGCTCATACCTTGACTGCGTCGAAGCCAGCCGCTTGCGCAGTGACTGCACGAGAACCTCGCCCGCACGGTCATCGTTGCTCTTGCTGAGGCGGACATACTCTGCCAGCTCGCCTCTGGCTTTGGCCAGCAAAGCCATTGAACGTCTTTGGTTGAGCGTGTCGGCCAGAGTTACTGGTGGCGGAAGCTGGTCAAGATACAGTTGCGCCGAGTCAGCCTTGCCCATTTGGGCCAGTGCCTGACATGCGATATTCAGGCATTGGCTTCTGGAAACAGGAGGAATGTGTGGCGAGCGCAGCGTGCCGATGGCTATTGACTTGGCCTTCTCCAGGCTGTCGGTGTACAGGTAATGGCCCGCCAGTGTTGTCTGATTGACATCATAGTACGCATGGTTGCCCACAGCCAGTGCCATCGACTTGGCGCACTCGGCAACGGCCACAACAGTGTCAGGGTTCACATTGCGGAAGAGTGCTGCCAGTTCGCTCAGACAATAGAGCATGTGCAGCGAGTCGGATGTGGAACGATATGACTTGTAAGACTCGAGGTAGTACTTCACTGCCTCGTCGTCCTCGGTGAACGAATTCTGATATAGGCTTGCTACACGAAATTGCGATTCGGCCAGGTGCTGGTGGCTGGGGTCATCTAAGGCCGATTGCACTGCTTCATTGAAGGCTAACAGGGCACTGTCGGCAAGGTTCATGTCATTGAACACGCAGCCCTTGTAGAGCAGCGAGCGGGTCTGCTTCTCCGGGTCGTGCCCGTCGGCATAGTGCGCCACAGCCACGTTGACCGTGTCGAGCGAGCCGCT
>CACZHT010000039.1 GCA_902781045.1 uncultured Bacteroidales bacterium | reverse complement strand
TTGCCTTGAGGTAGGGGCAATGCGAAGGCCTGAAGACGAGGTAAGCTGACGGTACAGCGACCCACGTCTTTTTTGTTATATCTAACGCCAAATCCGGGGACGCTATAGGCACACATTATTAATATCAGATGGAGAAAAACAAAAAGAAAGAAGAACTCCAGTCGCGTCGACAGTTCTTCAAGCGCGCCGCCAAGGGCGCCCTCCCCATCCTCGGAGCCGCCCTGCTGACCCAGCTGCCATTCCTCTCCCAAGCCCACGAAAGCCAAAACGAGATGGGATGCAACATTGGCTGTTCAAATGGCTGTTACATGGAGTGTTACACAACTTGTCGGATGATGTGTAGTGGTAGCTGCAAAGGGGGATGCCAAGGGCAATGTACTGGCGCATGTGCTCGCTCGTGCTCAGGCGGTTGTGCAGGAAGCAGCAAGGGCTATTTCTAAAAAATGTAAATCGCTCATGCGCCATTTTTTGATAATGACTCATTATGGCGCGTGAGCATTATTTAAGACTACTATGGAACCTGTAATTCTATCTAGAGTTGTTTCAAAGGATGTGACTGCAACTGGGACAAAGGCAATGCTGCTCTCATCCTTTAACCGAGTTCGCAGTGCCAATAATTCTACTGATCGTCGTTGGCTTGAAAATGGTGAAATCATTGAGTTTACAAATGTTCGTTTCACAGAGTATAATGCAGAGTTCGAAATAAACCACAGTGTTGGCTGTAAAATTTGGTTCTCTCAATTGGATAATATTTTCGTCAATCCATTGCCTGATAGCTTTGAGGACTTTGCAGTGTTATCTCAAACATGGAAAAACTTTCATGGTAATCCCTGGAAGTTTTGGGATTATGTTAAAGGTAAGAAGTTCCGTGTGACGATTGATACAAAACATTTTTGTATTATTAATAATGAACATGAAATAGTGCAAGAATTGGTGATGCTAGACAAACTGTTGAAATACTATTATGACAACTATAAAGCTGGCAATTATGAAATCATTAAGGGAATGCTAAAACAAGTACGATGTTATTGTTTTGACGAAGTATGAAAAAAAAGAATAGATTATTAAGTCTACATGCTTTTGTAAGAGTCTTTGTTCTGTTGATTTTACAGGGATGTGCTTCACTTTTTGGCAGTGGTTCAAATTCCCGCAGTGAACTAATAGCTTGCTATATGATAGATAATCAATGGGGGCCATGGAATTATTTAGGATATAGTAACTATTTTCAGACAGGATTATTACAGGCTTATTCATGGGAATTATATGGGAGCTATGGCGACTTTAAGTTGCTAGAGAACTCTGACCAACCATGGGGAGACTATGTCTTTAGGGTTAAGATTGATAATTTCAGTAAACCCACTCAAGATGAGATTAAACGTCATAAGAAGAATAATGAGCCATTCGTCTATTCAGGGACGTTCGAGTATTATGTTTCTGATACACGACCAACAGCTAGGTCTGTGTTCTCTTATAGTTGTTTTCTAAAGTCTAACCATGCGGGTGTAACAACTGTAAAGCGCACAGCTCGAGCGACAATAAAAATAATGCCTTATTCAAGAGCTCCTCAGATTTATAATATCTTCTTTGATGATGTTGGTATTGCACTAGATTTGGGAAGTGAGAAACTGTGGCAATGGTAATTAGTTATTTTGCATTATGGATAAAATATCACGACGGAATTTCTTCAAGAAGGCAGTCAAACGAACCATTCCTTTTTTGGGAGCAATCATGCTTACTGGTGTGCCATTTGTAGCTAACGCAATTAATGGTGGTGATGACTACTGTCCAGGTTCCTGTACGGGGCTGTGTACAACATCTTGCAAAAGCAGTTGCAAAGGTGGGTGTGGAGGTGGATGTAGCTCCTCATGTTCAAGTGGTTGTAAATCATCTTGTACCGGTGGCTGTGGTGGGAACTGTTCTGGTGGATGCAAATCATCATGCAAGGGCGGTTGTACTGCTAATTGTTCTAGTGGATGCGGTGGAATGTGTTCTTCAAATTGCGGTGGAGCTTGCGATGATTCTTGTTGGGGGCAGTGCAAAGGGGAGTGCTCACTCACCTGCAAAGGCTCTTGTAGAAATGCTTGTGGTGGTCAATGTACAACAAGTTGTAGTGGGAACTGTCGGGGTGATTGCATGGGCTCATGTGGACGCGGTTGCGATGGCTCATGCCAAGGCAGTTGTGGCATAAGTTGCAGTGGTAGTTGTTCGGGTTGGGTAGTTGGCACAATTTATACTCCTTATGGCTGATAAAAAAGAAACATATAGAGCCTCATCGGTTCAATGGCAGGGTGGTATTGCCAAGAACATCACGTTTATTGTGACGAAGGACTGCCAGCTGGCTTGCAAGTATTGCTACCTGGTGGGCAAGAACGAGAAGGAGCGGATGTCGTGGGAGACGGCCAAGGCCGCTATCGACTATATCCTGGGGCACGAGGAGGACTTCCCCGAGCAGAGCGTGGTGTGGGACTTTATCGGCGGCGAGCCGTTTCTGGAGATTGAGCTGATCGACAAGATTTGCGACTATCTCAAGACCGAGATGTTCCGCCTGAACCACCACTGGTTCGACAGCTACCGCTTCTCGTTCTCGACCAACGGCATCAACTATCACACCGACCGTGTACAGCAGTTCATCGCCAAAAACCACTCGCACCTGAGCATCGGCATCACCATCGACGGCACGCGCCAGAAGCACGACCTGAACCGTATCTATAAAGGTGACGGCCCGCTGGAGCGCGGCAGTTATGACGACGTGGTGCGCAACATCCCGTTGTGGCTGGAGCAGTTCCCCGGTGCGGGCACCAAGGTCACCATCAGCAGTGCCGACATCCCCTACATCCGCGAGAGCGTGCTACACCTCTATGGCCTGGGCATCCACGAGGTGAACATCAACTGTGTGTTCGAGGACGTGTGGCGCGAGGGCGATGACCGTCTGTTCGAGGAGCAGCTCATGCAACTGGCCGACGACATCATCGACGGCGGTTGGTATCAGGACTATGCCTGCTCGTTCTTCAGCGAACACATCGGCAAGCCGCTCGACGCCGAGCTGGAGAACCAGAACTGGTGCGGCGCGGGCAAGATGCTGGCGGTGGATGCGGCGGGGATATTCTATCCCTGCACCCGCTTTGCCGCTTACTCGCTGCGCGAGAAACGACCCATCATCATCGGCAATGTGCGTGACGGCATCGACAAGAACAAGTTGCGCCCCTTCCTGACGCTGGACCGCACCACACAGAGCCCGGCCAAGTGTCTGGAGTGCGAGGTGGCCAGCGGCTGCGCCTGGTGTCAGGGCGAGAACTACGACGCAGCCGACACGCCCACCGTCTACCAGCGCTCCACCGCCATCTGCCTGATGCACAAGGCACGCGTGCGTGCCAACAACTACTACTGGAACCGCCTGTTCCGCAAACTGGAGCTGGAGGGCGAGCGTGAGCAGTGGGAAGAGAACAAACCGAAGTCTAATGATATAATCTGTTGATGCCATGCTACAATATATGATTATTCTGCTGGATGACACCAGCACTTCGTTTTGCCACTACGGCGTGAACAAGACCGGGCGGCGGCTCATCAGTCTGGACCACCTGCGTCGCGGCATCCGCTTTGCCATGGTCGAGAACCTCACCCTCCAGATGGTCTATCCCGACTATGAGCTGCCTGCCGAGTATCACGAGGCCATCGACACCATCGACCACAGCAACATCGTCCCGTCGGCACTGGGGCGCGATGCCGATGTCATCGTGCTCGACGGCTGGGACGCGGTTCCGCCCTCAGATGGTGTCGCGGTCATCCGC
This sequence comes from uncultured Bacteroidales bacterium, assembly GCA_902781045.1. GTDB lineage: Bacteria > Bacteroidota > Bacteroidia > Bacteroidales > Muribaculaceae > Sodaliphilus. Next base: position 35,515 of record CACZHT010000039.1, on the reverse strand, counting down.
ACTTCGCTGGCCCACTTGCTGAAGCATGCCGCTACCGTTGGCGACTGGCTGGCGCGGCTCACCCGCCTGAACATCGTCATCACCGACGTTGAGCGCATGACCGAGGCCGACTGCGACGAGTACCGGGCGTTCCTGTCACAGGTGGGCACTGCCATCGAGCGGCTCTATGTCAACGGTCGCTCGCCGCAGCTCAACACGCTCACCGACCGCATGATGCTCACCGCCATGAACAACTGCGGTGCCGGCGACACTTGCGTCACCTTGGCACCCAACGGCAAGTTCTACGTCTGCCCGGCGTTCTATTACGAGGATGAGCAAGACTGTGTTGGCGACCTCGATACAGGCCTCGACATCAAGAACAAGCAGCTTTACCGCCTGGACCATGCCCCCATCTGCCGCAAGTGCGATGCCTGGCAGTGCCGCCGTTGCGTGTGGCTCAACCGCAAGACCACGCTCGAGGTCAACACTCCCGGCCATGAGCAGTGTGTGGCGGCCCACCTGGAGCGCAACGCCTCGCGCGAGTTGCTGCAGCGCATCCGCCGGCAGGGCACCTTCATGCCCGACCGGCCCGAAATCCCCGAGATAGACTACCTCGACCCCTTTGAGGCAATGCACAAGGCATAGTACCAAAAGTTCCCCGCCCCTTTCCCAAAGGGGCGGGGTGAGGGGCGGGGTTTGGAAACAATGAGATTATACCAACACCAAAAGCATATAAAAATAATGAAGAAACTAGTGGGGCAGGTGACACCTGCCGAGCGCGACGAGATTCAGTCGCTGTTTGAACGCCGCAATGGCCTGAACGAACTGGCCAAGATACTCACAGCCGACAATGCCGAACTCTACGAGAAACTGGTCACTGACATGGGTGTGACCGGCACCAAGTTCCAGCACTGGTGGGACACCATGGCCCAGCACTATGGCTGGGAGAGCGCCGAGGGCGGCAACTGGGAGATAAACTTTGACACCTGCGAGATTTACCTGGTGACCCCTTGAATAACGAGAGTTTATGCTATCGGTCTAACTATGCCGCGACTCCGTCGCGGCCATTAACAAAAACACAATGACACTACTGATGATAGGCACCACCGAGTTGCTGCTGGTCGGTGGATTGGCACTGCTGCTGTTCGGTGGCAAGAAGTTGCCCGAAATGATGCGCGGCCTGGGGCAGGGCGTGCGCGAGTTCAAGAAGGGGGTCAACGAAATCAACCCCGACGTTGAGCCATCCGAGAAATCTGAGCCATCCGAGAAGTCCGAGATTTCCAAGTCTTCCGAGTCCTGCGAGACTCCACAACAATGAGCAGCCCCAACGATGAGGGCATGATGACATTCGGTGGGCATCTCGAGGTCTTGCGCCAGATGCTCATCCGCATTGTCATCGTTGCCCTGGTGACGGCGGTGGGCATCTTCTGCTTCAAGGCCGAGACATTCAGCGTGTTGCTTGCCCCGACCGACAGTCACTTTTTCACCTATCGGGCCATCGAGCGGCTGTGTGCCCTGGTGGGGCTGGACTTCCACTTCGAGGCATTCCGGGTCGCGCTCATCAACACCGAGCTGTCCAGTCAGTTCATGACCCACCTCACCACCTCGGTCTATCTGGCGTTGCTCTTCACCTCGCCCTACATTGTGGTCGAGCTGTTCCGCTTTATTACCCCTGCGCTCTACGACAACGAGCGGCGCTACAGTGTGCGCATCGCGCTGGCGGTCTACACCCTGTTTATCGCCGGGGTGATGATGAGCTATTTCGTGCTGTTCCCGTTTGCGTTCCGCTTTCTGGGCACCTATCAGGTGGATGCCAGTGTGGTCAACCAGATCAACCTGTCGTCCTACATCTCCACGTTCACCACGTTGACCTTCATGATGGGAGTCGTGTTTCAGATTCCGGTCATCTCGTTCTTCTTGGCCAAGATGGGCATTGTTGATGCCGACCTGATGGCGCACTACCGCCGCCATGCCATCGTCCTCATCTCCCTGGTGGCCGCCATCATCACTCCGCCCGACCTGTTGACCCTTGTGCTGGTGGCGGTGCCGATGTACGCCCTCTACGAGGTGAGCATCCGCATCGTTCGCCACGTCACCGTCGCCGAATAAAATGGGTTACCTTTTGCGCTTGGTGTTATATAAAGACGTATTACTCAAACAAAGGTCAAATAGCTAATAAAACACACAATGAAGCGATAAAAAGCCAAATGATGAAAAGGATAACATATATTATATTGTTGGCTGCACTGGTGCTGTTCACCTCGTGCTTGCGGGAGAAGAAGCCGGAGGAGATCTATAATGAGCAGGCGTCTGGGGTGGTGCTGGTGCTCAACCAGTTCTACTATTCGGCCACGCTGTCCGATGGGTCGACCATCTACTTCAGCGGGCTGGACGAGGACGGCGACCTGAAGGACATCGCTTTCAGCGCCGACTCGGTGCAGCGGTCAATGGCGTTCGGCACGGCGTTCTTTGTCGACGGGCAAGGCTCGCTGCTGACCAACCGCCATGTGGTCGACCCAATCATTGCCAAGAGCGACGTGAAGGGCTATGTCAAGAAGTTGGTCAAGGGTCTGAAAGCCATCACCGAGTATGCCCAGAGCGCCATGGCCGAGGAGTACCAGAGCCTGCAGGAGCAGATCAATGCCAACACCAGTGTCGAGTATAACGAGTATCTGGGTTACTACACCACCGAGTCAATCGAGAATAATGACTTGCGTCGCCGTCAGAGCGAGTTGTCACAGGAGTTTGACGAGGCGCAGGAGTATATCGAGCAGCTGGAGGCCATCGATGTCAACGAGATCAGCATTCAGACATACAGCGAGATTGGCATCGCCTATCACGACACCTACGTCACCAAACCCGGCGACTTCAAGCCTTGTGTGGTGGTCCGCACCTCGCAGGACCAGGATGTCGACCTGGCACTGATTCGGCTCAAGGACAAGACCACCCCCTCAAGGGCGCACATCTTCAGCGCACCGAAGGACGAACACAACATCTTCGGTCCCAGCAAGGATGAGCGCGAGAAACTGGCGTTGAACCAGTCGCTGGTGCTCATCGGCTATAACCACGGTGTGCAGCTGGCCGCCACGCAAGAGGGCATCAAGGCCCAGCTCACCACCGGCAATGTGTCGCAGCAGCCCGACGGCAACCGGGTGATGTACACCATCCCCATGCTGCAAGGCTCCAGCGGTAGCCCGGTGGTCAACCGCTACGGCGAACTGGTGGCAGTCAACTTTGCCGGCCTGATAGGCACCCAGAGCTTCAACTTTGGCATCCCCCTCAAGCGCATCAACGACTTCCTGAAGCAATAAGACTAGGAGCAAAGAACATAATAATGGACTTGATTACAACAAAATATGCCAATGAAGATTTTAGCAAGTTGAAGCAACTTGCTAAAGAGGGTGATTCAGACGCAATGTTTGAACTTGGGGTGCGCTATGAAACTGGCAATGGAACCAGAAAGAATAGAGTTCAAGCAATGCGTTGTGTGGTTAATGCGGCAGCTGCTGGTAATGCCATTGCAATACAATCTCTTGTCGGACAATCTAATCTAAATTGGCTCGACCGAGTCAACTTTGACGAAATCGGTTGCCCCAATCCTGAGCGATTTGTGGAAAGTTGCATCGCAATCTATCCTTTAGATTGTCAGGGTGCGAATGTTAGCAAGGAGCAAGCAAGACTTGATTGCAGGATTGCGCGCATTGCTCATTGGCTTTTCCATGACGATGAATCTTGCTACGAGTATGCTGTGAAAATACTCGAACAGCGTCCATATATAGCAGCCGAATTATTTAAGCTTAGTGGACACTTTGAGTCGTATCTATATTGTTTGCAGAAAGGTATTGGTGTTAAGAAAAACGCAAAAAAAATAGCGGAGATTCACGTCATGCTAGGTGCTAGACGTAAATATGTCGCGTTGGCTACTTCAAATCAAAAAGGCATCACGTTTAGCGTAAATAAAGGCAAATCGGTCAAGCGTAATTTGCGACGAATCAGATATGAGAATGCTAAAAAAGGTGCGTCGGGATGTCTAGCAGCACCGTTTAAAGCCTACTTTGGGATTTTCAATAGTTTTCTTGATAAAGAGATCAAGAAATCTGAGGCCGAGACACAACGCGCGATAGACGAAGCTAGAACACCTGGAGAATGGGTTGATGCAATGGACTCAAGAAGAGGAGATTTGTATGGAGAAGGTTGTGGAGGATGCATAGTATATGGAATCGCTATTCTTATACCAATTCTCGTAATATATATTCTTTTTAACATTAGATAATTATGGAAGAGAACAATCTTGACAACTTGCTATATGACGGATGGCAGAACGATCCGCATGATGTTGAATGGTATGATTGGGTGTTTAGCGCAATGGCCGAATACTATTCATCAGATTTGATGGAAAAGATACTTAAAAGGCTAAAGAATGATTCTTTAGAAGATCAAGTCTTATATGAAATGAATTATATGAATGACTTCTTGACAATAGATCCTGATTTGTTCTTTGATTATTTGGATGAGGACAAATTTACTCCGGAATATGATTGTGAATGGGAGGGGGCATATCCTGTAGCTGTAACTTTATCCAGCGGGCTCTATATGCATGGATTTTATGATGCTGCGTATACTGTAGCGAGTGGACTCTTGGATATGAAATGCAATTTAAGAGAAATCGAATGGACAGAGGAACTGGCAATAAACTGGGCACGGGCTATTTTGGATAATAGATGCAAGGACGATGGAGAGTGCCCTTTTGGTAGTGAAGACGACAATTTTGATTGGGGACTATGGGAAATAGAGGAAGTTTGGAAGTTTTATTTCAAGCACAATACACCAAGTGGATGGGCGGCTAGCATCCTCAACGACTATGGATGTAAGTTGATGCCGATATTTGATGAAAATATGAATCTTTACGGAAAAGAAGCTTATAAGTATCTAAAAAGCTTTGTGCTTCTTTGCTTTCAAATTGCCGCCCACAACGATGATATGGAAGATGCATTAGTGTCGCAATATTTTATAAAATATGGTAACAATGCTAAATTCTGGAAAATGATTGACCATGATGACCGCATTTCGGGCAATGGCTTGCAATGTGAGCTCACTGTTTTTCACTCAGAACATCATGAGGGAAAACTCATCAAACGCCCAGACAAAAAGGGCGGCAAGAGTGGAAAAAAAAGAGAATCGCGTCGACATGGCCTCCCTAAACCGCTAAAAGTCATATATAAAGCTTACAAGAGAATCTTCAAATGAATAATAGTCAAACTAGGTACAATTGACTTGAAAAGCAATCATTGTGCTTCTGCCGTTATGATTTGTGGTAGCGCCATGATGCTCTACGTCGCCACCCACCGCATGTGGTTTCCCATGTCGGGCGGTGACTGATGCCGGAGTGACGGTTTGGGTTACCTTTTTGTGTTGTTGATATTTATATGTTGTAACACAAAATTGATTGAAAATGATTTCTAAATTAGGTCATCTGTTTTCGCGCCGAAACGATAAGGAGATTCTGGACTCAGAAGAGCTCTTTCAACGTGCGAAACAATATCACAACGGTACTGGGGTGAAGCAAGACCTTGTCAAGGCGGTAAAGCTATACCAGCAGTCTGCTGACATGGGTAATATGAAGGCGAAGCACAATCTTGCATTGCTGCACATCGCGCAAGAAGGCGGCTTGACAGACAAAGAACTGGGCAGGCAGATGCTGGAAGAACTAATTGAGGCGGGCGTTGTTAATGCTATGTTTAATCTTGGTAAGTTACTGCAAGAAGGGGTATTGCTGGCAAAAGACATTGACCGGGGGACACAACTGCTGGAAGATGCGTCTCGTCAGGGATTCGGGGCAGCAAGTTGTCAACTCGGATTCTGTTATATAAATGAATTGAAAGACAGCGCTAAAGGATTAGAGTATCTAAAGTTGGCAGCAAACCAAGACTATGCACTGGCGAACAGGATATTGGCAGATATGTACGAACAGGGTCAGTTTGTTGAAGTTGATTTCAAACAATCTTTCATGTATCTGCAACGGGCTGCTGAGCTTGATGATCCTATTAGCCAATTAAAGTGGGGAATGATTTCCGTCGAAATGATGCATCAATTCAACACTGGCATAGCTTGGGTCCGAAAAGCTTTGAAACAGGGAGTTGGTGGCGCTTATGAGTTCCTGGATTCACTTGGCATGGTTGACGAGATGTCAAGTGACGAAAGAGTAGAACATTTTTTAGCAGACATTGCCGTTCCAACCGACCAGCAGTCGCAGGAAGTATTGGATGCTGCACAGAAAAAGTTTGATCAGATGTATAAGTGCTGTGAGTATGGCGACCCTGTCGCTCAATTCCTCCTAGGCTTTATGGCACAATGGGGTATTGGGATGCCCAAGGATCAACAGCAGGCTGTAAAGTTGTTTCGATTGTCGGCCGAGCAGGGTCAACCTGAAGCGTTCAACTTCTTAGGAATGGCTCTTATTAATATGGGACAGTTTGATGAGGGCAATATGTATCTGAGCAAGGGAGCGGAAATGGGCAACCGTGAGGCGGTACACAATCTGGGAAACTCTTATTATTACGCTCGGGGTGTGGAGCAAGATGTCGAGAAGGCTGTGGAATTGTGGCAACGAGGTGCCGAGATGGGCAACCCTGACTCAATGCGTACGATTGGGAACTGTTATCTCCATGGGGTGGGGGTTGAGTGTGACGTGTCTAAAGGCATTGAATGGTTGACCAAGGCTGTTGAGTTGGGTTGTACAGAAGCTATCCCCACGCTGAATGATGCCATGAAAAAACTTAATAATCAGTCACGATGACTACTGGGTTCGAGTAATGACAATAGACACTATCCGACTGTTATGGAACCCATGGTTACCTCACAACCTCAATATTATATCAACAAAACTAGATTATGAAAAAGATTCTGACAACAATAGCCGCACTCCTGCTGCTGTGTGCAGGATGCTACCTGGCCACAAAAACAGAGTCACCAAAAGACACAATCGACAGTGCGAAATGCTACACTTCACATTTGCCAGGAGGTGACAGTGTGATTATCAAGCGTGTGGGTGACATTCCTGTGCCACTCAAGCACATCAAACGCGACTCGGTCGAGCCGGGCTCGTTTGCCGAGTATCTGCGCAATCTGCCGCTGAAGCCCGAGGGCTATCCCACACATCTGTATGACGGCAGCGAGAAGGCGAACAAGAGAAGTACATTCCGTGTCGTGGACATGGACATCGACAGTGTTGACCTGCAGCAGTGTGCCGATGCTTGCATCCGCCTCTACGCCGAGTATCTGTGGCACAGCCAGCAATACGACAAAATCAAATTCCACTTTGTGAGCGGATTCCTGGCCGACTACGACCGTTGGGCGCATGGCGAGCGCATCCGCATCAACGCTGGCCGCACCCAGGCGTCGTGGTATCGGCTCAACAACGAGGAGGATTACAGCTACAGCACCTTCCGCCAATATCTGCTCGTGGTGTTCGCCTACGCCGGAACAGCCTCATTGCCCAAGGACATGGAGGTAGTAAGGAATGGATTAGAAATCGGTGATGTCATCATCCAGCCGGGCTCGCCAGGGCACGCCGTGATTGTTGTCGACAAGGCACAGGAGTTTCTCCTGTTGGCTCAAAGCTACATGCCGGCACAGGAGATAGAGATACTGCAAGGACGGCATGGCTGTGAAGAAATCTGGAACTGCATTGGTTCGGAACCTGAAATAGATGATTACTCATATTTAGCTACACCCGAGTGGAGTTTTAGATTGGATAACCAGAAAGCTTTTGTCATGCGTTTCAAAACGCTAAATTCACGTTAAGAGACTGGAATGATAAGATTACTGTGGCATACGTTAGCGCGGCAGGGCAAGTCGATGCTGGGCTTCCCGAGGCTGCGGGGTGGGGGACAGGCGGTGGCCTACGATCTGGCCGACGGCGACCAGCAGTGCTATCCGCAGCTGCTGGCACCACGGCGAGGCACGCCAATCGCCCTGCCACGGCGGGGCAAGAACTGCAAGCGCGGCTTGAGCGAGTCGTGGCTGAGTTTCTGGATGCTGCGGCATCGCCTGAAGAACTTCTACGACAGCACTGCGCTGCATGTGCCCGGACATCGCTTTGAGCCCGACCTGGCCTACGTCGACGAGGCACGCGGCATCTTCATCGACATCGAGGTCGATGAGCCTTACACCTTTGCCCGGCGCATCCCCACACACACCATGGGGCACGACGACGAACGCAATCGGCTGGTCACCGAGGCCGGGTGGGTGGTGCTGCGCTTCAGCGAGCAGCAGGCATTGACCACGCCCGAGCGTGTGGCGCGCACGGTAATTGACGTGGTGCGCACCATTGCTCCCGATGTGCCCATGCCTCGCGCCCTGCGCGAAGTGGAGCCTGCCGTGCCCGAGCCGCGATGGGACTATCAGGAGGCCCGCCGCCGTGCCGCCACCCACGCCAGCGACACCTACCAGCGCCGCAACATCCTCTACCGCCTGATGAACCTTTGCCGGCCGAAATGAGTTTAAAGTTAAAAGTTTAAGTCACACAGAATACACTGAACGCACAGAAAAATAATTCAGTGTGTTCAGAGTATTCTGTGTGTTATTATCTCGCAGCAATTTGTGGATATGGCTCACTTCGCATCTAGCCGGCGGATGGGGCGGCAGGGGTTGCCGGTGGCCAGCACGCCCGCGGGGATGTCGTGCACCACCACCGAGCCGCCACCGATGACGGTGTTGTCGCCGCTGACCACAGCCAGCCGAAGCAACAATAGACGGTGCCGGCAATCACCCGTTGCTGTCGTGGAACAACTGGTCGAGCGTTATGGTGTTCTGAACGATGTCGCTATGCATATTGGCTTTGAGGCCGTAGGTTGTGACAAACACGATATGGACGGCTTTTCTGGTGTGCGTTTGCTCGATGAATCGCAAGCGACGCTCTGATAGTGTACGTTCATATTTTGCATCTATCTCAAATTCTCCTGCATAATACTTCATCTCACACAAGTCAATCACATCGTCATGCCGGTCAATGACTAGGTCGACTTGCGCACGAGGCTTGTCGTGAGCCGACCGCCAAGCTCCTACGCTGCAGATGATGCCGCTCACACCCAGAGCCCGCTTGAGCTGATTGACATGGAGCAGACACAGCCGTTCAAAGGCCAGTCCCAACCAGTTGTTGATGGATGGCTGATTTTGAGATTGTGACCAATAGTGTTCTCCATATTGCTCGCTGTCTTCCAGAAATTTGAAATAAAAGATTGTGAAGCAGTCAATGAGTTGGAAAATCCTGTCACGGCTCTTTTTGCCGTAGGTGCGATAACTGCGGATGAAACCGCAATATTCCAGCTCGCGAAGCATGGTCTGTAGGTGGCCATTATCGTTGATTGACTTGTGTTCAATCAGTTCGGCCCGTGTCATGCCGGTTCCCTTGGAGCCTAATATGCGGATAATATTGAGATAAGGCTTTGGAGAGGAAAATAGAGAGTTGAACAGGTTGTCAAATTCGTTATGCAACTCGCCTGTCGCCGAGAAAAAAAGATTGTCGATGTTCTGTGCAAGGCTCTTTCCTCGTTGCAGTAACGACCAGTAATAGGGAACTCCACCCATGATCATGTAGCATTGGGCTATCATTTGTCGGGTCATGTCCAACCCTTTAGATTGAGCCATCAATTGACACTCGGCGAGACTAAAAGGTTCTAGGGCGATGCGGTGCGTCACACGATTGTGCAGTCCGCCATGTCCGTTGATTACCTTGTTGATTATCCAAGACGTAGCCGAGCCGCAAGCAATCAGTACAATGTCTTTTCGAGCCGAGCACCACCCGTTGTAGAAATACTCCAGTGCTGCAACAAATCCAGAGTGCTGGGTGTCAAGCCATGGCATCTCATCGATGAAGAGCACTTTGCGCTTGTGTGTTGATTGGCGGACGAGACGTTTCAGCTCGTCGAATGCTTCAATCCAATTCTTGGGGAGAATTGCATCGGCCAGCCCCGAGTCAATCAGCGATGAACGCCATGCCTGTAGTTGCCCCATGCGAGGAGTATGGGCCATGCCTGTGTGTGAAAATGTGAAATTATAGCCTAGTGTCTCGCGCACAAGGTAAGTCTTGCCTATGCGCCGCCTGCCATAGACCGCTACAAATTCAGAGTTCTCGCTCTGAAAGGCCTGCATGAGTTTATTAATCTCTGATTCTCGTCCTATCATATCAGTGTCATCAGCATTTTGACTGCAAAGATACAAAATAATTCCGAAACTTGTCGTTATGTGGGCGAAAAAATGCTAATAACGACAACATTCCATTGGTATGTTTTCTTTTACCTATATATAAACTGATGAAAATTAGTTGTGTGCCAAATTGTAAAAAAACGAAACTTGTCGTTATGTGGTCTGAAAAAACAGAGTTAGCGACAAGTTTCTGTCGCATCCAGCCGGCGGATGGGGCGGCAGGGGTTGCCGGCGGCCAGCACGCCCGCGGGGATGTCGTGCACCACCACCGAGCCGCCACCGATGACGGTGTTATCGCCGATGGTCACGCCCGGCATGACGCACACGTTGCCGCCTATCCACACATTGTTGCCCACACGGATGGGCAGCGAGTACTCCAGCCCGGCGTTGCGTTGAGCCACGTCCAGCGGGTGGCCGGCGGTGTAGAACGCGCAGTTGGGTGCAATGAACACATTGTCGCCAAAGGTCACCCGCGCCTCGTCCAGAATCACCAGATTGAAGTTGGCAAAGAAATTCTCGCCCACCTCGATGTTGAACCCATAGTCGCACCAGAACGGCGACAATATCTTGAACCGCTGGCCCGTCTTGCCCAGGATGCGCCGCATCAGCGCCTGGCGCTCGGCGGTCTGCGACGGGCGCAACAGGTTGTAGTCGTGGCACATCTCCTGCGTCTGCGTGAGCAGGTCGAGCAGGGTAGTGTTGTTGGTGGCATCATAGAGGTCGCCACTCATCATCTTCTCCAGTTCTTGTTGTTGTTTGTCGGTCATCATGTTGCAAAGGTACAAATTTTCTGCCACTTGTCGGCCTTTTGCGAGACACCGTCTCGCAAAAAACACCCCTCTATCGCCGAAAACTGCCCCCTAATGACCGATAACTGAAAACTTTTTAGATAAATTTGGCTGCACCTCAGCAAATAAGCGAGCTATTTGCGTTCGGTTTGCACAAATTTTCGTACCTTTGCACGATTTTTCTAGAACACCCTATATGCAGAAGATAAGAAACGTCGCCATCATCGCGCATGTTGATCATGGCAAGACCACGCTGGTCGACAAGATGCTCGCCGCAGGCAACCTGTTCCGTGACAACCAGAATATGGGCAGCCAAATCCTGGACAGCAACGACCTGGAGCGAGAGCGAGGCATCACCATCCTGTCAAAGAACGTGTCCATCAACTACAACGGATACAAAATCAACATCATCGACACCCCGGGGCACAGCGACTTCGGCGGTGAGGTGGAGCGCGTGCTCAACATGGCCGACGGCTGTCTGCTGTTGGTCGACGCCTTTGAGGGCCCGATGCCCCAGACACGTTTCGTGCTGCAGAAGGCTCTGCAACTGGGGCTGAAGCCCATCGTGGTCATTAATAAGGTGGACAAGCCCAACTGCCGCCCCGACGAGGTGCAGGAGCAGGTGTTCGAACTCATGTGCAACCTGGATGCCACCGAGGACCAGCTGGACTTCCCCACGGTGTTCGGCAGTGCCAAGAACGGCTGGATGAGCCTCGACTGGCAGCAGCCCACCGACAACATCACCGCCGTGCTCGACGCCATCATCCAGTATATCCCCGAGCCCGTCTACAACGAGGGTGAGCCGCAGATGCTCATCACCTCGCTGGACTACAGCAGCTATGTGGGCCGCATCGCCGTGGGCCGCGTGCACCGTGGCGAGCTCAAGGACGGCATGGAGGTGGGCCTGTGCAAGAAGGACGGCACCGTCTCGCGTCAGAAGGTCAAGGAGTTGCGCACCTTTGAGGGTATGGGGCAGACCCATGTCGAGAGCGTGGGCTGTGGCGACATCTGCGCCATCGTCGGCCTGGAGGGCTTTGAGATTGGCGACACTGTCTCGCTGCTGGCCAACCCCGACCCGCTGCCACGCATTGCCATCGATGAGCCCACGATGTCGATGCTCTTCACCATCAACGACTCGCCCTTCTTCGGCAAGGACGGCAAGTATGTGACCTCGCGCCACATCTACGACCGCCTGATGCGCGAGTTGGACAAGAACCTGGCGCTGCGCGTCGAGCGCACACCCAACGAGGACGCATGGCTGGTCTACGGCCGTGGCGTGCTGCACCTGAGCGTGCTCATCGAGGAGATGCGCCGCGAGGGCTATGAGTTGCAGGTGGGACAGCCCCAGGTCATCGTCAAGGAGATTGACGGCGTCAAGTGTGAGCCCATCGAGGTGCTCACCATCAATGTGCCCGAGGAGTACTCGAGCAAGATGATCGACATGGTCACCCGTCGCCGTGGCGAGATGACCTCGATGGAGACGCAGAACGACCGCATCCACCTCGAGTTCAAGATTCCGTCGCGAGGCATCATCGGCCTGCGCACCAATGTGCTCACCGCCAGTGCCGGCGAGGCCATCATGGCTCACCGCTTCTTGGCCTTCGAGCCGTGGAAGGGCGAGATCACCCGCCGCACCAACGGTTCGCTCATCGCCACCGAGGGCGGCACGGCGTTTGCCTACGCCATCGACAAGCTGCAGGACCGCGGCAAGTTCTTCATCTTCCCGCAGGAGGAGGTCTATGCCGGACAGGTCGTGGGCGAGCACGCCAAGGAGAAAGACCTGGCCGTCAACGTCACCAAGAGCAAGAAACTGACCAACATGCGTGCCACCGGCAGCGACGAGAAGATGCGCATCGTGCCACCCATCGTGTTCAGCCTTGAGGAGGCGCTGGAGTATATCAAGGCCGACGAGTATGTCGAGATCACGCCCAGCCACATCCGCATGCGCAAGATCATCCTTGACGAGCTCGAGCGCAAGCGCCGCGCCAAGGCCGCCGGCCAAGACGAGGAGTAATCCTGAGATTAATTCATAATTTATAATTCATAATTGCAGCCTCCTTGCTATGATATGCAGGGAGGCTGCGATTTTCAATTGAGAGGAGTTGTGTAGAACTCGATGAGGCGGCGGATGGCGCGCTGGCACACGGGGCAGAACTCGGGCACCTCGTTGGTGCGCATGCGGCAGTCCTGCACAGGTCGATACACGCCCTTGCTCAGATAGCCTCCGCCCTCAAACACACCCACACGGCGTGTCATCATGGTGCTGTCCTGGCTCTCGGGAGTGGGGCAGGGCGTGCCGGGGGCAACCATGTCGGCCCACTTCGAGCCGAAGTTGTGCAACGTGGTCAGGTTGGGCTCCCACGGCTCCACATCGCTGAAGTAGCGCGGGTCATCGTCGCCGTAGGGATACTCATCGCCCAACCCGGCAAAGCTGTGGCCAAACTCATGCACCACCACGGGGCGGAAGTGCTTGCCGCGCGTGTAACTCAGGTTGTAACTGTTGTAGATGCCGCCCCCGCCATAGTGGTCGGTGTTGGCCAGTATGATGATGTGCTCATAGGGCACGCCGGCCAGCACATTGTGCAGTTGCTTGAGGTGAAGCGTGGTCAGATAACGCTTGCTGTAGAAGGTGTCGAAGTGCGAGCCCAGTGCGGTGTCCAGCCAGATGCCGGCTCCTGGGTCGCTCACACCGCTGTCGTGCGACGCACTCTGCACAGCCACGATGTTGAACCGCGAGCGCAGGCTCTTGAACGGCTCGTGGCCGAACATAGCCTCCATCGCCTCGCGGCAGTGCTCCAGAAACTGCGGCATCTCGGCCTCGGTGTAGCCCTCGGCCACATAGGCGATGTGAATGCAATGCAGCGTGTCGGCCGCTTGCTGCAAAGTGACAAATGGAGTGACGCTGCGCTCGCCACGGCGGGCAATGAGGATGTCACTCGGCACCACCTGGTGGGTGAGCGAGCACATGGTGCGGTGATGCGGGTCACGCAGCTCGATGGTGATGTCGACCGTGTCGCGCGGCATCGGCACCAGGAACACGTTCTCCATCGACTTGCGCACGGTCTTGGCCTCGGCGGTCGAAATCCACTCCTGAAACAGGCTCGAGAACGAGTGGCGGTAGATGACCGCGCCGCTGCGATGGTCGCGCACGGTGATGTCGCCGTCGCCGGCCACAGGCACCTCGTCAAGGCGTACGCGCCGCCCCCACCACCGCGGCAGGTGAGACAGCTGGTCGAGAAATATCTCTTGCTTGACGGCATCGCCAGCAAAGGCATAGTCCAGCCTGAGGGTCGCGTCGGTGAAGTAGCGGTCAAAGTCCACCGCCCAAGTGGTCAAGGTGGCTATCGCCACTGCCAGCATTAACCAAATCCGTTTCATTTTCTCTCCGGTTTTATCGTTTGACAACAATGGGGACGAGTGCTCTTCTCGTCCCCACATGGTATGATTGTTATAGATAATTGCTCAAAGTGCAAGAACCACAATCCTTAATTATAACTCATAAACGATGAATTATGAATTATAACTTGTGAATTATAAATTATGAATTATAAATTATGAATTATGAATCACTTGTACTCCTGAGCCTCGACGGTGCCGTTGAGCACGTCCAGTGCGTTCAGTGCCAGTGCCTCCAGCTCGTCCTCGCCGGGATAGCAGTGGATGGGAGCCATCCAGCCACAACGCTGCTTCAGACCCTCGACCAGATAGCCCCAGCGAGCCATGCCGCCGGTGATGAGGATCGCATCGACCTTGCCGCACAGCACAGCACCCTGTGCAGTGATGGCCTTGGCGATGTGATAGATCATCGCGTCGGTATAGCGGGTGGCCTTCTCGTCGTGGTCCTCGTTGATGCTGCGCTCCACCTCGCGCATGTCGTTGGTGCCCAGCAGGGCAGCCAGACCGGCCTTGCCGCTCACCATCTTGAGCAACTGGGCTTCGGTGTACTCGCCACTGAAGCACAGCTTGATCAGACCGCTGGCGGGCAGGGTGCCGGCGCGCTCGGGACCGAACGGACCCTCGCCGTCCAGGGCGTTGTTCACGTCGATGCACTTGCCATGCTCATGAGCGGCGACCGACACGCCACCACCCAGATGCACAATCACCAGGTTGAAGTCCTCATAGCGCTTGCCCTGCTCCTTGGCGAAGCGGCGGGCGATGGCGCGCTGGTTCAGCGCGTGCCAGATGCTCAGACGCTCCATCAGCGGCGAGCCGCAGATGCGTGCCGAGTCACACAACTCGTCGACAACAACGGGGTCGGCGATGAAGCTCTGGCAGCCGGGGATGTCCTTGGCAATCTCGTAGGCGATGAGGCAACCCAGGTCGCTGGCATGGCTGTGCTCGCTCGTGCGCACGTCGTGCATCATCTGCTCGTTGACGCGATAAACGCCACCGGGGATGGGCTTCAGCAGACCTCCACGGCCCACTACTGCTGCAAAGTCAAACGGGCAACCGGCCTGCTTGACGGCCTCAAGCACCAGCTGCTTGCGCCACTCATACTGGTCGGTGATGGCCTTGAACTGGGCAATCTCCTCGACGGGATGCGACAAACTCTTGTGGAAGAGCTCCTTCTCGTTCTCAAAAACGGCAATCTTGGTCGATGTCGAACCAGGATTTACAACTAAAATATGCATTATTTTTGATGAATTTGAAATTGAAAATTGAGAATATAAGATTCTACAAAGCAATCATTGTGCATTGATCAGGCCATGCAAGCGACTGCCAGGCTGTAGTACTTGCACTCGCCACTGTCGCTGCGCGACGGAGTCACGACGGGTGCGCTGGGGCCTTGCAGGATGCCTGCAGTCTCGGCCTTGGCCCACAAGGTCAGCGTCTTGTAGAACACGTTGCCGGCCTGGATGTCGGGGAAAATAACGGCGTCGGCCTCGCCATGGATGGGCGAGTTGATGCCCTTGGTCTCCATGCTGTGCAGGTTGCAAGAGGTCTTCACGTCCAGCGGGCCATCGACGATGCACTTGCCGAACTCGCCGTTCTGGGCCATCTGCACCAGCTCGCGATACTCGACGGTGAACGGGAAGTGCTTCTCGTTGACCTTCTCGCTGCAGTGAATCAGCGCAATCTTGGGCTCCTCGACACCAAAGGCGCGGCACAGACCGGCCACATAGCGCACCTGCTCGATGCGCTGCTCGCGGGTGGGGCAGGGGATGACGGCGGCGTCGGTGAAGAACAACAGGTGGTCATAGCCCGGAATCTCGGCGGTGGTGACATGGGTCAGCACATTGCCCTTGGGCAGAATGCCGGTCTCCTTGTTCAGCACAGCACGCAGCAGGTTGTCGGTGTTGATCAGGCCCTTCATCAGCACATCGGCCTGGCCCTCACGCACCATCTGCACGGCCAGTGCGGCAGCCTTGTCCTTGTCGTCGGTGTCGACGTAGGTGATGTGATCGGCATGCGGCTTGAGCTCAGCAAGTTGCTCCAGCTGCTCGCGGCAACCCACAAAGATGGCGTCGATAAATCCGTCGTTCAGCGCACGGATGGCGGCATACTGGGTCGACTCGTCGGCGGCCCAAACGATGGCCACGCGTTTTCTCGTTCCTCTAGCGACCAGATGCGATGTCAGGTCGTTGAAATTCTTGATGTTAGTCATTATGGTAAACCTAAATTAGTTGTGTTTATGTTAAGCGACCGCAAAATTACTGAATTATTTCGACTTATCCAGCACCAAATAGCCAGATATGTTCTTAAACATATTAAATAATGTAAAAAACAAGAACACAACCATGGGGTCGCTGGACGCGTCCAGTGACCCCAGTGTATTAGGTTTCCCCGCTAGGCTGTCCTCCCGACTTCCCCTCCCCTGGCAGGGGAGGGGTCAGGGGTGGGGTTTCCCCCCTCAAGCGGTGGCTCTATTATCCATTGTACATAGCCTTAAATTTTTCCGAGCACGATGTTGATCACCGTATTCACGTCGGTCACATCGATGCTGCCGTCGCCACTGACATCGGCATTGCCGGGATAGTTGCCGGCCTGGGTCTTGCCCAGCGTGATGTTGATGACGATGTTCACATCATTCACGTCCACATTGCCGTCACCGTTGATGTCACCCCGTATGCCGGTGATGATGATGGGCGAGCCGTCGCTCATCAGCGCGTTCCAGCGTTTGGCTGTCGCGGCTGCTTGGTGAGTGCTGGTGAACACATTGCCTTCGCCCGTGGCGGCGAGCACTCGCAGATTGCCCGGGTTCTCGCTCGCCGGTATGGTGGGCAGGTCACCTATCAATGTGGTCATTGCGCTGTTGCTTAACTGGTTCAAGAAACAGTTCACAAAGCGCAAGGCGGGGCAGTTTTGGAGCCTGAGTGAGGTGAGTGCATTGTTCGAGCAAGCGAAGGATTGCATTTGGGTGTTGCCCGACACGTCGAGATTGGCGATGGCGTTGTTGTCGCAATAGAGGCTTTGCAACTGTGGGCAATTCTTTATGCTCAGTGTGGTCAGGCAGGGATTGTTATGGATATCAACACTATAGGACGAAGAGGTCTCGTCCATGTACAGTGCTTGCAGCTTGGGCATGCGACCCACGTAATCGTAAGCTATTCCTTGGGTCTTGCTGATGTTTAGCTCTAACAGTTCGCCTTCCTCAAACGTGATATTTAATTTGCTCAACGATGGGTTGTTCTGCAACAGCAGGTGTTGCAAGGCCGTGCTTCCGGCAGCATTGAGGTTGGTCAGGTTGTTGTTGCTGGCATCTATCCGTTTCAGGGCGGGAAGGTTGCGCAGGTTCAGTTCGGTGAAGGCGCAGTTCTGGCAATAGACATTCTCCAGTGCTGTGCAGCCCTCGACGTTGAGCGATGACAACAAGGCGTTTGACTGACAGTCCAGCGTGGTCAGCGATGTTGTGTTTGATACATCGAGCGTGGTCAGTGACGTGCCTTGTATCGTCATGTTGACTAACGCGTTCTGCGAGGCCACGAGGGTCTCCAACGCAGTGCAACCGGTGACATTCAGCGTGGTGAGCGCATTGATGTAGCACTTCAGTTGGGTCAAGGCGGTGTTGTCGGTGCAGTTGAGCGTAGCCAGCGATGAATTCCAGATGGCTTCCATGTATTGTAGGCTGGGGTTGTTGCAGCACCGCAGCTGGGTCATCGCGTTGTTCTGCTCGCAGTAGAAGGTGGTTAGATTGCTCAGGTTGTTGGCAGTGAACTGCATGAGTCCCGTATACTTGACCGAGAGGATTTGCATGCTGTTGCAGCCCGTGATGTTCAGCAAGGTCAGTTGTGGAGCCTCGTTGATGGTCAGCCTGGTCATTCCCGACACGTTGCCCAGGTTCAGCGAACGCAGTTTCTGCAACCTGACAATGCTCAGTTGTAGGCCTACGCCAGGGTTGCCCGAGAAATTGGCCGTCTCCAGGGCACTACAATTGTTAAAACTGAAACTGTTCAGCGCATTGTTGCTGCAATCAAGTGTTTTGAGATAGGGGTTATTGCTCACATCGCAGCTTACGAGGTTGCTGTTGCCGCTGATGGTCAGGGTTGTGAACTTGTTGTATGAGCAGTTTAGGTTTTGAAGCAGCGGGCATGCCGTTACATTGAGCAACGTGAGGGCGTTGTTTTCGCAGTGCAAGAACTTGAGTCTTGAGCAGTTCGACACATTGAGCGATTCCAATTTGGACATGCCGGTGATGTTCAGTTCCAGGAAGTTGTTGCTTGAGGCGTTGATCGTCTTCAGTGCCGGGCAGTCGCTCGTATCGAGACCGGTCAAGCCATTGTTGCTGCAGTAAATGCTTTGCAGTAGCGAGCAACCGGTAAAGTTGAGAATGCTCAACGCGTTGCCGCTGCAGTAGAGCGTTTTGAGCAAGGTGTTCCCCGACACGTCAAGCGTTGTCAGATGCGAGAAGCCACTGATTGACAGGGAGGTGAATTTGCAACGAGAGGCACGCAGTTGGGTTAGTGCCGTACAATTCGCCACGTTCAGGCTGTTTACGCCGCTACCCCAGCACGACAATCTGGTCAATGATGAGCAGCCGGCCGCATCTATCGAGGTCAAGTTGGGCAAATTGGTTGCTTCGAGGCTGGTCATGTTGGTGCAATTTGCACAGCCCAACTGTTTGAGTCCCGATAGCATATAAACAGTGAGGGTGTTGAAATTGTTGTTGCCTAAGAAGAGTCGTTCGAGGGCAGCATTGTTCTCGCTGGCATTGAAGCTTGTCAGGCTGTTCTCGGCGGCATTGACATAGGTCAACGCAGGGTTGTTGCTCACGTTAATCGTGGTCAGGCCGTTCTCGTGGCAATCGAGTTTCTTGAGGGCAGGCATGCCCGACAGATTAATTGATTGGAGCGAGTTCTGGTCGCAGTAGAGTGTTTCCAAAACGGGCAGTTCATAGGCAAAGGAGGTCAAGTTGTTGTTGCTCAGGATGAGTGTCTTGAGGTTTGACAGGTAATTGATGCCCGTGACGTTACCCAGGTTGCGGTTGCTCAAGTCCAGCGTGGTGAGTCCTTCAACGTCACTACTGGTGATGTAACTCTTGGGGAAAAGTTCCTTCAGCGCGACACGCAAGGCCGCACTGGGGAAGTAGTCCGCGTTGATGAGGGCAACATAGTCGTTGCTGATGAGCAGGTGGCCTTTGACCTTTTCGCCATTTAGCACGATGGATTTGTCGTCCGGTTCGGCACCGAGTGGGTCGAGGACGGTCGTGTGACTCATGAATCTGATGCTAGTTTCTCCATCATCACCGTCGTTTATGTTCTCAATACAAGGCTTGTTGGCGCTGTTGTCAAACACAACTGTGCCCTTACCGAAATACAAAGAGCTGAAATTGTCACCCTTGATGCAGTTGCCATTGCCTGTGTTGGTGATAGTGACGTTGCAATCATCTCTGAAATTCAATTCTCCAGTGTCATAACCTATGTAAATGGATCCGGATGATGGCAGCCACCCTTTGCACAAGATGGTCTGGTCATTATAATTACTGGTTATGTTATAGGTACCCGGGCCAGATATGTCAATAGATGTCTGGGTAGAAATGGCATGGGTGCCTTCGGTTTCTATGGTGACCACACTGCCACTAGTGGCGACTAACTTGAGGTTGCCGTAAACTTCACCACCCGATTCGGCGCGGATGGCATCGGCATTCTTGGTCTTGAGCTTGCAGGTGCCTCTGAACTCGATGGTCAGGTCTCGGCAGTTTTGGTTGCGTATGGCCCGCGTGCCACTGTTGGGCTGGATGGTGACGTTGGTGAGGATGAGTTTGTTGTTGTTGGCGTCATACTTGGCAGTTCCACTCTTGATGGAGGCATCTTGGATGTTCTGGAAGTTGTCGCTGGTGACTTCGGTACTGCCAATCCAGAACTGGTAGTGGGCTTCAGCCTGTGCCGACGTGACTCCCACTATCAGTGCAAGAAGAATGAGTAAATAGTGTTTCATAGAAATCAAGTTTTGTGGCAGGCACCCGATTGCAGGTGCCTGCCGGGTTAAGTTTTAAGCGAAATAAGTTTCGAAAGTTCGATAAAGTGCTTACAGATTGTAATCTCTTTTCCCCTCCCCTGCCAGGGGAGGGGTCAGGGGTGGGGTTGAGTTGCCAAGCGTCCCTGCATTATCAATGATGATGTGACGTCTTGACTCCTTAACTCCCTTAACTACTGCCAAGAAACCACTTTAGAAAGTTAAGTTACTGATACGTCACACTGATTTTGTTAATCACTGACTTTTCACCCGAAATCGTGACCGTGCCGGCACCGCTGCCGCTGAACGTGGCGGTAGTCAACGCACCGTCGGTCGCAGTGGTGCATGAGCTGTTGCCCGAGATGGCAACTCTGCTGGCTGCGTTGGCGCTAAACGACTCAACAACCACTTTAGTGATCTTCTTGCCATTTTTGGGTGTCAGCACCAGCTGACCGCCCGTCACATCCCAGTCCTGTAGAACTGCATCGTCAACCGAACAAAAGTACAGATCGTAGTTCGTGTTGGAGAGGTTAACCAGCATAAAATGCCTATAATCCATGGTGGCGTACTGGTCACTCAACTGCTTGGACTCCAGGTAGACAAACGTAGAAATGTTTGGCGACAACTCACTGTCGGCGAATCCCATTGCCAGCAGGCTCGCTTCGGTCATGTAGTCATAGGTCACCGTCACCGGCTGGGGAGTGTCTGATACCTTGCCCAGCACGATGTTGATCACCGTATTCACGTCGGTCACATCGATGTTGCCGTCGCCGGTGACATCGGCATTGCCGGGATAGTTGCCGGCCTGGGTCTTGCCCAGCGTGATGTTGATGACGATGTTCACATCATTCACGTCCACATTGCCGTCGCCGTTGATGTCACCCCGCTTGCCGCTGCTGATGGGCGAGCCGTCGCTCATCAGCGCGTTCCAGCGCTTGGCCGATGCATCAGCCTTGTGCGAGTTGGTGAACACATTTCCCTCGTCGTCACTGCTCAGCACCAGCAGCCTGCCGGCCTCCTCGCTCGTGGGGATCGTGGGCAGGTCGCCGACAAATCTGGACATCGCATCCTCGGCCAACTGGTTGCCATAGCACGCGACATAGCGCAGGGCAGGGCAGTCAGCAACACGGAGCGAGGTCAACGAGTTGTTGTAGCAGTAGAGATAGGTCAGGCTGCTGGTGTTGCTCAAATTGAGCCGCTGGAGTGCACTGCGGCCGGTCAAGTATACGCTGGTGAGAGGGTTGTTGCCGCAATAGAGCGACTGCAGCGAGGTGGGCAGCGAGTTGGGCAACGAAGTCAGCTGGTTGTTACTGCAGTCAAGATAGGTCAGCGACGAGCAACCACTCACATTGAGCGTTCTCAAATCATTGTACTGGCAGTCGAGTGTGGTCAGCGACGAGCAGCCATCCGCCATGAGGTCGGTCAGTGCACAGACTTGACAGTAGAGCTTGTTCAGGCTGGTGTTGTTGCTTAATGACAGGACTTTGAGCGCACTGCGGTCTCTCAAGTCCACTGTGCCTGCTAGCTGGTTGTTGCCGCAATAGAGCGTCTGCAGCGAGTTGGGCAGTGACGGCAACGAGGTCAGCTGGTTGTTGTTGCAGTAAAGGTAGGTCAGCGACGAGCAGCCGTCCACATTGAGCGAGGTCAGCGCGTTGCTGTAGCAGTCGAGCCTGGTCAGGTCGGTGTTGCTGCTCACATTGAGTGTCTTGAGCGCACTGCGGCCGGTGATGCTCAACGTGCCGCTCAGACGGTTGGTCGAGCAGTTGATGGTCTGCAGCGAGTTGGGCAGTGTGCCCAGCGAGGTGAGCTGGTTGCTGTAGCAGTTGAGTGTGGTCAGCGACGAGCAGCCGTCCACGTTGAGCGAGGTCAGCCCGTTGCTGTAGCAGTTGAGTGTGGTCAGGCTGGTGTTACTTCTCGCGTCCAGCGTCTTGAGGGCACTGCGGCCGGTCACGCTCAGCGTGCCGCTCAGGCGGTTGCTGTGGCAGTCAATTGTCTGCAGTGAGTTGGGCAGTGTGCCCAGCGAGGTGAGCTGGTTGCTGTAGCAGTAAAGATAGGTCAGCGACGAGCAGCCGTCCACATTGAGCGAGGTCAGCCCGTTGCCGTAGCAGTAAATTGTTGTCAGGCCGGTGTTGCTGCTCACATTGAGTGTCTTGAGCGCACTGCGGCCGGTGATGCTCAACGTGCCGCTCAGACGGTTGTTCGAGCAGTTGATGGTCTGCAGCAAGCTGGGCAGGGTGCCCAGCGAGGTCAGATAGTTTGCCTTGCAGTCGAGGTAGGTCAGCGATGTGCAACCCGACACGTTGAGTGTGTTCAGGTTGTTGGTATAGCAATAGATGGTCTTCAGTGAGCTGGGCAAGGTGCCGAGCGTGGTCAGATAGTTGTTATAGCAGCTGAGCGTGGACAGTGCCGAGCAACCACTCACATTGAGCGTGATCAGACCATTGTTATAGCAGTTGAGCGTAGTCAGACTGGTAGAGTTGCTGATGTCGAGTTGCTTGAGGTTGGTGTAGCCCGTCAGACTCAGCGTGGTGAAGCTGTTGCCACCGCACAAGAGATATTTCAATGAGTTAGGCAACGTCGGCAGCGATGTGAGCTTGTTGCCTCGGCAATAGAGTGTCTCCAATGAGCTGGGCAACGTCGGCAGCGATGTGAACTGATTGTTGTCACAGCTGATCGTGTTCAGTGCCGTGCAGCCACTGATTGTGAGCGATGTTAGCGCGTTATTGTTGCAGTTGAGTGAGGTTAGGGTAGGGGTGTTGCTCACATCCAAAGTCTTGAGTGAACTGTGGTCGTTCACGACCCAAGTAGTGAACTGGTTGCCGCCACAATACAGATACTGCAGCGAGGCGGGCAGGTCGTAGACGTAGGGCAACTTGTTGTTGTTGCATCTGAGCGTCTGCAGGCGGGTGAGCGACGACACGTTGAGCGAGGTCAGGTTGTTGTAGGAGCAGTTGAGCGTAGTCAGGTAGGTGAGCAGATTGATGCCTGTCAAGCTGCTGATGCTGCGGCTCGAGCAGTCGAGCGAGGTCAGGTTCTGATGCTGGCTCTTGGTCAGGTAGTGCTCGCCGCTGCTGCACTTGCCCAGCATCACACCAAGGAAGTTGCCGTCCGGGAAGTTGCTGCTGTTGACTATTACACCCCAGTCGTCGGTGAAGTGCGAGTAGGTCGACCCGCCCACAAAGTAGCCGCTGCTGCTGTTAAACGAAGTGCCCTCTGACGGGGTGACACACTTCACCGTTCCATTACAGTACATAGCACCTGTCTCATAGAGTGCATAACCATTAGAATAGTGGATTTTCACGTCGCTTTGAGTACCGAATGTGACTGATTTGCATTTGTAAAAACCATGGCCCGAAGCGTTGATGGTGGCTTTGATGTTCGTGAGGGTCACTTGGCTGCTGCCGGTCTTGCTCTTGCCCTCAAAGCCCGCAATGGTATAACTGCTGGTCTTGCCCGTACCCGTCACGTTCAGCGTTCCGGAGCCGGTCACATAGGCTGTGACATCGTTGACATAAATCACACCACGGCCCGAGTTCTCGCCGGCAGTCATCTTGGCGTTCAGGGTGCTGCCGCTGGTGATGCTGATGGAGGTGTGTTTGTCCAGATGCAGGGCGTTGGCCTTGGCGCACTGCACGGTGCACGTGCCCACAATCTTGATGGTCAAGTCATCCACGCTGCGGTTGTGGATGCCATAATCGTCACCGCCGTCCGAACGCGAAATGGTCGCATTGTTCAGTGTCAGGATCTTGCTGGTCGGGTTATAACTGACCGACCCCGTGATTTTGCTGCCGGTGACGTTGTTGCAGTTGCTGCTCGTGACCTCGACACCGGCAACATTGATGCCATAGTTTGTCGCGGCCCGCATGCCCGTCGCCCCAATCACCAGGGCCACAAGCAGTGTAAGTAAAATTTTCTTGTTCATAGTGTTCTTATTTTTTGAATTTGTTTATTCATAAATTTCTGCGTAATCTGCGTGAGATAAACCCTCATGTAACAAAAGCAACGGCACATCCTGACCGAGGACAGGATGTGCCGTGATGATGTTGTATGTAATTAAACTCTTGAAAATTAGGAAATTGCGATGTATATATATGTGTATATATGTATGTTGCCCATCTCTTCGTCTGGCAACAGAAGAGGACGGCAAGCGTCGATATGTTAGTATTTATTAGCATTGTACATTATTTTAACATCGCAAATTTACAAAAAAAATACAAGACCAGCAATTGTTTAATTAAAAAGTTGCAAAAAACTACAAAAATCAGTAGGAATAGACGGCGTTCAAAGCCCGTTGGTGGAACCAAAATTCGCGCTGCGTCTGTTCAGCGATTCTGCGTTTCCCCTCCCCTTTCCCAAAGGGGAGGGGTCAGGGGTGGGGTTTGGATACCGCCATTATTATAAAAATGAGTCAAAACTTGCTCGTTGCAAACCCCACCCCCAACCCCTCCCCTTTGTGAAAGGGGAGGGGAGGCTCGCTGGAACCAATCGCTGAACAGAAGCGGCCTCGTAGGATAATAAATGTTAATTATTGCCGATTTTAGTAGCACAAATGATCGATATGTTGTAATTTTGCACTGGCAAAACAGAATAAAAGGCAAAATCCACTATTGGATTTTGCACGTTTCACATTATTTATTAACTCTTTAAACACATTTGTTCTATGAAGAAATTTTTACTTCTTGCAGCCGCTATGCTGGCTATGAACGCTCAGGCACAGACCGTGGTGATGAGCGAGGACTTTGACGGCGAGGAGATTCCCTGGATGATTGTTGACGCCGATGGCGACGGCTACAACTGGGGCATTGGACAGTGGGATTCGGATGACAACACCACCAAGTGCGCTTTCTCCAACTCTTACGTCAACCAGGTGGGTGCGGTTACACCCGACAACTGGCTGATCTCGCCTGAATTCGCACTGGGAGCTAACGGCAAGTTGACTTTTGATGTCAAGGGGCAAGATCCCAGCTGGGCCGCTGAGCACTATGGGGTATATGTCACTGAGAATGCCGAAGCCGAGGAATTCTCTGCCGATGACTACACCAGCCTGTTTGAAGCAGAGTCTACTGCAGAGTGGGAGAACATCGAGGTTGACCTGAGCGCCTACGAGGGAAAGAACATCCGCATCGCTTTCCGTCACTGGAACATCACCGACATGTTCATCATCAAGATGGACAACATCGTTGTCACCGAGTATCCCAACACTGCCATCAGCGATGTCCGTGTCAATGAGCAGGACAGCAACGTCTGGTTCGACCTGCAGGGTCGTCGCTACAACGAGCGTCCTCAGACTGCCGGCATCTATGTCAACAACGGCAAGAAGGTTGTCATCAAGTAACACCTACTGTTAAGACAACAAACATTGAGGGTCGGGAACTCACAGTTCCCGACCCTCATCTCATCCGCTCATGCCTCAGCACCGAGGCATGAATTAAAGTAATGCCATTTTATTTGTTCTTCAGATACTCCTTAACCTCCTCATAGGCAGGGTCGACGGGAGCCTCGGTCACCGGAATGGCGATGTCAACCTTAGGGGCAGCCTCCATGTTCTCAACGCGCTTGAACGTGCCGGTGAAGCCCTCCAGCTTCAACGTGTTGGCGTTGATGATGTTGATGGTGGCAAACTCGTCGCCGTCGGCGTCGTAGGTCATCACCAGACGGTTGCCTTGCAGCCTGCCGCTCACGGCGCGGCCGTCACCGTTCTCGTCCTTGTAGATGCCCTTGGCCGTGCCGCTGGTGGGATCCACGGTCAGCTCCAGATAGTCAGTGACCATGCCACCGATGCCGTCGCTGTAGCTGTTGGCCCATGTGCCGTTGAACGTGTTGGCGTCAACTGCCTTGGAAGCCGAAGACTTAGACGTTTTCACCTTGGGGGCAGCAGCAGCCGGCGACTTGGCCTTGGTGGCAGGAGCGGCCGATGTCTTGGCCTTGGTGGCAGGAGCGGCTGTCGACTTGGCTTGAGCCTTGGCGGCAGGGGCTACCTTGGCCTCGGTCTTGGCTTTGTTGGCCGTGCCCGACTTGGTCGCTGCGGCTTTAAACTTGTTCTGGGCGCTCATTGTGCCCATGCCCAGTAGCAGGGCAGTGGTCAGAACGAAAATAATCTTCTTCATTGTTGTCTTCTTTTTATATTTAACTTTCGTTTAAGTGCCACAAAAGTAGTACTTTATTTTCAAACTTGCAAAAAATGTGCCGATTTCTTCGCCGCATTGACAAAAAATTACTACATTTGCACAAATTAATCTTCTTTAAACACCATACACTATGAACAAGACAATGCCGATTGACGGCCATTTCCAACTGATGTCGCTGCCCTACGGACCGGCGGAACTCGACCCGGTCATCAGCGAGAAGACCATCATGTTCCACCACGGCAAGCACCTGCAGGCCTATGTCAACAACCTCAACGCGGCTCTCGACGGACTCGAGTGGCAGGGAAGAGCACTGGAGGACATCGTGGTCACAGCTGCCGAGGGTGGCGTGCTCAACAACGCCGGGCAGATACTCAACCACAACCTCTATTTCGCGCAGTTCCGACCACCATGCGACGAGAGCGAGCCTGCAGGCCAGCTGGCACAGGCCATCGCCAGCCAGTTCGGAGGCTTTGAAGAGTTCCAACTGCTGTTTGAGAAGGCAGGAGCCACACTGTTCGGCTCGGGGTGGGTCTGGTTGTCAACCGACGACAAGGGACACCTGCACATCACGCAGCACGCCAATGCCGACAACCCGCTGCGACACGGACTCACACCGCTGCTCACCATGGATGTCTGGGAGCATGCCTACTACCTCGACTACCAGAACCGCCGTCCTGACCACCTCAAGGCACTGTGGCAAATCATCGACTGGAACGTCATCAACGACCGCTACACCAACCGCCAGAATTGATACAATCGGGGACGGTTCTGAATTGTATCATGTGTTAAAACCTTTCGGTCGCTTCACAGCCTCCTTTCGGTCGTTTCAGGGGGTCAGACCCGATGTTGCCAGCCGAGCAAAACTCGGTGGCACATCGGGTCTGACCCCTTTCCACACCACTTTTTGATACAATTGGGGACGGTTCTGAATTGTATCATTTCAGCTCGGCGAACAGGCGGTCGAACAGGGGACGGAGCTGGGCGGGACTGGCGATGAGCTGGCGCAGACGGGTCAGGCGGGCAGCATTGGGCGAGTCGTCGAACCAGAGTCGCAGGTAGCCGCCCTCGCCATACTTCTCGCGCAGGTGCTGCACGGTGCGCTCATAGTGCTGCTCGCGGTCGAGGGTGGGGTAGTGGTCCAGGCCGTACTGGATGGTGCGACGCACGATGGTCTCGGGCACAATCACGCGGTCGGCCTCGGCCACAATGCGGCCATAGAGGGTGCGCGGCGCATGGCCGGAGCTGGCGCGATGGTCGTGGGCGGCCTGGGCCATTACCTCGATCTGCTCAGGGCTGAACCAGCGCCGCAGCTCCATGTCCTGGCGGATAATGCGGGCCGACACCTCGTGATGATGGTCGCGCCCCTCGCACAGACCCGTGTCGTGATAGGCCGCGATGGCGTAGGCCATGTCCTCGTCGATGTCAACGCCCTGCTGGCGCAGTTGTCGCGCGATGGCAAGCGACTGGCCGATGACGGTGAGCACATGGTCGCGGCGGTGGGCGGCATCGTGATGGTCATAGCGCGGCAATATCTCGCGCTCGACATATTGTTGGAGTTCTGGATTAATCATGGTGCAAAAATAGTGAAAAAATCAGACAACTGTTGCCATTGTGCCGGAAATCGTGTAATTTTGCGGCGTTATTCTATCGCTCTCACAACAATGAAAAAGTTATTTTACCTGATCGTCGCCATGGCAGCATTGAGTCTGAGTGCCTGCGCCGGCGGCAACAAACAAGACAAGGCAGACATGCAGCAGAACCAATCGGCTGGAAAGACCCTGGTGGCCTACTTCTCGGCCTCGGGTGTGACCGAGGGGGTGGCCAAGACCCTGGCCGAGGTCACAGGAGGCACGCTCTACAAGATTGACCCCGAGCAACCCTACACCGACGCCGACCTGGACTGGCGCGACAGCACCAGCCGCAGCAGCGTCGAGATGAAGGACCTCAGCTCGCGTCCGGCCATCAAGGCTGGCGGCAAGGTCGAGAACATCGAGCAGTACGACACCGTCTTTGTCGGTTTCCCCGTGTGGTGGTACACCGCGCCGACCATCATCAACACCTTTATCGAGGCCAATGACTTCAAGGGCAAAGTGATGATTCCGTTCGCCACCTCGGGCGGCAGCACCATCGACAAGTCGGCCGCCGACCTGGCCAAGGCCTATCCCGCCCTCAACTGGCAGCCGGGTCGTCTGCTCAATGGAGCCACTCAGGACACCATCCGTGCCTGGCTGGGCATGTAGAATCCCCCTTTTCGGTAAGCCAAATGCGTCAGTTTTCAACAACTGGCGCATTTTTTGTGTCTCAAATCGTCGCTAATGAAAAAATCTTCGTAACTTTGCGGTTTATAAAAAACAAAAAAGGACATCGTCTCATGACAACAGGAAACATCATCCGTTTCGCGTGCGTGCTGCTGCTGTGGCTGGCGCTGTGTTACATCCTGCTCACCAGCGCAGAGCGCATCGACTTTAACGTGGTCTTCGCGATTGTGGCCTCGGGCATCATCGTGTTTGTGCCGCTCTACAAGAAGTATGTCCGCAAAAAAGATTAACCGCATTATGACCGAGAAACCTTATATTGAAGAGCATTTTCCGCTGCTGGCGCAGATTGACTCGCCGGCCGACCTGAAGAAGCTGTCTGTCGAACAGCTGCCGCAGGTGTGCGACGAGTTGCGCAAGTTCATGGTGCACGAGCTCTCGACCAACCCCGGGCACTTCGCCTCAAGCATGGGCGCCGTCGAGATTGTCGTGGCCCTGCACTATGTGTTCGACACGCCGGGCGACCGCATCGTCTGGGACGTGGGCCATCAGGCCTACGCGCACAAGATTCTCACCGGACGGCGCGACCGCTTCAGCGAGAACCGCAAAATGGGCGGACTGAGCGGTTTTCCCAATCCCGCCGAGAGTGAGTATGACACCTTCATCGCCGGTCATGCCAGCAACAGCATCTCGGCTGCGCTGGGCATGAGCATCGCTGCCGAGCTTGAGAAGAACCCCGGACGGAAGGTAGTGGCCGTCATCGGCGACGCCAGCATTGGCGGCGGGCTGGCCTTTGAAGGCATCAACAATGCCGCCAACAACCCCAACAACCTGCTCATCATCCTCAACGACAACGACATGTCCATCGACCGACCCACGGGAGCACTGGGCCGATACATGACCGACATGACCACGAGCAAGCGATACAACAATTTCCGTTACCGCACCTACCGCTTCCTGCGCGATCACGGCGTGATTGGCGACAGCGGCAAGGGGGTGGTCATGCGATTCAACAACGCCATGAAGTCGATGCTCACCGGCCAGCAGAACATCTTCGAGGGTCTGAACATCCGCTACTTCGGCCCCTTTGACGGCCACGACGTCAAGCGGCTGGTCAAGGTCTTCACCGAGGTCAAGGACATGACCGGACCCAAGCTGGTGCACCTGCACACGGTCAAGGGCAAGGGCTATGCCCCTGCCGAGGCCGACCCCACCACATGGCACGCGCCAGGCAAGTTTGACGAGCGCACTGGCGAGCGGGCCAAGGCACGGGCCGAGTATGACCCGCCCAAGTACCAGGACGTGTTCGGCAGGACACTGGTCGAGCTGGCCCGTGACGACGAGCGCATCGTGGGCATCACGGCCGCCATGCCGGGCGGAACAAGCATGTCGATGATGCTCAAGGAGTTTCCGCGCCGCACCTTCGACGTGGGCATCAGCGAGGGGCATGCCGTCACTTTTGCCGGCGGCTTGGCCAAGGACGGTATGCATCCGTTTGTGGCCATCTACAGCTCGTTCCTCCAGCGTGCCTACGACCATATCATCCACGACGTGGCCATCGCGCGGCTGCCGGTGACGTTCTGCATCGACCGTGGCGGTCTGGTGGGCGAGGACGGGGTGACACACCATGGCCTGTTCGACCTGGCCTATCTGCGTTGCATACCCGGCATGGTGGTCAGCGCCCCCATCAACGAGCACGACCTGCGCAACCTGATGTTCACCGCACAGCGACATCAGGGTCCCATGGCCATCCGCTATCCGCGAGGCCGTGGCGTGCTGGTCGACTGGCACAACGAGATGAAGCCCATGCCCATCGGCAAAGGGCGGCGGCTGACCGACGGCGACGGGCGTGTGGCGGTGCTCTCCATTGGCCACATCGGCAACAATGTCAGTGCCGCCGTCCAGCGACTGCATGACCAGGGCATGGCCGTGGCGCACTACGACATGATATTCCTCAAACCCATCGACGAGGACATCCTGGCCGAGGTGGCCGGACGATACCGGCACATCGTCACTGTCGAGGACGGCACCATCGTGGGCGGACTGGGCTCGGCCGTTGCCGAGTGGTTGTCTGAGCACGACAACAGCTGCCGGTTGACGCGGCTTGGCGTGCGCGACGAGTTTGTCGACCAGGGCACCGTCAAGCAGCAGCAACAGCTCTGTGGCATCGACGAGCAGTCGGTCTACGACACCTTGAAGAAGCTCATCACCCAGGCCTCATAGCCAAACCCGAAATCCGAAACTCAAAACCCGAAAACGCAATGAAAATCGTGATTGCCGGAGCCGGTGAGGTCGGGACCCACTTGGCCAAGATGCTCAGCAACGAGGAGCAGGACATCATCATCATGGACACGACCGAGAGCAAGCTGGCCGCACTCGACAACTATAACCTGATGACCTATCACGGCAGCGCCACATCGTTTGCCAACATGCGAGACGTGAAGGTGGGCAGCGCAGACCTGTTCATCGGGGTCACCCCATTCGAGGCACGCAACAT
This sequence comes from uncultured Bacteroidales bacterium, assembly GCA_902781045.1. Taxonomy (GTDB): domain Bacteria; phylum Bacteroidota; class Bacteroidia; order Bacteroidales; family Muribaculaceae; genus Sodaliphilus. The sequence goes on along the minus strand of CACZHT010000039.1, from coordinate 4,269 downwards.
ACTGGCTTGCCAGATCGCCAAGAGCATGGGAGCCAAGCGAACGGTCGCGCGAATCGACAACGACGAGTATCTTGCCAAAAAATGGCAAGAATATTTCGCACGCATTGGTGTCGACGACCTCATCTACCCTGAGTATCTTGCCGCTGGCGAGATCTTTGCCTCGATCAAGCGGCCCTGGGTGCGCAACTGGTTCGAGATGATCAACGGCGAGCTGATCTTGCTGGGGGTGAAGCTGCGCGACAATGCTACATTCATCGGGCAGCAGCTTAAGGACCTGGGCGAGATTTCGCGGTTCATGCACATCTCGGCCATACGCCGCAACCGCGAGACCATCATACCCGGCGGACTGGACCGTGTCGAGGCCAATGACATTGCCTACATCTCCACCACGCGTGGCCACATCAAGGATGTGATTCGCGTCTGCGGCAAGGAGACGTTCACGGCCGAGAAGCTCTTTGTCATGGGCGGCAGCGAGATTGCCGAGCAGCTTATCAAGTTCACCGGCGACCACTATCATGTCAAGATTGTCGACCCGGACTATGACCGTTGCCAGGAGCTGGCCGACCGCCTGCCCAACTGCAACATCGTGCACGGCGACGCCCGCGACACCGACCTGCTCGAGGAGGAGGGCATCAGCGACTACGACGCCTTCATCGCGTTGAGCGACAGCAGCGAGGCCAATATCCTGGGCTGCATGATGGCCAAGGAGCACGGCGTGCGCAAGACTGTGGCACAGGTCGAGAACCTGCAGTATGTCAACGAGGCCGAGGCACTGAACATCGGCTCAATCATCAACAAGAAGCTGCTGGCCTCGAGCCGCATCTTCCAGATTATGCTCGACAGCGACCTGGACAACGCCAAGTGTCTGGCCCTGCATGAGGCCGAGGTGTCGGAGCTCATCGTCAAGGAGGGCGCCCGTGTCACCCGCAGCGACATCAAGGACCTGCGACTGCCGGCGGGCATCACCATCGCCGGACTGGTGCGCGACGGTGAGGGGCAGCTTGTGCGGGGCAACACCCGCCTGCAGGGAGGCGACCACCTGGTGGTGTTCACCCTGGCAGGCGCGATACACAAGATAGAGAAAGCATTCAAGTGACATGGCACGCACACTGACACAGCAAATCAACTTCCCCATCATCTTCAGGATGCTGGGGTGGCTCATCATGATTGAGGCATTGTTCATGTGCCTGCCCCTGGCCGTGGCTGTGTTCTATGGCGAGACGGGTACATGGGTGGCGTTCGGGCTGGCCGTGCTCATCACGCTCACGGCAGGCGTGGCCATGACGTTCGGCATCAGGCCCAAGAGCAAGACCATGCGCAAGCGCGAGGGGCTCATCCTCACTGCCACCATCTGGATTGTGTTCTCGGCCTTCGGCATGTTGCCGTTCCTGTTCACCGGCACGCTCGACAACGTGTCGGACGCGTTCTTCGAGACCATGGCGGGTTTCACCACCACAGGGGCCTCGACCATCACCGACCTCGACGACATGCCGCATGGCGTGCTGTTCTGGCGTGCGCTCATGCAGTGGATTGGCGGCATGGGCATCATTCTGTTCACCCTGGCTGTGCTGCCCATGCTCAACTACAAGGGAGGCATTGCCCTGTTCAACGCCGAGGTAACCGGCATCACCCACGAGCGCTTGCGCCCTCGTGTGAGCCAGACGGCCAAGGACTTGTGGCTCATCTATTTGGGGCTGACGGTGCTGCTGGCTGTGCTGCTCTCGCCGGTGATGGGATGGTTCGACTCGGTTTGTCACGCGTTGACAACACTGTCGACGGGTGGCCTGTCGACCAAGAACGAGGGCATCAATCACTGGCACTCGCAGTATGTCTATCTGGTCATCACTGTGTTCATGTTTCTGGGTGGGGTCAATTTCACCATGTTGTTCAATCTGTTGCGGGGGCGCTTCAGCAAACTCCTGCGCAGTGACACTTTCAAATGGTATTGCATCGTGACTGTGGGTGTGTCGCTGGCCATTGTCTGGCGCATGTATGCCATGGGCATGTGCGACACCGGGCAGGAGCGCTGGACGTTTGCTGTGTTCGACACCATCGCGGCCATCACATCCACCGGGTTCACCAGCGTGAACTATGAGACTAAAGGTGAGTTCATCACCATGTTGCTCATGATCATCATGTTCTTTGGCGGCATGGCGGGGTCCACGTCAGGCGGCGCCAAGATTGACCGATTCATTGTCCTGCTCAAGAACACCACCAACGAGTTCTACCGTGTGCTGCACAGCAACACCGTCACCTCGGTGCGTGTCGACGGACGCTCGGTGCCGCACAACATTGTGGCCAAGGTCATCGCTTTCCTTTCCATCTATCTGCTGGTGGTGCTGGTGGTGGCCGTGCTGCTCACGCTCATGGGCATTCCCATCTTCGATGCGCTCTACACGTCCATCTCCACCATCAGCAACTTGGGGTTGGGCTATGGCGTGACATTGCAGTCGGGCTCGTTCGAGCTGCTGCCCGATGCGGCCAAGTGGCTGCTGGCATTCGAGATGCTCGTGGGCCGACTGGAGCTGTTCACCGTGCTGGTGCTGTTCACTCGCACATTCTGGCTGAAAGATTAAATTGTCTTAAAATTGTCACTTGTGAACAAATTTTACACAAAATCATAGTAACTTTGCTCACTCAACACTGAAAAATATCACATCACCGATGACCAAAGAGACTTATAACCCCGACCTCTCGGGGGTAAACGAGGAGTTCAAGAAAGCCGAGGAGCAGAGGCAAGCCGAGGCGCAGAGGGAGATGACGCGATGGCAACGCTTTGCCGAGTTCTTTAAGAATGGGCGCACACGTTTCGCCCTGGGCATCATCCTGCTGCTGCTGGGCGTCTATCTGCTGCTCTCGTTCATGAGCTTCTTCCTCTATTCCGGCATGGCCGACCAGAACCAGGTGGCAAGCAATGGCGTGCTCACCAATGCCCAGCAACCCGAGAACATGAGCAACTGGGGGGCGGCGGTGGGGGCTTCGCTATCGCAGCTGCTCATCGCCGACGGCGTGGGCGTGGCGGCGTTCATCCTGGTTGTCTGGTGCGTCACACTGGGCATGCGCATGGTGCGCAAGGGCAAGAAGGCCCACTTCTTCTCCTACACGCTCATCTCGCTGTTCAGCATCTTCACCTGCTCGATGGTGGTCGGAGCGGCAACCCTTGGCATGAACCTCACTTTCTTCCCGCTTGGAGGGGCATTCGGATACTTTGCCAACAAGTGGCTCTATGGCCTAGTGGGTATCTATGGCATGGTGGCCGTCAACGCCGTGATTCTCATGCTCTGGATCTTCGCCTGCTACAAGACGCTCAAGGCCCTCTATGACCGCGCCAAGTCGACACTGCAGGAGCGCAGACGCACGTTCGACGGCAGGGTCATCGCCGGCGACGAGAACCAGGACAAGGCGGCCGCACGCCAGACGACCGACTTCTTCGGTGCCGGACGGCCCGAGACGGCCCACCGACACGACGACGAGGAGCCGGCAAACCCTCTGAAAGCCGCCTCGGGCAGTGAGCAAATGAGGCCCGCAGGCGGCAAACAGCCCCAACAGCGGCGCCGACAAGAGCCCCGCAACCGGCCCGAAAAGTCCCAAGGTCAGGAAACAGAGACGGTGGTGATGAACGACATCGAGACGGCCGACCGCGTGAGCAATCCCAACGACCCTACGGGCGAGTACCGCCACTACCGCTTCCCCACGCTTGACCTGTTGGCCGACATGCAGATGCGCACCGACAGTGTCGACCAGGAGGAGCAAGAGAGCAACAAACAGCGCATCACCGAGACGCTCAATAACTATGGCATTCAGATCAAGAGCATCGATGTCCATGTCGGGCCCACGGTGACACTGTTCGAGATTGTGCCCGTCGACGGCACGCGCGTCTCCAAGGTCAAGAACCTGGAGGATGACATCGCCCTGAGCCTGGCTGCCCTCGGCATTCGCATCATCGCGCCCATGCCAGGGCGGGGCACCATCGGCATCGAGGTGCCCAACCGCGAGCCGCAGACCGTGCCCATGCGGCAGGTGCTCGCCTCAAAGGCCTTCCAGGAGACCAAGGCCAAGCTGCCCATGTGCCTGGGATGCACCGTGAGCAACGAGGTCTTTGTCGCCGACCTCACCAAGATGCCGCACCTGCTCGTGGCCGGTGCCACGGGCAAGGGTAAGTCGGTGGGCCTCAACGCCATCATCACTTCGCTCCTCTATAAGAAAGGCCCTTCTGAGCTCAAGTTTGTCCTCGTCGACCCCAAGCGCGTCGAGTTCAGCATCTATGCC
>CACZHT010000038.1 GCA_902781045.1 uncultured Bacteroidales bacterium | reverse complement strand
CCCCTTTCCCAAAGGGGAGGGGTCAGGGGTGGGGTTTGGATACCGCCATTATTATAAAAATGAGTCAAAACTTGCTCGTTGCAAACCCCACCCCAGCCCCTCCCCTTTGTGAAAGGGGAGGGGAGGCTCGCTGGAACCAATCGCTGAACAGATATCTTTTGGACACAATTTGTAAAAAGCAACCCACTGGTCTTCGGTAGAACTGCTAAATATCAGTGGGTTAGCTTGTTTAATTGTCAATCTAAAATCAGAAGAATTAATCTTGCAGCCAAGGTACGCCGTAGGTGAAGTCTGACTCCTCTGCCACAAAGATATTGTCTGTAGGTAAAATGATTTTTGCTTTTGCCAATCGCTCAAGATAGTTGTTACGAATAGCACTATTCTCTATCTCTTCTCTTCTGGCTTTGCTCATAGATAAGAAATCCTCTTCTATTTCTAGACCAAGATAGCGCCTGCCTAATAGATTAGCGGCGATACCGGTTGTTGCACTTCCACTAAATGGGTCCAGAATCCACGCTCCGGGCTTGGTGCTAGTTTGTATCAATCTTGCCAATATGCCCAAAGGCTTTTGAGTAGGATGCTTGCCACATGACTTCTCCCAACGACCAATGGCGGGAAGCTGCCACACATCGGTCATTTGCTTGCCCCCGTTGAGCTGTTTCATCAAGTCATAGTTGTAGTAGTGGGCGACTTTTTGTGACTTTCTGGCCCAAATTATGAATTCTGTTGAGTATGTAAAATAACGACACGAAATGTTAGGTGGGGGATTGGTTTTGGCCCATGTGATTACATTTAGTATCTTGAATCCTAACTCGGTGAGACTGTTCGCCACCGAAAATATGTTGTGGTGTGTGCCCGAGATCCAGATGGTGCCATTGTCTTTCAGCTTCTCACGGCACAAGCCAATCCACCGCCGGTTGAACGCCGCCACACGCTCGGGCGTGCCGCCCTTGTCCCAGTCGCCCTTGTCCACGCTCACAATCTTTCCTGCCTGGTAACTGATGCCACCGTTGGACAGAAAATAGGGCGGGTCGGCAAATATCATGTCGAAGCCGAACTTAAATTGCTCCAACAACTCCAAACAGTCGCCCTGCACCAGCGTGAAAGCCCGGTCACGAGATTTGTAGTAAGGTGTGATGTGTGTCTTCATTGCCTGTCAACTGATTTTGCCTGCAAAGGTAAATCAATCGACTGACAATTATCCAATTAGATCATTCTTTAACCTCCGTGATCACTTCGTAACATATTAACCGCCAAATTTACAATGAATATCAAAAACGAGAACATAGGTTCTAAATTTGCTAGAAAATGATTACCTTTGCACAGAATTATGGAATCTCATGGAAAGTTGTGCGCTTAAATACGACAAAACAAACCCAAAGTCAATATTCGACTATGCTACCCGTCTTGTTGGGCAGACTTTGCGCTCGATAATCGGTGATCAAGCTATTGCTGCATATAACTTGCGTGGCAAGGGTGGCTTCAATCAGATGATTGAAAAGTTGTATTTTGAATACGATGTGAATAGCTGCCCTGAACCAGATTTCCGCGAAGCAGGAGTGGAACTCAAGGGTACTGCGCTAAAAGAACTGAAAGACAAGTCTCTACAAATCAAAGAGCGACTTGTTATTGATATGATTGACTATTGTGAAGTAGTCAACCATACGTTTGAGGATTCGCTCTTTTATCGCAAATGTCGTTTGATGCTACTTCTTTTCTACCTCTATCAGAAAGATGTTGACCAGGTTGACTGGGAGTTTATCTATGTGGTGCTATGGAAAATTCCTAGTAAGGATTTGCTGATTATTAAGCATGACTATCAGGTCATAATCAATAAGATTAAACGTGGAGAGGCTCACCTTCTCTCGGAGGGAGATACGGAATATCTCGGAGCATGCCGGAAGGGTCAGAAAGGAGACCCCGAACGCAAACAGCCATATTCTGATATTTTGGCTGCCAAGCGTGCGTTTTCCCTAAAACCATCATATATGCGCACTGTTCTTAACTACATTAAGAAGTGTGGAAAACGTGCAGTTATCAACTATCAAATTAATACGGGACGAGTAGCGAATGGAGAGTCTATTGTTGAGACAAAAGAACTCCAGGAAAAGAGCTTTGAACAGATTATACTGGACAAATTTGTGCCTTACAAAGGAATGACCTATGCGCAGATTTGCGACAAATTAGGCATAAAAGTCTCTAAAGCTAAAAATAGATATGCACTTATAGCACAACGTATTATAATGAATGGGCCAGGTAATCCTAATAAAACTGATGAGTTTCTGAAGGCGGGATTGCAAATGAAGACAATACGAGTCGAGGCTGGTGGTAACATTGAACAGTCTATGTCGTTTGAAAACATAGATTATTCAGAAGTTTATGAAAACGACAATTGGTTTGATTCACGTTTGTATGAGATTTTTAGTGGCCGTTTTTTGTTTGTCATTTTCAAAGCAGATGGTGATTTAATAAGATTTGAAGATGGAGATTCAGACAACTCCTATTCGTTTGATCGTGCTTTCTTTTGGACAATGCCGCAAGAGGATTTGTTGGTGGCCGAAGAGTACTGGAACAATATACGCAAATGTGTGCTAGACAATCATATTGCTCCCAAATATTTCTTTAAACTGCAAGACCACAAGCACTTTCATGTGCGTCCTAAAGCAAGGGTGGCTACCGATTTGGCCGAGAATCCCAATGGTGGCTATGTCAAAAAATACTGCTACTGGTTTAACAACGAATACATCCAAAAGATTGAGAGGGAAAACAGATAATGGACAAAAGCAATCATCATATCCGTGTAGTAGAACTATTTGCCGGTGTGGGTGGATTCCGCATCGGACTGGAGGGCGCATCAGATGCCTACGAAACCATCTGGAACAACCAGTGGGAACCCTCGACTGTACATCAAGACGCATCTATTATCTATCGAGCTCGTTTTGGCGAACGGGGACACTCTAATCGTGACATCAATCTGGTGAAGACCACAGATATTCCCGACCACGACTTGCTGGTAGGCGGATTTCCTTGTCAGGACTATAGCGTAGCGGCAACGCTGAGCCGCTCGGGCGGCATCACGGGCAAGAAAGGAGTGCTTTGGTGGCAAATCTATCGCATTCTACAAGAAAAGGGGGAGAAACGTCCCGCCTATTTGTTCTTTGAGAATGTTGACCGCCTCATCAATTCCCCTGCATCGCAACGTGGACGCGATTTCGCCATTATTCTGGCCTCGCTCTCCGACCTTGGCTATATTGTGGAATGGAGGATAGTTAATGCCGCCGACTATGGCATGCCGCAGCGCCGGCGCCGCACCTATATCGTTGGCTATCGCCAGGATTCTGTTGTCGCCCGCAAGATACAGGGGATGGAAGAATGGGTACTTTACGATGGCGTGATGGCAGAAGCTTTCCCGGCAACTCGCGTTCAGCGCAAAATGTCGAAATTCGAGATTGAAGGCACCATTTCTGAAGTTTCGGACAAGTTCAACATGGGCAAAAGTTCAAGCCCATTCGGCAATGCAGGAATGATGGCTCACAGGAGGGTTTTCTCTGTCGATCTGGAGCCACACTATGAGGGTACTTGGTTGACACTTGGCGGAAGTCTCGTGGACGAGGACCTTGTGCCGGACGAATATTTTATTTCAGATGAAGAACTGCCCAAATGGGAATATGAGAAAGGCCCAAAGAAGATTAACCGCACATCAAAAGAAGGGTTTGACTATCTCTACTCAGAAGGCGGAATGGCCTTTCCTGACTATCTTGACCGCCCTTCGAGAACCATCATTACAGGTGAGGGTGGTGCGGCTCCTTCACGTTTCAAGCATGTTGTCAAGTGCAAATCTGGTCGCCATCGCCGTTTGATTCCGTTGGAGTTGGAGCGGCTGAACATGTTCCCTGACAACCACACATACCATCCCGAAGTGTCAGATGCCCGTCGAGCCTTCCTCATGGGCAATGCCCTCGTTTGTGGCGTGGTAGAGCAGATTGGTAAATGTTTGTATCGTTCCATCTTTGACGAAGAGCCTGTGAGCCATCGTCCTGTGTTCTTGCAGCGAGAGGCACGTCCAATGCTGGACTTGGGACTTCTTGCGGATAAAAAAGATGCGTTGATCATGAATGCCACTAAGAAGAGCTACAAACTGGATATGAAAAAACGTCTGCTCGTCGGCCTTGTCAAGAAGGATAATCAAGACTATTTCTTGGAGCATACGCCCACAAAGATATACTACACCGGAAAGACGCGTTCTTTCCCTTCAACAATTGCCCTCAACAAACTTTACTATTTCATGCCTTACATCAAGGGCAAAGGTGTACGCGACATCTACCTCATCCGCATTGCTCGTATCGGCACAAAAGCAGAAGTCATGCCCGAAAGCAAGGACACGGAGCCTCGTCTGGTCTTCGATTTGGAGTACTTGGAGAGTTTGCCTGAGTATGTGCAGGTGGGGTTGCAATATCTGAGAACCTACAGGGATACAGTTCTAGGAAGAATCTATAATTTAATTCATAATTCATAATTCATAATCTGTCTGGTAGTTCTTCCCCTCCCCTTTGCCAAAGGGGAGGGGTCAGGGGTGGGGTTTGGAGGCAATTCATAATCTCTTACCCCTTACCCTTGAACAGCGAACAGCGGACAGCCGTTTTGGTTCTCTGTTCGCTAATCGGGGGACAGGCGGTAGTGCAGCGAGCAGCCGGTGCGCAGCTGGCTGTGGGTGAGGAAGTTGGAGTGGTGGGGCTTGCCGTCGATGGTGAGCGACTGGACGTAGGGGCCGTCGCCGCTGGCCTGGATGCAGACACGGTGGCCACCCGGCAGGTGCAGCGTCACGTCGCTGAGCAGGGGCGAACCGATGGCATACTCGCCCGAGCCGGGACACACCGGGTAAAATCCCAATGACGAGAAAACATACCAGGCTGAGGTCTGCCCGTTGTCCTCGTCGCCGCAGTAGCCATCGGGCGTAGCCTGATACAAGCGGCGCATCACCTCATGCACCCAATATTGAGCCTTGTGGGGCTGGCCGGCGTAGTCATAGAGGTAAATCATGTGTTGTATCGGCTGGTTGCCGTGGGCATAGTTGCCCATGCCCATGATTTGCATCTCGCGAATCTCGTGGATGACCGTGCCGCCATAGTAGCTGGCGTCGAACGCCGGCGGCAGGGCGAATACCGAGTCGAGCATGGCGCAGAAGGCCTCGTTGCCGCCCATCAGCTCAATCAGCCCCCGCGGGTCGTGGAACACGCTCCAGGTGTAGTGCCAAGCGTTGCCCTCGGTGAAGTCGCCACCCCACTTCAGGGGATTGAACGGCGACTGCCACTCGCCATTAGCCTTGCGGCCACGCATCAGGCGGGTGGTGGGGTCGAACAGCTTGCGATAGTTCTGGGCGCTGCGCTCGTAGGCTGCCCACTGGCTGGCCGGCAGGTCCAGCTTGCGCCCCACCTGGGCGATGCACCAGTCGTCGTAGGCATACTCCAATGTGCGAGCCGCGCTCTCGTTGATGCCCACATCGCACGGCACATAGCCCAGACTGTCGTAGAATTGCCACCCCAAGCGGCCCGTCGACCACACCGTGGGATGCACGGCATGGGCACCGTGTGTCATGGCCTGCCACAGCGTGGCGGCATCATCGTCACTGACGGGGATGCCGTTCACGATGGCGTCGGCCACCACTGCGGCCGAGTTATTGCCCACCATGCAGTCGCGATGGCCCGGGCTGGCCCACTCGGGCAGGAAGCCGCTCTCGCGGTAGGCATTGGCCAGGCCCGCCAGCATCTTCTGGCTCTGGTCGGGATAGACCAGGTTGAGCAGCGGGAACAGGCTGCGGAACGTGTCCCAGAAGCCCGTGTCGGTGAACAAATATCCCTCGTGTACCTGCCCGTCGTATGGGCTGTAATGCACCACTTGGCCCTGTGCGTTCATCTCATAGAAACTGCGCGGGAACAGCAGTGCCCGGTAGAGGCAGGAGTAGAACGTGCGCAGATTGTCCACATTGTCGTCCTGGACCTCGATGCGTCCCAGCACGTCGTTCCAGCGGTCGCTTCCGTCGGTCATGACCTGGTCGAAGCTGCGTGTACCCAATTCTTGTAGGTTGAGCAGGGCTTGCTCTGAGCTGATGAACGATGCGGCGATGCGGGCATGCACCTGCCGGGTGTTGTCGGCAAAGCCCACGATGGCTCCGGCATGGCCGGTGGCGGCCTCCATGCGGTCGGGAACGATGGTGCCGTCGGACACAGTGGCGCAGTAGGTCAGTGGCTGGTCAAACTCGATGACAAACCACAGCTTGAACCCCGGTGGAACACCGCCGCTGTTGCGTGTGGAGTAGCCCGTGACGCGCCGCCGATCGCGGTCGATGGTCACCTGTGAGCCTTTATCGAAGGGGTCGATGACCACATAGTGCCCTGAGGCTTGAGGGAACGTGAACCGCATCATGGCCGCACGCTCGGTGGGCGTGACCTCGGCTTTGATGTCATGGTCGGCCAGGTAGACGCTGTAGTAGTAAGGCCGTGCGTCCTCGGCCTTGTGCGAGAACCAGCTGGCCCGCTCGTCCTGGTCGAACCGCGGCCGGCCAGTGATGGGCATGATGCTGAGCTGGCCGTAGTCGTTGATCCATGGGCTGGGCTGGTGGGTGAGCTTGAGGCCGCGCAGGTGGTGGGCCGTGTAGGTATAGGTCCACCCGTCGCCCATTTTGCCCGTCTGCGGCGTCCAGGCATTCATGCCCCATGGCATGGCCACGGCAGGGTAGGTGTTGCCCGTCGACAGCTCGTAGCTCGACATCGTGCCCATGAGCGGGTTCACATAGTCCACCGGCTCGCCGGCCCAGGCCAGGAGCAATGTACAAAGCGCAAAGCACAGTGCGCAATGACGTTTTAGTTCACGATAATAACCGTGTTGCACATTGGTAGACCGTTTCATTGGTAATCTGCCGCGTTGGAATGGGGTAGCATGCCTAGTTGCCACAACTTTAAACTATGAACTATAAGCTTTCACGTCCTATTCCAGTATGCTCTCGGCGAATTCGCTGATCTTGACCAGCCACGGGCCGCGCTCGCGCAAGATGTAGTAGCGCTGGCACTCGCTGCCGCCCTGGCGGATGTAGAACTCTAGGCTGTTGTCCCATGTGTTGTGCATGATGGCCATGATCTCGGGCTCGCAGTACTCGCCGTAGTCGTAGGCCATCCAGGCGTGCATCGGCTTGCCGTCGTCGGTGCGCTCGCCGCCGGGAGCAATCATCGCATAGTCTTCGAAGGCCTCCTCCAGCTCGCCCTCCTTGACCACGATGAGGCTGTACAGCATGTTGTCCTCTTGGGGCGCAAATCCGACGAGCCACACGCTCATCTCGCCCATCGTGGCCAGCCACTTGGTCGAGGTGACCTTGCGGCCATGATAACGCTGGTTGAGTTGTTGCCACACATAGCTGTTGTCGCTGCGGCTCAGGGTCACCTCGGGCTCGCCATACAGCCAGCGGCTGTACTGCAGCGGTGTGTGGGTGTCCAGAAACTCGTGGTTGACCACGATGGCGGTGATTTGCGAGTCGTTGTAGCCGCGGAACATCTTCTTGACGACGGCCGGGTCGGTGAGCTTGTACTCATAGCGGTAGCCCACCTCGTCCTGCCACTGGCGGTTGAACTTCACGGCATTGACGTGAGGCTTGAAGATCATGCGGTCGCGCTTGGCGGCATCGGGCACAGCGTTGTCGCTGGCTGCTCGGAACACGTTCTGCGCCTGTATGGGCGTGGCCCACAGCGGGTTGTGGCGCACGGTCATGTCATCGGGGCTGATCCACTCGCCCATCTTGTAGATGGGTTGCCATTCGGTATTGTCTTGCTGCACGGCCATGCCCATGTAGGTGCCGATGACCTCCACGCCTCGGCTCGTGTGCTTGTAGACCAGCTGCAGCTTCTCGTCGCATGTGCTCAGGCACAGGCAGTCGTCCAGCACCTCGCCGTCCACATTGGCCTTGAGTCCGCAGAACTTCTCGGGCAGGTAGCCGTGATACATCTCGGTGAACTCTTCCTGCATCTGTTCCAAGCAGTTGTAGTAGATGTGGCCAATCCATGCCGTCTCTTCGTCAAAGTAGAACGCTCCGTCGATGACCGAGGCCTGTGTCAGCAGCGCCATCGACATCAGCATCAGTGTGATAGTTGTCTTCTTCATATCTTCTGTTTTATTTAATTTTCTAAAGTGGCTTCTTATGTCTTATCTGCCAAACATTCGACCCGGCATAACATGGATTACTGTGTTGACATCGGCTGTGTCATGATCGGATTGTCGGCACTTTGGCCAAATGTCAGGGGCAAAGTTACGAAATATTCAGCAAACTTGCAAGGTTTTATAGTGATAGTGCAAAAAAAGTTGTATCTTTGCCGAAAAATATGGACTGATGAAGAAAGTAACCATACTCGTCCCCTGCTACAATGAGGAACAGTCGCTGCCCAGGCTTTATGAGCGACTCATTGAGCTGTGCGACTCCCAGCCACAATACGACTGGGAGATGCTGCTGGTCAACGACGGCAGTCGCGACGGCACGTTGCAGGCCATGAGGAGCTTGCGACAGCGCGACAGCAGGGTGTGCTACATCGACCTGTCGCGCAACTTCGGCAAGGAACGCGCCATGCTGGCCGGCTTTGACCACGCCACAGGCGACTGTGTCATTATCCTGGATGCCGACTTGCAGCAGCCCCCCGAGATTATCCCGCAGATGCTCGACCTCTGGGAGCAGGGTTACGAGGATGTCTATGCACGGCGGCTGACACGAACGGGCGAGTCGTGGTTGCGACGCAAGTTCTCGCTATGGTTCTATGGGCTGCTGCAGAAGTTTGCCAAGGACGACGTGCTGCGCAACGTGGGCGACTTCCGTCTGCTCGACCGCAAGTGCATCGATGCACTGCGACAGCTGCGCGAACAGGAACGATACACCAAGGGGCTTTTCGTCTGGATCGGATACCGCAAGACCGAGGTCACCTATGAGCAGGCCGAGCGAGCCACTGGGCACAGCTCGTTCAGCTTCTGGCGCTTGCTCACACTGGCGGTGGACGGCATCACGTCGTTCTCGACTGCCCCACTGCGCATCTCCACCGTGGTGGGACTCATCGTCTCGCTCTCGGCACTGGTCTACATGCTCTATGTCCTGGTCAAGACGCTGGTCATGGGCGGAGACCCGGTGCAGGGATTTCCCACGCTCATCATTGTCATGCTCTTCCTGGGCGGGGTGCAGCTCCTCTCGCTGGGAATCATCGGAGAGTACCTGGCTCGCATCTTTAATGAGACCAAAAACCGCCCTCCATATCTCATACGCGAGTTGGAGAATAATGAAATATCCGAAATAAAGGATTGACGGAGTCGGCCTGACAACGCTGCTCCCTAAATCGATTGCTCGAAAATCCGACGAGCCGCAACTGGACTGAAAAACTTTGATCGCGCAATTAAAGCAACATAAGTGCTACTATCTGACACTGGCCGTGGCTGCCATCGTGTTCATGGCAATGAACGTGTTCACCACCCTCAAGGGCGATGAGTATGTCTATGCCATGATGCCTGGCGACACGCAGCTGCATTGTCGCACATTGGCCGACTATGTCAGCTCGATTCCCACATTCTACCAGACCACCAACGGTCGCCTGGCCGACGCTCTGGAGCGGCTCATGGCCAGTCTGGTGGGCAAACCTGTGTTCAATCTACTGAACACCATCATGTTCATCCTCTTCGTCGAGGGCATCTTCACTCTGGCCGTGGGCCGCCGACGCAGTGTCACGGCGCTTGCCCTGGTGCTGGCCTTGGTGCTGGTGGCGTTCCCTTATCCGGGCGAGACGCTCCTGTGGATGGCGGGGGCTTGCAACTACTTGTGGTCGGTCACACTCACCCTCTGGCTCTTGTGTTGTCTGCGCTATGCGCCCGGGCGGATGGGATGGTTCGGGCACCTGATGGTGGCACTGCTGGCCTTTGTGGTCGGCGGGTTCAACGAGAGCACCTCGATGGGATGCTGGCTGGGAATGGCTATCTACTTTGCCCTCAACCGCAGCCAGTTCACACCTCCGCGGCGCACGGCCATGATTGCCTGTGCCCTGGGTGTGCTCATGGTGCTGATGTCACCGGCACTGGCCGGAAGACTGCAGGGAGGCAATTCGGTGAACATGGATTTGAGCTTGATGCAGATGGTCAGCCGGCGTGTCCTGGCCGTGGGATTCATGACCTTGCGTTTCGTCACGCCGCTGCTTGTGCTCCTCTTGGTTGGGTTGCGCTGGCATCGGAGGGGCTGGAAGGCTGTGCGGTCGCATCCGGGCTTTTGTCTGATGGCCGGTGTGGTGCTTGCCGCTCTGGCCTTTGGCATGGTCATTGAGAGGCCCTACACGTTCATGGTCACCCTAGCGATGGCGATTGTTCTGGCGGCGGCATTCGACTGGCTGCAGGCGCTCAGACCCCGTCTTCGCACCACTGTCACAGCCCTCTGCCTCATGGCTTGTGCGGTCTTCAGCGCACATGCCCTCACACGCATTGTCACCTATTGTAACTACGACCGCCAGGTGCAGTCGCGCATTGAGCATGGGCCCGCGCAATGTGTCATCGAGGCGTCGCGCCCGCCTGTCACCAGCCGGTGGATTGTGCCTGACGTGTATGACAACTCTGAACTGCGGTGCGCCTATCGCTCATTCTACGCCTACTACTATGGCAAGCAGAATGTGCAATTCTTGCCCGCCGACATGCTGCGGCGTTATCACGACGGCACGCTCCTTGACGGTGTGACGGTGTGGCACTTTGCCAGCGACGATCCCGACTGCATGGGCAACGTGCTGGCGGTGCCTGGCACTGACTATGGTTTTGTGCAGATGCCCGACCACGACCCGGCCATCAATGGCAAGGGGAGAGTCTACTACGATGACATCGAGCAGATGTGGGGGGAAGATGTGGCGCGAAGGCGGCGCCTGCTGGGCTCTTATCGCGACTACCTGCCCATCAGGCCGTATGCGCTAGTCATCAAGGGCAAGAAGTATATGGTCATCGGCAGTGCAATCACCGACAACGTGGAGCGCATCGAACTCTCGCGATATGACATCGAGCGCAAGCAGTGGCGAAACCTGACCCTCACACGCGGCAATGACTGAACGCTATGGACACGCAATGGGATAAAATCATCATCGGCATTGACCCTGGTACCAACATCATGGGCTACGGGCTGTTGGGCGTCAAGGGCAAGCAGCCCAGCCTAATCGTCATGGGGGTCATCAAGCTCAATCGCATGGATGACCACTACATGAGACTGCATCGCATCTACGAGCGCGTCAAGGCCCTGGTCGACCAGTATCTGCCCGACGAGATGGCCATCGAGGCACCTTTCTATGGCAAGAATGTGCAGTCGATGCTCAAGCTCGGGCGCGCTCAGGGAGTGGCCATGGCGGCGGCACTGAGTCACGAGGTGCCCATCACAGAGTATGAGCCGCGCAAAATCAAGATGGCTATCACTGGCAACGGTGCGGCCAGCAAGGAGCAGGTGGCGGCCATGCTGCAACGCGAACTGCACCTCACCGACGACCAGATGCCCGACCTGCTCGATGCCACTGATGCACTGGCTGCGGCGCTGTGCCATCACTACGAGAGCCAGAAGCCCATTCAGGGGCGTGGATCTGGCTCGTGGAAAGCGTTCATCGCACAGCACCCCGACCGCGTCAAGCGATAGACCGCTTCGCTAGTAGACCGCTTCGCTGGTGGACCGCTCCGCTGGTAGACCGCTTCGCTGGTGGACCGCTCCGCTGGTAGACCGCTTCGATGGTAACGGCTTTACTACTCTACTACTTTACTACTCTACTACTTCAAAAAGATAAAGATATGGAAAAAAACAACCAACTCATCCCGCTAGCAGGCATGACGCTTGAGGACATGTACAAGGTGGTCAAGCAGCTGGACATGCCACTGTTCACGGCCAAGCAGCTGTGCCAGTGGATATATGGCAAGCGTGTCACAACATTCGGCGAGATGCTCAACATCAGCAAGGCTAACCGTGAGCGGCTGGCGCAAAACTACTGTGTCGGACTGAGTTATCCCACCGAGGCACAAAAGAGCGAGGACGGAACGGTCAAATATCTCTTCGATGTCGGTGACGGACAGGCGGTCGAGGCCGTATACATTCCCGAGGACGACCGAGCAACACTGTGCATCTCGTCACAGAAGGGATGTCGCATGAATTGCTACTTCTGCATGACCGGCAGGCAAGGTTTTCACGGCAACCTCACCAGCAATCAGATTATCAACCAGGTGCTGAGTGTGCCACAGAGCCAGCAGCTGACCAATGTCGTGTTTATGGGCATGGGTGAACCGCTTGACAATCTGGACGAGGTCATGCGTGTCATTGCCATACTCACCGAGCCATGGGGGCTGGCGTGGAGCCCCAAGCGGGTCACAGTCAGCACTGTGGGCAAGAAGCCCGAACTTAAAACGCTGGTCGAGAAGACCAGTGTCCACATCGCCGTCAGTGTCCACAACGCTGTCCACGACGAGCGTCAGTCGCTCATGCCGCTCGAGAAGATTTATCCCATCGACGAGGTGCTCGAAATGCTCGGCAAGTATGACTTCGCACACCAGCGGCGACTCTCGGTCGAGTACATCATGTGGCAGTGGTTCAACGATGACATCAAGCACGCCCAGGCGTTGCGCGAAATCCTGCCCAACGAGCATGTGCGGGTCAATCTCATCCGCTACCACATGATTCCCGATGTGCCCAAGCTACGCACCAGCAGCGACGAGCGCATGATTGCATTCCGCGACTACCTCAACGGCCACGGTGTCACATGCACCATTCGCCGCAGTCGCGGCGAGGACATCCAGGCTGCCTGTGGCATGCTCGCAGGCCGCGTCAAGAAATGACGCACCAGGTGTCACTTTTGGCGAATTGGGGACGGTTCTTTTCCACCAAAAGTTAATTTGTTTAACAATTGGCGAAAAAGAACCGTCCCTAATTCGCCAGAATCGTTGGCAACAGCAGGGTGCCCGTTGTGGCGGTGCCGGACACATGCAGCCGCAGGGTGCGCACTGGAGGCGATACCAGCCGCTGGCGCAGGGGCGCGTTGACAGAGCCGCTCACACGCAGCCGACCGACCACAAAGCCGTGGCAGCTCAGTCCGCGCTCACCTGTCACTTCAAGCGTCATTGTGCCATGGCCCAGCACCTGCCACACCACCTCCACAGGACGATGGGTCACTATGGGGTGCGACTGCCACTCAAACACTTGAGCTGTAGCGTCGGCCTCGACGGTCAAATCCAGCACCTGACCGCTTGCGCTCACTGCCAGGGCATGGGTCGTGTCGGCATAGAGGTGGCTGCACGTCACTGTGCGTCTACTTACGCGTCCGCTGGGCATCACGGCTAGTACTGTGCCGTCGGCCTGGCGCACCCACAGCTCGTGGTGGGCATCGTCCCAAGCCAGCTGGCACACCCCCACACCGCGCCACACCGTGGTCACCTCGCTGCCCCGCAGACGGCACAGGTGGCCACGGTGTGACGTGAAATAGATGTCGCGGCCGCCTTCGGTCGGGCGTGTGTCTGGGGCGATGACCGTGCGGTCCAGCAGACGTGGCTCGCCCAGTGTGCTGCCACCCGTGGTCTGTGGCACGGCATACACACCGTCGTCAGCGAACAGTACTAGCGGGTAGCGCCCGAAGCCGTTGCTATAGATGGCGCGGCTCAACGGCATCATTGCCCGCACCGCAGCTCCGGTCACTAGCTGCTGGCGCTCGGTTGACAACGGATTGCCAGGGCGACTCATCGCCAGAATGCCGCCAGCATCGATGCTGTAGAGGCGACCGTTGCATGTCACTGTTGCAACAGGTTGCAGTGGCGTGTTGTTCTGATTGATGGCAGCCGCTTGCTGTGCCGTCAGGCGGTCGGTGTGCTCGACTTCGCGTGTCACCACATAGCTTGTCGTGCCGGGGAGGATGCTCTCATGGCTCGTGGCCACGGCATCGCTCACCCAGCGATGGTCGGCCAGGCTGGCGAGGTCGCTCGTTGTGGCGATGACATGCCAGCCCGACTGCGCCAACTCGCTGGTGATGGCACCCTGGCTCACTGCCGGCAGTCCGAACTCCAGACGCGGCCGCCGCACACTGCCCCCGATGGCGATGCAGCGATACTGTGCTGTGCCGCCAGCAGCCACGGGGCTGGCGCATGTTGTGGCCAGGATGTCGATGGCGCGCACCAGAGGCTGCCAGTCGGCGGCGATGCCCTGTTCCACGGCGATGCCCACGCGGTAGCGGTGACGCGTCAGCGTGGTGGATGGGATGCCGGTCACGACCGTTCCGTCCAGTGTAGTGTCGGTCACCACGGGTGCTGAGTCTGCCAGCGTCTCGCTGCCCAGCGCCACCGGCTCGCTCAGCCACAGATAGGTGTCATCCATCAGGCGCACTCCGCAACGCACCATCACCATGCCGCCCAGCGTACTGGCAGCGTCCATCGTCTGCTGGGTCTGTGTCCAGGCATGACGCAGCCGCGTGGTCAGGTGCGACACGTCGACGGTGGCCAGCGTGGCGGGCCACTGCGAGTAGGGCGTGTCGAAGCTCAGTGCCTCCATCGATGCGCTCACTGTGTCATGCTCCAGCGCGGCCAGTGCGATGCGTGGGCATGCTCCGGCCAGTGTCACGACAACATAGCTGTCATCGGTGCGCCGCAGCCATTGCAGACCCGTAGTGGTGGCAATAGCCACCAGGTTGCCCACGCGGTGTGCGCCCACAAGCTCGCCGTCCAGTGTCACTAGTGTCTGGTCGCCGAGCATCACCCGTTGTCCGTCCAGTGTCAGGTGGCGGTCGCCATCGACCAGCAGCAACAGTCGACCAGCGGCAATATTGTCCACTATGGGCGGAACGCCCACCACGCGCAGAGCCTCGTCGCACTCGCGCACGTTCATTGCCGCGGCGGCCTCGCCCGCAGCGGCACACTCGGCCACACAGGGCTGGGTCGCCCCGCATGGCACAATGGTTGTCTTGGTTGTTCTCATGGTTGTCTTGTTTTTATCTAGATTTTCTAGTGCCTCTAGTATGATTTCAGAATGGATTGTCGGTCGTCGGTGGTGAGGACCGGGTGGGGCAGGGGCAGCTGTGTCAGCACTTGCAGTGCCATGGCCCGCGTCATCAGGATGTCATCGTGATGGCCAGGCATGGCTTCGAAGCCCCCGCGCCGCGTCAGCTCGTAGGTGGCCATCTCGTCGATGGCGGCATGGCTGCGCTCAATGTAAGCTCCCTCGCGCACGGCGGCGATGAGCGCATAGATAGCTTGGCGCTTGGTCTGACGGTTGGTGTGGAAGCCATACTTGCGGTGACCCTTGCCATCGCGCGAGCGACTGTAGAGGTTGCCATAGCGTTGGCCGATGACGCTCATGATATACTGTCCGCCGTCGCCCTCGGTATACTCGGTCTCGAGCGTGTTGCTCTCAATCACCAGCAAGGCGTTGTCGTAATGCTGTGCCAGGTGCACGGCCTTCCAAGCCAGCAGGTCGTGGTCAATGTGTCCCCGCCACTGAGCCACCACCTCGGCCCGGCGGTTGCGCCGGTCGCCGATGTCCATCACGGCCATCACGCTCCAGTCGGCCTTGGCACTGCGTCCCCCCACGTCCACTGTTACCAGGTAGTGTGTGGCCGTGCCGTCACGCTCGGGTTGGCGCCACACCTGCAGCGGACCGTTGGGCTGCTCCACAACGTGGGCTTCGCCCGGAGCGAGCCAAGCCCCCTCGATGTCGCCCGTCAGCACAGGGGGACGGCACGACTGGCGCAACAGGTCGAGCTGACCGAGGTCAAACACGCAGTTGCCCGTGTTGCTGAACGCCTCGATGTCGTTGCTCGGAAACTCTTCCATCATCTGCGTGTGCGTGCTGTATTCCTTGCGCTTGCTGTGATACCAAGCCAGCTGCTCGAGCGTGCAACCCTCGTCCCACAGCCGGCGCTCATACTCATCGAGGCATGCCCACAGCGCGGCAGGGTCGGTCACGGGCTGGCGGTACAGCTCAATCTCGTACCATGGAACGAACACTGCCACCTTGTCGCTCTGTCCCGATTGTGCCCGCAGCCACTCGTTGTGGAAGAAGTTGCCCACACCGTTGGCAGTCGACTCCAGCACGACGATGGTGTCTGGCTCGGGAAGTACCGTGCCCAGCACCGAACGCATCACGTCTTCGGGGTCGTGCATCGCGCTGCTGGCCCAGAAAGCTACCTCGGTCAGGTGAGCCATGGCCAGATTGAATCCGCGTACGGCATCCTCGCTGCGGCTCGATCCGCACACCACCAGGCAGTCGCGCCCCGTCACTTGCTGGATGTCGCGGCTGCCCTCGTAGTTGGCAAAGCGCAATGTCTCGCCGTCATCGTCATTTTTCAGGTCGTCAGGATAGTTGCGTAGCAGCAGTCGGAACATCTGGCGGATGGCGCGTGATGTGTTGTGCTTGTGGCCGCAGATGAGGCTGTTCCACCCCATGCGCAACACCAGTTGGAACCACGCCATGTACATCTGCACAAGCGTTGAGCCACCCCACTGCCGCGCCTTGAGCAGCACCACACGGATGGGTTTTTGTGCCAGTCGCATCTCTTCCATTACAGCGAGCAGGCGGCGTTGGGGCGCATTGAGCTTGAAGCGGATGTTCTGACCGGTGAGCTTGTCGCGGATGGTGGCACTGGTGGCCGCCCAGTATTCAAAGTCGTGTCGCACCCTGAGTCGGCGGCGCTGCTCGGGCGGCAGGGTGGGGTAGTCGGGGCATTCGGACAGCAGGGTCGAGGGTAGCCATTCGCTGCCCACTAGCCGCCGATTGCCGCAGCCACCATGGCCTGTTATCGGGTCATAGTCGGTCTGCAGTGCCAGGTTGCGACGTGTGTTCTCGGCAAGGATAGATGCAATGTTTTTCATGATATTAGATGGCGTAGCGTTTGTGGCAACGCTCACTTTAGGCCGCGAAATTACGGCATGGGGCTGCCCGTGCGCCACCTCATCTGCCAGCAGAGTGACCGTTGTCTGCCATCTTTACACAAAATCTGCAGCGGTGAAAGCCTATGGGTAAGAACTTTCACCGCTGCAGTGCTTGGTGTGAGAGAGGGGGGCTATTTGCCCAGCATGATGTTGATGATGTCATTGACATCGCTGATGTCGACCACGCCATCGCCCGTGACATCGCTTCCAGCTCGCTGCTCATCGCTTGCTGCTCGGCCCAGCATGACGTTGATGACAGTGTTGACATCGCTGATGTCGACCACGCCATCGCCGGTGACATCGCCCGGCAGTGAGGCGTTGGGGTCGTAATCCAGCTGCCGGTCTATCCATTCCAGACGGTCGGCAAGCCAGCTCTTGAGATAGTCTATCTCATCGTCATAGTTGATAGAAATGTACTTGTTGGGCCATACATATTGCCCCCAGGTGGGCCAGGCCCGGCTGTTGCGCGACTCGGCATCGTGCACAGTGAGCACGTTAGCTATCGAGTCGACAAGGGCCATGATGCGGTCGTCAGAAAAGTTGGCACGGCGATACTGCGCCCAGCGTTGCTTGAGCATGGCCGTGTAGTCAGGATCCTGGTTGAGCCTGTACCACCAGAACGGCACCAGTTGATTGTCTCCCTCACGATAGAGTTGCTCATTGTTTAGATAGACCCAGGTGTCGGTGCGCCAGCCATTGTAGTAGTCCGAATTGCCGTAGGCAAGGTTCATGTCCCACAGCACCATCTTGAAGCGTTGGTCGACACTGTCACGGCGTTTGAAGAACTTGGCGCTCAGGCGATAGGCATCGACATTGTGGCCGAACTCTTGAGCCAACTGATAGTCGGCAAACGACTGCGGGTCGATGTACTTGCGGTAGCCCACTTCGGGGTCGCGGTATTGAGAGGAATGGAGAGCGTCTTCCATGGCATCGACACGCGCGTTGATATAGGCTATCTGCTCATCGGTCATGTCCTCATAGTCAGGCGACTTGTACTGGAAGACGATGTTGCGCGATGTGATGGGATTCCCTCGACTGTTGAGGGGCTTATACTTCGAGAGGTGGGTTACCTCGTCGTCACGGTCAACCTCGAGGATATATCCGCCAGTCAAGGCATCGCCCTCGGTGCCCGGGTCATCCAGGTCGCAGCGGTGCTTGCCCTTGCTCACCACTTCGGTCAGGACGTACACGCCATAGTAGGTGCCGTCAAGCACCAACTCGCAATAGCGTCCATCGGGCACATAGTCCATCCAGGGCCGTGCCAGCTCAAAGGCCAGCATGTCGCGCATCATGCTCTTGTCGCTGTAGGGGGCCAGCAACGCCCAGTTGTTGTCCTTGGGCATGTCCAGAATTTTTACCTTGACCTTCTGGCCATTCTCCTCGAGCGGAGCGTCCAACGTGCGGAACGAGTAGGGCTTTTTGCTGCCTGAGCTGAACGATGAGTTTCCCCTGTAGCGCAGGGCAATGTAGCCCTCGTAGTCAATCTTTTGCCCCGGATGCGCCACCGTGTCGGCATAGTTGAGCTGCCCGTCGCCGTTGTGGAGAATCTTCATCCGTGCTGTGATGCGCTCATAGCGGTCAATCATCTCGCCGTCAACGTCCAACCAGACAATGGGCAGGTTGGTCTCGGTCAGTCTCACATGGGGATTGGTGGGCATGAAGTTATCCCACCAGCTGTTGGCATGAGTGGCCAGTGCCACTGCCATTGTAGCTATGAGTAAGAATTGTCGCATAATTGATTCTGTGTAGCATAGATACAAAAAAGAAGGGTAAGTGAACTACATCGCGCCGCTACAACCCGCTACCCTTGCTTCGGTCAAGACCTGGGGGATTTACGGGGAGCTGGCCGTGTAGGACTTACCCGACTGCAAAGGTACAACTTTTTTCACACTCGCCAACAATTTAGGCACTTTTTTTCATCGCCATACCCAAAAATGCCCCTTCACGCAATCCACACATTATTATATTTTCAAAATGATACAATCGGGGACGGTTCTGTTTTGTATCATTTTCGCCGTTTTGATACAAAACAGAACCGTCCCCGATTGTATCATGTCTTGGGCGAGGAGGGATTGGTAAGGTGCATTATGGGTGGTGAGTCAGAAAAATGTTGTAACTTTGCCGCAATTCTAACAACTACGTTATGCCAGTCAAGATATTTACCGACAGCCTGCACAAGATTGCCTATTCGACCGACGCTTCGGTCTATCGCGAGGTGCCGGCTGGTGTCGCTTTCCCCGAGACTGTCGACGAAATTAAGCACCTCCTGGAGGAGGCGCGGCTACGTCACACCCACATCATTCCGCGTGCGGGAGGCACCTCGCTGGCCGGACAGGTGGTCGGTGAGGGCATCGTTGCCGATATCAGTCGACACTGGTGCCACATCCTTGAGATAAATGCTCAACAGCGTTGGGCCAGGGTTGAGCCGGGCGTGGTGCGCGACGAGCTGAACCGTGCGCTCAAGCCCTATGGATTGTTCTTCAGCCCCGAGACATCGACCAGCAATCGGTGTTGCATCGGTGGCATGATGGGTAACAACTCGTGCGGCACACATTCGCTGGTCTACGGCAGCACGCGGCATCATGTGCTGCAAGCTGTGGGGGTGCTCAGCGATGGCTCGGTCGAGACATTCAAAACCTTTACTGTGGCCGAGCTGGAGCGGCGGTTCGGTGTGGAGTTCTGGTGCAAGAGTGAGCCCGCGAGCTTGATTGAACGCATCTATGCCCAGCTCCTGTCGATGGCTTTGGACGACGAAACGGTCAGACTCATCGATGACAATTTCCCCGACCAGGAGCTGCGTCGGCGCAGTTGTGGCTATGCCATCGACGAGGTTATTGCCGACCTGCACAACACTGCCAAGCCACTGCCTGAGCGCACCGTCAACCTGTGCCAACTGCTCACCGGCAGTGAGGGCACCCTGGCGTTTGTCACCGAGGTCACTGTGTCGCTCGACCCCTTGCCGCCCAGCCAAATCATGGTGCTGTGCGCGCACTGCCGGTCGCTTGAGGCCAGCTTTGAGGCCAATCTGACGGCTCTGCGTCACAGTCCCACTGCCATCGAGCTGATGGATGGCGAGATATTGCGTTTGAGCTGGGGCAATGTCGAGCAGGAGCGCAACCGATTCTTTGTCAAGGGCAACCCCGAGGCACTGCTCATCACCGAGCTGCGAGCCGAATCGCGTCAGCAACTCGACAGTATGGCTGATGCCCTGGAAGCGGAGCTTGCCGCGACGGGGCTGGTGGAGCTGTGTACACGCGTCTATGGCGACGACGTGGAGCGCGTGTGGGCGCTGCGCAAGGCGGGGCTGGGCGTGCTCAGCAGCATGAAGGGCGATGCCAAGCCCACCGGTGTCATCGAGGACACTGCTGTGGCTCCAAGCAGGTTGCCGGCCTATATGCGCGACTTCGGACAGATGTTGCAGAGGCTGGACACGCGTTGTGTCTACTATGGGCACATCAGCACTGGCGAGCTGCACCTGCGCCCCATTCTCAATCTCAAGTCGCCGACCGACCGGAGACTGTTCAAACAGATAGCCCATGAGACAGCCTTGCTGGTCAAGAAGCACCGTGGTAGCATCAGTGGCGAGCATGGCGACGGCAGGTTGAGGGGCGAGTTCATCAAGTTGCTGTATGGTGACGAAGCCTACGAGTTGATGCGCCGGGTGAAGCAATGTTGGGATCCTGACGGACTGTTGAACCTGCATAAGATTGTGGACACCCTGCCCATGGATGCGATGCTGCGCTATGAGCCCGGGCAAACCTATGCCATCGCACGATTGCTGGGCGACAACGGCACCTACTTGAACTGGAAGGGAGCCTTTGACGACTGCGACACCGAGGGGGCGACAGGCGCTCAGAGTCAGGTGCATGCCTTGATGTGCTCGATTGAGCAGTGCAATGGCGCAGGAGTGTGTCGCAGGTCAACCCAGATGGGCGGAACGATGTGTCCGGCCTACAAGGTGTCGCACGATGAGACGCGGTCGACACGTGCTCGGGCCAATGTCTTGCGCGAGCTGTTGACACGGGGGTGGGGCAGTGAGGTGTTTGACCAGGCGCATGCCGACAATCAGAATCTGCTGGATATCCCTGAATTGCGTCAGGTGCTGGACGAGTGCCTGGCTTGCAAGGGATGCCGCAGCGAGTGTCCGTCCAATGTCGACATGACCCGACTGCGTGCCGAGCTGCTGCAGCACTGGCACGACCGTCACGGCACGCCACTCCACACATGGATGGTGGCGCACATGGCGCAGTTTGAGACTATGGGGGCATGGATAGCACCTATTTACAATGCCGTGGCTCACTGGCAACCCACGGCGGCACTGATCAAGCGTGTGGTGGGCTTTGCACCCCAGCGCGAGATCCCGTCGGTGAGCTTCAGGTCGATGCGCCAGCGGGTGGCTCACGAGTGCAAGGGCCGTGCCACTGGCGACAAGGGAACTGTCTATCTGATGGCCGACGAGTTCACCGACCATCAGGATGCCGAGTTGGGGCGGAAGTTTGCACGCCTGTTGCTGGACCTGGGCTATGAAGTGCGGGTGCCGCGTCATGTCGAGAGCGGTCGCGCGGCCATTTCCAAAGGATGCCTGCGTCTGGCGCAGCGCCATGCCCGCCGCAACTACGAGCTGCTGCATGGCATCATCGATGAGAATCATCCGTTGGTGGGCATCGAGCCGTCATGCATACTCACTTTCCGCGACGAGTACCCCGATCTGGTCGAGCCTGCCGTCCGTCATGCGGCGATGACCATGGGGCAGAACTGTCTGCTCTATGATGAGTTCATCGTGCGTGAGATGCAGGCGGGACGCATTACGGCCGATGACTTTGCCGGCGACACGATGGACATCTGGCTGCACGGACACTGCCACCAGAAGGCACTGGTGGGCATTGGTCCCACAGTGCAGGCGCTGGGGCTGTTGCGCGGCGCACGTGTCCATGTCATCGCCAGTGGCTGTTGCGGCATGGCGGGTTCGTTCGGCTATGAGCGCGGGCACTACCAGACCTCACTGGCCATAGGCGAACAGGTGCTGTTCCCTGCGGTCAGGCAAGCCATGGCGCACACTGGGCAGACCCCCACTTACGTCGCCGCGCCAGGGACCTCTTGCCGGCATCAGATCAAGGATGGCACGGGTGTGCACGCTGTCCATCCACTTGAGTTGCTGGCGCACTATGCCAAACCTCGTTCCTAGGCCTTTAGGTTGCTTTCGTTGGCTTGTTGTTCGGTATTAATCGTTTCTTCGTATGGCTCGTTTGATTGCTCGCTTGCTTGTCAGCTCGCTTGCTTGTCTGGTCGCTGGTTCGTTTGCTCTCGGTGCCCGCCAGATTGAGGAGGGCGACCTGTTGTTTGTGGCTCAGGCGCAGGACAATGCCATCACGCAGGTGACTCAAGGCATCGACTCGCTGGCCATCGACCATGTGGCCATCATGCACCGCATCGGTGGCTGCACTGGGCCGCTCTACGCCATCGAGGCCATCCCAGGGCAGGGGGTGGTGCTCACGCCCATCGACTCACTTGTGGCACGTGAGCAGGAGGCAACCTTTGTGTTGGGGCGTGTGCAGGCTGTGGATGCCCACCAATCGGTGCGGTCAGCGTTGCGATACGTCGGCAGGCCCTATGATGACCTCTATCTGGTCGGCGACAGTGCCATCTATTGCAGCGAGTTGGTGCAGATGTGCTATGTCGACACATTGGGGCAGCAAATTTTTGGCACCATACCCATGTCGTTCCACGACCGCTCGGGCCGCATACTCGACTACTGGACCGAGTTTTACCGCCAGCGCGGCATGGCAGTCCCCGAAGGCCTCCCCGGCACCAACCCCGGCCAGCTCTCGCGCCATCCTCACGTCACCATAATACAAAAGTGACTAAAAATTTGCACAACCCATAAGGAATGATTAACTTTGCAGCGTTAATCTCATCATGATGTTATGAGCACTCAAGCAATTACCGACACGATAGCCGAATACTTCAAGACACAACCTGTCTTGAAAGCCTGGGTCTTTGGTTCATTCGCTCGAGGTGAGGATACACCTTTGAGCGATATAGATTTGCTTGTGCAATATGAGAGTAGCGGCATTAGTTTATTGAAACATTGTTCCATGATTAACGAGCTTGAAGAATTGCTCGACCGGTCTGTTGACCTGGTTGAAGATGGAACACTTTTGCCTTTCGCTGTAGATAGTGCTAACCGCGATAAAAAATTAATTTATGAGAGAACCGCTTAAAGACCGCATTCGTCTCGAACACATCGAAACTTCGATCGATAATATCTTCCAGTATATGGAAGGCAAAGATTTGCAGCAGTTAAGTACTGACTCTATGCTTTTTTATGCAGTGGTAAAGAATATCGAGATGATTGGTGAAGCTGCTTACCGTTTGTCAAAACCGTTCTGCAATGCACACCCCGAGACTCATTGGAACGATATCATGCGTATGCGCAATGTGCTAGTACATGACTATTTTCGAATTAATGTCAAAGAGATATGGAAGGTTGTCCGTGAAGATCTTCAGACGTTGCATGACCAAGTTATACAGTATATAGAGAATGTTGATTGGGAAGAGTGGGAGAAGAATGAAAATGTGGTGATAGAGACGGCAGTGCACAAAAATCTCGTTCAGACGGCCAAACGCATGAAAAATGATGGCATGTCAATAAAACAAATATCACGATACACAGGATTGCGAGCTGAAGAAATAGAATCTCTGTAATCCATCATGCAAATATTGGTAATGCGAAGGATTGTAGTGGTAGTGATGCTGGTGCTGGCGGCTATTGCCGTGATGGCCGAGGATGTGGCCTTCCTCAACAACCGCCGCCAGTGGGAACAACTGCCTACCGCCACCCTCAATCGCATGGGGTTTAACTTCTATGAAGTGAAGTCGATGCCCGACAGTGCCTTGCTCTGCTATACGATTTTGTCGAATCGATTGCAGACTCGGCAACTGCAAGGCAAAGAACTAGAACAGTGTATTGGGGCCGTTTGCAATTTAGGCAGCATCTACTTGAACGCATATTATGATTTTTCAAAGTCTTATTCCTTCCTGCTGCAAGCCGAAGAACAAGCCGTCAAGCATCATCAGGACAAGATGCTTGCCTATGTTTACATCACCCTAGCCAATCTGTATGAACGTGAGTCAAGGCTTAATGCGGCTAAACCTCATGAAGACCTCGTGATGCAAACTTATAAAAAAGTCTTTGATATCTGTATCCGGCAGAAGGAATGGCGTCCGATTGTCCCCAGCTTCATATCAATGGTTGAAATGGCATTCGCCAAGGAGCAACTGGACTCTGTGACCGAACAAATAAATACATTCACACAATTGAGCATTCCCGATTCGGTTTATGGAATCAAGTATGCCGAAAAACTTTGTCAAGGCATCCGTTTGTGGCAAACAAACAAGAGGGAAGAGGCTATCCGGTGTTTTAAAGAATTGAATAGTACATTGGAGACGTTGCCTAAGAAAAGTGGCTTCAATTTGACTTCTATAGTGATTCAGCACATCACGCTTTCGATAGCATATCAACAACTGGGGAAAAAGGAACTTGCCCTGTATGAAATCAGAGAAAGTGAGCGCAAAGCCCGCGAGTTCCAGTTGCCTGATGGCTTGCTTGCTGCCTATCAGAATTACATCAAGTATTATGTGGAACTGGAGGATGACGAGGTGCGAGCAGACTTTTATCGTTTGAGGCGATATGAATTGCAAGACAGCCTCATCAGGACATCGCATGTCAACGACATCAACACCGTTCGCTTCCTCCATGAGATTGACAAGATGAACGATGAACAGCAGGCACTGGCCCTCAAGCAGCGGCACGACAGGCAGATGTTGTGGGTTGTCAGTATCGCCGCCTTGATTGCCATCGTGATGCTCGTCTTGCTCTACTTGAGTCGGAAACGAATCCAGCAAGGGTATCGCACAATCTATCAACAGAACGTAGAACTGCTGGCAGCTGAGGATGCACGCCAACGAGAGGCAATGTCTGAGCAACTGAAGGAGATTACAGTCGAAGCACCCAAATATAGCCACAACCAGATGGATGAAGACGTGATGGACGAACTGTGGCAGCAGATTGTCCATTTGATGCAGACGAGCGATGAGATCTATCAAGACACATTCAGCATCGAGCGGCTCTGTGACATGCTCGGTGCCAAGCGAGCGTATGTCTCACAAACCATCAATACCAAGGCTGGGGGGACTTTCACCACATTGCTTAATGAGTATCGCATTCGTGAGGCTTGCCGTCGCATGAACGACATTGAGAACTTTGGGCAGTACACCATCGAGGGTATAGCCAACAGTGTGGGCTATTCGCGTTCCTACTTCGTGCGAATCTTCAAAGAATCCACTGGCATCCCACCGTCTGCCTACATGAAACTTGCCAAGGCCGGCAACTCTGATCTCCCCAATGCCGACCCCCACGACAGCCATCCCGCCATCAATTGACCAGAGGTCAACATCTCTCCAGTTCGGTCGGATTTCTGGTCGGACGTGAGCACTGCAAGATTACCAATTTGGCAGAAAAAATCCCTTAATCAGACACTTGGTTGCGTTTATGTGGCTTTTTGATGTAATCTGCTGGTATGCAATGTTTTTGTTGTTTCTTTTGGCTGTGTCATCCTATAAGACGACACAGCGTGAGGGCTTGTCTTTTGTGACATCTTACAGGAGTAGACACATTTCGGGGCAAAATCCTTGCGCACCCCCTGCCTGCGGTAGTAATTTTGCGGTGACAATTTTTTTACTAACCGTTAAATAACTAGATTATGCGAAACCAATGTCTATCTTTGTTTTTTGTTTTGTGTACATTTGGCAGTGTGGCACAAATTCAAAGTGAAGATGAGTTCTTCCAGCCCACAGTCAAGCATCGTGTTACGCAAGATGAATCAGTACATGCATCTCGAGTGACGCGTATGAGAACAATGTCTGCCACAGAGTCGGTCCACCAAGTCGATTTCGTACTAACTTTTAACGAAGTGAATCAGTCCGCCCAGCAAATTTACCTTGTCAACAGTGAAACAGAACTAGCAAATGAGTCTTTTGGTATCCGCTTGGCGAAAGGCTCTAATGTTATGCCTATACCAGAAGGGGTTTATGACATTGTCACAACCTTCAGAACTGTTGATCCGATGCGCAATATGCCTTTATACAATATGTATGTCATCCTTGAGCAGGTTGAGATTAATTGTGATATGCAGTTGAACATCTCGGCTGAAGACGCTAAAAATCACATTCATTTTCAGACACTGACCATTGAAGGCGAGCCTGTGTATACAGGGAGATATACAATTGACGAGAACTGGAATACAGTGCCTGTGGAAGAAGGTAATACTGATGATGTTTTCTTCCACAACAAGATTGTTTGCAGCGATTATGGAGAAGTGCGCCGTAGTAGTGGAAATTATGGAGTTGTCGTTGAGTCGGAGTTCTATAACAGCCCAGGCAATGAGGCTGCTGCCGACTTTTATGTGAACGATGTCAGTGACCGTTATAGTTTTTATAGTCATCGAGTAGCATTGAATGGTTGTGACGTTTATTCTTCATCTTATGTGGCGGAAGGTGCATCTGGCAATGTGGAAATTTCAAACAACCCTTCTGATTTCGTATTGTTTGAGGAGCTTTTTTCCCAACCGAGGCACAATGGTGAGAGGCTTTATCTCATGTGCAGTTTCACTGAACGTTCGACTGAGAAGTTTGAAGAAAGAGCCACAGAAATAGTCAATACAACACCTATAAAAGATGGTGATACGTTTAAAACCTATCTAAGTAAAAGCGAAGCGAAGTATGTTTCTTTGGTTCAGCCGGGAACTGCATTCGGTTCAGTTACCGAAACGCCATGGGGAGATGATGTGCAATTGATTCCTGCCATGATTTCAATGCCTCTAATAAACCAAGAAGGTGAAATACTTTTTGCAAACAATGGCACAGGCTCTTATGTTTTTTATCAAGGACCGGACTTTAGCAATATCTTTTTGAATGATGAGATTATCACTCAACAGAACTGGCCTACCCATCCAGCATTTTCGTATACTGTTGACAAAAAATGTGGTCAATATGGCAACAATTGCCCTGTGCTAGTTTCTAATCCGCAATTGATAGGAAATAATCTAGTTATCGATTTTGACCATATTGGTCGCTATGGTGAAAAGAATCGTGATAATACTTTGTCGCAAGTGAGGGTGTCAATTGACGGTGGGCACTTTTATTCTGGTCAAGGGGCTTCGATTATACCAATAGAAGAAAATAGTGGCGTGATAGATGCCTCAATCATCAATGAGAATGTTTTAGTTGATGAAATTTCCGGTTCAAATAAATCGTATCTTCACTATTTAATAGGTGCGGAAGACCAAAATCCGCCCACGGTGACGATGTTGCATTTCAAGGATAACGAGGATAATGTAACTGACCGATTTGCATCGGCTGCCAATGGGTCATTGGAATTTAGTGGAGGAGATTTTAACTTTATAATGATGACTCCTGATGAGAAATTCGCTTATAACTATCAAGCCCCCGAGGCAGTGGTAGTAGAGTATGCACCCTACGGCACCGAGGATTGGAACGAGTTAACCATAGAAGAATTGCCCGAATACTTTTGGCCAGTGATGGGTGGATTCTACCGTGGTTCGTTGGCTGGTGTGACGGGTCAGGGTCTTAATGGTTGGTTCGACCTCAAGATTCGCCTGACCGATGCCGCTGGCAACTGGCAGGAGCAGGTGCTCAGCCCAGCCTTCCGTATTGATGACCTAGCCTACACGAGCGTTGCGACCGTCACTCCCGACAAGAGTAGTGACAACGCCATCTACAACCTGGCTGGCCAACGCATGCGTGGCGACCTCAGTTCATTGCCTCGCGGTATCTACATCGCGGGCGGCAAAAAAGTCGTGATTAAGTGAGGTTCCTCGCACTCCACATTTTAGACAGAAGAACATAAGGACATTAGTTTAACAAACATAAGGGCATCGCTTCATGCAGGCTTTGCCCATATGTTCTTTTGTCTATTGAGTGCTACTTGTCACCGTAGTGGCCTTTGAGAGAAACGACAAAGACGGTGACAATCTGCTCCTCAATTTTGTAGATAAGCCGTGAGTCCTTATTGATTCTTCGGCTCCAGTAACCTTCAAGTTCTCCTCTCAGTTGTTCGACTTTTCCAGTACCAGTTGTGGGATGTTCACGCAGTTCTTCAAAGAGTCCTACAATCTTTAGCAAGACTTTCTTCTGTCCGGATTTGCGCCACTGTTCAAGGTGGCGTTTCGCTTCAGGCGTGAGGACTAACTGATAACTCATACTCCCAATCGCCGTCTGATTTCATCCATGGTATATGCCTCGCCTTGCCCTTCGTTCATCTCTTGTATGCCTCGATGGACAGAATCGATGTTTTCTGGCACATTAAACCAAGGGTCGCCTGAAGGTGATGGGTTCTCATGTACCTCTACTGATATACTATTAGCCTTGGCAATCAAGAGTTGCTCGATAAATGCCTTGAGGCTGCGTCCTTGTGCCACAGCAAGTAGCGAAAGTTTCTGCAAAACTTCTACTGGCAGGTCGATGTTTTTGCGCTTAATTGTTGTTTCCATTTATATATATTGTTTCTTTTGTGCTGCAAAGATATATAATATATCTGATATATCCAAATAATAGAGTGATATTTTTGGCCTCGGAAAGATTTGCATTGCGTCTATTCAGCGATTCAGAAGAATCTCCTCTTACCCCCCCTGTGCATCGAAGATGCAGAGCGGGTCGAAGACCCGATTTTGTTCGAAAGACCATGCAAGT
>CACZHT010000037.1 GCA_902781045.1 uncultured Bacteroidales bacterium | reverse complement strand
TTGCATGGTCTTTCGAACAAAATCGGGTCTTCGACCCGCTCTGCATCTTCGATGCACATGGGGGTAAGAGGAGATTCTTCTGAATCGCTGAAGAGATACCATGTCATGTAGCAGGTCATCAATTGGTTCCAGCGAGCCTCCCCTCCCCTTTGGGAAAGTGGAGAGGAAGTGTGGGCGATTCCCTCTCCCCTGATAGAGGAGAGGTTAGGTGAGGGGTTATCGCCTCTTTATGCTTCACCATGTCGTTCCAGTTGCCCCCACCCCTCACCCATCCCCTGCCAGGGGAGGGGAAGTGTGGGCGAGTTCCGCCCGCAGGGTACAATATGGTGTCACGCTGTATCACTAAATCGCATCGATGCCGCTGCAATTAGAAAGATGTCATTGAGGATGGGGTTCGGTGAAAAAAACACCTATTCGCCGATTTTTTTCGGCGAATAATTTGTCTATTCGCCGAAATCACTATAACTTTGCCACAAAAATAAAAGCTTATGCGGTATATACACGATTACGAAAACTGGTGGCGGTTCCGGTATGACAGTGATAGAGTATTAAATGTATTGGGGCGAGTACGTGCCAAGCAAGGCGTTGTGCTCGGACGTATGCTCTCGTTAGGTTTTGATTCACAAGACGAAGCGGCAGTTTCCAACTTATCGCTGGAGCTTGTGCGTTCATCAGAAATAGAGGGTCAGCAGCTAAGTCTTGAAGAAGTACGCTCTTCAATCGCTCGGCGTTTAGGCATTGATACAGCTGGACTTGTTCCAGTGTCACGTTATGTTGATGGTGTTGTGGAGATGCAGCTAGACGCGACACAAAACTACGATAAGCCTCTCTCTCACGAACGGCTTTTCGGTTGGCACAATGTGTTGTTCCCCACCGGGATGAGTGGATTATATCGCATAAACGTGGGAAAATATCGTACCGAGGATATGCAAGTGGTGTCAGGAGCGATGGGCAAAGAGAAAGTGCATTATCAAGCTCCAGCCGCCGCACGTGTTTTGGACGAAATGGAGAGGTTCATATCGTGGATAAACGGAAACGAGGAAATTGATGCTGTGTTAAAGGCAGCGATTGCTCATCTTTGGTTTGTGTCTATCCATCCATTTGACGATGGCAACGGAAGAATTACAAGGGCTTTGACCGATATGTTACTCGCCCGTTCCGAGCAATGCCGCAAAAGGTTTTATAGTATCTCGGCCGAGATAAAAGTGATGCAAAAGGGATATTACGATGTTTTGGAAAAGACACAGCGCGGCAATGGTGACATCACCGAATGGCTATTGTGGTTTTTAAGATGTTTTGAGCAAGCATTGGACGCTACCGAAAACACTGTGGCGACAGTAATGCGCAAGGTTGCGTTCTGGGAATGCCACCGCAATGTGATATTCAATGAAAGGCAGCGAAAAATGTTGAATTTGCTTTTTGACAACTTTTTTGGAAAGCTGACCAGTGGCAAGTGGGCAAAAATTACCAAATGCTCTTCCGACACAGCACTTAACGACATCAAAGACCTCATAGGAAAGGGCATATTAACTAAAACTGCCGAAGGCGGCAGAAGCACCAACTACATATTAGTGGAAAGCAATCCCTAAAGTCATTGCACATGCGCCTTAACTCGGCATAGGCGGGAGCGAAATTGTTAAACCGGCGATGTCGATTGATGCGACAGATTTTTTTCTCATTTCCTTTCGTCGATTTTCGTGTTTTTACGTCTTATCTAGTGGAGGGCCTGATGGGGCTCAGAAACTATGTTTGGCAGCAGACACAGAAATATCGAGCAAGTGATAGAGGCAAACCTTGACGCACTGACGAGGTTTGCCTGCTTCCGCACAGGTGACCGCGCCGGGGCCGAGGACATTGTGTACGAGGCCGTGTTGCGCCTGCTTGAAAACAGAGAAAAGGTCGTCGATGCGAGGTGCTACTTGTTCCGAATCGTCTACAACTTGTGCCAGGACGAGTTCAGGAGAAAGCGTCTCCCGATGGTTCCGTTTGACAACATTGACTTGCCCGACAAGTCGGATGAGCGACTTGACCAAGAGGAAATCGACCGCATCAACCGCTTGCTGGACGATTTGCCGCCCACCGAGGCCGAGATTGTGAGAATGAACGTGGTTGACGAGCTTACATTTGTGGAGATAAGCCACATACTCAATCTGCCGCAATCCACAGCAAAATCGCGGTTTTATTCGGGCATGAAGAAACTGAGATTGAAGTATTTCACCGATAATCAATGAGCGATATGGACGAATATCAAGACATAAAAGAATTGTTGAAACCGAAACGTGCTGTCGGCGCATCGCCGGCGTTGCGCCAGCGCGTCCACGCCGCATCAGCCCGGAGACACGGTGCCACTGACATAGGGTGGTTGCGGAGTGCCGCAGCTGCCGCTTGCCTTGTGCTGCTTGCCGGGGCGGCAATGCTTTTCAGTGGCAGGGATTCTGTCGCATCATCGCAGGGCAGCGAGTGCATCGTGTATGTCGCAGGGCAGAGAACCAGTGGCGAAGAAGCGCACGCGATTGCCGAGGCCGATGTGGCAAGGATGGAGCAATTCATGCGCACTGTGGCTCAGCAAAATGCTGCCGAACAAGAGAAAGTCAATCAATTCATGCAACATAAATTCCAACAGAAATGAGACATCTGATCATCATAATCATGTGCTTCGTCACAGCTTTAGCGGTCTATGCCAACCCGCCGAAGTTGAATGTTGAGAGCCTGTTTGACGGCCGATATAATGGCGACAAGAGTGTCACGATATCCATCTACAAGAACAATGGCAACTATTACCGCGGCTTGACGGTAAAGAACAACCCGGGTATTGTCAAGAAAATTGCCGATGCCCTATCTAAAGACGCACCGAGGGCAAAAGAATACTCCGACTACAATGGAGCTGACGGGCAATACACCTCGCTCCAGATTGTCAACAATGGCGAGCTCATCTACATCGGCCTGCAACGTGACAAGCATGGCGGAGCATTCTTCTTCATTCAAGGCAAAGAAAAAGCATTCAAATAACTAATCAACAATGCATTATGGACAAACTATTGAAGGCCATCTTATTGATGGCTCTACTCCCTGCGTCCCTTCTTGCACAGGAAGACAATGACTCGGTGAGCATTGACTCCATTGCCAACCACTGGGACAAACTGCTAGAACTGAATGAGGTTGTGGTGGTCGGTCACCGCACGGTGCTCAAGCAAGAACCCGACCGCATCGTTTATCTCACCAAGAACGATGAGTTCGTCAAAGGGCTGGACGGCATCGAGGTGCTTGACCGCATTCCCCGCGTGACCGTAGAGGGCGACGCCGTGTCCGTTGCCGGCAAGTCGTCGGTGCGCTACATCGTCGATGGCCGACTGTTAGAGATGTCTGACGATGCCGTCGCCATGCAGCTGAAGAACCTGCAAGCGACTGGCATCGAGAAAATCGAAGTGCTCACCACTCCACCGGCGAAATATGCCGCCGCGGCCAATGTGGCGTTCATCAGCATCACTACGCGCAACGAGTCGCTGGGCACGCGGGGCAATGTGTGGGGGCGCGGCATCGCGCGTGAGGACATCAGCTACATGTTGGGGGCCAGCCTGTCGCACACCACCCGCAAGGTTGAACTGTCGGTCGACGCCAGCTGGAATGACAACCGAGGCATCAATGACCTTGACCGCACCTTCACGTTCAGCGACCATGTGAAAACCTCAAACCGGAGCACGCATTTCACCAACCGCGCGTTGGGCCTGAACGGGCTTTTCAAGTACAAATTCACCGACCGACTTGCCGCGGGAGCCATAGCCAACTTCGGCACGAACCGAATGAACAGCAAACTAAGCGATGTAACAAACGACAACGGCAACATCCTCAGT
The DNA here is from genome assembly GCA_902781045.1 of uncultured Bacteroidales bacterium. Classification (GTDB taxonomy): domain Bacteria; phylum Bacteroidota; class Bacteroidia; order Bacteroidales; family Muribaculaceae; genus Sodaliphilus. The sequence continues at coordinate 26,704 of CACZHT010000037.1, read as the reverse complement.
TCCAACAATTATTCGCCGTCCCGCCCCAACAATGCGCTCACATTGACGACTTTTGCCGACTGGCTACTTGACGGCAAGGGCAAGATGCTGAGTCTCACCTACAACTGGTTCAACAAATCAACCAAATCATTCTCTGATGTGACCACGACATGGAGCGACGGCTCGTCGCACCTGACCCATGACGGCCATAACAGATACCATATCCACTCCGTCAAGCTGGATGCCACTCTGCCATTCGATGTATTCAAAATGGAGACCGGCATGGCCTACACCGCCATCGGCAACAAAACGGCATTGACCGCCGGGACATATAGCGGCTCGCAATGGGTGCACGTCCCCTCGCAAAGCAACGGCTTTGACTACGACGAGAGCACCGTTGCCGCTTATGCCAGTGTCGAGAAGAGCTTCAGCAACTCTTTTTTCGGCAAACTCGGAATGCGCTATGAGCATACCGCCGTGAAGGGTCATCAGTCGATAGGCGATGAGAAGCATAACAGCAATTATGGCTATCTGTTCCCCGCAATAAACCTCAGCTGGAACAATCAGAATGTGGGGCGTTTCTCCTTGTCCTATTCCATGGGCATCACGCGACCCAACTTCGGCGACCTCAATCCTTTCCGTTACCACACCACCACAATCGACTATGTGTCGGGCAATCCCGACCTCCGCCCAAGCATTGCCCATAATGCTGAGCTGAGTTACAGCGGCAAGGGCATCTATGCTGTGTTGTATAATTCCTATCATCGCCATGCGATTGCTTATGTGACGCGGTTCAATGCCGACGGCTCGCAATTCTCAATCCCAGAGAACTGCATCGACAACAACAAAGTGGGGCTTTATGCATCCTACTACCGCTCAATCTTCGACTGGTGGAACGTGAACCTAGGCGGCGAGGTGTTCAACACCAATGCCAAGTCAAATATTGTCGACTTCCGGGAGCACAACGACAACAGTTGGAGCGGAAAAGTGGAACTCAGCACCTCGTGGATGCTCAACCGCCCCAAGATACTCATCTTCAACGTGCGGTTCAGCCACTACTTCCCCTATCACGAGCGTATGGTGCGATATGAGTCGATGTCGCTGATAGGTTTCGAGCTCCGTTATATGCTCCTCGACAACCGCTTGACACTCACTGCTGCCGTGAGCGACCCCTTCGGCTGGAACATCACAAAATCAAAGGGGTATTACAGCGATTACAGCATCCACACCTGCAACAACATCCACAGCCACGCCGTCTCGCTGCGCGTCTCCTATGCCTTCGGTGGCAACAAGGTCAACAACGTCTATCGCGACACCAAAGAGCGAGAATCCACCCGATCGTACTAACCCACACTCATATAGCGATTGCTGAGGACGCACAAGCAGCAAAGCAACCGGCCACATGCGTGGTCGGTTGCCCAAAGGCGGAGAGGACAAGATGCCCCACATCTTTTGCCTCGATATCGATATGCTATAACATTGCATTTACCGCTCTTTTCTTTATTGATGATAATCTTCTGAAGTAATCTGTTCAGCGATTCAGAAAAATCTCCTCTTAACCCCTTGCGCATCGAAGATGCAGAGCGGGTCGAAGATGCAGAGCGGGTCGAAGACCCGACTTTGTTCGAAATCTTGTGCAAACGAGCGCAGAACCGAGCTTGCTCGAGTTCTGCCGAGTGCAGCCAAGATTATCGAAAGACCATACCAGTGCATCGACGATGCACGCAGCTTGCTCCTGAGACTCGACCTGCCAAGTGCCTCGCAGAGGAACTGTAACCAGCTAACTAACAGCTGTTTGGCAGTAAAAGCTCCTCTACGAAGCATTTTAGCGTCTCCAACGCAATTGGTGAATAGTTGCGGAAAACATGTACTTTTGTTTCTTTTCTTTAAAAATGATTAATCTGGTGCAGCAAATCGGTGGTTTCGATTGTCAACAGATTGATGAACTCCGTTCACGAAATCGAAATCTCCGCTTTGGTCGAGCGATGCAGGCAAGGCGACAATGAAGCTCTGTCCATTTTATACACCAAGCTCTATCCGAAACTGGTGGCAACAGCACAGCACTATGTCGACCGCGACACCGCCCGTGATGTTGTGCATGACTCATGGCTGATTGCGCTGGCCTCGTTATCATCGTTGCGAAATGCCCATCAGATAGAGGCGTGGATTACTCGCATCGTGCGCAATGTGGCTATCAACCACATCAAGCACGCGAGGTTGACACAAACCCAACCCATTGAAACCGTTCAAGAAACCATTGCCGACAGTCAGCCCGACGAGCCGCTCATTCCTCTCAATGCGCTCATGAACATGGTCAAGCAATTGCCCAATGGCTATGAGCAAGTGTTCCGTCTGCGCACATTTGAAGGCCTGAGCCATGATGAGATAAGCAATCGCCTTGGCATCACCAGCAGTACAAGCCGCTCACAATACACCCACGCGCGACGTTTGCTTCGTGCTATGGTTCAGCACTGGTGGATGGTGCCATTCACGGTTATCATAGCAGTGATTTCGTTCATTGCGCTCTATCGGCCCGACAGACATGCTGCCCTCGACAAGCCTGTGACGCCTATGACGGCAGAGAAGCATAATACAATATTGCCAGACAGCAGCAACAGCAAGAACAATCAGTCACAAGCAGGTCCAAGTCTTCACATCACTGAACACGAGGCATCACCAACCGACGTGTCAAGCAGTCGGCCGGCATTGAACATTGCAGATTCAATCGCTTGCGACCAGTGTGCCGGCACGACCAATCATCCCGACGAGACCCAACAAGTGGCACCGCACCAGGTGTTGCCACAAATCAGCATTGCACAGACATCGACTCAAAAACCGCCTCACAACAACACAGAATGGCAAAGCGGCACTCGCATGTCGTTGGGCCTGGCTTTCAGCGGGTCGCCCAATGTCAACGGCAATGCTTATCCAGCCACAATAACTGCCATTTCATCACTTGCCCCAACTGATGGCACCAGTTCAGCACCGGCTGAATTTGATAATTGGACACAATATTCACAATTCATCGAGGAGGAGGCGAATGCAAACCCGACAGACGAGAACCTCTCGTTGCGACGGATAGCTCAAAGCAATGTGTTGGGCAATCCTCAACAAGAAATTGAAGAACATGCTCATCACGACATTCCATTCACCGTGAGCTTGTCGTTCAACAAGACGATAACCCAGCGGTGGAGCGTAGGTAGCGGACTGAACTACTCGCGCTTACATTCCACTTTTGACATGGGCTACTCGCAGGCATTGATACGCGACGAGCAAACAATCCATTATCTGGGCATTCCTGTCAATGCTTCCTACACATTATTCCAGCGAGGCAGGTGGTCGCTATTCGCAACCGCTGGGGCGACACTTGACATACCTGTCGCTGGCTCATGGCACACCGAACATAAGCTGAACGGACAGACAATCTACTCACGTCCGGGCAGTTTTACTGTTCCAATTCAATGGTCGGTCAATGCTGGCATGGGACTGCAATTCAACATCACACCACACATCGGCATCTACGCACAACCCGGTGTCACCTACTATTTTGACAACGGGACCAAAACCATCAGAGCCGAACATCCTTGGAACGTGACTATGCCGATAGGAATAAAGCTCACATGGTGATGATGCAGCAAACGTCTTTCCTTGTTTGTCATTAAGGAAAAGACGTTTGTATGACAAATGACACAATCCATCACAGTTGCTGCCCGTTATGCCATGGCAGCCAATTGACACATTATCTTAACGCCACTGACCATCAAGCCAGTGGCAGACAATTTGAGATTGCACAGTGCCACTGCTGCGGACTCTTGTTCACGCAAGATGCCCCAGCTCCTGACACGATTGGGCAATACTATGCCTCTGACAACTACCTGCCGCACAACAATGGACGAGGTTTTGTCTCGCTTGTCTATCGTGTGGTGCGGTCAATGATGTTTCACAAGAAAAACGCACTGATCTGCCGGCATCAGCAACATGAGGGCACACTGATTGACGTGGGAGCCGGCAGCGGAGATTTCATGGCTTATATGCGCCGAAAAGGCTGGAATGTCAAGGGCTGCGAGCAGAGCGAACAGGCCCGCCACGAGGCATGGAAGCGCTGCAAGATGCGCCTTGACGGGGATGTCATGACAATTCAATACCCATCGGCCAGTGCCGATGTCATCACGGCCTGGCACGCCATAGAGCACATCCATGACCAGCAGGGCTTGTGGCAGCGTTTCCACGCTTGGCTCAAACCCGATGGTCTGCTGGTCGTGGCTGTCCCCAACTGCGACAGTCTCGACGCACATTATTATGGCAGCCGTTGGGCGGCATGGGATGTGCCCAGGCATTTATGGCACTTTTCCATTGACACCATGACACAATTGGCCGTGAGCCATGGGTTTAAACTCATCGACATAAAGCCTCTTCCCCTCGACGCATTCTACATCAGTCTGATGAGCGACCAAAGTGGTGTCAAAGCATTGGTCAACGGTTTCCGCTTCACTGCACAAGTCTTGAACGACTACAAGCAAGCCAGTTCGTTGATCTACTTATTCAAAAAAACACTATAACAACGTGAATTGACGAAATCATCCTTGGCACTATGCCCAACTCAACGAGCACGGCGTGCCGCGCGTTGTCGCCAGGCGGCGGAAACCAGTCACCCATCCAAGTTGAGCTGTTACGATATAGCGCAGGGGGGAATGTCCGTGATGCCCTTGCCCTAATTATTTGTTCTCTTTTAAAAGAGCGCAGTATTCCTCCCCAAAAAGCAACCGGCCACTCGCGTGGTCGGTTGCCCAAAGGCGGAGAGGACAAGAATATTTTTTTGGTTTCGAGTCCTCACCGTTGGTCTAACCATCAACCATTTGCATTCGGGATTTTGCGCATTACCGTCTATAACCCGTCTATGATTTTGATGTCTCCAACTGCTGCTTCAACAGGGCAATCATGTCCTCGAGGAGCGCAATTCTTTTGTCCTTTTCCTCGATGATTCTGTCCTGAGCCTGGGCTTTGCCCTTGAGCTCGCCAATCGTTATGCTGGCTACATTGTTGGAATTTCCAATCACATTGTAGCCATAATTTTTGGCTCGCTGGAACAGCGTGTCGATGGGCACATCAAAAAAATCTGCAATTTTTTCAAGCCTTTCGGCGGTGGGGTTGCCTTTGACGAGCGACGTGATTGAGCCATTGGACTGTAGCTGAAGATACTCCAATAAATCTTTGGCCCGCAAACCGCGCTCCTTTAGCAATACATTGATTACTTGACCGTTATACATAGAAACCAAAAATATTAATTAAATTTAACATCATAAAACCAACAATATATTATTGGTTTTGCAAAATCTTTTGTAGTTTTGCAGTCCAAAATTAGGACAAAGTTTTGGACTGACAAAATAATTCGATAATATTTTTGAGATATGGTTATAATTGACTACTACCGAGAACTGCCTGAATACAAAAAGATTCAGTTCCGCCAAAAAGCGATGGCCATCACTGGCTGGTCACGCAGCACCTTCTTTTACAAAATGCAGCACGGCAACCTCAAACAACTTGAGATTGACGCATTGACTGAACTCATTAACACCATTAGCTATGATAGACAAGATTGAATTTTACAACACACCCGACGGGTCGGTGTGTTGCAAGCCGGAGGGCAAACCGATGTTTGTCCTTGACGAGAGCTGCCGCAAACTCATCGAAGAAATGGTCATCACCATCAAAGAACTTTACCCTGACGCTTTCAAGGCACTCAGCGAGCTGTACTCTACCAGCGAGCGCAACCGTGCATTCTATGAGTACCGCATCGTGCATCGTTTCATCCGCTGCAACTTCGGCGAATATGATGCGCTGCACAACGACATCGATGCCATGGGCGGCTTCCACATCGAGGATGTGCGCTGCCCCATGAGAGGTGAATGTGTCCTTGAGGGATGCGTCTGCCACCCACGGCTGCAGACTGCACTCACACCACGCGAGCAAGAAGTGGCCACCTTGATGGGTCAAGGTTACGACAAGCTCGAAGTGGCTAACGAACTGGGCATTTCGGTTTACACCATCTCGCGTCATGTCGCCAACATCAAAGCCAGGCTGAAGCTTCGACACACACACCAGATTGTTTCATACTTTAAAGAGCAAGACTGATATGGGATATATAGGACACAAAATAGCTGATTGGGAAAAAGCCATCAAAAGACGAGATGACATCGAATTTGAAGAAATTTATCTCGAAGACGGTTGGGTCAATGTTGTTATCGGTACAATCATGCAGCCGACCAAACGCAAGGTGCGAGGTGTTTACCGCAAACGCAAACGCCGTGTGAGGTGGAATTGTTTCGGTGTGTGCATGAACGCCAACGGCACAGCCAATGGCGAGTTGTATAACTTTAATATCAGTCTATGAGTCCATGATCAGCGAGAGAGATATAGAGCAGGTCCTTAACCGTGCCGACATCGTTGACGTGGTAGAGCGGTGCATGGGTGCGCTCGGACGTGGGCACAAAGCCTGTTGTCCATTCCACAACGAGCGCACACCATCGTTCCACGTCAACCCGCGCACACAGACATGGCATTGTTTCGGAGGGTGTCCCCAGGGGGACAACGGCGGTGACGTGATTAATTTCGTCATGAAGTTTAAGCACATCACCTTCCCCGAGGCGGTGAAAGACCTGGCACAGCAATATGGTGTCACCATCGAGGAGACACGAGACGTGCGGACAGCGGAGGAGGTACAGGCTCAGCAGAGGCGTGAGAGTATGCTCGCCATTAACCAATGGGCAGGGCTATTCTATGCCAAAGCAATAACCGAGGATAACGACAAAGCCAAATTCGCGCTGAATTATGCCGTAGAGAAACGTGGCTGGGGTGCCGAATATGTGGCAGAGAATGGCATCGGCTACGCTGATGGGCAGCGTGAATCGCTGCACAGGGCGGCGGTGGCTGCCGGTCAGCCCATTGAACTGATGATTGAGCTGGGCTTGCTGCGACGTGACGAACATGGCCAAATCTACGACTTCTACCGTGACCGGCTGATGATACCCATACGCGACCGCTTCAGGCGCATTATCGGCTTTACCGCTCGCGCCCTCGGTGACAGCAAGGCCAAATATATCAATAGCCCCACTTCAGCGGTCTATGAGAAGAAAGAGACCATCTTCGGCATCGACAACGCCATAACAGCTGCCCGCAAAGAAGACATTTTCTATCTTGTCGAAGGCGCACCCGATGTCATCAAACTGCAGAGCGTGGGCATCACAAACACGGTGGCTTCGCTGGGCGGTGCCTGGAGCGCAGCGCACTTTGAGCAGCTGAAACGACACGCCAACCGCGTGTGCTTCATTCCTGACGCAGACCCACCGAAACGGGGCGAGAGGATTGGTGCCGGCAAAAAGTTTGTCTGTGCCAACGGCATGATAGCACTCAAAGCAGGGCTGGGTGTCACGGTCAAGGAAATTCCGGCATTGCCCGACGAGAAGCGTGACCCCGATAGCTTTATCACCAGCCTCGCAGTTCTGACATCAATCGAGGAGAAAGACTTTGTCGTATGGTATGCCGAGATTCTGTTTGAGCCGACTGAGACCGTAGAGGCTAAAAGCGCCGTGGTCACTGAGATTGCCAACTTACTTGCCATCATCAAAGATGATGTCAAGGTGCAGATGCTGCTCAAGCAACTGCAAAAACTATACCCCGACAAAGCACTCTGGAAGTCTGCATTGGCCGCCGCACGCAAAGCGAACAAGGAACAAAAGGTGTCGGGCGACAAGGCACAGATGCTCAACAAAGAGCTGCTGGCAAAATTTGGTTTCTATGAGAGTGGCCACTGCTATTGGTCAATAGGCAAGGATGGCGAATACCAGTGGAGCAATTTTGTCATGGAGCCGATGTTCCACATCAAGGATCCTTTGTGGCCCAAACGACTGTACCGTATAACAAACTATCATAACTACACCGAGATAATAGAACTCAAGCAGGAAGACCTTTGCTCGCTCGCAAAATTCAAGCAGAAAGTCGAGGGATTGGGCAACTTCATCTGGCTTGCGAAAGAAGAACATCTAACAAAGCTCAAAATGTACCTCTACGAAAAGACCGAGACAGCCATCGAGATAACGCAACTCGGATGGCAACGCAAAGGCTTCTTTGCCTTTGGCAATGGTTGCTTCTATAACGGCAACTGGCACGACACTGATGACTATGGCATTGTGCGACTGGGTGACGAGCTGGGCAACTTCTACCTGCCTGCAAACAGCCGCATCTACCGCGATGAGACAAAGCTGTTCGCATTCGAACGCCGCTTTGTACATCTTGCACTGGGCGGCATATCACTGCGTGACTACACCACAAAATTGATTGACGTGTTTGGCGACAACGCCAAAGTGGGTGTCTGCTTCCTGCTCGCTACGCTGTTCCGTGACGTGATTGCTGGCTACACCAAGTCGTTCCCTATCCTCAACCTGTTCGGCCCGGTTGGCAGCGGTAAGAGTGAGCTGGGACACTCGCTCATGTCATTCTTTATCATCGACAACACGCCGCCCAACATCCAGAACTCAACCGTACCGGCACTGGGCGACATCATTGCGCAATGCGCCAACGCGCTTGTGCATATCGACGAGTACAAGAACGACATCGACTACCTGAAGATTGAGTTCCTCAAGGGCTTGTGGGACGGCAGCGGACGCAGCCGCATGAACATGGAACGAGACAAGAAACGTGAAATCACTTCGGTGGACTGCGGCGTGATCCTCAGTGGGCAGGAGATGCCGACCGCCGACATCGCATTGTTCACGCGTGTCATATTCCTCACATTCAACCAGAGCGTGTTCAGCACCGAGGCCAAGGCTCGCTTCGAGGAGATGAAAGAGATACGCAAGCGTGGACTCTCACACCTCACGCTGCAGATCTTGCAGCATCGTGCCAAGTTCGAGAGCGAGTTTGCCGGTAACTACAACACCGCACTGAGCGACCTGGTTGAGAACACTCGACATGAGGAGGTTCAAGACCGCATCCTACGCAACTGGTGTGTGCCACTGGCTGCGTTCCGCACACTCAGCGGTGTGCTCGACTTGCCTATGACCTACCGCGAGATGCTGAATATCTGCGTCGATCATGTGCTGATGCAGAACAGCGAATGCAAGACCAGCAATGAACTGGCCAGCTTCTGGAATGTGGTAGCATACCTGCTGCAAGACGGCAAGATTTTCAAGGACAGCGACTTCAAAATCAGATATGTTCAACGCTTCAAATGCGACACGACCAATGTCATCGAGTGGACGCAGCCTAAACCGGTGCTGCTGCTCCGCAAGAGCCGCATCTTCATGCTCTACAAGCGCAATGGCAAGCTGGTTGGCGACAACACGCTGCCGGCCGAGACGCTTGCCTACTATCTGGAGAAGTCTAAAGCCTATATCGGACTTAAACGCTCGGTGCGCTTCAAGAACATTATCGATGGACGCCAGGAAACGACCATCGAAAAGGATGAGTTCGGCAACGACAAGGTGAAAGCCACCGACAGCGTTGACCGTGCCTATTGCTTCGACTATGCCATGCTGCGTGACACATACGGCATCAACCTCGAAGTTGTGACTGGTGGTGTCGAAGAAGACTACGAGGAGCCACGACCCGAACCGCAACAGCAAGAAATCCCTTACTAACCATTAAACTTATTAATCATGGAATATAAAATTGAAAGAAATTTCGGTGAAATAACTGTGTGGGACGAGAAAGCAGCTGTGGGTGTGCGCTTCAATGAAGGCGAAACGATGCAGCGTTATATGTGCGCCATTGTCCTGCCGCCCTGGAAAAACCTTAAACCCAAAGACCTTGACCGCATCAGCCGTGTCTCTAATGAGATAATAAAATATTGCCAAGATAGATGGCCGCACGAGTTTGAGCCTATTAAATAAAGGGGTGAGCGCGAGAGGGGAGAAAATAATCGCACTTTTTTGAAAAATTTTTCTCTAATAATTTTGTTATATCACATTTTTGTTATACCTTTGCAGTGTCAAATCAAACGAACTACAAAATGAAATGGTCAGAACTTAAGAAAATCGCCGTTGAACATGGCTTCCAATTCAAGAAGCACGGCAAGAAACATGATGAGTATGTCAACCCGACTACTGGTGCTAAGATTCAAATCGAGCGACACTGGAGCCAAGAGGTTAGACCGGGACTGATGAAAAGACTGAAACAAATCATCGGATTCTAAACAAAAGGGGGAGTCACCCTCCCCCCTTTTATAAAAGATTATTAACCGTCAAACGATAGGCAATTATGAAAGTTCAAATTGAAAAACAAGACGATGGCAGCTATATCGCTTATAACACAACTGGCGACATGCTGCAGCTCATCGGCACCGGCGAGACGGTAGCCGAAGCAAAGAGCGACTTCATGAACTCAATGCAAGAAATGATTGAGAGCTGCAAAGAGGATGGTGAGGCTATACCCACAGCACTGACCGAAGAACCTGAGTTCTTCTTTGATGTGAGTTCACTGTTTGAATACTACAGCGTGATCAACGTGAGTGCTTTCGCAAAACTTGTCGGTATCAACGACAGTTTGCTAAGGCAATACAAGCGCGGCGGCACTTATATCAGTGACGCACAACTCAGCAAAATCGAGGCTGGAATACACCAGCTCGGCAAAGAGTTTTCCAGTCTGCGCCTCGTTTGATTTGACACATTGACGACCATTGCAGACTGCGCCCCATGGCTTCATCGCCGTGGGGCTTTTTTTGCCGTGAAACGACAACTTTATTTTTTTTTGAGACGGTTTCGTCTGCTACATGCGCTACAAAGGCTACATCGCCAATATTCAAGCATTTAGCTATGCTACAACTTGCCTACAAACTGCTACAATCAGCTACATTTTACTACTTTTTTTAGATTTTACTACAAATCATATATAAATACTACAAATGTAGCACCATTTTGAGGGCAATGTAGTTTTATTAAATCGCACGAAATCAACCTATTACGCAGTTATAGGCAAATGTAGCGCGTGTTGCAGCTACTCCATGTTCATCTCAAATAAATTATTGTTTTCGATGATATATTGCCGCAATCAGCAAAATATTTAGTATCTTTGTGCTCTGTATGAGCCAGTTTGTGATTTATATCAAGCTTGAGAAGTACCTGGCCGAGTGGCTGACGCACTCGCTGGGCAACCCCGTCGTGTTCCCTACTGGCTCGAATGAGAACGCGGTGATTCGCACTTTCATTCAAAAGCTGCCTAAAGAGACATTGCCCGATGCACCCTCAGAGGGCGATACAGCCATCTGCATCCCCGACAGCAAGGCTAAACCGCCTTCATCATATAACTACATGGGCGTGAAAGGCAAGAAAGCGTTGCATGAGGCAATCATGGACCTGTTCATTCAGAACTTGTGGAACGACCTCAAACGCATCGAGAACACCAACATCGGCATCAACACCCGGGTGGCTGCTTGGTGTGAGATGCACGGCATATCTCTCGACCGCGTGGAGACTGTCAGACAAAAGTATTACCGCATCCGGGATGCCTACACTAAAAAAGGCATCAACCTGCAAAGCAATTCTCGTGAAAAAAGCGACGGACACTGAGGCACGATTTCGGTTTTTGCGAACAAACCTGAACAAACGCGAACAAACCTGCACAACTCTGCACAAACTTCAACAATATGACACAACTTTTACAGAACATCAACCGCGTCGAGTTTATTGAGACTCGCTACCTCAATGGCATCGTGCTACTGAGTGATCACGAGGTGAGTCTGCAATACTGGCGCAATTTCACCGAGCTGTGCCTGGTGGGGCTCGCAAGCGTCGAAGTGAGCCAGAACATTGAGAACAATAGCCGCCTCACTACGGTCAAACTGACTGCACAAACTACAGCAGACTTCAACGTTGACCACCGCCGGCTGGCTTGGCGGGTGACTACCGTCGAGGGCAATCAGTATTTGATTGGGTGCAATGAGCAGCCGTTCCCGGTGACCACAGTCGCCGACAATTTCCCCGACAAAACGACTGAGCGCAGCGGCAAAACGGTGACCGTTAACTGGCAAACAAGCCTTGATTTGCTCAAAATCATGGCCTAAACGGTCTTTTTGCGTGAAAATGATACGCAATAACTTTGCACAAAATAAATTACCTATGGACTATCAAATCATTATTGACGACTACATCGGCGACTGGTGGCTCGGCACTGACAAACAGAGCATACGCCGCCAGCTGGCACGCCATAAAGATGAGCATGTCGATGTCAAGATCTCGTCGCTGGGCGGCAGCCTTGACGATGGGCTTGACATCAGGCAGCAGTTCATCGATCATGGCGATGTCACCGCTCACCTGCATGGCTTTGTGGCAAGTGCGGCTACTGTGCTCGCCATGGGGGCCAAACGCATCGTGATGGGCAAGTATGCGCTGTTCCTCGTCCACCAGTGCAGCAACGAGGTCTTTGAGTGGGGGCAGATGAATGCCACCGACTTGCAGACGCTCATCGACCGGCTGCAGAAAAACAAGGAGGACAACGAGAAGATTGACGGTGTGCTCGCCGCCATGTATGCCTCGCGCTGCAAGAACCACTCGCAAGAAGAATTGCTCGACCTGCTCAAAGAGAGCAAGTGGCTCACTGCGCAAGAGGCTCTCGACTGGGGCTTCATCGATGAAATAAAAGACGATGACGAAGCTCCCGAGATGACCAACGCTCTCGCCCGAAAATTCAACGCCGCAGGTCTGCCACTCACCGGGCTGGAAATACAACCCGAAAGCGCGGCTTTCGGCTTTCACACCATCCTTGACTCCATGAAGGCTATCAAGGACATGCTCACTCCAAAGAATAAACTCGCTGCGTGTGATGACGACACCAGCACAAAACTCGTAATCATGGAAAAAAAGTTTACCAACGTGGCGAGCCTGCTCAACCTAGAGGCCATCGCCATGACCGACGGCAGCGCAACGCTGACCGCCGACCAACTGCAGGCGATTGAAGACCGCCTGAATGATCTCCAGTCGCAACATCAGGCCGATGCCGACACCATCGCCGAACGCGACAAAACTATCTCCGGGCTGGAGGCACAGGTCAATAACCTGCAACAGGCTCCTGCCGACACCACGGCAAAGGTTGACGAGGCTTCGTCCGATAACCGGCCCATGAACAGCAAAGAAATGTTTAACCAAATCAAAGACCTCATTTAATATGGGACAAATGACAATCACCCCCGAACAACTGCAGCTGAGCGGTCATAAATACCGCACCGAGCTGCTGCAGATGCCTGTGCATGCCATGCAGGAGACCCTGCAGTACATGACGCTGCGCCGTGGCATCCGCTATGCCGAGACTGTGGGAGAGCTCACCGGCAACATCGAGCTGGGCCCTTACAGTGAGACCCGCATTGACAACGATGGCATGAACATCAAGGGACGCACGCTCTACACCTTCCTCGGTAGCGTGGTCAAGAAGTTCTCGCCTAACAGCGTGGTCAAGTCTATCTACGACTCTGCTTTCACCAAAGGAGAGGAACTGAAGAGCGTGGACATCGCGCTGCGCGTGCTGGCTTACCTCACCGCAAAGCTCGGCCACAACCTGCAGTCGCACATCTGGGATGCTGTGCGCAACGACAACGGCACAACCAGCGTCGCTCTGTTCAACGGCTTCGACACCATCACCACCAGTGAAATCGGAGCTACCACACCCACCATCAGCACCACCATCGGCAACCTCTTTGAGTTTACCGAGGCTATCACCGCCAACAACGCCGTTGACCAGCTCAAGGCGTTCTGTGAGAAGGCGAGCGAGTTCCTCGTGGATGCCGGTCAGCGTGTGAACCTCTACTGCTCACCTGCCATCTACCGCAACTACCTCAAGGACTACCAGAGCACTGTCGGTGCTATCCCATACAACACCAGCTACGACAAGACCGTGATCGAGGGCTTTGAGAATGTGCACTTCGTGCCGCTCTACAACAAAGCCAACTCGCCTTACATCCACCTCTCCACCCAGGCAAACATGCTCGTTGGCGTGAACATGCAGGGCGAGGAGGAAGACATCCGCATCGAGAAACATGAGGCTTTCGTACTCCAGTACATCGCCACTATGTTCTTTGGTGTTCAGTTTGAAAGCATTTCGCCCGAGCGTCTGCTCGTTGGTAAGTTGTATTCTACATCTGCTTCAGCTGGCGGTAGCGAAGGTAATCATTAAAAAGAAAGGAGACTGAATTATGGCAAACACTAATCCTTGTGCATCGACTGCACTCTATGAGTCTCTTGTTCACTGCAAGGGCACTACTGTGCTCCCCGGTCTGAGACCTCACATCTTCTTCATCCCGAAAAGCGATATCGTGACTTTCCCAAGACCTCCTAAGACTGTGCCGTCAGGTGGCTCTATGGGTGCTTTGGCAACCATCGCCGAAGACTTTGTCCTTAAGGCTGATGCTAAGTGGAAGAAAATCGATATCGTGGCTTCGGCCTCGAATGTCAACAGCGAGAGCCAGGGCGAGGCTCCAAGCAAGACGTTCAACAACACGGGGGCTTTCCGCTACCCGGGCAACAACGCCGAGGCTGCCGCTTTCTGCGCTCAGGCTAATGCCGATGACCTCGTGTACCTGTGGCCGCAGCGTGATGGCCAGTACCGTGTGCTGGGCAACCCGATGTTCGAGACCAACACCACTCCTGCTCAAGAGAGTGGTAGCGCCGAGACTGATGCCAGCGGCACCACTATCAATGTGGCTGTCACCGACACCATGCCATCGCCATTCTACACCGGCAAAATCGAGACCGAAGACGGCGACATCAGTGGGGCTGATGGCTCTCCTGTCGCCGCTGGTGGATAAATCATATTAGCAAGCCTCGGATGGACCCCTTTCCCCAGGTCGGGCACCAGTCTAACAGTAGCCTGGACTGCCCGGCCTTTTTAATTTTCTCACTATGGACAATAAACTGACTCAACAAATAACTGACTGGCTGAACACACCACGCGCTCAGCGTGACATCAACGATGGTGCCATGATGCTGCTGCGGCTGAACAACAACCGCTTCCTCTATGCCAACATCTTACGCCGACCTGATAAGTTCGCCGATAAATTGGAGTACGAGCTGCGGAAACACCTGCGCATTCGACTCGACAACATGACCATGGTCGATGTTGTCAGACTCGAAGCACAAGTGATTCCAGCAGCTGAAAAAACGCTTGCCACGCCTCCGACAGTCATATCTACCGATGATGAACTGCCCGAGGCTAAGGTCGCCAGGGGCCGACGTGAGGACCACGACCGACTCCCTGCCGCAGTGCAAGCGTTATGGGACAACAACCTCCAGCTGTACAAAACCATCAAGAATGTCTTTGAACAGCTGAAGACCATGGAGCGGGCAGAGCCGTGCGACCGATACGAGTATCTGAAGATACTGGATGAAGCCGACAAGAAGTACCGCACCAATCTCGAACGCTATGACGGCTTCGTCATCGGCGACGAGCCTGACGCTCCCCCTGCCGCACAGGACGCGACAGACAACGCCACCGACGACCAAGCCGCTCGCAAGATTAACGCCGCCCGCAAGACTTTAAGCAAGTATAAGAAGATACTTGCCAAATCACTTGAGCAGGACAATGCTGAGAAAGCCGACACCGCCAAGGCGAAAATCCTTGACTGTGTCGCAGCAATCCGTCATGCCGGCGGCATCGTGGGTGCTGCCGTCACGACAGAGTTGCTGGCTCTGGGCATCAACATAAATGAAGATGCCCATGCGTGAGGTCAATCACCTGAAACCGTTGGCGAACACGCCCCTGCAGGCTTACTTCGACAACCGTTTGCAGCTGGCAGACGTGATTGACCAGGTTCTGCGGCAAATCGGTCCTGCTGAACTGGTGATTTCGACCTTCTCGACAAGCGATGCGTTCATCAGACGCTTGCACCGACTGAAGAACGAAGGTCTGGTAAAGTCTTGCTCGCTGTTTCTCGACTTGAAGGCAAGTCGAAAAACGGTACTTCTTGCCGGCTTCATCAAATCGGTCTTCGATGCTGTGTTCCTCTGCGAGAACCACAGCAAAGTGGTGCTGCTCAAAAACGATTCTCACCATGTGACAATCGTCACTTCGCAGAACCAAACACAGGGCAACCGCATGGAATGCGGCATGATCACTACCGACAACGACATCTATCAATACATCGCTAATGGATTCTTACAACTCAAAACTGCTGCACTACCTCTCGACAGGCTTTGACCAACAAATGCTCGACCGTATCGCCGAGCTGGCGGGCGACCTGACGCCCATCAGCGAGATGGCTGCGCTGCTTGACCTCAATGAGGACATGCTGCGCCTGGCCATCAACGACAAGTCCTCGCCGGTGAGACGCGTCTATCTCAAAGCCAAAGCCGAGACGGCCCACAAACTACGAAAGCAAGAGATTGAACTGGCTGAGGTTGGCTCGCCCCTGGCGGTACAGCTCACGAGTGCATACCTGCGCGATATGCAAGCTGACGAAGATCTATGATACCGGCAATTCTCGATACAGCCAAAGACTACCTTTTTGCTGATGTCAGCAAAATGGAAGCAGCTGGACTGCCAGCCGTCACGCAACGCCATCTGATTAGGCTGCGTGACATCTACAACTATTGGCTGAAGTTCCCGCTCACCAAAGACCGTGACTTGGTGGCATACATCCAACAGGTGTATGAACTGCAACCCACGCAAGCCTACGCCGACCTGCGGTTGGTGAAGGCTCTGCTGGGTGACTTGCAGAAGTCCACCAAGGAATATCACCGCTACCGCTTCATCGAGATGGTGAGCGCTGCCTACGAGATGGCACGCATCAACCGCGATGCTAAGAGCATGGTGGCTGCTGCCGATAAGTATGCCAAATATACCCAGCTCGACAAAGAAGACCTGGTTGACCGTGGCTTCGACAAGATTATGATCCAGCCGTTCAAACCCACCGATGACCCATCTGTGGCTGGCTTCAAGCCGGTGCCTAACATCAGGGAGCGCATACAGAAGAAGATTGCCTCGTACTGGAACGAGGAGATCCAGGAAGTGGAGTTCGAGACGGTGGAGTTCAACGAGGACGAGATCTTCAAACCTAAACCTAAAGCCGATGAAGACGATTGATCCGCAGCCGTTCTACCTCAATGACATTCAGAACGAGGTTATTTACACTGGCGCAAAGGACACCATCCTATGCGCCGGTCGTGCCTTGGGCAAGGGTGTGATTCATGCGCTGTGGAACCTGCGCAACATGCAGCGCATGCCGGGCTCGATCACGGGCATTGTCTCGCCCAACTGCAAGCGTGCGCTCACCAACACGCTGCCGTCGATGTTGGTGCATTGGGAGAAGCTGGGCTACTTGCGCAATGTGCACTGGTGCATCGGCATCAAGCCGCCCAAGTCATGGCATTGGCCGGAGCCTATCTTCCGCCCGGAGAACTACGAGAATGTGCTGTCGTTCTACAACGGCAGCATTGGCTTCATCATATCACAGGACCGAAGCGGCACATCTAACTCTCAGTCTTACGACGCACTCGACATCGATGAGGCTAAGTTCATCGACTTCGAGCAACTGAAGGATGAGACGTTGCCGGCCAACCGCGGCAACCGCCAGTACTTCGGCAAGCACTACTTCCACCACGGCATGCTCATAACCAGCGATATGCCGGTGACCAAGAAGGGTTCGTGGTTCCTGGAGTATGAGCACAAGTGCGACCCCGAACTGATTGAGCTGATTCAAGGCACGGTCTATGAGGTGTGGCGCGTCGAGCAGAAGATTGCTGCCCTTATCAATGAGGGCAAGTCTATCCCTGCATGGCTGCGCTCACAGCTGCGCACGCTCAACCGCGACCTGTGCCGTATGCGCTCGGTGGCCACCTACTACCGTGAGGCATCCACCATCTACAACATGCAGGTGCTTGGCGAGGCTTTCATCAACCAGCTGAAGCGAGACCTGCCTCCGCTCACGTTCCAGACCAGCGTGCTGTGCAAGCGCATCGGCATTCAGCGCGACGGCTTCTACTCCTCGATGACAGAGAACAACAAGTACAGTGCCACCAACTTCTCCTACCTCGATAACCTGGAGTATCAGTTCGACAAGATTAAGGAGCCTTCCTCTCTGGCTGATGCCGATGTTGACCGTAACCAACCGCTGTGCATCGCCTTCGACTATAACGCCAATATCAACTGGCTGGTGGTGGGGCAGCCTCGCAAGACGCAGCTGCTTATCCTCAAGTCGTTCTTCGTCAAGTTCGAGCGCAAACTGCCCGAACTGATTGACGACTTCTGTCAGTACTACCGCCACCACAAGCGGCGCGAGGTGGTGTTCTACTACGACTCCACCGCCATCGGCTCGAACTATGCCGTGAACCAGGAGGACTTCCGCTGGGTCATCATCAACGAGTTCAAAAAACGCGGGTGGAGAGTGCGTGATGTGTACCTGGGTAGGCCAATGCACCACATCGAGAAGCAGCTGCTCATCAACCGCATGCTCGCCGGTCATGCCCGACTGCGCCCGATGTTCAACCGCGAGAACAACGAAGACCTGTTGGTGTCGGTGCAGACCGCCGGTGTGTACAACGGCGGTAAGGACAAACGTGGCGAGAAACTCGCCGAGACCGAGGAGGATAAGCTGGAGGCTCGCACCGACGGCAGCGATGCCTTCGACACACTGTGCATCGGCGTGGAGAAATTCCCTCAGTCAACGCACTCTGTCAATGTAACTTCATCGTTCTGATGGGTGGTAAGTGACCGACGTGACCTCGCAGCCGTGCCCGCACGCGCGGGGCGAGTGACCGAGGCATATTCCGCTGGCTCAATGGCGGTAAGTGGCTCGGCGGCGTAGGGCAGTGGGGGCAGAACTTTCGTTCTGACCGCAGAAATGCGGTCATCGGACGCTCGCAACACCCTATTTGCTAAGGGTTTTGCTCGCTGTAGTAGCGTAAGCGTTCGCTTTTACCCCTCGTGGGTCGTATCTAAAACAGCCTGTTCAGCCTGTTTCAGAAACTGCTACGACCCACGAATGAGACCTCCTGCGGAGAGAGCGGAACAGGCACACAAAAAGGTCTTTTTATGTGCCGTGACTAAGATTTAACTTTGCACAAAAACAAGTTTTATGCCTGATATATCTACACAAGCAACGGTCAGCGTTGACGTGAACAACCAACCTGCCGGACGCAAGATTGCCGAACTGGAGAATAAAATGGACAGCCTCATAGCTAAAAAAAAGCAATTCGAGGCTGCCGGCGACCAGAAAGGGCTCGCTCGTGTCCAAAAGGAAATCAACAAGGTTTCGCGCCAACTGGACAACGCCCGCACGGCATCGGCACGGTGCCAGGCGGCGCTGGCGAAACTTAACCAAGCATCGCCAAAGGAACTGCGCTTCACTCTCAAGCAACTCAAGCAGGACCTTGACCACATGGAGCGTGGCTCGAAGGCGTGGAAAGCGCATGTCGAAGCCATCAAGCGGGTCAAAGCCGAAATCAAACTGGTGGATGACGAGATGCGTGAGCATGAAGGCATGCTGTCGCGCATCAACCGCAAGGTGAATGAGTGGGGCATGAGTATCGCCAGTGCCGCAGCTGCGTTCACCGGCTTGATCTTTACTGCACGCCAAGCGGTTCAGGCCTACGCCGACATGGAAGCCGAGATGGCTAATGTGCGTAAGTTCACCGGCATGACTGCCGACGAGGTGGGCAAGCTCAACGAGGCTTTCAAGGGCATGGACACTCGCACAAGCCGCGAGAACTTGAACAAACTGGCACAGGAGGCTGGCCGACTGGGCTTGCAGAGCCAGGAGGATGTGCTGGGCTTTGTCAAGGCTGCCGACCAAATCAATGTGGCCCTCGATGACCTGGGTGAGGGGGCTACGCTGACGCTCTCCAAGCTGACCGACATCTTCGGCGACAAACAGCGGCTGGGCGTGGAGCAGTCGCTGCTCTCGGTGGGCTCGGTCATCAATGAGCTGTCGCAGAACTGCACGGCTTCGGCTCCCTACCTTGCCAACTTCGCCCAACGCCTTGCCGGTGTGGGCAAGCAGGCCAATATGACCATCCCGCAGATTATGGGCTTCGCTGCCGTGCTCGACTCGCAAGGTCAAGCGGTGGAGATGAGCGCCACGGCTCTCTCGCAACTCATCATGAAACTGTTCCAGGATCCTGCCAAGATCGCTAAGGCGACAGGCATGGACCTGCAAGCATTCAACAAGGTGCTGAAAGAGGACACCAACGAGGCACTGCTGATGCTGCTCGAACGGCTGAACTCGCTGGGCGACATCAGTGTGTTGGCTCCGGTGTTCGACGCGATGGGCACTGACGGCGCACGTGCCTCGGCGGTCATCGCCGCTCTCGCCGGCAATATCGACATGGTGAAGAAACAGCAACAGGCTGCCAACGTCGCTTTCAAGCAGGGCACGTCTATCACCAAGGAGTTCGCCGTGCAGAACAACACCGTGCAAGCCGGACTTGACAAGGCTAAGAAAGGTTTCCACGAAATGGCGGTGGAACTGGGTGAGAAACTGGCTCCGGCAATGAGATATGCCATCTCTGGCACCAGTGCCATGATGCATGTGCTGTCATCTACCATTTCTTTCATCAGTGAGTATGCTGCCACTATTATATCCACGACGGCAGCTATTGTGGCATACACCGTCGCCGTAAATGCATCTAATATAGCTTTTCAAGTCCAATATTATTGGGTGAACTATATTATCCCTGCATTCAAACGACTATGGACCGTGATTGCTACCAATCCTTATGGTGCTCTCGCAGCTGCTCTTGGATTGGTTATCGGTCTGCTGATTGACCACAACAGAGGCCTCACCGAGGCTAAAGCGGCTGAAGAAGCACTGAATGATGTACGTGACCAAGCCCGCAAGAAAATTGTTGACGAGCAAACTGAACTCGAAATTCTCATTGCGGCAGCGAATGATACTACGCAGTCATACAAGAATCAAAAGGCTGCCGTTGACAAACTGAACAAAACCATCCCTGGGTTTAATGGTAAGATTGACGCTACTACACGCGCATTCAGTCATTCCAAACAGGCTCTTGACGACTACATCAATAGCCTCATAAGACTCTATGAGGTCGAGGGCGCAAAAGAAAAGTTCAAAGAACTTGGCAAAGAGCGTGCCGGCTATGTGATGGAGAAGAAGCAGATCGAGAAGGAAATTGAGGACGAAAAGAAGCGGCAAAGTGAAGAATATCAGCGTATCGCTAAAAATCCCGCCAACTATGCTACATCGCAAGGTGGCAGTATGCCTGCTTCTGCAAGTATATCGATGAGCAATGCGGCTACGCTGCGTGGTCTTGAATCACGGCTCGATCGTGTCAACAACAAACTCAAATATACCGATGCTGCCATGCAAGCCCTCAAGGACGAGTATGGCAAAGATTGGTATAAGCAGGATGTCGGCAAGCCTAAGACCCCTACCAGCAAAGTTGGTTCGGGTTCTGGTAGTGGCCATGGCGCATCGGGCGGCTCGGGTTCAGGTGGTGGCGGCTCTGCATTCACGCCTCCTGATGAGAAAGCGGAGAAAAAAGCAGAAGCGGAACGCAAGAAGAAGGAGCGCGAGGCTCGTGCCGCTCAACGCAAGAAGGAGCAGGATGCTGCAAAAGCCAAACGGCTTGCCGACCGTGTGGCAAAACAAGAATATCAGCAAGCCCTCAAAGATACTGTCGAAGACCGTGCCAAGGCCGAGACTGAGGCACTACAGCTGTATAAGTCTGGTGAACTCGGATATTATGAATACCTTGATCGCATGGCTAAAATCGAAGAGGAGTTCTGGAACTCGCGCCTTGACACCTATGAGGCTTTTGGCAAAGCCGAGAGCGATGACTATGCCAAGGATGCCCAGAAACTTGAACAAGCTAAAACGAAGCATGAGCAACAGATGACTCAAATACAAGTCACCGCTGCTCAGCAACGTCGCGACCAGGCTAAGCTCGATGCCGAGATGGAGTTCTACAACCCCGACAATAAAGAAGCATTCCATAATCAGAGGTGGCTGAATGACCGCCGTGCGAAGCTTGAAATTGACTACCTGCAAGAGGTGCTGAAAATCCACAAGGAGGGTTCCAAAGAGTGGCTCGATGCCGAGAAGGCTCTTGACAAGGCTGTCAAGGAGGAGGAACTGCGACAACGCAAGCAACAGGAGGAAGACCTTGCTGCTTGGCTATATATCTACTCTCAACAGGGGGCTATCGACCGCATGAATGCCGAGCTGGCTGTTGTCGATGAGCTGCACAAGCAAGAAATCATCAAGGAGGAGGAAGTAGAGGAAGCCAAGGCTGCCATCCGTCGCAAGTACCGCGACGAGGTGAACTCCAAGACCGGCACGAAAGCACCCAACCAGGACTTCACAGATGCCAAGGATAACTATGACAAACAACTCAAAGCGCTTGAGGATGCCCACAACCAGGGGCTGATTGACCAAGAGGACTACGAGAGCCGAAAGTGGCAGATCGTGCAGAACTACCACAACAAGATCGTGCAGCTCATCAGCGGACAGGGCAACGAGTGGGCGACCATGGTCACCACGCTGGTCGAGACTTGGAAATCGGCTTTCGAGAACCTGGGCTCCACGCTGCCCGAGAAGTTGAGGTCTATCGCCGACATGGCGGCAGCGGCTTTCGCGGTGATGAATGCGGGCATCAAGTCCTACACCGACTATGCCAACGCCAGCCGTGACCTCGAGGTGAAAAAGGTGGAGAAGAGTTATGACGCACAAATCGAAGCTGCAGGGAATAATGAGAAAAAACGTAAAAAACTGGAGGAGCAGAAGCAGAAAGAGGTCGCTGCTATCAAGACCAAGTATGACAAACGCGCTATGGCGATGGAGATGGCGCAAGCCGTGGCATCGACAGCTATGGCTGCGATTAATGCTTATGCGTCGGCAGCGCAGGTGCCAATGATTGGCTACATCCTCGGCCCTATCGCAGCAAGCATGGCGCTGGCCGCCGGTGCCATTCAGATAGCCACCATCAAGAAGCAGCACCAGGTGCAGCAGATGGGCTACTACGAGGGCGGCTTCACGGGGCGTGACGGCAACAACCGACGCGAGGTGGGCGTGGTGCACGCCAACGAGTTTGTCGCCAACCACCAGGCGGTGGCGAACCCGGAGCTGCTGCCGGTGCTTCGTCTGATAGACCAAGCACAGCGCAACAACACCGTGGGCTCGCTCACCGGCGAGGACGTGAGCCGTGCGCTGGGGCAGGGCGCGATACTGGGCGACATGACTGTGGCTCAGCAACGCACCGCCGACCGCGAAGACCGCTCGATGCAGCTGGTGGCAGCCTCCATGGAGCAGCAGACGGCAGCCATCAACGAGCTCAACAGCCGCCTTGCCGACGGCATTGAGTCGTTCATGGTGATGGATGGTGAGCGGGGCTTCGACCGCACGTGGCAACGCTACCAGCGCATGCGCGACAACCCAAAGAGGTAGTTATGCAATCCTCATAAATATTTTAATTTCAACGTTTATATAGTAACTGATGGGTGGCGGTGGCCGTGACGGTCATCGCCACTGTTGCATCTCCCTCCCGCGCCCAAGCCTCGATGTTAATAAATTGTTGAAATCTAAAATATCTTATTGGTAGGTCGGATTTATTGCTTACCTTTGCAGCGTACCGTAGTACATAGAATTCCAATAGGGGGTTGCCTGGCTGTGAAGTTCGGCAACCTAATTTTATGGCACAGAATTTGCATAGTCCAAAAATAGGACTTACCTTTGCGACATCTAAATAATAATTTCTATGTACAGGTTAATCGTTAATATATTGTTGGTCTTGTGCGTTGCCCTGCCGACGTGGGCCGAAGATGTGCCATTGCGCATCGACAGCACTTTTTATTATGATGGCGTTCCCAAGGAGGATCTTGCCGAAGTGGTGGAGACGTGGTTGCACAGCCGTCGCGACATGGCATGGGCATTTACCGAGACTCATGTGGATGATGACCGCATTGTGTTTACTGGGCCGAAAGACAGTTTCAAGGACTATGTGCGCATCAAACATCTCTTCCTTGCGGCTGCGAGCGACAATATGTATTACTCATTCCAGATTGCGGTCAGAGATGGCGTGGTGCGTGTGTGGTTTACTGATTTTTCGTATCATAATGCCAACCATCCGCAGTTTGTGCTTTGCGTTGACAAGCCGAAGATGAGTGCTGTCAGCAAACCGGTGTATAGTCGTGCGATGAAATTTGCCCTCAAACGCTACCCCGAGCGGATATCCTCGCTTCACACCGCACTCGATGAAGCCTTCAAAGAACCCGAACCGCTATGGCCCATCTTTAACCGCTAATTAAGCGCCCAAGAGCCATCCATCCGCAACGGCTTCTGAAACATGTTTTACAACATAAAAGTGCAAAATATTATTAAAATTTTGTGATTGATTGATTGGTGATGATTATCTTTGCAGACTAAAACAAGAATCCTGGCAAGGAGGTCCTCCGATAACAACATCAAATAAATGAAGAAGAATTGCATTAGCGCATCCTTTGTGGCGGTATTTACTCAGGCATTGCCTGTGATTCCGCCATTAGATAACAAGTTTTGTAAAGATTTGTTTGGATTGCCCTATGATACAATCAATGGCCTAACCAACGAGGGCTATATAATTGCGATTGAGAACAAGCCCATGCCTTCTGTCACAATCACTCCACAAAAGATTGTTGTTAAAGCTCAATCTGTCCTAGATTTAGCAACATACGTTGATTCTCTCGCTAAAGAGTTTAAAAGTAAGGGGATTCCTATGGCTTCTTCTGCTTATGGTATCAACACAGAATATCAGTGGCTTGATTTGAATTCACCGTCAAGTGAATGGATGTGGAATCGCTTTATTAATCCGGCGATGGCTACTGCTACAATGAATCAGTGCAATAAGGTCTCATTCCGTTTTGTTGTGAATGATAGTGAAGCGGTTAATATGGAATTTATGCCTCGTGTCGGCATAAATGATGGTATATTTGCCTCTGTCAATCACCACCATGCAATAGGATTGAATGAATTTCCAACACAGGGTTTGTTGAAGGTAATGTTTGATGATTCGCAAAGGCTATTAGAAAAGATATTTTTCCCGACTATTATTGGCGAGTGACAGATGGATACTAAGACAAAAATAACGTTTGCTTTAATTGCGGCGGTTTCATCTTCTACTGCCACAACAGCTCACATGGCAAATTCATTTCAAGATAGCGGAACAGAATTTGTTGCTACTCAAAAATATTATGGCACTAATGCTTTTTTTGTACAGGATGAGATAAAAATTGAGCGTCGTAAGAAGAGTTATCGTGAGAGGTATAAGAGGCTTGGTGAGAGCGAATGGTTCAACAAGCACTACAACAACAAGAGCCTTGGAGAGGTCGAAGAGATCGTTGACTGATTATGGAGTGGATTGAGGAACCTTATCAAGAAATTACACAGGGTGCAATAGTAGATGGCGTAGATTGGGGACAGGGTAATGACAACCCCTTGAGTATCGTCCTTTCGAATGCATGCGACTTGGAAAACAATAAAGCAGAGTATCTTATTGTTGCAGCCTTGCAACCGGCATTTTTGACTTTGTCAAAGTCAAATGAGTATAAGAGCCATGTGGTAAATGCAACGGGGTGTATCCTCTCAAAAAAAGGCTGGAGTTCGTTTGTTGACTTTCTTCAGAAGTACATCCATAACACTCAAGTTTGTCGATACTTCTTTTTTGACCCCAATCCTGTTATTGACTCATGTTTGTTGGTTGTGGACTTCCAACTGGTCAAATCAATTGATATTTCTCAAGATCTAGAATACATCGGCCAAATGAAACCGATATTTACCATGCAGATGATGTCGCGATTTGTAAGTTATACCGCGCGTGTTCCAGTCGATAGGCCTGACTATGCCAAGCTTGATGAATATGTCCGTGAACTTGCAGGTGAATATCGCCAAAGGGAATGATAAGGTACATGATCAATTCATTAAGGAGTTCTTGCGGCCTGTGACTTCGACGCCACGGACGCTTTTATGCTCCACCCCACAAAATCCGCAGAAATGCGGATTTTGTTTGCCCAGTCCAAAACTTTGCCGCACCATATTTTGTACCTTTGCACACTCAATTATATGGTTTCTATGGATAAGGTACTTAATTTTGTGGCCATCGACTTCGAGACGATGACAGCCGAACTCACCAGTGCTTGCGCTATCGGGCTAGTGAAAGTGATTGATGGAAACATTCAGCAGAAGTTCTACTCGCTAATCAATCCGATTCCTGATGGTCGGGAGCGTAACAACACCCACATTCATGGTATAACACCAGAGATGGTTGTTTCGGCCCCAACCTTCGCCCAGTTGTTCGCCCAGTTGTCGCAGTTCATTGGAGGACTGCCCATCGTGTGCCACAACCGGGGAGCAGACATCAACATCATGCAGCGCTGCATGGACTACTATGGTCTCACCGGAGTTGACACGGCTAACAACTACTGCACATATGAGATGACGGGGCTGTCGCTCACCGCCTGTTGCGCCCAGTTCGGCATCAGCATGGGTGCCCATCACGACGCACTCGATGACGCAGACGCATGTGCCAAAGTCTTCCTCGCTTGCCAGGGGGCAATCATGGCCACCACTTTCAAGGGCGGTTTGAGCGAAGTGATTGCGGCATCAAGAACAAAAAAGTTCGAGCATGCCACACTGATACCGATTGCCGATGACCAGGTACAGAACCAGGACACACCGTTCTTCCACGCCAAAGTGGTCATCACTGGCACCTTCGCTGCCTATCCCAAGCGTAATGAGTTGGGCAAACTACTGCAGGCA
>CACZHT010000036.1 GCA_902781045.1 uncultured Bacteroidales bacterium | reverse complement strand
GCTGCGTGCATCTTCGATGCACTTGCATGGTCTTTCGAACAAAATCGGGTCTCCGACCCGCTCTGCATCTTCGATGCACAGGGGTGTAAAAGGACATTTCCTGAATCGCTGAACAGATACTCGCCGTGGATAGTTTGTTTAATTTGTTTAATTCGCGTAATTCGTTGTTCTGAAGCCAGGCGGGCACACAACTACGAATTAAACAAATTAAACGAATTGTTGAGAGGCCAAAAAACAGCGAGGCGGTAATTGCACTCAATTGCACAAATTGTTGAGAGGCCAAAAACCAGCGAGGCAGTAATTGCACTCAATTGCACAAATTGTTGAGAGGCCCAAAAAACTGCGAGGCGGTGATTGCACTAAATTGCACAAATTGTTGAGAGGCCCAAAAAACAGCGAGGCGGTAGAGCGCACTGGGGGCTGGGACAAACCGCTCAACAATTTATGCAATGATGTGCAATTTTATCTTCATCCACCCAAGCGAGGCGGTGATTGCACTCAATTGCAAAAATTGTTGAGAGGCCAAAAAACCAGCGAGGCGGTGATTGCACTGAATTGCAAAAATTGTTGAGAGGCCCCGTGGGTGGCTTGAATCATCAACAGACAGTGGGGAAGTCCGCATCCGGACTCCCCCACTGCATTTGCCTAGGCCGGAATGACATTCCGAGCCTATACAGCCAGCATCAAACGCTTATTTGTTCAGAACGATATTGATCAGCCTGTTGACATCCAGACCATCAACCTCCTGGTCTCCATTGAGGTCAGCAGCCTCGGTCTTGGGTGCCTTGTTCAGCGACATATTCACAATGATGTTAACGTCGAGCGAATCGACAACGCCATCGCCGTTGAGGTCGCCCACAAGCACCTCCACGGGGAAGCCCTCAACATCCATCGTGATACCCTCCTCACCGACGGTCAGCACAAAGGTGTAGGTGTCGGCCTCGTTGATGATGAAGTTGACAACGCCCTCCTCTGACGACAACGGGATGTTGTTGTGCCAGCCGGCGTGGATCCAATAGAGGTCGGTATTGTCGGGCATGCCTGCATACCAGATGTCGCCATACTTGATGCCAAACTGAGTGTCGGCGGTGAACACCACATCCTTGGCCACCAGCTTGCCCTCATAGGTGCCCTCGCCGGCGACAAAGGGAGCATCCTGCCAATCATCGACATCTCCATGTCCGTAGTGCAGGAGATACTGCAGCGGCTCCACAATCTTCACGGCCTCGGCGGTGAGCACGTTCTCCTCGCCCAGCGTCAGCGTGAAGGTCACGTTGTACTTGCCGTCCTCGGTGATTTCAAGCGTCAGGCTGCCCATACCCACAGGCACCGTCCAGTCCCAGCTGTGGTCACGCACCACCTTGTACTCATAGTCACCGGCAGCGAGCTGTACACCCTCCTTGACCAGCTTGTAGGTGCCGTTCTCTTGCAGGGTCATGTCGTTCTGCGTGGCTGCGGGGTCCCAGTCAACACCCATCAGTGCCGCCACACCGGCGATGGTGTAGTTGTGTTCGATGACCACGTCCTCGACCTTCTCGGCCTCGGCGGTCAGCACGTTCTGCTCGCCCAGCGTCAGCGTGAAGGTCACGTTGTACTTGCCGTCCTCGGTGATTTCAAGCGTCTGGTTGTCGTTGCCCACAGGCACCGACCAGTCCCAGCTGTGGTCACGCACCACCTTGTAGTCATAGCCACGGGCAGCGAGCTGTACACCCTCCTTGACCAGCTTGTAGGTGCCGTCCTCTTGCACAGCCATCAAGTTAGCCTCATCGTTGACGTCCCAGAGCGACCCCATCAGCTCCTCGGCACCGGCGATGGTGTAGTTGTGCTCGATGACCACGTCCTCGACCTTCACGGCCTCGGCGGTCAGCACGTTCTCCTCGCCCAGCGTCAGCGTGAAGGTCACGTTGTACTTGCCGTCCTCGGTGATTTCAAGCGTCTGGTTGCCGCTGCCCACAGGCACCGACCAGTCCCAGCTGTGGTCACGCACCACCTTGTAGTCATAGTCACCGGCAGCGAGCTGTACACCCTCCTTGACCAGCTTGTAGGTGCCGTCCTCTTGCAGAGCCATCAAGTTGGCCTCGTCGCTGGTGTTCCAGTCCGAACCCATCAGTGCCGCCACACCGGTGACGGTGTAGTTGTGCTCGATGACCACGTCCTCGACCTTCACGGCATTGGCGGTGAGCACGTTCTGCTCGCCCAGCGTCAGCGTGAAGGTCACGTTGTACTTGCCGTCCTCGGCGATGGGCAGCGTCTGGTTGCCGCTGCCCACAGGCACCGACCAGATGCTCCAGGCGTGGTTGCCCACCACCTTGTACTCATAGCCACCGGCAGCGAGCTGTACACCCTCCTTGACCAGCTTGTAGGTGCCGTCCTCTTGCAGGGTCATGTCGTTCTGCGTTGCGGTCGGGTCCCATTCAACGCCCATCAGCGCCGCCCCACCGGCGATGGTGTAGCTAGTGATCTGGATGGGCGGATTGGTGGTCTCGTACTGCGAGAAATCACCGTTGATGGGATAGGTAAAGAAGTTGTCACCTTCCTGCAGCGGGATGTCCTGGGTCTGTGCACCATCCTTGTTGAAGATAATGCAGCGCCCAGTACCCTCGATGGTCATCTTGTAGTACTGGGTTCCGTTGACCTCGGTGAGCTCGGCAGCCTCTGTGATGAGTGTTCCCGGCCATCCGCCGAACTGTTCAGGATCCCAAGTGTAGACGTTGAATGTGGGATCGTCTGTCTCCACATAAACGTCCGCAGCCTGCGCCTGCAGCCCGACAATCATCAGGGCCAACAGGCTAAACATTAGCGTAAATTTCTTCATTGGTTTGTTTTTTTAAGTTTGTTAATATAGATAATTTGGTTTTCGCAGTCTTGCCTCGCCACCCGAAAAGGGTGAGTTTCAGCTTTTAAACGAACAAAAATACGAATCATTTCTGACAATTTCGCACCTTTTGCGGCACAAATGACATCAGAAAGTCACGCAAACGATTGCGTGAAGAGAGGCATCTGATGGGCCATGTGACAGAATGCTAACGGCGTGGCTGCCGGGGCCACTGGGTACGACCGGGGGTTATGCGAAGCGAAGCCCAACAGGGGGTATGCGAAGCGCAACAGGGGGTCTGACCCTCTGTTGCCAGCCGAGCTGCGCTCGGTGGCACAGAAGGGTCAGACCCCTTGTCGCATCATTGCGCCGGTGGGGATGCCGGGATCAGCGCTGCGGGGCTGGTGAGGTGCAGTCGCCGGCAGGGAGCAGGCCGGCAATCTGCGAGCGGTCGAAGTCGCCGAACCACTCGCGCAGCTTGGCCTCGGCACGGGCCTCGATGTCGGGGGTGACATACTTGCTGGCCGAGTAGAGCGCATAGGCCAGTGCGGCGAAGTCGTCGGTGAAACCCAGTGCGATGAGCGAGTCGGGAATCAAGTCAATGGGCAGGATGAAGTAGCCCAGCGAACCATAGATCTTGAGTTTCTCTCCCATCGGCATCTTGCCGTCGCGTGCCAGGTAATAGAGCACCAGCGCGGCATAGACTACCTTGATGCCCGCCTTGCGTGCCACGCCGGCAATCTTCTGCCACAGGGCCGAGTCGTCGAAGTACTGGCGATAAGCCCCCAAGTCGATAATCTTCTTACTTGCCATTTGTCGATAAAAACATTGTATTGACTATCTATAAATAGCAAAATACGTGCCAAAAATCACTTTTTTTGCCAAGAGAGTGCATTAATTAAAGAATTTTTCCTACTTTTGCCCCCAACGAACGTACAAACCAATTAAAATACTTAAGCATTATGAAAAAAGGATTTATCGCAATTCTCGCGGCAGTGGCCTTGCTGGTCACCGGCTGCGGCATGGGTATGAACAACACGGGCTATGGCTACGGCACCAACACCGGCTATGGCACGGGCGGCAGTGTGCTGGGCAACGTGCTGGGCAGCATCCTGGGCAATGTGCTGCTGGGCGGCTACGGCTTCGACGCACAGAGCCTGGCCGGCAACTGGAACTACAATGGTGCCAGTGCCGCGTTCACCAACCAACAGACCCTGAACAAGGCCGGCGGTGTCAATGCCGCCAACAGCCTGATTCAGTCGCTGGCCCCGAAGTATCAGGCCGCCGGCATCACCAAGCGCAACACGTCGTTCAACTTCGGCACGGACAAGACGTTCCACGCCCAGGTCAACGGCATCCCCTTCAACGGCACCTACGCCTACAACCAGAGCAACGGCGAAATCACGCTCAAGAGCGCCGCTCAGACCCTCAAGGGCAACGTGATGAAGACCAACAACGGCATCGCCCTGATGTTTGACGCCAACCAGATGACCAACCTGCTGCAGAAAGTGGGCAAGGTCAACAACGCCACCGCCGTGGCCGCCGTCAAGCAGCTGGCCAAGAGCCAGGACGGCGCCCGCGTGGGCTTCGAGCTGACCAAGTAAAGCCAACATCTTAACAATCACAACCGCATTCAGCCAGGCCCTCACCGGGTCTGGCTGAATTGTTACAAGTGAGGGGTGGGGGCGAATGGTCGAATAGTGTCTGGACTACCACGAAATAATCACACGGCAAAAACACTCACCTACCCTATCACATAACAGGGGAGCGGAACCCACCACCATTGCCTAGAGACTCGTTTATTTCCGCGCTTAGCTTGGCAAACTCTCGTCATACGAAAAAGAGAGTGCCCTGCCTCACGGCTGCGCACCCTCGTCAAAAAAACTATTATGTTATCTGTTTAGCCTTTCAGAACATTGATTTGTGGCTGGTGACGGTGCCGTCGGCATGCACTGTCACCACAATGTTGATACCCTCCATCGAGGTGTCGGACGACACGCCCATCAAGTTGTAGTAACGAGTGCTCACCACCGGGCTGGACTCCATCACACTGCCAATGGCGGTAATCACGTTTTCTTCATCGCAGGCGTAGGTCACATCCAGCTCCTTCTCGGTAACATAGTAGATGCTATCCACATCATCCTTGTGAGGCTCGACCATGCGTCTGGGTGCGCCCTGCTCTTGCGGTGTCTCATCCTGGGGGTTGTCGGCCCGGGTCGAGTACATGCTCGCAATGTACTTCACCTCTTTTTTGCCTTGTTCGGTCCACGTTTCTGTGCCATATTCATTTTCTTTAACCACGACATCATCGGGGATGGCACTCGACATGTAGTTCGCATCGATCCATGCGTCGGTGTCGACCGTATTGGTGTTCGGATCATACTTCAGGCCTCGGAAACGCTTGTCGGGCATGAACAGGGTGAGCTTCGACAGCGTCGAGGCCTCGCCTTTGTCCAGCTCGACATAATGCGGTGTAGAACTGCCCTGCTGGAACACGCTGTAGCAGTCATGCTGCCCACGCTCAACAGCACCGTTGTTCAGGTTCTCGGCCTCGAGCTGCGTAATGCGCGGCGAGATGATCTCGTAGGCCACGCCGAACGGCGCGCGGCGCGTGCTGGAGCGGCGCGTGCGTCCCTTGGACAGGAAGAAGAAGCGGTTGGTGGTCACCTCGTTGGCCAGAAGTAACTATTTCATCTGCAAAACTATACACCCATAGCACACAAGAAAGAAAAGGCCGCCCGATATCGCATCGTGCGGCAAATTCGTCCGTTTAACTTACTATTCTTGATTAGAAGTGACTACGTAAATTCTATTTCAACTAATAACTAATTCAATTTTCAGGTTGTGATTTCAGGGTCATAAATCGTATGCCTTTTTTCACACTGCAAAATTACTGCCGCAAAAAGGCGCCCACAATCGCCAAAAGTGGCGAATTGGGCGCCTTTCCCTCATCATTTGTGGGGATTGATACAATCAGGGACGGTTCTGATTTGTATCATTTTGGCCTTTTTGATACAAAACAGAACCGTCCCCAATTGTATCAGATCACTGGATTTCGATGACCTTGGACTCCTTCTTCATCTCCTGCGGGGCGAACTTGGGCAGGACCACGCGCAGCACGCCGTGCTCGCATGTGGCGCTGATCTTCTCGCGGTCGACATCGTCGGGCAGCAGCAGCGTCTGGTGGAACTTAGTGTAGCTGAACTCGCGGCGCAAGTATCGTCCGGCATCCTTCTTGTCCTTGTCCTTGTCGTCGCCCTCGTTGGTCTCGACCTTCTTCTCCAGGTCGACCACCAGGTTCTCGTCCTCGTCAAGGGTGACCTTGAAGTCGTCGCGCGTCATGCCCGGCGCTGCCAGTTCCACATCATACTCCGTGTCCTTCTCGATGACGTTGATGGCCGGTGACGTGGTGGTGCTCATGTTCATCTTGGGAAACATGTCGGTGTCAAACAGGGTGTTGAAAACCTCGGGCAACCAGTTCTGATTTCTGCGTGTAAGATACATAATTCTATCCTCCTATTTTTTAATTGTTAAACATTGTCATTCTGTTTGAGCCCCGGCTTCATTGCCGCGCTCACCCAATGAATGGCAAAGGCTGTGCCAACCACAATCTGACGCAAAACACTGCCACTTTGTCTGAATTGCAGACAAAGTGGCAGTGTTTTATGCAAGATTGACAGTCTAAGCCAATATCATGATGATGAGCTGCGCAGTGATTACGCGCAAGAACATGGTGAGCGGATAGACCGTACTGTAAGCCACGGCGGGCGCGTCGTTGCCGGCAGTCTTGTTGGCATAAGCCAGCGCGGGCGGATCGGTGGTCGATCCGGCCACCAGCCCCATGAGCGTGCAGTAGTTCATGTGATATTTGCCTCGAGCCAGAACGACCACGACAAGCAGCGGGATGAATGTGATGAGGAAGCCATAAAGCACCCACATAGCACCCTGGGCGTTGAACACGGTGTTGGCGAAGTTGCCTCCTGCCGCGATGCCCACCGAGGCCAGGAACAAGCAGATGCCCAGCTCGCGCAGCAGCAGGTTAGCGCTCGAGCTGGTGTAGGTGACGAGCTTCATCTTGTAGCCATAGCGCCCCAGCAATATGGCCACGATGAGCGGTCCTCCAGCCAGACCGAGCTTCATGGGCACAGTCATGCCGGGCAGCATCAAGGGGACAGACCCCACCAGTATGCCCATGACGATGCCGATGAACATGGTGAACATGTTGGGCTGGTTGAGTCGCTTCATCGAGTTGCCAAGCTTCTCGGCCAGGCGGTTGATGTCCTCGATGTTGCCCACCACGGTCAGTCGGTCGCCCACCTGCAGGCTAAGGTTGGGGCTAGCCAGGAGGTCGATGCCGGCACGGTTGACGCGCGTGGCGTTGAGCTTGAATCCCATGCGCAGCCGCAGCGAGCCCAGCTTGCGTCCCGACATGGCACTGTTGGTGACCAGGATGCGGCGCGAGACCAGCTGTGCCTGCTCGTGATCCCAATCCATGTCGACCCGCGGCCCGATGATTGCGTCGAAGACTTCCTCGTCCTGCGCGCTCATGACGATGAGCAGGAGGTCATCCTCGTTGATGATGGTGTCGCTCTTGGGAATGACCACCTCGCCGTCGGCGGCCCGCTTCATGCGCGAGATGACGAAGTTGTGGTCGATGATGGCATGCAGGCGGCGCAAGTCGCGCCCGAAGATGAGCTTATTGGTCACGCGGTAGGTGAGGATGTGCGGTGCCAGCTGCGACTGTGCGGCATCGTCCTCGATGTGCTTAGACTCGGACTCGGCATTGATCTTAAAGATGACCTTGACCACAATCATCGACAGGATGATACCCACCACACCCAGCGGATAAGCAGCGGCATAGCCCATCGACATCGCCTCGTTGAGCGCCCCGGCGGCAGCTCCCTTGGTCTCGATGAGCGTCTGCTGCGCCGCGCCGAGCCCCGGCGTGTTGGTCACCGCACCCGAGAGGATTCCCACCAGGTCGGTGATGCGCACGGTGCCCACACCATAATATATAGCCATCGCCACGGCGATGTTGAGCGCGATGATGAGCACCGCCAGACCGTTGAGCACCAGTCCGCCCTCCTTGAACGACGAGAAGAAGCTGGGTCCCACTTGCAATCCGATGGAGAAGATGAACAGAATGAGGCCGAACTCCTGAATGAATTTGATGATGTTGGGATCGACGGTCAGCCCCAGGTGCCCCGCCAGGATGCCCATGAACAGGACAAACGTCGCTCCCAGTGAGACGCCGAAGATTTTCTGCTTGCCCAGGATCACACCCAAGGCGATGACGAGCGAATAAATGAAAATGGCGTGCGCCACTCCACTGCCCGCAACAAGTTCAGTCAACCAAGCCATATAGATAAACCATTATTACTGAAAAACGGCTGCAAAGGTACGACAAAAATGGCAAATATCACTAATGTGTTGACAAAGAAATGTAACATGGCAGTAAAAAAGCTGTTGCCTTCTGTGCGTGTGCCGACATGGCTAAATGGGTGAAAATCGCAAAAAAAGATAAAAAAGTGCTGAAACATAGCGTGTAATTCAAAAAAAAGTCCGATATTTGCACTGCATTTTCTGGAAGGTCTCTCGCTAGAGTCCTTTTTTGTGGCACTTACTGTGTGATTTACAGGCATTTAGGCAAGCGTCAGAATCAGAATCTGCAACGACGAGACATTACAAAAACTAAAAAATAAGTACAACAATGACTAAAGCTGAAATCGTTAGCGAAATCGCTAAATCGACCGGTATCGACAAGGCCACGGTACTGACCACAATCGAGAAATTCATGGAGACCGTCAAGGACTCTCTGGCAAACGACGAGAACGTGTATCTGCGCGGATTCGGCAGCTTCATCGTGAAGACCCGCTCGGAGAAGACCGCGCGCAACATCTCGAAGAACACGACCATCATCATCCCCGAGCACAAGATTCCGGCCTTCAAGCCCGCCAAGGTGTTCATGGACCAGGTGAAGTGATTCAGCCTCGACCCAAGCCACGCATTGTCACCCGTAAGGGACAAGCATATTAACCGATTTATTCACCAAAACTAAGTAGTTATGCCCAACGGAAAGAAGCATAAGAGACACAAGATGTCGACGCACAAGCGCAAGAAAAGACTTAGAAAGAATCGCCATAAGAGCAAGAAGTGATTGACCCGGTGGTCCTGGAGGGCTTCATGCCCTCCGTCCTCCCACTGGTCGACAGCTCGACATGGCCCGACCGTAGTCATGCCAAGAACAAACCCACCCCTCGATCACTTGTGCGCGTGTGAGTTTGTTCTTTGTGTATTCAGTCCTTGGGGCTCCGACCCCACCCTAGATTAACACGATTATTGTATATACCCCCCTTCTGCGATGAGAAGTGAACTAGTAGTTGACGTAACGCCCACCACCATCAGCACAGCGCTGACCGAGGACGGCCGCCTGATGACTCTGCAACGAGAATCGCGAGACGCGTCCTATGCCGTGGGCAACCTCTACCTTGCCAAGGTGAAGAAACTCATGCCAGGCCTGAATGCCGCATTTGTCAATGTCGGCTATGGCAAAGATGCCTTTCTTCATTACCTTGATTTGGGTTCACAGTTCAACACCTACGCTCAATTCATCAAGTCGGTGCTCGAAGACGGCGGCAAGAAGCAGCTGAACATCTCGCGCATGGAGCTCACGGAAGACATTGACAAGCACGGGTCGATTACCGACGTGCTTGAGCAAGGGCAGGAGCTGATTGTGCAGATTGCCAAAGAGCCGATATCGACCAAGGGTCCTCGGCTCACCACCGAAATCACCTTCACGGGTCGTTTTCTGGTTCTGACGCCGTTCAACGACAAGATATCGGTGTCGCAAAAGATCAAGGACCGCGCCGAGAAGACCCGGCTGCGCCGCCTGATAGAGAGCATCAAGCCCAAGAACTTCGGCGTGATTATCCGCACCTCGGCCGAGAACAAGCGAGCCGCCGAGCTCCACAGCGAGCTCAAGGTCCTGCTCAAGTGCTGGGACGACGCCGTAGCCAAGGCACGCTACAGCCCTCCGACAACCCTTCTCTATGAGGAAGAGAGCCGTGCCGTGGGCGAGATTCGCGACATCTTCAGCCCCGACTTCGAGAGCATCCATGTCAATGATGCCGAGATATTTGAGCAGATTCGCAACTATGTGAACCTGATAGCACCCGATCGCAGTGACATCGTCAAGCTCTACAGCGACGACGAGCCGATATTTGACAAGTTCAACATCACTCGACAGATCAAGTCGTCGTTTGGCCGGACAGTGTCATTCAAGTCGGGAGCATACATAATCGTAGAAAGCACCGAAGCCCTGCATGTGATCGATGTGAACTCGGGCAACCGCTCGAAAGCCTCAACCGACCAGGAGAGCAACGCCCTGGGCGTGAACCTGCTGGCAGCCGACGAGATTGCTCGCCAGTTGCGTCTGCGCGACATGGGTGGCATCATCGTCATCGACTTTATCGACATGGCCAAGGCCGAGCACCGCCAGGAGCTGTACACCCACATGAAGGAGGTGATGGCCAACGATCGTGCGCGCCACAACATCTTGCCACTGAGCAAGTTTGGCCTGATGCAAATCACCCGCCAGCGCGTTCGTCCCGCCCTGGACATCGTCACAGCCGAGACCTGCCCCTCGTGTGGAGGCAAAGGCGAGGTGCAGCCTTCGCTGCTTTTTACCGACACGTTGAAAGACAAGATAGACTATCTTGTCAACTCACTCAAGGTGAGCAACTTTATTATGTATGTCCATCCATTTGTCGATGCTTACCTCAAGAAAGGCCTCATCAGCGAGTACTGGCGCTGGCGCCGTGAGTTCGGACGCAAGTTCCGCATCCTGCCCGACCAGTCGCTGACCTACCTGGCCTACCGCGTCATCGACAAAGACCGCAACGAGATTGACCTCATGGAGGAAAAGGACACCAGCAGCGCGACGACCAAGAAAGAGCGTCGCCGCAAACAGAAGCCTGCCGAAGAGTCTGACGACTGACCTCCTGCGAGCACACCTCGTGCGAATGAGCAAATAACAGCAAATGTCTGGCAACACAAGCACCGTTGCCAGACATTTTTTTGCCGGAAAATTTGGTTACACAGAAAATTATCGGGACAAGTAGCCTGCCGGCTCATTGTGCCACCAGGCGGGCAAAGCGGGCGTTGCTCCACACCACCAGCTGTCCCTCGGGGCCGGCAGTGATGGTCATCACGCCCAAGTCGTCGCGCCCCTCCATGAGCTGCACCACGCGCTCCGTGCCCAGCACCATGCACGCCGTGGCCCAGGCGTCGGCCAGCATGCAGTTGGGTGCCACCACAGTGACACTGAGCAACACACTCGCCTGAGAGCGTCCCGTCTTGGGGTCGACAATGTGTGAGATGCGCTGTCCACCACTCTCGCGATACTTGCGGTAGTTGCCGCTGGTGGCCACACCACCGTTGTCGACGGCCAGCACCAGGGCCGGCTCGTGGCTCACCGAGTCGGGCTGGTCGCTGGGCAGGTCGACCGACACATGCCAGGGCAAGTCCTGCCGGTTGCGTCCGGCACAGGCAATCTCGCCACCAATCTCAATCATAAAGCACTGCACACCATTGCGCCGCAACATGCGTCCCACCTCATCGCAGGCCAGCCCCTTGGCAATGGAGCTGAAGTCGAGCTGCACACGCGGGTCTCGCTTGACCAGGTGCCCCCCGACCAGCCCCACCTTGTCCAGCCCGACAAAGGCGAGAATACTGTCAATCTGCGCCTCGGTGGGCATCGCCCCACTCTTGTAGCCGAAGCCCCAAGCATTGACCAGCGGCATCACCGTGGGGTCGAAAGCCCCCTCCGACTGGCCGTGAACGCCCACCGATGCCCGGTAGAGCGTGTCGAGGATGGCATCGGCGCCGACCGACTGCCCGGCATTGAACCGGCTCACAAGCGAGGACCGGTTGTAGACCGACGCACTGCGGTCCACAGCCTGCAGCACCGCCTGGATGGAGTCTCTCAGGTCAACCGACGAGAGGTAGCTGATGTGGTAGTCGGTCGTCCACACCACACCCGAGTTGTCGAGCCACCGCTGCGGTCGCTGCCGCGTGCACACGAGTGCCACCACCCCGAAGATGGCAGCAACGACGACGGCCAAGTATCTTTTGGTTATCTTCATGCGATTTTTCGGCAAAATTAGCAATTTGCAGCAACATAGCCACCAAAAACTTGCAGAAAACAAAAAATATCACTAGTTTTGCACGCAATGAAGCGACTCGTTGCCATATTATTCACCCTTGCTGTGCTGGCACTGCCTGCCACCGCACAGCTGCGTCTGGGTCCCAAAGCCGGCATCGCGTCCAGCAGTCTGCACTTCGACAGCAAGCTGCTGAGCAGCGAGCGCCGCATGGGCTGGACTGCCGGTGTGCAGTTGGAGCTGCGCCTGCCCATTGTGGGTCTGGGCATCGACGGCTCGGTGATGTTCACCCACCGCAACGACGCGCTTCGGGGCGACAGCCGCACCTATCACCGCAACTACATCGAGATACCGCTGCACCTGCGCTACACCCTGAGCATCGTCGGCCTGAACAAGGTGGTGGCTCCGTTTGCCTTCACCGGGCCCAACTTCGGGTTGCTGTGCCACGAGTCGAGCGACATCACCTGGGACAACCGCGCCAGCAACCTGTCGTGGGACGCGGGCTTCGGGGTGGAGTTGTTAGGTCACCTGCAGGTGGCGGCCAGCTACAGTCTGGGTGTAACCAAGGCATTCAAGCAAGTGGGCATCGACCGCAATGGCGAGAGCATCACCGGACGCGACCACTGCTGGACACTCACCGCCGCCTACCTCTTTTGACAACTCGCCCACAATAACGCCCAACAAGTTGCGTTAAGGTCAATATAGAAATTCAAAATCAAGAACAACATGATGAAACGAAACATGATTCTGCTGGCCGTGGCACTGCTCTGCCTGGCAGCGAGTGCCCAGGTGCGCTTTGGCCTCAAGGCCGGCATCGGGCTGAACAGCCTGAACCTGAGCAACCACACGATCAAGGAGCTTGCCTGCAAGGACAACTGCACCGGCTTCACGGGTGGCCTGCTCGTCGAGTGGGAGACTCCCATCGTGGGGCTGTGCCTGGACGGTGCATTGCAATATGCCCGCCGCACCAACGACCTCACTCAAGACGACCACTGGTTCAAGCGCGACTACATCGACATCCCTGTCAACCTCAAGTGGAAGATGGTCATCCCATCGATAGCCGATAAGTTTCGTCCATTCCTGTTCACCGGCCCCGACTTTGCCATCCTGGTAAGCAAGCGCAAGGGCGATGGTCTGGGCAGCCGCTTCTCGTCGCTATCCACGGCATGGAACTTCGGTGCGGGCTTCGAGATTTGCCGCCACTTCCAGATCTCGGCCGCCTATGGGCTAGGGCTGAACAAGTCAATCAAAGATGTTGTCACCCTCACGGCCGACGGCAAAGCCGATGAAGCCGTCGACGGCACCGACCGCTTCTGGACCATCAGCGCCGCCTACTTGTTCTGAACCGACAATTAACAAACGTGAAATAGTTGCACAGACCGAGAAATTGCAGTATTTTTGTACCAAATTTCAAAAACGCTAGTCAACAGAAATGAACAGAATTTCACGCATACTCGTGTTGGTTGTGGCCTTGCTGGCCACTGTGGCCGCACAGGCACAGACCGAGACACGCTGGGGTGTGACCGCCGGCGCCAACTACAACCAGATTCACTTCAAGCAGAGCGACATCATGCCTGTGGATCGTGCCTATGGGCCCACAGTGGGCCTGACAGGCGAGTTGAACATCCAGGGCATCGGCTTCGGGCTGGACGCCTCGCTGCTCTACTCGATGCGTGGCAGCAAACTGCATTATGGCGACTACAAGGTGTGGTCGTCGCTGGGCCTAGGCACCGAGACCGTGCGGATGCACACCATCGATGTGCCCATCAACCTCAAGTTCCGCTGGCACCGCATGAACGGCTTTGAAAACACGCTCATGCCGTTTGTCGCCGCGGGTCCCACGTTCTCGTTCCTGGTGGGCAAGAACCTGCCCGACGTCAACCGCTACAAGACGGTGAGCGTGGTGCTGCACTTCGGGGCCGGCATCGAGCTGTTCCGCCACCTGCAGCTGCAGGGTGGCTACAACTTCAGCGTGGGCGAGACCCTGCGCACGCGCCTGCTCGACGACAACATCGCCAAGAATCGCTACTGGTCGTTCACGGCCACCTATTTTTTCAAAGAATAGAAAGAAATAGCAGAACTGCAACATCAGAAGAGAAGACATCAAATGCTTTGATGTCTTCTCTATTGTTAAAAGATATGAAATGTTTTTGAAATATTTGGTGAGTTCAAAGAAAAAGCAGTACTTTTGCACCATAACACTCTAACTGAAGTTGATTCAATGTGTATGACAACTCGTCGTGAGACGCGTTGTCATATTTTTTATTGCTCATTGTCAAGCGATTAGCATACCTTTGGCCACCTGCGATGCAGCATCGGCACCCAATGTCTGGCGCACGATGGTCAGCCCAAACTCGCAAGCCGCAGCCGGGCCACGCCCTGTCACCACATTGTCATCGACCACCACCATGGCCGTAGCGGCCCACTTGGCTCCACAGTCCACCTCCATGCCCGGATAGCACACAGCATCGCGGCCAGTGATGATGCCCAGCGGAGCCAGCACAATGGCCGGTGATGCGCAGATGGCTGCCAGCTTGCCGCCCGCCCGGTTCTGAGCCACCAGTGCGTCGGTCAGTGGCCGGCAAGCGGCCAGATTAGTGGCTCCAGGCATGCCACCGGGACAGATGAGCCACTCGGCATCGGCCAGGTCGCAGTCGGCGATGAGGGCATCGGCCAGCACGGGCACACCATGGGCACCGGTGACCTGCGGTGTGGGGTTGATTGACACAGTGACCACCGGCATGCCAGCACGGCGCATCACATCGATGGTTGCCAGGGCCTCGATTTCCTCGAAGCCGTCGGCCAGAAATACAAATGATGTCTTCATTATTAATTGAGAATTGAAAATTGAGAATTTAGAATTTAGATCGCGCTGCGCGCTGGTAGAACGCTGCGCTGGTAGAACGCTGCGCTGGTAGATCGTTTCGCTGGTAGTGGGGGGAGATTGTGCATTGCGAATTGTGCATTGTGCATTGACAAAAGGCTCCGCCCCTCCCCTACTGTTGTTGCTTGGAGAAGTGCAGAGCCTTCAGCTTGTTGTCCGACTTGGGGCAATCGCCCCTCAGACTCACTTGGGCAGTTGGGTCACAGCCCATCGAGGTCAGGCGTTCTTTGCCTCGGCCTCGCTCACTCCGGCCAGAGCCGGGTCGACCAAGATGCGTCCACAGTACTCGCAGACGATAATCTTCTTGTGCATCTTGATTTCCATCTGGCGCTGTGGCGGGATGCGGTTGAAGCAGCCACCACAAGCATTGCGCTGCACATAGACCACGCCCAGTCCGTTGCGCGCGTTCTTGCGGATGCGCTTGAACGCCGTCAGCAGACGGGTGTCAATCTTGTTCTCCAGACGCTTGGCCTGCTCGCGCAGCTTCTCCTCGTCCTGCTTGGTCTCACTGACAATCTCGTTGAGCTCGCTCTTCTTGTCGGCCAGCACGTGCTGGTTGTCCTCAAGCTGGTCTTGTGCGCGGGCGATCTCGGCCTTGATGGCTTCAATCTTGCGTGCCGCCTCGTTCATCCTCTTCTCGGCCAACTCGATGTTGAGTGTCTCATACTCAATCTCCTTGGTCAGATGGTCGAACTCGCGGTTGTTGCGCACATTGTCCTGGTCGCGGGTGTACTTCTCGATGCGTGCCTCGGCCTGGTCGCGCGCGGCCTGCTGGTCGGCGATGTCCTGCTGCAGCCCCACAATCTCATCGCTGTAGTTGTTGATGCGTGTCTGCAGTCCCTCGATGGCGGCATCCAGGTCCTCGACCTCTAGGGGCAGCTCGCCACGCAGAATCTTGATGCGGTCGACCTCCGAGAGGATCTTCTGCAGGTGGTACAACGCTTTGAGTCGCTCCTCAACGGTCAGTTCATGATCTCTTTTTGCCATAGTTGTTTGTTATTGTTATTTCTCTAGAGAGTCTAGATGTTCTTGTTAGATTAAATATTTCACCGGGTTGCGTTCCTGCCGCGCCATTGCCACCTCGACACCAGGACACTGGCGGGCGATGATGTGGGCAAACAGCTCGACGGTGAAGTGCTCGCTCTCGTAGTGGCCGATGTCGGCGATGACGATGCCCTCGTCGGCACGCTGGAAGTCGTGATACTTGACATCGCCAGTGACGAAGACCTGCGCACCGGCCACGCGGGCGCGGTCGATGAGGAATGCCCCGGCTCCCCCACACAGGGCCACCCGGGTGACCATGCCGGCGGTGTCGCCGCTGTAGCGCACAGCCCCGACCTCGAAGGCGGCCTTGACGCAGCGCAGAAATTCCATCACAGGCATTGGCTCGATGGAGCCAATCACTCCACTACCGACGAGCGTGCCACCGTCGTCGTGCGCCTCAAGCACCTCGACATCGGTCATGTGCAGCTTGGCGGCCATGTGGTGCGACACACCGGCTGGAGCGTTGTCCATGTTGGTGTGCGCGCAGTAGAGGGCGATGTCGTTCTTGATGGCACGTGCCACCATGCGCTCGACCCTGTCGCGCCCGGCCAGCTTCTTCAGCCCATGGAAGATGAGCGGATGATGGCTCACCACCATATTGTACCCGCGCGCGATGGCCTCGTCGATGACATCCATGGTCACGTCGGTGCACAGCAGCACACCCGTGACCTGCGCCTGGGGGTCGCCCACCTGAATGCCAGCGTTGTCATAGCTCTCCTGCCAGCGCAACGGAGCCACCTGCTCGATAGCATGAGCGATGTCGTCAACCCTTGAGCGCACGCAGTCGGTCATTGTCGATGTTCAGATAGAGTTCGTCAAGCTGCTCCTGCGCAATCTCGCTGGGAGCGTCGAGCATCACGTCGCGGCCACTGTTGTTCTTGGGGAATGCGATGCAGTCGCGTATGCTGTCCAAGCCCGCCATGATCGACACAAAGCGGTCCAGACCGAAGGCCAGACCAGCGTGAGGGGGCGCTCCATACTTGAAGGCGTTGATCAGGAAGCCAAACTGGGCCATTGCCTTCTCGGGCGTGAAGCCCAGGATCTCGAACATCTTGGCCTGGAGCTGGCCGTCGTGGATACGGAGGCTGCCGCCGCCCACCTCGATGCCGTTGCACACAAAGTCGTAGGCCACAGCCCGGACGCGCTCGGGATGCTCGTCGAGCAGTGGGATGTCATCGGGGTTGGGCATGGTGAACGGGTGGTGCGTGGCCATCAGGCGCTGCTCCTCGTCGCTCCACTCAAACAGCGGGAAGTCGACAATCCACAGGCACTCAAAGCGGTCCTTGTCGCGCAGCCCCAGCCGCTCGCCCATCTCCAGACGCAGCGCACACAACTGGATGCGGGTCTTGTTGGCGTTGTCGCCGCTCAAGATCAGCACCAGGTCACCGTCATTGGCTCCCATGGCCTGCTTGAGCGCCATGAGGTCGTCGTGGTCATAGAACTTGTCGACACTGCTCTTGATGGTGCCGTCGGTGTTATACTTGACATAGACCAAGCCCTTGGCACCCACCTGCGGACGCTTGACAAAGTTGGTGAGCTCGTCCAGTTGCTTGCGCGAGTAGTCGGCACAGCCGGGCACACAGATGCCGCCGATATAGGCCGCGTCGTCAAAGACGCTGAACTTGCCGCGCTTCATGACATCCATCAACTCGACAAAGGTCATGCCGAAGCGCAGGTCGGGCTTGTCGCTGCCATAGAGGCGCATAGCGTCGTGCCACGTCATCTGCTGTAGCTTGTCGGGCAGGTCGACACCGCGCACTTCCTTGAACAGATGGCGGGCCATGTCCTCAAAGATTTGCAGCACATCCTCCTGCTCGACATAGCTCATCTCGCAGTCAATCTGCGTGAACTCGGGCTGTCGGTCGGCACGCAGGTCCTCGTCGCGGAAGCACTTGGCAATCTGGAAGTAGCGGTCAAACCCTGCCACCATCAGCAGCTGCTTGAGCGTCTGCGGGCTCTGCGGCAGAGCGTAGAACTGCCCGGGGTTCATGCGCGAGGGCACGACAAAGTCGCGTGCTCCCTCGGGGGTCGAGCCGATGAGAATCGGGGTCTCCACCTCGATAAAATCCTTTGAGTCGAGAAAGTTGCGGATGAGTATGGTCATGCGATGCCGCAGCTCCAGGTTCTTGCGCACGCACGAGCGGCGCAAGTCCAGGTAGC
Source organism: uncultured Bacteroidales bacterium (assembly GCA_902781045.1). GTDB lineage: Bacteria > Bacteroidota > Bacteroidia > Bacteroidales > Muribaculaceae > Sodaliphilus. The sequence goes on along the minus strand of CACZHT010000036.1, from coordinate 14,890 downwards.
GGTACTTCATGCGGATGTCATCGCCACCGTCGGTGTTGTCCTCGATGGTGAATGGCGGTGTTTCGCTGGTGCTGAGCACATTGAGCCTGCTGGCAATAATCTCGATGTCGCCGGTGGGCAAGTTGGCGTTCTTGCTCGAACGCTCGGCCACCGTACCGACAATCTGCACCACATACTCGCGGCCCAACCGGTTGGCTTCGTCGCACAATGCGGCATCGACCTCATTGTTAAACACAATCTGCGTGATGCCATACCGGTCGCGCAGGTCAACGAAGGTCATGCCTCCCATCTTGCGCGTGCGCTGCACCCAACCGGCCAGCGTCACCACCTCGCCGGCATTAGCCAGCCGAAGTTCTCCACATGTTTTCGTTCTGTACATATATCTATCAAAATTGAAAATTGACAATTGAGCATTGATAATTCCAGCCCTGCCTCACCAGCTCTTGACCGGTGCCGGTCGGGGCACTAATTACCCAATCTTGCGCAAATGAGTGCAGAACCGAGCTTGCTCGAGTCATGCCGAATGCGGCCAAGATTATCTAAACTGCAAAATTACTAAAACTTGCTCAAACCGAAGCCGTTTTGGGCAAAAAAAATGCTTTTTCCCCCATTTTTTGAACCGAGAGGCCAGTGAAAAGCAAAAAAAACAAAAATTTTCGGCAATCAGCACCCGATTCTCGATTAAAAGCATTACCTTTGCACCGCTTTTTCGCCCAGTGGCTGATGGCACCTCGGGGTGTAGCGCAGTCCGGTTAGCGCGCCTGCTTTGGGAGCAGGAGGTCCCTGGTTCGAATCCAGGTACCCCGACCAACGAGATTAAACGCTGAGTTATAGGAGATAGTATCAACTATAGCTCAGCGTTTTCTGCTATTCAGAGCAAAAAACACCCACTGCGGGTGACGGGTCAGAACACGGCGATGCTCTGCAAGTTCAAATCGGGAGGGCTATTATGTGTTGTCCGCAAGCCAACGACAGAGACAGTCCACCTGCTGCTTGGTGTTGCCCATGAAGACGGCACATTCCTTATGTCCCTCAAACTGTGGCGTTACACCCTCCATTGCGCTGAGGGCCGAGACGGTGATCAGTTCGCGTTCGGCCGGAGTGAGTTGGTCACAGGCATAGATGTCACCAAAAAGGTGCGACTTCATGTAGTAGTCGGCTTGTGGGCAGAATGAATAGTTCCATGGCGTGCCCCCCTCATCGCGGGTCTGCATCTCGGTGCCGAGTTGCAACGCCAGCTTGGCGTCATCCCAGGCAGCGGGTCGATGGAACGGTTGCCCCTCATTGTCGACAATCCCCGCTGACTTGCGCTCTGTCAGCACATGCTCCAGCGTGTTTAACGCATTCAGTGAACGGGGAAAACCCGTATAGGCATAGAGCTGTGCAAAGGCGTCCTTCAGCTCATTCACGCTCACGCCGCCGTCGAGTGCCCCGCGAATGGCCACATCGAGGCGTTGCAAGTCACCCCTCGCCGCCAGTGCCGCGCAGCCACAAAGCAAAAGCATCCGCAGAGAAATCATTTGTTCGTCCATATAGTTATCAATTTATCGTTCCAATTACGCCACAAAGTTAGGCAAATAGTTCCCCTCCTAAGATAGAAGGTCGCTGAAAAAGTAACAAACCGCGAATTACGCGAATGAAAACGCGAACCTTCAGCTCGCAACCGAACGGGCGCAATTTTGCTTGAATATAATTTGAAATTTAAGTCTTTTTGATTTGCAGCTTGAACAAATCAGTTCTTTTTCCGTTGTATGAATAGCCGATGCCAAACGAGAAATTGAAATGGCGTTTCTTTTTCTCGGTCGTTACTACGCTTGAACTTTGCTGCTCGGCTACGGCAAAATTTGGCTGGGTGTTTACTGTTTCCATAAATCAATACAATTAATTGTTACAATACTTCTTTAACATCGCATACATCATTTCATATAATCCTAATGAAATGAGCGTGGTAACACCACCGTCATCATCATCAATCCCTACCGATGCGGCGGCCTCATGTGCCAATGCTGAATTTATCTGCGTTCCCAAGAATGCTGCTTCAGTGGCAACGCGGTCAAGGGTTTCCCACTCCTCACCGTCGTTATAGATTTTTGCTTTGGGATTAGCCCCAAGCTTGAGCAAACGCTCCATTTCTCCCACCTGCAATTTGCAAGCAGCCACATATAAATCAATATCAAGTTGATTCGCACCAAGCTTCGTGAGTTGAGTTTTGTCTTTGACCCAAAACACATCTTCAATAGAATCCTCGATCTCATCACTGTAAATGAAACCGGCACCGCTTTGACCATAGTCAATGTATGGGATTTCATCATAGAATGAAAAGTTGCTGAACTTGTCCGTGAGGATGTGTTTGATTTCATCATTGAGCTTCAGCGTCTCGCGCACCTTTTCAACATAGCCCGATTGCCATTCTTCGGGTCGGTGAATGGCACGCTCTACCGACATGGTGATGAAGTGCAGCGGAATATATACATCCCATGTGTAAAGTGCCGGCATCGGTTCGCCATCGGGAATGGTTGCAAGCACCTGTCGCAACTTGGCTGGATTCGTGTTGAGCAAAGCGTATGCGATTATGCGTATTTTATCTTGAAAAATCATAAGCTAAATACTTTTATGCCGCAAAGATATGGCCCAAGAGTGCGCTCTATCTGCACAGCCAGAAAAAGATTGCACTTTTTGTGATACAACTAATCCATTGTTTGAGTGTCTCTTATATCGCCCATTCGGTAACAGACAACGATGACGAGTGATTGCGAACTGCCTGCTCTATTTAGTCATATAGTTCCTTGTCAACATGTTTTATAGCTATTTCTTCATCACGTAACCATTCACCGATTGTGCGTATCCCCTCCCCTTTGGGAAAGGGGAGGGGAAGCTCGCTAGAAGAGAGGGGGGAACTGACTTGCGAAACTTGAATTATTAATTGCGATAGTCAATATCGCCGATTACGTCAACGGCAGTGTAGTCGGCAGGGTAATGCACAGTGCCAGGATAAACATAATTTTCTTCATAGTCGGTTACTTTAGGATGCTAAGATCTGTCCTCATTTCGGGCATGATGCCGAGCAGACGCGAGTATCCTGCCTTGACTTCGGCGTTAGTGCCAGTCGAAGCCGGGGCAAGTTGCTGCTTCATCATCTTCATGGCTTGAGCAGGAGCGGAACTTGAATCGGTGTATTTAGCGTAACCGATAAAATACACCTCTTCCGAGTTCATCGATTCAAACTGCAAGATGATGACGTACTGCTTGTCTGCACTTAAAAAGCCGAAATAGTTCTCTTCCTCATCCTTTGTGACATAGACATAGCGCTCTGCCAGGAAACTGACAAGTTCGTTTATATCTACAGATGTTATAGGGATAATGACGGATGAGAGAGTCAACGCCGAGTTTGTAAACAAATAAGCGACGAATGAAACAGGGTGCTTGCCGGTGTAGAGAAGGATTTCGTCGGTTTCACTTATCATAGTGTAACCCGACATGAAGCTCTTGACTGTAGAGCTGCTTGCGCCAAATTGTAGGCACGGAATCTCATAAGTGTTGAACCTGGGCGTAACTGTGACTTTGAACGACTTGTTGCCATTGCGAATGTAGGTCTCGCCGACATGCTCTGCCTTAACGCCAGCCGTCGAAACGCTTGCAATAAGTTCGTTGTCCGAAGTCCATCCGGTGCTGCCGCCGGGAATAGAATACACACTGCCGACTACTAAAGTCTGGTCCTTGTAGTTTGGCTCATCATCGCTGCCGCAGGAAGCGAAAGCCAGCGGCAAGATGAGCAACGTGAGTAAAAGTAGTTTCTTCATAATACACATACGTTTTTAAAGTGGAACATCAGTTATTTTTTGGCAAAGATATGCGCCCAAGAGTGCGCTCTATCTGCACAGCTAGAAAAATCAGTATTATTGCCATATCAGAAGAATGGCACATGAACATAAGGATAATTCCTGTTGTTCACGATGAATTGTTTGAGTGTCTCACGCTCGACATCAAACTCCTCGACAAGTTTGTCGAGCATTTCAGCCGAATGTGACAGCATTCGGGCCAATCTTTTTGAAAGTATGATAGTCATGAATGAGCGGTATTGAGCAAAAAGTCGTGTTGTTGTCAACCTGGTAAGTGATGGCAGGGAACAACACATTCTGCGCAGATTTATGCTTTAGCATATATCTGCGCATTTTGGCGCAATAAGTACCGTCGGGATTCATTCTTGACTTAATGCGAGGGAAGTATATGTCGTGAATTCGGTAGAACTCACGGCATATATCCGCGTATGTCATACTTTCGACAATCATAGCTTATTCATTTGGCACGTCATAGCTGATGGTCAGCGGATTGCCCTTGAGAGGGCAGTCGGCATTGGCTGTTTTGACTTCTGTGAAGTCATATTTTTTCCCCTTGACAACCTCTATTGAGATTTCGACTTTGGTATTTGGCAGGGCTTCATCCACATCCACATAAGTCGAAAGCTCAACATGTGCGCCTTTGGGAACACGAGTTACAGTGACATAGGCATCAGTTCCGTCAATTCTTCTCTCAATCTGTGTCGGCTGCCCGGTATATTTGCTCCAGTCTTCTTTATCGAAGAAGTCGGTAAAGCTGATGTAAGCAATATTGTGAAAGTCATAGGTAGTCGAATAAGTGACGCTATAACGCAGGGTGTATTCATTCTTACGAGTGTCATAATCGCTGATATAATCGTCACAACTCGACAGTGTGACCAAAAGGCACGCTAAGATTGAGAAATAATTGAGCATTCGTTTCATGTTGATTAAGCTATTAGTTGGCACAGGCACGAGGCGAGCAGGACTACCTGCGGTAGTGATGGCTGCGACGTGTCGGTGCGGTTAGCGAGATAAGTGTCAACGAGGACTTTGCGAAGCTGTTGGGCGGTAGCCGGCTCTTTCATCAGCTCGAAAAGTTCATGGTCAATCTCTGCGTACTTGTAGAAGTTGCGCAGGGTGGAGATGGCATAACTGCTGGGCGAATTGCCCGGAACACGAGGCACGAGTCGCCAGAACGGCTCACCGCTCATGTGGTAATAAGGCATCCCGATGTTCGGTTTGAAGTGAGCGATGTGGCGCGAGTAGCGCATATCGTTCAACTTGAAAGCCGTGAGCAGTGCCTCGCTCAACTCAATCTGAGGCGAGCGAATGATGCCACATTCCACCAAGTCGATGACCGCCAACAGCAGCAGCGGCTTGTGTGGTGCCAGCTGCCCACCTTTCTTGTTCACCGAAAGGTGATCGAAGCACTGCTGATAATATGCCAGGTCGTGGCTTGTCATTGATAGCCTTTTGCTTTTAATATGTCACGATGTCGTTTAAGTAGGGCATTCGGTTTTTGCTCATTTACCCTGATAAGGAGACGCATTAGTTCCATGTTTGTCATCGAAACCTTTGTCTCGTTTTTTCTCCACCAATTGTAAAACTTTACTGGTGTGTCGTTGTAAGGAAGACTAGCGATGACTGGCTCATTGAAGCCCGGGAAGTCAATGTATAGCTTCAAGCCTTTTACATCGCGGTAATAGGCGAAATGCTTATTTTGCAAACGATTTTGAAGCACCTTGTACAAATCTAATGGAATACGAATACCGTAAGCTCGGATAGTTTTATCAAGCAATACAGGGTCATCGCTTAGCCACTTGGTGACTTTTTTTGTCACACCATCAAGGGTGAGCATACTATCATTATAGTATGTGGCATTCTGTTTGGGCAAGAACGTTGAAATGGAATCTGTACCGCTTTCTTGGTTTGTGCTGTCACCTGTGCTCCCTGATGCACGCTCACTGATATAGTTTACTATATCAATATGATTGCGTTCACCCCCTGGATATGTACTGAACAGCACATCATTCGCTTCGCCCAAGAAGAAATCTTCGATGAAGTTCCATCGATCTTTGTTGCTGAAAGCTTTTAAGAAGAAGTGGTCGAAAATCTCAGAGCTGATTTTGTGACGATTTTCAATCGTGCGCAAAATTGAATTGCGATATGAATTATCGTTTGCGTCGCGAGATATTCTGCGAGGGTCATTGATACGAATGAATATCATAGGGTTGTCGCCGCCTCGACTTTCGTAAGTTCCTAGTCCCAAAATCTCTAAGATACTTCCTATACGAACATAATTAGTAAGATATTCAGTACCATAAGAAGCGTACATCGTCGAAGTATTCTCCATAAGACTGTCTTTCAGTTTGAGGAGTCGGCGTTTTAGGTTCTCAAAGTTATTGTTATATCGACTGCTGAGGATAGCATATTGCATATCTTGGTTGACCTTGCGGCGACGTTGCAAAAAAGCATCGTTCTCAACTCCACCACCCAATGGGCGGTGCGTATATGTCGAGAGGATAAACTTGACCAACTTCTCACGCTGCTTCTTGTCTTCGACAAACGATTTAATTGCTTCATTTAAGTCTTCTTTTGAAAAATAGTGACCTGCCAATCGGGCAAAGCAGGATTGTAGCCGGTCAAGAATGAAAGCAACTCTTTCGTAGGCCGCATCAATGCTTGTGTCAAAAGTGAAAGTGAGTTTGACTTGCGGCTTACATTCTGCCCCTTCGTCATGAAGCAGTTTGCCGTCGTAAAACTCTTTCTTCAGCATGGGGAAACTTATGTCGCTGAAACTCTTTTCCCAGATTTTGTCAAGGTCGAGTTCAACAATATAGTAATTGCCATTAATCGTGTCAAGGTGTTTGTAGCATTGTGAATAACGCTGTCTCAATATGCTCCAGCCAAAGCTGTTGACGCGAGCATATACCTTGACAAACAACTTCTTGGGGCGTGCGATTAGTACATTGAAACGATACTTGGCAAGATAGTCTTTCTCTACCATCATCAATGCTGTCATGACCTTTTGATCCAGGTCTGCCGCTTCATCGAAGATATAGCTGAAATCATCGGCCGACACAAGCATATTGCGTTTTTGGTCGTTGGCGATGAACAACTTGTTGATTTTCCGTATAACCTCGCGGATTTGATAGTGATGAAGTGCCGAGATACCATGCAACACTTTGCTGTATCGTTGGTCTTCAAGTGCATAGCTCAATGCGGCAAAGCCTTTGATGTCGCTTTTGCGTGCTGCACGCCCAATCTCCTGCACATAGTCGGGCAACAGCCCCGAGGGTGCGTGATGATACACCAATTGTATGTCGGGAATGTCAACGCCCATGCCGAAGGCTTTGGTTGAAATCATGACCTTGACCTCGTTTCTCCTGAAACGGTCGTAAGCGTAATTCTTCTCGTCAGCCGACAAGCCGGAGTGATACGAAACGGCAATGTCGTCCTTTCCATTGAACTGAAGCTGTTGCTGAATTGAGTCGATGTGTCGGCGATATGGAGCATAGACAATAGTCTTAATGCCCAATTCAGCAATTCTCTCAATGAGAGCAACGGTCTCGTTTATTTTTTCACGGTCGTAGTTCGACTTGTATTTTTCGTGATTATCAATCACGAAAGTAATGTCTTCACGCTTTATCTCGCCTATAAAGATGTGTGGGTCGTGCATATACAGACTGTTGATACTGTCAAACACCATGTCATTGTCACCACCGTATATAGCAGTGGCTGTGACGGCCACCATCGGGAAGTGGTAAGCCTTTATCTTGCGGATTTTGTTGATGTGCTGGCCCAGAAACCAGTAGTCAACACGGAAATCGCGGCCCCATGTGGTGATGAGGTGCGCCTCGTCAATCACGATAAGTCCTAATCGGCGGTCGCCTATGAAATAGGAAATGTCGTATGAGAGAAGCAACTCGGGCGAGAGGTAGAGTATGTCAATCTCTCCGCTCTTGCAGTCGTCAATGACACGCTCGCGGTCAATGAGACTGAGTTCGCTGTTGATGTAATACACTTTCTTATAACCACGCTCGCAGCGTATTTGTTCCACTTGGTCTTTCATCAATGCGATGAGTGGTGAAACGACGATGGTTACGTCTCCTTGTGCCGAGACATGGAACGCTGGAAGCTGGAAAAGTAACGACTTGCCCGAGCCGGTAGGTGCTGTAAGGAATAAGTCTTTAGGGGCAACACTTTGCTTGGCCTTGTTGTATTCATCGATGATTGTATCAACAATCAGCCCTTGCGAAATGCTTTTAATGGTTTTGTCATAGCTGGGATTGCTATACACTTTCAGCGTCCTGAAATCGGCGTTTTCGCCCCAATAATTATGAAGTAACTTCGTGGCGGTCTCTGAACTTTGATGCTCGGCTTGGATGGCCACATCGTCAAATTCACAGATTTGACCGCCAAACTGATTGACAATCCAGTTCAGACGTTCGAGTAGAGCCTTTGCTTTTTCTTCAAGGGGTTGCTTCTTGAAGAATTTGGCGGCTACTTCAAAGCGGAAACTATCTTGAGCGAGGCATTTGTTTACAAACGAGTCCACAGCGTGAGGGTCACTCACGATGTCAATAACTTCGAGGTCGGTTGAGCTATGCACAGGAATCAGTGCTGTTCTCTCATTGAAAATATCAATGACCTCGAAATTCTCAACCGGCATTTTCACCGAATAGAAGTAGCGGTCGCCAATTTGCATTTGCTCTGCCATATAGTCAGGCATATCGGCTGAGCGAAGCTCGATATTCTCATCGGCAGCCTTTTCAATGAATTCTTCTTTGCCGATTGGCAGGAGGTTGCGCAGCCCGTCGCGCAGAATAACGACTCTGTCTTTGAAAAAGTCGGGAGCGACATAAGAGATGAGGTTGCAGAATTGAGGGAACGAAAGAATGGTAAAATCTCTTGGATTTGCATTGCTTGTCAGTTTGCCAAACAAGTTCACAAACCACTGCTGACTGAATTGTCTCTTTGTTCCGTTTTGGAAGAAAGTGCCCATATCAGCAATATGGCTACTCAGATGTTTCACATCAACATATTGCTCTATGCCGATAAACACAAAAATGGTGCTGTCCTTACGACTTGCTATTTGGTTTATTTGACTGATGACGTAATCGCCAAGAATTGATTTTACTGTATTGTTCATGCTCCTGAAACCTTTAGTTTGTTAATCGTGTTGCAAATATAGAGTGCATCTGTGCGTTCTGTCATGGCGGGGAAAAGTTGTACCTTGAAAGTGTTAAAAATAAATACAAAAACCGCTTCGACATGTGCAAAGATACAGCAAAAACTTGGATTGTGCAAGAAAAAACACTTTTTTCCTTGAATCCCCCGTCTCAGACAAGAAAACCAAGTTAGAGGTTAGGGGGAGCGTGGCAGCCTGTATCTCGGCTCAGACAGTGCTAAAAGCTGGTGGACTGCCCTACCCCCGACCCTTCCTAGCTTAGGGAGGCTGCTGAAAAAGTAATAAACCGCGAATTACGCGAATGAAACGCGAACCTTTAGCTCGCAACCGAACGGGCGAAATTTTTCTTGAATATAGTTTGAAATAGCACGAAATATGCAGACAATTTATTCAAATCTAGGTTTGAATATAACTACCGTGAAGCAAATCAATTGTTTGCCTGTACTTTTCCAGCAGCCTGCCTGCAAGGGGAGGGGGAGTAACTAGCGAATCGCTGAACAGTCACCGCGGCGCGGCAGTTCAATAGAATCCGTTCAATTTGTTGTTTGTGTGTCTGCCTGGCTTCAGAACTACGAATTAAGCGGTTGAGTTCCGCTATGGTAACTCAACCGCTTTGGTGCCTTAAAGACTGTGTCCTCGTTAGAATTCGATACCTACATTGAACGTAATGGCGTTGGTGTTAGTGCCGGCATCTTGAATTTTCTGTAATTTGTAACCCAAGCCAAAGTTCATGGCCTGAACAAATCTCACAGGAACTCGCACACCAACAGTAGGAGCAAAATAGAAGCCATCAACTTGCCCTGCAGCATAACCGACTTTAGCATCAACAAAGGGCTTAATGCTTCTGCTGCGCAGAGGAATGTCCATGCGGACATCGGCATAGATAGGAACTAAAGCCAAAGCAGCATCGCGAACATACTCAAAGCTCACACCAGCACCCAAGAAGAACATGTCATCAAGTTGATAGCCATGCGTTGTTGACAGCGTAAAACGGTCAAAGTTTTCACTGGTTTCACCCACGCCAAGCGTATAACTAAGGTCAGTAAAACCACGATAACTCTTAGCATCTTGAGCAAATGCAGATGCGGCAAACAGTGTTGCCACAACAAGGGTTAAGAATAATTTCTTCATAATCAGCAAATTAAGTTATTTATACTAGACTTTTCCACTTTTTCGCCACAAAAGTAGTAAAAAAACAGATACCAATGTCAATTATTCGGGAATTAATATCCAACGGACAGTCTAAAATCCATACAGCAATCGTCGGTGCCGGTAAAGATGCGACTCAATTCTCTGCCTATTCCCCCCATAACTCATCAGCCGTCATGCCTAGGATTTCACGCTGCTGTCGCAATGGAGTGTATGCTGCACGCTTAAACGTAAAAGGGCGACTGCCGATAGCCTCGTTATGCGGTGCCGACAGCAATAACAATTCTCCGATGCAGAACAGATAGTGCGCTCGAAAATCCTCATCGTCAAGAATGAAAGCACCATTCCCCCGGCCCTGGCAAAAAACTATGCTATATCAGGCTGCCAAATGACAAAGTTTTTGTAACTTTGCAGAAACTAAGACCTATAATGACGGGATTTTTCTATAAGTGTACATCTGTGCCCTATGATCATGTGACGCATGAGAGCCACTGAGGAAACGAACTGAAGTAGGCTGAATATGTGTTTTTGCGGTTTTAGCATCAATGCCTCCGAATATGACTGGAGCGACAACGCAGACCTTGACGTGAAACGAAAGATAGAAGTCATTTCAACAACCAAACAATGAGAAATCAGCACATTGTGTTCCTTACAGGCGCAGGCATCAGCGTCGAGAGCGGGCTGTCCACATTCCGTGGCAAGGACGGAATGTGGAACAACAAGCAGTGGCAATACTATGCCAGCATCGGCGGGCTGCACGAGGACCCTGCCGAGTTCCTCAACTTCTACAACATGCGCCGCAAGAAGCTTGCTGAAGTCCAGCCCAACGCTGCGCACCGCCTTATCGCCGGTCTGGAAGGTGACAACCAGATCACCGTTATCACCCAGAATGTTGACAATCTGCATGAGCGTGCCGGGTCGACACACGTCATCCACTTGCATGGCGAGCTGGCCAAAGTCTGTTCGTCACGCAACCGCGTCGATCCACGCTATGTCCGCGACTACCCGCTCGACACGCCCATCCGCCTCGGCGACGATGCGGGTGACGGCTCACAGCTGCGCCCCTATGTCGTGCTCTTTGGCGAATATGTGCCGAGCTTCGATGTGGCACGCGACATCATCAGCCGTGCCGACGTGTTTGTGGTCATCGGCACATCGCTCGTGGTCTATCCGGCTTGCGGCCTCATCGAGTATGCACACAGCGAGGTTCCTAAATTTGTCATCGACCCGCAGCGCATGCCCCAGTGCGACAGCCTCGGCTACGAACACATCCAGGCCACGGCTACCGCCGGCATGGCTACCCTCATCGAGAGATTCAATTCGCTCTGACCCACCCCGGGCGACCATCATCGGCTTTTTTTGCCCCCCGACTGGCCCAAACCACTTTTTTATTGTTGTCCAGCTGCTCTAGCTCGCGCTCTATCGTGTCGCACAGGTTGCTGATCACACTCCAGGGGAGCGCATCGCCAAACCGGAAGCTTGATGCTCTGATTATGTATTCTCTTATCATTGTTAATGCTTTTTTATGGGTTAAGGGTTGCTTGTTCGAATGCTCGACACACGCAACCCCTAACCCGAAGTAATGTCAGCGGCCACTGACGTTCTGACCCAGCTCGGCAAAGAATGCCAACGCGTCGAGGATGCTCAGCTTCTTGCCGCCCTCGGTGACCCAAAGTTTGGCCGAGGCATCGGTGAGGTCTTTGCTCTCGATGACCAGCTGCATCTGTTTGTTTCCCACGGTGCTGCTCAGGTAGAGCGCAGCCACCGATCCGGCCATGGCTGTCCGGGCCTCGCCGGCATTGCTCATGTTGGCGGCCATGTCGCTGTGCGTGAGCTTGACATAGAACTCGTTGCCCTTGGCTCCCATGGCCAGGTCACCGCCCATGACCTGCTGCTCGGCCACCAGTTCGTCACCCCGCTGGGTCATCGGTCCGGCCAGCGGCAGATACTGGTTGATGTTGCTCATCACCTTGGCGGCATTGTTGCACTTGGCGGCCAGAACAAAGTTTGCCTCCTCGGGGTTCATCGTGTCGCTGGCGATGCCGAGCATAATGGGTCCGTTGATTGACTTGACAATGTCGACGATGGCCTGGACTTCGGGCGAATCGTCAAGGTTAGCCAGGAGCGCCTTGACCATATCAAGCTGTGCAATGCCCTCGCCATTGAGGCTCACGCTCAGCGTAGCGGCATTGGCACCCATGGGCATCTGTGCCAGCATGGCGTTGTCGGGCTTGGCGGTCACTTGCTTGACGAGTTTGAGATACTCACTGTCGTTGTCAAACTTGTTGTCACATCTCATGTTCCACTCGTTGTCGGCCAGATTGATGTGGATGGCTGTGCTCTGAGCGTCCCACATGTCGATAGCCGTGCCCACGGCCATCGTCTGCGCCCCACCCTGCCGGCTCACCTCGCGAGCCACAGTATTCTTGAGTTTGGCTGTGTTGAGATAGATGTTGATGTCATCGCCGGTGTCAAGCGCGCCGACCATGGCTTTGTTGCCGCTCATGCCTCGGCTCACCGATGCCAGGGTCTTGATCTGTGCGCCAGGGTTGGCCGCACCATTGCCCGTGCCCACATAGAGTATGCCATCGGTCAGTCCAATGATGGTCTCGCCCCATGTGCCCACTTGCATGCCGCCGCTGTCCTTGAGGTCAATCTGTGCCATGTCGGCCAGAAATGCCTTTAGCTTGGCCTCGTCGCTGACAGGCACGAGCATCACGGCCTGCATGTCTCCTCCGCTGTTCTGCGCCCCATTAGGCACATAGATGTAGCAACAGTGTCCGAAGTCGATGCCCGAGTTGGCCACCTTGTCCAGGTTCTGTTTGAGTTCGTCAATGTCCTGGCTGCTGAGGCCCATCAACTGCTCAAACTGCTGCGGCACGACCATCTTTCCGTCGCGCTGGTCGATGCCCAGGTGCTTAATCAGCTGCGCCGCGTTGGCCTTGACGACAACCAGGGCATCATCGGGGATCTGCCCCTCAATCTGGTCCTCAACATTGCTGCACGATGCCACTAGCACCAGACATGCCATGGCCAGCAATAGATTCTGTAGGTATTTCATAATTCATCAGGTTGGAGCCAGGAGGTTTGTTTCGAGAGTTGCGACCGGCACTGGCTCCATGACTGCCCCGTAGCCGTCTCGGTGATTGACTTCTGTCGCGGCCACACGTTAAGCACGACCTGCGACGATGCAAAATTAGCAAAAAAAACGAAAACACAAGCCCCTCAGGGTCACAAAATATCACCAGCGACAGCCTAGCGGATAAACTCACACCGAAGGCACAGAGATGCGAGAGACTCGCAACTCGATGCCCTCGGTGTGAGATATTTTGCCCCACAAGGGAGTGTGTCACTTCACGACCTTGGTGGTGCGGGTGGTACCGTCAGCATAGGTGGTCACACGGATGGCCACTCCGCTGGGCTGAGCCACTTGCTGGCCGGCCAGGTTGTAGTAGCGCTCGCTGGCCACAGCCTTGCCGTCATGGATGTCGCTCACGGCATCATAGGGGCTGTCGACATCGAGATAGATGATGTCGGACGCATTGCGCACACCATTAACGGTGTAGTAGACCTGGATGCCGATGCGGTTGGCAAACATCGGGTTGTCGCCCTTGTTGGTGCGATAGAAGTAGACGCGACGCAGATAGAAGTCCTCACCGCTGTAGCCGTAGGGAATCTCGGTCATGTCCTGGTCGAATCCGTTGCCGACACCGTAGGTGGCATAGTCGAATGTGAACAACTGGTCGTCATCGGTGAAGATGCTGTAGGTCACATAGTCGGAATTCAGCGCATTGCCGTCGACATCCTGCAGGTTGATGTTGAAGTCAAAGCGTGTGTAACCGCTCTCGTCGCCGCAGTCAAAGAACTCCAGTGCCTCGGGGTTGGCGGGCACAGCGGGCACAGCGTCCCCCAGCAGGGTCCACTGGGTGTTCCACTCGAGCGTGGCCAGGGTGCCGTCGTCGCTCCACACACCGGCCAGTCCCAGCGCATTCAGATTGTTTGGGTACTCGGCCATAGCGTCGCCCTCCGAGCCTTGCAGGGTGATGGTGCCCTGCGCTGCATCGACTGCGTAGGTCACGGCCTCCACGCCCTCTTGCGGGACGAAGTCAAGCCAATAGAAGTCATCGCCCAGGTCGACCAGGCTGGATGCTCCCCAGGCCAGCACCAGACCATAGTCATACTCTTCGTTGTAGGACACATACTGCCCCAGGGGCACCGAGATGGTTGTGCCGTCTTCGCTCAGCTCGCCCTTAACCCAAGCACCCACGCCCTCGCCGTAGGCCAGGGGGTCCTGGATGTAGACGGTCTTTCCGTCGGGGGCATAGCACACCTTGGTCTGCCCCGTCTGGGTGGTAGCGTTGTAGCCATAGAGACTGACCACAAGGAACTCGCCACCACGAGTATAGGTCAGGACCTCGCCCTCGGGCTGCTCGGTGATGATGTCGACGCGCGCGGGAGCTTTTGTGGGTTTACTCAGCTTGTGAGCCGGCTGAGCCGCCACACCGAACACCGCAGCCAGACCGACAGCAAGTAGTAGTAGTTTCTTCATATCAACAAAATTTTAAGGATGAATAAAATAAAAAGAAAAGATTTCGCCCCAAAATTAGTGATATTTTTTTACACCGACAAGCATCTGCACAAAAAAATAGTGAAACTGTGGTGGAGCAGTGGGTCAATTATAAATTATTTAACTTTCTAAAGTAGCTTCTTGTCAGTAGTTCAGTAGTTCAGT
>CACZHT010000035.1 GCA_902781045.1 uncultured Bacteroidales bacterium | reverse complement strand
TGGGTCAGACCCTCTGTAGCCAGCCTCGCTTCGCTCGGTGTCACAGGAGGGTCAGACCCCCTGTCGCACCGTTCACCCGAACGGAGTTCAGAGTGGCGATGGGTGGCGATGGGTGGATTCGGGTGGCTTCGGGTGGCAGCTGCAGGGAGGCTGCAGGAAGGCTGCAGGGGGTGGCGGCAGGGGTCTGACCCTTCTGTGCCACCGAGTTTACTCGGCTGGCTACAGAGGGTCTGACCCCCTGTAGCGACGGACGGGAGGCGGCGCAGCGACGGAAAGGTGGCAGCGCAGCGACGGGAGGCAGCGCAGCGACGGAAAGGCGGCGGCTTCGTTCGCCTCTGTGCAGGATAGGTGCTTAAGGAAGCGTTGCGCGACATTGGGTCAGACCCTCTGTTGCCAGCCTCGCGTTGCTCGGTGTCACAGGAGGGTCAGACCCCCTGTCGCACCGTTCACCCGAGCGGAGTTCAGGGTGGCACAGCGAGGCGAGGAGGCGGCAGGGGGGTGGCTCGCCTGTCGCGCCGTTGGCATTATTGTTGCAAGTGATTGAGAATGTTATGACACATCATTCGTTCATCTACAGGTTGTGGGCGCTGCTCACTGCCGCACTGATGTGGCAAGGTGTGGTGGCACAGGTCGCTACGCCGCCTCATGTGCAGGACTCTATCGTCGTGCGGCTGGTCACTTTCTATCCCGGCAGCGAGGTGTTCTCGCTCTACGGGCACACCGAGCTGCGTGTCACGCAGGGACAGGCCGACGTCTACTACAACTACGGCGTGTTTGACTTCAACACGCCCAACTTTGTCTACCGCTTTGTCAAGGGCGATGCCGAGTATCTGTGTGCCCCGCTGCCCAGCCAATATGCCACTGTGGGCATGGAGGGCCGCCGCATGGTCGAGCAGGAGCTGAACCTGACGCAGGCCGAGGCCCGTCGGGTGCGCGACTACCTCATCGTCAACTCACAGGCGGGCAACAACACCTACGTCTACCAGTATCTGGGCGACAACTGCTCGACACGCCCCCGCGACATCATCGAGATGGCCTTGGGCGACAGTCTGCACTATGCCGCCGTGTCCGATTCTGTCACCTATCGTGACATGATGTCACGTTACACGCGCAACTACCCGTGGGAGCAGTTTGGCATCGACCTCGTGCTGGGCTCGGGGCTGGACAGCCCGCTGGACGTGCGGCAGCGCATGTTCATTCCCATGGCGCTGATGCAGGCCCTGGACCAGGCCACGGTGACGCGCCAGGGCCGTGCCGAGCCGCTGGTGCGCCGCACGCAGGTGATGGTCGACGGCAGCGAGCAGGGCACCGTCCTGCCGCCCACGCCGTGGTGGCTCACGCCGATGGCGGCGGCCTGCCTGTTGCTGCTGGCGACGGTGCTGGTGACGGTGCGCGACTGGCGGTGCCACAGGGCGACCCGCTGGTTTGACACGGTGGTGTTCGGCCTCTATGGTGTGGTGGGGTGTGTGCTGTTCTTCTTGATGTTTGTGTCGGTGCGCGAGGCCACGTGGCCAAATTACAATGCGCTGTGGGTCAATCCGTTGATGCTCTTTCCGGCCGTGGCGGTGTGGCTGCGGCGGTTGTGGCGTCCGCTGCGGGTCTATCATGCGCTCAACCTGGCGGTGATTGTGCTCACCGCGCTGGCTTGGCCCTGGCTGCCGCAGGTGGCCAACCCGGCTTTCTTCCCTCTGATGGCCGTTCCTGCTCTTCGCTCCTTCTCCTACCTCCACCACACTGAAGCGCAGCCCCCACACAGCCGCAGGAAATAATTTTCAGTCACTGTGCGATTTTGAATAAGATTTTGTATGATTTGCTGCGCTTCGCTTGCCCTACGGGCTCCCATTCGGTCGCGAGCACTTCGTGGTTCCGCCCGCTAGGGCGCATAACTGGAGGCACGCTGTCGCGTGGAAATCTAACAAAATCTATCTCAAAATCTCACATTGGCAGGGAAAAACTGGTGGGATAATAAATAAGTTGTAGCCACTGGGTGATTTATTCAAAAGAAATTCGTACCTTTGCAGCTTGATTGTACGCAAACAACGAAAAATAAAAAAATAGACATATATGGGATTTAGAGATTTTCTGAAATCACTGATCGGAACCAAGTCGGACCGCGACCTGAAGAAGCTGATGCCCATCGTGGACAACATCAAAGCAGCCTATCCCGAGGTCGAGGCTCTGGACAACGACGGACTGCGACAGCGCACCGCCGACATCCGACAGCAACTGCGCGACAGCGTGCAGGACAAACGCGACGAGATTGACCGCCTCAAGGCCGAAATCGAAACACTCGACTACGACAAGCGCGAGCCACTGTGGGAAAAAGTCGACAAAATCGAGAAAGAGATCCTCGACGTGCTCGAGGACAAGCTCAACGAGGTGCTGCCTGTCGTGTTCTCGATTGTCAAAGAGACCGCGCGCCGCTTCGCCCAGAACGAGGACATCGTGGTCACCGCCACGCAGATGGACCGCGACCTGGCCGCACAGGGCAAGGACTTTGTCGACATCGACGGCGACAAGGCCATCTACCACAACCACTGGGTGGCCGGCGGCAACGACACCGTGTGGAACATGATCCACTACGATGTGCAGCTCATCGGCGGCACCGTGCTGCACCAGGGCAAGATTGCCGAGATGGCCACCGGCGAGGGTAAGACCCTGGTGGCAACGCTCCCGGTCTTCCTCAACGCCCTGACCGGCAACGGTGTGCATGTGGTCACCGTCAATGACTACCTGGCCAAGCGCGACTCGGAGTGGATGGGTCCGCTCTATCAGTTCCACGGTCTGTCGGTGGCCTGCATCGACAAGACCGAGCCCAACTCGCCCGAGCGCCGTGCAGCCTATAACTGCGACATCACCTTCGGCACCAACAGTGAGTTTGGCTTCGACTACCTGCGCGACAACATGGCCATGCGCCCCGAGGACATGGTGCAGCGCATGCACAACTATGCCATTGTCGACGAGGTCGACTCAGTGCTCATCGACGATGCCCGTACGCCGCTCATCATCTCAGGCCCCGTGCCCAAGGGCGAGGACCAGATGTTCAACGAGTACAAGCCCAACGTCGAGCGCGTCTACCGCGCCCAGCGCGAGTTGGTCACCAAGCTCCTGGTCGACGCCAAGAAGCTCATGGCCAGCGACGACGAGAAGGAGCAGAAAGAGGGCACACTGCTGCTCTACCGCGCCTTCAAGGGACTGCCCAAGTACAAGCCCCTCATCAAGTTTCTGAGTGAGGAAGGCGTCAAGGCCGCCATGCTCAAGACCGAGGCCTACTATATGCAGGACAACAGCCGCGAGATGCCCATCGTCACCGACCCGCTCTACTTCATCATCGAGGAGCAGAACAACACCGTCGAGCTGACCGACAAGGGCATCGACGTGCTCACCAAGGGCACCGACGACCCGCAATTCTTCATCCTGCCCGACATCGCCACACAGCTCTCGCAGGTGACCAACGAGAACATCAGCGAGGACGAGAAGCTGGCCAAGAAGGACGAGCTGCTGCAGAACTACACGCTCAAGAGCGAGCGCGTGCACACCGTCACCCAGCTGCTCAAGGCCTACACCCTGTTCAACATCAACGAGGAGTATATCGTCGACGAGGAGGGCAAGGTCAAGATTGTGGACGAGCAGACCGGCCGCATCATGGAGGGCCGCCGCTACAGCGACGGTCTGCACCAGGCCATCGAGGCCAAGGAAGGCGTCAACGTCGAGGCTGCCACGCAGACCTTTGCCACCATCACGCTGCAGAACTACTTCCGCATGTATCACAAGCTGGCCGGTATGACCGGTACGGCCGAGACCGAGGCGGGCGAGTTCATGGACATCTACAAGCTGGATGTGGTCACCATCCCCACCAACAAGCCGGTCATCCGCAACGACATGCCCGACCGCGTCTACAAGACCGCCAAGGAGAAGTTCCTGGCCGTGATTGACGAGATCGAGCTGATGCGCAACCAGGGCCGCCCGGTGCTGGTGGGTACAACCTCGGTCGAGATCAGCGAGATGCTGAGCCGCATGCTCAACCTGCGCCACATCCCGCACCAGGTGCTCAACGCCAAGCTGCACCAGAAGGAGGCCGACATCGTGGCACAGGCCGGACAGCAGGTCGACGGCAAGGGTGTGGTCACCATCGCCACCAACATGGCAGGTCGTGGTACCGACATCAAGCTCAGCCCGGCAGTCAAGGAGGCCGGCGGTCTGGCCATCATCGGCACTGAGCGTCACGAGTCGCGCCGTGTCGACCGCCAGCTGCGCGGTCGTTCGGGCCGTCAGGGCGACCCCGGCTCGAGTGTGTTCTTCGTCTCGTTTGAGGACAAGGTCATGCGCCTGTTCGCCAGCGAGAAGGTGGTGAAGATGCTCGACTTCCTCGGACTCAAGGACGGCGAGGCCATCGAGGACCGCCGTGTGACCAACGCCATCGAGAACGCGCAGAAGCGTGTCGAGGAGAACAACTTCGGCATCCGCAAGCACCTGCTCGAGTATGACGACGTGATGAACGCCCAGCGCAAGGTCATCTACACCCGCCGCCACCACGCCCTCATCGGCGAGCGCATCGGCCTGGACATCATCAACACGCTCTATGACAGTGTCGAGGACATCACCGAACGCTTCGGCCCCGACGACTATGAGGACTACAAGATGCAGGTGTTGCGCACCTACGCCCTGGAGGCTCCCATCGACGAGGAGACCTTCCGCCGCGCCGACAAGCAGGACAAGGTGGACATGCTCTATGACGAGGTGCTCAAGGCATTCAACCGCAAGACCGAGCGACTGAGCGAGGTGGCCAACCCGGTGATCCAGAACATCGTGGCCGACCAGATTGCCAACGGCATGGAGCCGCAGGGACTGATACGCGTGCCCATCACCGACGGCAAGCGCATGTTCGGCATCGTCATCGACATCAAGGAGGCCTATGAGACACAGTGCAAGTCGCTGCAGAAGGCCTGGCAGAAAGCACTGATGCTGCTCACCATCGACGAGAGCTGGAAGGAGCACCTGCGCGAGATGGACCAGCTGCGCCAGAGCGTGCAGAACGCCAGCTATGAGCAGAAAGACCCGCTCGTCATCTACAAGGTGGAGTCGTTCAACATGTTCAAGCAGATGGTGGGCGAGATGAACGCCAAGACCGTCTCCATCCTGATGCGCGGACAGATTCCGGTGCAGCAAGAGGTGGAGCAGAACGTGCAGGAGCGCGAGATGCCGCAGCGCAAGCCGCGCTACCAGGAGAGCCGCGGCGGCGCACAGGAGGATGCCGTGGCAGCCAACGCCCGCGCCCAGCAAGCGGCAGCCCGCGGTGCCTCGCATGCCCCGCAGCGTCCCACAGCTCCCATCGTCAACGCCGGGCCCAAGGTGGGCCGCAACGATCCGTGCCCCTGCGGCAGCGGCAAGAAGTACAAGAACTGCCACGGACGAGGACTGTAGACTAGTTAATAGTTGAAAGTTAATAGTTAATAGTTACCGCCAGGCCATCAACGGCTTGGCGGTCTTTTTTTTTGCTCCCCCCGTCGGCACCTGGGAGGCAGGTGGCGGCAGGTGGCTGACCCGATGTAGGGACGGAAAGGTGGCAGGGGTCTGACCCTTCTGTGCCACCGAGTTTACTCGGCTGGCAACAGAGGGTCTGACCCCCTGTAGCGACTGAAGGGAGGCGGCGGAGGGACGGAAAGGTGGCGGCGGCAGGGTCGGACGGGAGGCGGCGCATGTTCGCTTCGTTCGCTTGTGTGCAGGACAGGTGTTTCGTTCATCGTCGCGCGACATTGGGTCAGACCCTCTGTTGCCAGCCTCGCTTTGCTCGGTGTCACAGGAGGGTCAGACCCCCTGTCGCACCGTTCGCCCGAGCGGAGCTCAAGGTCGCTTCGGGCGGCTTCGTGTCGCTTCGGGTGGCGGAGGGTGGTTTCAGGTGGGCGGCGCAGGGTCGAAAAAATGACCGCCGGGCAGTTAGGCCTGGCGGTCATTATGAATTATGAATTATAAATTATGAATTAAAACACCGCTTTGCGGGTGGTGCGGGTGCCGTCGGTGTAGTGGGTGATGACGATGTTCACCCCGTCGAAGGGCTTGTCGCTCACCATGCCGGCGAGGTTGTGGTAGCGCACCGCCTGCACCGTGCGTGCTGCCTGGGTGTGGGTGATGGCGGTCACCACGCCGTACTGGGTGTCCAGGTCGATGGGCGAGACAACATACTTGGTCTGCACCGGGCCGTCCTTGAACGGCTGTGACTCCATGCGTCTCGGACCCTGTGATGCCGGTGTGGCAGTCTCGTCGGCCAGACGGATGATGGCATGGAACTTGTAGGCCTGACCCAGGTGCTGGGCATTGTCGTCAATGAAGTTGTCCAGGTCGAAGGGCTTATCCTGCAGGTCCCACTGCACCTTGAAGCCGCCGTCCAGGTCGGCCTCGTTCATCCATGCGAACTCCTCACCGTTGATAATGTAGGAATGTTCGGTCGGCACATAGAATGTGTTGTCGCCGCCATAGACGACCCACGTCACTGTGGCAAATTCCTGCGGCTTGGGAGTGACCAGGAAGTAGCACTTGTCCTCGTCGTTGCCGCTGTCCTGTGTGCCGACAAAGTTCTGTGCGACAAACACGTTGGGGCTGCTGTTGTAGGGCGATGCCGCGGCGACGGCTGTGGGACGCTCGGTGATGCGCATCTCGGGGTTCTTGTTGTTGACCAGCTGGCCGGTGACGGTCTCGGCCTTGAGCACCTTCCCCACCAGCGAACGCAGGTAGGCGAGCTGCGCGTCCTTGCTCATGGCGGCAAACTCGGTGTTGACTTGGCTCAACGTGAGCTTGACCCAGTTGCTCTGGTCATAACGGCTCTTGCCTCGCATGAGCGAGGTCAGCCCCAGCACATAGTCAATCTCGCCCTCCTGCTGCAGCGACTTCTCGACATAGCTCGTCGAGACAAACTGGTTCATGTCCTTGCAGTAGAGCGCGCCATAGAGCTTGCCTCCGCCCTCGACCTCGGTCTCGGCCTTCTCGTCGAGCCACACGGCCTCGATGTCGTCCTCGATGGTGTAGGGAGGTCCGTCGACGATGCCGTTGCGGATGATGTTGCCCAGCGAGCGGCCCAGCGAAATCATGCCGCAGTAGTCATAGTTGCCGCCGTTCTTGGCCACAAAGTCGCCTGTCTGGTACTTGCCCATGGTGGTCTCAAGGCCGGTGTTGAAGTCATAGAGCACGCGCACCTCTTCGCCCAGCTCGTCCTTGAGCTTGACGGTCTGGATGCCGTTGTTGAAAATCACGCCTGTGGGCCGATGCTCCATGTCGCTGAGCAGCCCGAAGTCGTAGCGCCACACCTCGTAGCCGTCCTTGTCATAGCCCACCAGTGTGCACAGGGCACCGGGATACATCGGGCCCTCGGCGGTCACGGTCTCGGGCTTGTGGGGTGGGGTGAGCAGGTCGTGGTTGGCGGGAGGATTGTTGTCGTCGGTATACCATGCGTGGCAGAACACCTGGTTCCAGCCCGGCGTGTTGGTGAAGTAGACGTAGTAGTGCCCCTCGAGCATGGTGGCGCAGTCGGCAATCTCCTGGGCGGCTGCGGCATAGTAGTCGCGGGTGTAGTCGCTGAGCGTCGAGCCGTCATTGGGCCAGGTGAAGAACAGCTCGCCGGCGCGGCGCCACTGAATCTCGCTGTCGGTTGCGCTCTCGTCGCGCGTGAAGTAGAAGTCGGCAATGGCGTTCTCCACCTTCCACGACCACCAGGTGCGGCCGTCGGCTGTCGTGGTGTCTTTCATCGCAACGATTTTGAGCACCTCGCGGGTGTTGATCAGATCCTCCTTGCTGGGACGGTCGATGTGGATAGCTTCCCCGCCATGGGCTTGGTTGTAGCGTTCCTTGTTGTAGGCGTGCAGCACGGGATGGGTGACACCTCTGGTCTTCTCCAGGTGGATGATGGTCTCGTTGCCCACCGAGGCTATCTTCTGCAGCGTGACTGCCGTTGGGGTCAGCACGTCGCCGCTGCGCTCGGCAGTGACCACCACCTTGAAGATGCCGTCAATGGTCATCTTGAAGCTGTTGCTGGTGCCCTTGTCCTGAGTGAGCGGCAGTGACTTGTTGAGGTTGTCGTTGTTGATTTCTGTGTCGTTGACATCGGGGCCAAAACGATAAGTATTAGCCGGATAGCTGTCGTGGCTTGTACCCAGCTGCGTGGCAAATGAGAAGTAGGTGTTGTGTTCCAGCGTCATGTTGGCCGTGTAGGTCTGGCCGTCGGTGGTGTAGAACTCGGTGCCGTCGTTGCCGGCCCAGCTCTTGGGACCGCCCAGCATATACAGCGACGGGTAGACTTCACCTTGGCGGACAATCGTCACCGTGGGACTGGTGGGGTCGCTCCAGTCGACCGTGATGTTGTAGCGGCCGGTGTGCTCCATCCTGAAGTTCTTGTCCGAGCCGTCGTAGTCCAGCAGACTCAGCGGCTGGGGATTGTCCTTATCGGTCATCGTGTTGGTCACCGTCAGAGAGCCGCCGCTCGCAGCCGAGGTGTAGCGGAACAGGTTCAAGCCGCTCCAGTCATCTTCGTTGGCTCCCAGCCGAGTGGCAAAGGCGAACTCAGCCCCGGCGATGATTTGCACATTCTTGAGTGTGAACGTGTTACCCGAGGCCGTCATCTTCAGTCCCATGTGGGCCTGCCAAGGGTTGCCGTTGGCCTGGCCGATGACGTACATCTCGCCGGTGTTGGTGTCGATAGGGGCGCAGGTGGCGCTCCACTGGTCGGTCAGATAGTCGTAGGTGAACGTCCACACGCCGCTGGTGGGTACACGGTAGGCATTGTGGCCGTCGCACGAGGCGCTGTAGGTGGTGCCCGAGGCGATGGTCACGTCGCCACCGGAGCAGGTATAGCGGGTGGAGGTGTTCCAGTCACTGCCCACCTGCTGGGCGAAGATGAAGTAGTCGCCGGCGGTCATCGCCTTGGTGTAGGTGAACGTGTTGCCGCTGCGGGTCATCTCCAGCGGATGGCTCCAAGTGAAGTTGTTGGCGCCGTAGCTGGTCACCAGATACCACTTGGCGCTGGCCGAGGCGGCGGTGAGCGTGCCGGTCCACTGGTGGTTGCTCAGGTTGTAGCTGAACGACCACACGCCCGACTTCTCGGGCTGGTAGCTGTTGTCGTTGCCGCTGGCGGCTGTATAGCTGGTGCCAGAGGTCATCATGGCCGTGCCGCTGGCCGGACCGTAGCGGTGCGATGCGATACCGCTCCAGTCGCTGGCACTCCCCCCCAGGGCGTTGCTGAAGAAGAAATAGTTGTCACGGTCCAGCTCCACACCGCTCAACGTGGCTGTCGCGCCGCTCAACGTGAAGGCATGGCCGGCGGTGAGGTCCCAGCCTTCGTGGTCATCCATCAGGTAGAAGGCGTTGGGAATCGGACTCAGGGTGTGGCTGACCGCTTTGGTGTTTGCGTTGAAATTGACCGTCAGGGTGTATTTGCCGGCAGCCACATTATTAATCACGTAGTTGCTGCCGGGATAAGCCTCGCCCCAATCATGATTTTTGACCACCTTGAAAGCTATGGTAGTAGTCTCGGTGAAAGTGAACACATTGGATGTCCATTGGTAGGTTGTGCCGTTGACCTGGGTCATGTCGTTCTGACCTGTGTCCCAGTAAGCACCGAACACTGCCGCCGGCTCACCCGCTACCGACCATGTGTCGGCCCACGCCCAGGCCGAAGTCTGGAGGCAAAGGAGCAGCATCAGCAAATGCCGAAATGCGCTTGTCATTACTTTAAATCCTTGTTTCATAGTTTTTTAAGAATATTTTGTGAGTTTGTTTTTCTATAGGCAAAATTACGTTTTATTCTATAAGGAGGGAATGCGTGGGGTATTAAATTTCAGTAAAAATATTACGCAATCGTTTGCAAAATTGGTAAACCACTGATTTTTAATAGTAAAAGGTGCTAGCGGATATCAGTGGCCCTGCAGCAACGGAAAGGCGACGGCAGGACGGAAAGGCGGCGGCGGGACGGAAAGGCGGCGGAGACGGGACGGGAAGGCGGCGGCGGGACGGAAAGGAGGCAGCGGCGGGACGGAAAGGCGGCGGGACGGAAAGGCGGCGGTGGGACGGAACGGAGGCAGCGGAGGGACGGAAAGGCGGCAGCGGGGGTCTGACCCTTCTGTGCCACCGAGTTTTGCTCGGCTGGCAACAGAGGGTCTGACCCCCTGTAGCGACGGAAAGGAAGCGGCGGAGGGTCGGAAAGGAGGCGGAGGGTCGGAAAGGCGGCAGCAATGGGGCGGAAAGGCGGCGGTGGGACGGAAAGGCGGCAGCGGCGTATGGTCTCTTCTTTCGCTTGTGTGCAGTTCAGCTCTTCTTTCGCTTGTGTGCAGTTCAGGTGATTAAGGAAGCGTCGCGCGACATTGGGTCAGACCCTCTGTTGCCAGCCTCGCGTTGCTCGGTGTCACAGGAGGGTCAGACCCCCTGTCGCACCGTTCTCCTGAGCGGAGTTAAGGTGGCGACGGGCGATATCGTGTGGCGATGGGAGGTGGCAGGGTGGCGACGGGTGGCGGTGGGGTCTGACCCTTCTGTGCCACCGAGTTTACTCGGCTGGCAACAGAGGGTCTGACCCCCTGTAGCGACGGAAAGGTGGCAGCGGAGGGGCGGACTCTTCTTTCGCTTGTGTGCAGTTCAGGTGATTAAGGAAGCGTCGCGCGACATTGGGTCAGACCCTCTGTTGCCAGCCTCGCGTTGCTCGGTGTCACAGTAGGGTCAGACCCCCTGTCGCACCGTTCTCCCGAGCGGAGTTCAGGGTGGCGGCGGGATGGCACAAAGTATCCCCCCTGTCGCATCGTTAACCTGAGCGGAGTTCAGGGTGGCGATGGGATGGCACAAAGTATCCCCCCTGTCGCACCGTTCTCCCGAGCGGAGTTCAGGGTGGCGACGGGAGGCACAAAGTATCCCCCCCCTGTCGCGCCGTTCGCTCGGTAGGAGGCTGAGAGCGGCGGGACAGGAGGGAAACCGTGGTGGCGGGTCAGCGGGCGGTGGCTATGGAGGCCGCCTTGACGCGGAAGAAGTTGACGTTGGGGTCGGTGTCGAGCAGACGATACTCGCTATGGTTGCCCCACCAGGCGGGCTGATCCAGGATTTCCATGTCCTCGCCGGTGTCGTTGGCCACATAGGGGGCAATCATCTGGTGCCAAGCCTCGATGCGCTGCTTGGCATCTAGGTAGTGCATCAAGCCGCTCTCCGGGTCGACCAGTTCATGCAGATATTGCAGATACTTGGCCTTGAAGTCGTCATATTCAAGCAGCCGGCGTATGAGCGGGTTGCCGTCTTGCCCCCACTGCAGCGGGTTTTGCCGACCGGCATCGCTCTGCACCCCGCACTGCAGGCTCGTGCCCAGCGAGTTGTCGTAGTCGTAGGGCAGCAGGTAGACTTTGTAGTCCAGCAAATCCTCGGTGGTGAAATAGAGGTAGTAGTTGTTGCCATTGTTCCAATAGTCATCCCACATGCCCACGGCCACACTCACGGCATAGGTGCGCAGCAACAGGTCGACATCGCACACCTGGTTGATCCAGGTGTAGAAGCTCTCACGGCTCTTGCCATTGAGCTTGAGCTGGAAGTCGATGAGCTGCGCCTTGGCCTCGTCGAAGTTCTTGGTGTTGGTCTGCAGGGTGTAGGTGTGGTCGCTACTGGTGTCATCGTCATACCAGTAGTCGGCGTTGTAGGGGTCAGTCAGGCTGGCCGGGCGGCCCACATACTTGCACTTCCACAGGTTACCCTGGTGCGAGCCGAAGTGCTGCTCGCCGTTGCGCTGCTTGAGGTAGTTCTCGTCGACAGGTTCGTTCATCTCATAGATGCCATAGTAGGTCTCGTCAGGGTCTCCCTCGATGTTGAGCCACAAGCGGCAGTAGTGGCTGCGAGGTGCCGTCCACACGCCGGCGCGACGGAAGAGGTCGAAGCAGAACAGCTCGCGGGCGTAGGCCGCGTCGTCCTTGAACCACTTGAGGTGCAGCTTGCGCACGCCTTGTATGGTGTGCTCCTCGTCCTTGTTGTACTTGCGCAGGTTGATGCCCAGGTGGAAGTGGTGCCAGTCGGTCTGGCCGGCCTGGTGCATCTGCCCGCGTTCGCCCTCGGGGCGGCGGCGCGAGGTGTTGCCCTTGATGCGCACACCGCAGTCGTTCACTCGGGTTGTCTCGCCCTTGTGGACAAAGTCAAACTTGTCGGCCATGATATATTCGGCCGTGCCCGGGTCGTCATCATAGAGTTGCAGCAATCGGTTCCACTCGGCCAGGCTCACGGTGATGTGTATCTCGGGCAACGTGGTCGTGTCCCACACATAGTCGTAGCCCGTAGGCTCGGGTTGCGGCTCCGGGTCCACCTTGCCCAGCATGATGTTGATGACCATGTTGACATCGGCCACATCCACTTGTCCGTCGCCGGTGACGTCGCTTGCGGCCTGCGACTGGTCGTCGGCCGCCCTGCCGAGCATCGCGTTGATCACTGCATTGACATCGGCCACATCCACCGTGCCGTTGCCGTCCACATCGCCTCGCACAGCGGCCCAGCCGGCCACCGTCATCGCCATCATTGTCGCTAGGAGTAAGATTCTCTTCATTGTCAATGTCGTTTTTTTGTGGCCGCAAAGTTACAAACTTTTCTGAAATCGTGCAAAAAATGACAGGAGCGGCTATTGGGGCCACTCCCGTCATCATGTCTGCATCCCTTAGCGGCGGTGCTTTTTGCCGCTTGACCTCTTGCTGCCGGACTTCTTGCTGCCGGATGTCTGTTTCTTGCTGCTGGCAGCTTGCTTCTTGCTGCTCGCCTTGCCGCCCTTGCCGGGAATCTTGATGTTGTCGCCGGCCTTGATCTTGTCGCCGCTGATGCCGTTGGCCTTGCGCAAAGCATCGACCGTGGTGCCGGTCTTCTCGGCAATCTCGCTCAGCGACTCGCCCTTCTTGATGTTATAGTCGGTGGTGGGAGCGGGCTGGTGGGCACGCGACTTGCGACTACGCTTGGCACTGTCGCCGCGCTTGCTGCTGCTGCGCGATTGCTTGTAGGTGTCCTCCTGGCTGTAGCGACTGCGCTTGCCGCGCTTGTCGGCATAGCGCTCGTTGCGCTTCTGCCACTGACGCGAGTCCTGACGGGTCTCTTGACGCGGCTTCTCGACCTTGGGCGCGGGCTTGGGCGACTCGATGTGTACCGTCTGCGGCCCATGTCGGCGCGACTCGGCGGCAGCCTTCTCCACTTGCTTCACCTCATTGATTTGCTCGTCCTCGCTCTCGTCGGGGTCATCCTCGCTGTAGTGTTCTGGCTCGCCCTCGGTGTTTTGAGCCATCAGTTGCTCGCTCTCTTCCTTGGGCACACGCACGCGCTTGGTCTTCTGCACCTTGACCACCTGGCCGCGGCGCACCTTGCCGCCATTCAGCCCGTTGAGCGAGTTGAACGTGCTCAGGCTCATGCCATAGTGTGCGGCGATGCTGCTGGCCGTCTCGCCGCGGCGCACCTTGTGATACTCGGTGACGAGCTTGTTCTCGTAGGTGTAGTTGGCGTCATCCTTGTCGGCGCTGGCCTGTGCGCCGCCCGGCTCGACCACCTCGCGGTGGTTGTAGACCTCGGGCTTGTAGGCCAGAATGCTGTCTTCGCTCATGATGTAGCTGTAGACCTGCTGCGAGGGCAGCACCAGTGTGTAGGGCCGTGTGTTGCCGGGGATGACGTCTTGCCGGTACTGCGGGTTGAGCACGCGAATCTCCTCGATGGGCATGTTCAGCACATGGGCAATCTGGTTGAAGTGCACACGGTTACTGATGCTGACGGTGTCGGTAATCAGTGGCTTGCGCGCCAGCCCCGGACTGATGTTGTGCCGCTTGAAGTAGGTCATCACATAGTTGGCGGCGATGAATGCAGGCACATAGCCGCGTGTCTCGCGCGGCAGGTAATTGTAGATGTCCCAGAAGTCCTTGTTCTTTCCGTTCTCGCCGTCGCCGGCACGCTTGAGGGCCTTGTTGACCGCTCCGGGGCCGCAGTTGTAGGCGGCGATGGCCAGCGACCAGTCGTTGTAGATGCTGTACAGGTCCTTGAGATAGGTAGCGGCCTTCTCCGACGACCGGTACGGGTCGCGGCGCTCGTCGACCAGCGAGTTCACCTCCAGGCCCAGCCCTTTGCCTGTGCCCACCATGAACTGCCACAGTCCGGCTGCTCCGGCACGCGAAACGGCATTGGGGTTGAGTGCGCTTTCAATCACGGGCAGGTACTTCAGCTCCAGCGGCAAGCCCTCCTTTTCCAGGGCCTGCTCAAAGATGGGCATATAATAGAGGCTCATGCCCAGCATTTCCTCGACCAGCGTGCGGTTGCGCTTGATATAGCGGTCGATGTAGCTGCGCACCACCTGGTTGTAGGGCATCTCGATGACCGTGGGCAAGGCAGCCAGGCGCTTGATGTACTCCTGTTCACTGACTTCGCCCACCGACTTGTTCTCGACATCGGCATCGAGGATGGTGTAGTTCTGCAGATACCAGTTCTCCATCAGCTCGTGCGTGTTGGTCTCGAAGCTCTCGGGGAACACGATATCGTTGTCGGTAATTGACTGCTTGAGCGTCAGGATGTTGTTGCGTGGCCCGGCCCAGGTCGCCATCACGACCAGTGTCGCACCGAGTAGTGTCAGATAAAGTCTCTTCATATAGATGTAGTTTTTTATTCTAGAAATTAAAGGCGCATTGCAAGCCCACCGAGGCCCGTAGGGGCGACGCACTGGGCTGCGCCGGCGCCATGACGGCTGGGCGAACCTGCATCGACAGGTCGGGCGAGATGTCGAAGTGGGCCAGCGATGCGTCGACGTATGCGTCGACGATGTTGACCAGGTAGAGTGCCACCATGCCGATGATGCAGATGTCGCGGTAGCGGCGATAGTAGTTGCGCTTGTTGCGCAGGGCCTTCTGCAGCCACGCCATGTCCAGTTCGCTCTCCTTGACCGTGGGTGGGTAGAAGTCCATGTAGCTGCGCGTGTCGGGATCGTTGTCCATCGCGTCGCGGTAGGCGCGGCTGTAGTCGCTCAGCATGCGGTTGTTCCACGCCGTGCCATAGCTCAGGCCGACGAAAGCCCCAACGACGATGGGCAATTTCCAGTAGCGCCGGTTGTAGACCTGTCCCAGTCCCGGACACAGCGCCGAGAGCCACAGGGCGCGAGTGGGGTCGGGATTGAACACACGCACCTTGCCCAACTGGCTCACTGCCGTGGTGTCGGGCAACAGTTCGATGCCCTCGACGCCGCGCAGCGAGTCGGCACTGGCAAACCGCAATGTGTCGCCGGCCAGGTCGACCACCGTCACATGGCGCGTGGTGTCGGCAGGCACCACCACCGGTGTGCGGACACGGTTGCGGCGCACCACCTGTGTTGAGTCGGTCGTGGCATGTGCGGCCAGCTGGCACAGCGCCAGCAGACACAGCACCAATGCCGTGCGCCAGCCATGGCAGTATGGATCGCGATGGTTCACTTGCCTTTGAGTTGGTCAAACAGGGTGATGATTCGCTCCAACTGCTCGGTATTGCTGAAGGCAAATGCTATCTTGCCCTTGCCATCGGCATTGCAGCTGACCTTGACAGGAACGCCGAAGGCCCCGGTCAGGTGCTTCTGCAGGATGGCATAGTCGCGGGCCGGCT
The DNA here is from genome assembly GCA_902781045.1 of uncultured Bacteroidales bacterium. Classification (GTDB taxonomy): domain Bacteria; phylum Bacteroidota; class Bacteroidia; order Bacteroidales; family Muribaculaceae; genus Sodaliphilus. The sequence goes on along the minus strand of CACZHT010000035.1, from coordinate 39,352 downwards.
TGCGACGGGCAGGAGCTTCGGGTGCGGCCTGACCCTGGTCGTCGGCCTGCTGGTACTGCTTGGCCAGCTGCTCGACCTGGCGCACCGACAACCCGCGCTTGAGTGTCTCGTTGTAGAGTTTGAGCTGCAGCGACGGCTTGTCAATCGAGAGCAGCGCGCGAGCGTGACCCATGTCCACGGCCTTGTCGCGCAGCCCCAGCTGCACCTCGGCCGGTAGCTTGAGCAGCCGCAAGAAGTTGGCGATGGTGGCACGATTCTTGCCAATGCGCTCGCTCAGGCGCTCCTGTGTCAGGTTATATTGGTCGATGAGCTTGCGGAACGTCAGCGCAATCTCGATGGCGTTCAGGTCCTCGCGCTGGATGTTCTCAATCAGTGCCATCTCGGTCACCTCGCTGTCGCCGGCGGTGCGCACGTAGGCCGGGACGGTCTCCAGACCGGCCAGCTTGGCGGCGCGGTAACGGCGCTCGCCCGAGATAATCTGATACTGGTTGGGGCCGATGCTGCGCAAGGTCAGCGGCTGGATGATGCCCAGCTCGCGGATGGACGATGCCAACTCCTCGAGAGCCGTCTCGTCGAATGTGTGTCGCGGCTGGTCAGGGTTGGGGCTGATTTGCGCGATGGCTATTTCGTTGATGGCCGACGAGCCGCCCGTCTGGATGTCATCCATCGAGATGAGCGAGTCGAGTCCGCGGCCCAGTGCATTGCGTTTCATCTTGTTGTTTCGAGTTTTTGAGTTTTTAGGTTTCGAGTGTTCGGCTGTTCGAGTGTTCGAATGGTCGATAACTCGGTTCAACGTCTAGCGGCTAGAGCGCAACGGCTATCCCTTGTGGCGGGCACGGGCGATGAGCTCGCGGGCCAGCTGGGTGTGGCTCGTTGCACCACGGCTGCTGGGGTCGTAGAGGATGGCCGGCAAGCCGTGGCTGGGAGCTTCGCTGAGCTTGATGTTGCGCGGGATGACGGTGTTGAACACCATGTCGCCAAAGTGGCTCTTCAGCTCCTCATAGATCTGGTTGGCCAGGCGCAGACGGGCATCGTACATGGTGAGCAAGAAGCCCTCGATGCGCAGGTCAGGGTTGAGCTTCGACTTGATGATGCGCACCGTGTTGAGCAGCTTGCTGATGCCCTCCAGCGCAAAGTATTCGGCCTGGACGGGGATGATGACACTGTCGGCCGCTGTGAGCGCGTTGACCGTGATCAGGCCCAGCGACGGGCTGCAATCAATCAGGATGTAGTCGTAGGTCTGCTTGACGTCGTCAATCGAGCGGCGCAGCACATTCTCGCGGTCGCCCTTGTTGATGAGCTCCAGCTCGGCGCCCACAAGGTCGATGCGCGAGCCCACGATGTCCAGCCCCTCGACACAGGTGGCCACTGCGGCACTGTGCATGGGGTAGTCGTCGACCAGGCACTCATAGATGGTCGAAGTCATCTGCTTGGGCTCGACACCCAAGCCCGATGTGGCATTGGCCTGCGGGTCGGCGTCAATGAGCAGAACCCGCTTGCGGTTCATGGCAAGAGATGCAGCCAGGTTGATGGCCGTGGTCGTCTTGCCCACGCCACCCTTCTGGTTGGCTATAGCGATTGTTTTTCCCATAAGTCAGTAACAAAAATGTTTCACGGCTGCAAAGGAAATGCTTTTTCGTGGAACATCGGCTATAAAATGCGTTAAATACATTGAAATGTTGATAAGTCGTGCTGGTTGTTAATAACTTTTTGAGCGTGAAACATTCAGACAATGAGGAGTGATTGACGTTTTTCACATTTTTTATTTGTGCATTTGCTTGAAAATTCCGATATTTGCACGCTTAAAGATTTGTCAACAGCTGACAGAGCAAGGGCATGAGATTAGAGCAAATTCAGTAACCGCCTATTAACCAGGCATAAACAAACCGATAGATGAAAAAGATTCTTTTGATTGCAGCGATGGCGCTAGCTATGGTCTCGGCGTGGGCCAGACCGGCTCTGCCCGGTGCTGTGAAGTGCGTGCAACCTGACGGCACTTCGGTCATGCTGGAATTGCATGGCGATGAGTACTATCACTTCTCGACCACGGTCGACGGATACACCGTGTTGCAGAACGCCCAAGGAGCATACGAGTATGCCCGCCTTGAGGGGCAGCGGCTGGTGTCGACCGGCGTGCTGGCACGCGATGCCGAGCGGCGCAGCGCCAGCGAGGTGGCGATGCTGGCCAGTCTGGGCAAGAACCTGACCGACAACCAGGCCATCTCAAACAGCCGAATCGCACGCGCGGCCCGCGACCATGCCAACCAGTCACCGGCTCGGGCCTTCGACCAGTCGAAGTTCCGCGGGCTCATCATCCTGATTGAATTCTCGGATGTCAAGTTCAGCCGCAGCGACATCGTCGACATCTACACCCGCATGTGCGGTGAGAGAGGCTATCAGGGCTACACCAACGAGGACGGCTCGACCAACTACTATGGCTCGCTGTTCGACGGCTCGGTGCGCGACTTTTTCTACGACCAGAGTGGCGGCATGTTTGACCCCGAGTTTGATGTCTTTGGCCCCTACACAACCACCTATAAGGCTACTCAGTGCAATAACAACTCGCGCACAATCTTCCAGGCCGCGCTGCGCGCCCTGAACACGCAGATTGACTACAGCCAGTATGATGGCGACAACAATGGGGTGGTCGACAATGTGTGCTTCGTCGTGGCCGGCTGGGGCTCGCATGTGCAAGGCAACAACAGCGGTCTGCTGTGGCCCCACGAGAGCAAGGGTCTGATGAGCACGAAGCTCGACGGCAAGTCGTTTGACCTCTACTCCTGCTCGACCGAGATGCTGGGCGGCGAGGGTCAGGTTCTGCTCGAGGGCATCGGCACCTTCTGCCACGAGTTCAGCCATGTGCTGGGTCTGATGGACCACTATGACACCGACTATGCCCAGAGTGGCGGCGAAAGCCACAACCCCGGCGCATGGGACATCATGGCCGGTGGTGCCGACCACAACTATGGCCGCACACCGGCAGGGCACAACATCTTTGAGCGCTACACCCTGGGCTGGGCCAACCCGACGGTCATCCGCGAGGCTGGTGACTTCAGCCTTGAGGCAGTGAACATCGCAGGAGATGGTTGCATCATCCGCACACCCAAGTCAAACGAATATTTCATGATTGAGAACCGCCAGAAGACCAACTGGGACCGCTACCTGCCCGGCCACGGCATGCTTGTGTGGCGTGTCGACTCATCGTCGGCCTACAAGTGGGTGGTCAATCAGGTCAACGTCAATCCTGCCCGTAACTACTTCGAGCTGCTGCGTGCCGGCAACACGGCCACGGGCGACCTGGCCTCTGACCCGTTCCCCGGCTCAATGGCCATCACGCACCTGGGCAACGACACTTATCCCAGCCTCCGCACTTGGGACAAGACTGCCAACCGGTTCAAGATTGAGAATATCCGCGAGACTGACGGCATCATCACATTCAGTGTGGTCAACAGCGAGGACAGCTACTGGCCGGCACTGGTCGAGACGTTTGAGGGAATGCCAGTCATGAGCGAATCGTCGACCAAGGGCGTGGAGGGTACGTTCACAACGTGGGACTTCATCAAGAGTTTTGTCAAGACACCCGATGCTGCCTATTGCACGGGCACAAAGGCCGTCGAGATGGTCTATCCCAGCCAGTTCACATCGGTCAAGCCCATCTATTACAACATTCAGGAGGTGAGCTATGACATTTACAATACCTCAGGGAACAACGCCAAGATGGGGCTTACCTACTCAACCGACGATGGAGAAACCTGGGTCAAGGCCAAGAACGTCATGGGCTCGACCGACATCCTCGTGCCCGGCTCGACGCGCACAGCATGCAACTGGCTCGTGCCGGTGACCAACACACAAGGTGTGCGTCTGCGTGTGGTGCAGAACTCTGGCAACAAGAACATTCCGGTCTATATCGACAACTTCACCGTCTACTACACGGGTGAGCAAGGCGGACCCGAGGAGGTTGTCCCGGGTGACGTCACAGGCGACGGCACTGTCGACATCGCCGATGTCAACGCCGTGATCAACATGATGCTGGGTCGAGACGATGCCACAACCGCTGGCGACGTGACCGGCAACGGCACCATTGACATTGCCGATGTCAACGCTGTGATTAACATCATGCTGGGCAAGCAATAAACGGCATGAGGCAATGATACTGTGAGGTGTGTCAGAGACTGCAACAGTTCTTGTGCCACACCTCACTTTTTTAACTAACAATATTTTAGAGAAGTTATAGAAGTTATGAGAAAAGTTTCGATTTTCTTGATGTATTTGATTTTGGGAGTCGCATGCTGGGCCATCCCGGCCGACAAGACTCCAACCCATGTCACCCAGAGCGACGGCTCAACACTGACGCTGCGCCTGGTGGGTGACGAATTTTTCCACTACTACACCACTGTCGATGGCTACACCGTGCTGCGCAATGCCGGCGGTTCATACGAGTACGCACGGCCGGTGGGTGACCAGCTGTTGCTGTCGGGCATCTTGGCTCACGACCCGGGCAACCGAGCCATGGCCGAGGGACAGATGCTGGAGCAGGTGGGCAAACATGCCCGCTCGTTGCGCCATGCGCTCAAGGGGCGTCAGAGCCGTGTGCACGCAGGCGGCCCCTTGGAGCAAAATCGGCCCCGTCGCGACCCCATGATTGACTATTCTACCTTCCGCGGTCTGATTATCCTCATCAACTACACCGACCGCCAGTTCATGATGGACGACCCTCACGACTTCTACGACAAGATGGTCAACGAGGAGGGTTTTGACCACTTCATGTTCAACGGTCGTCGGCACAACTGCACCGGCTCGATGCACGACTACTTCAAGGAGCAGTCGGGTGGCATCTTCGCCCCTGAGTTTGACATCGTCGGCCCGGTCGACCTGGACTATGCCAGCACCGACCACGGTGGCACTGAGAACTCTCAAAACATCTTCAAGGCTGCCATGGATGCCGCCGACCCGATGGTCGACTTCAGCGACTATGACACCGATGGTGACGGCTTGATTGACATGGTCTACTTTCTGGTGGCTGGTTACTCGGCCAACTACAGCGGCAACAATGGGGACTATCTGTGGCCACACAAGTCGTGGCTCTATAACTACTATGCCGATGAATGGTATGTGTACGATGGCGTTGCCGCTGGGATGTATGCCAGCTCCACAGAGATTTACGGCTGGGAGTCGCAGGGCTATCCTCTGCCGCTGGGCATCGGCACCATGTGCCACGAGTTCAGCCATGTGCTGGGACTGCCCGACCTCTACGACACCAACTATGCCGAGCAGGGTCAGAGTCACGACCCGGGCGAGTGGGACCTCATGGCCGGTGGCGGCAGTTTCAACTTTGGCCGCACGCCGTGTGGCTACAGCATTTGGGAACGCTATGCCCTGGGATGGAACCACCCGCAGGAAATCAATGCCGAGGGCTCGTTCACGCTGCGCTATGTGGGCAACACAGGCGATGGACTCATCCTGCGCACACCGGTCCAGGGCGAGTTCTTCATGCTCGACAACCGCCAGCGGGTGCGCTGGGATGCTTATCTGCCCGGTCATGGCATGCTCATCGCTCGCATCGACTCGACCGACAACCGTCCCTGGGAGTGGAACATCGTCAACTCCAACCCCAGCCGCAATTACTATGAGCTGCTGCGCGCAGGCAACGGCACCAGCGGTGCCAGCCCGAGTGACCCCTTCCCCGGCACCGACAATGTGACTATGGTTTCCAACCTCACCCAGCCCAGCCTGCGCACCTGGGCACAGGTCGACTGCGACTTCGAGATTCGAAACATCGTCGAGAACGATGGTGTCATCACATTTGACGTCAAGCAGGCAGTGCAGCCCGATATTCTGGTTGAGGACTTTGAGCAGATGGCTGTGACGACCAACAAGAACCTCAAGCAAGTGCAGGGCAACTTTGCCCGCTGGAACTTCTCGGGGGCAAATGTCGCCGCACCGGGCGCGACCTACTGCGACGGCCAGCATGCCGTGCGGATGGTCAAGCCGTCGCTCATCGCCATGGACGAGCCGCTCATGGTCAGGGCGTTCCGCGTCGAGTGCACGCTGTACAACTCATCGCCGACCGATGCCAAGTTCATGCTCTATTCGTCGCTCGATGGCGCTACGTGGGAAAGAGTGGGCAACGAGGTCTTCAGCGTCGCCGCCGGAGAGACGGCCACCAGCTTCATCAACATCGAGAACACGCAGCCCACATATTATCGCTTCACGATGGCTGGCGGACACGCCAACCAGCCGTGTTATATCGACAACATTAAGTTCTACTACAGCGGTGTCCTCGTCAGTGGTGATGTCACAGGTGACGGGCAGGTCGATGTGGCCGATGTCAATGAGGTCATCAACGTCATGCTGGGCAAGCGGGCTAATCCCGCCGCCGATGTCACGGGCAATGGCACGGTCGACATTAGCGATGTCAACCGGGTGATTAACTTGATGCTGGGCCGCAATTGAACGAATTTATATTCCTTATTTAATAAAAGATGAAAAAAACTCTAGCACTATGTGCCGCCGCAGCCATGGCGATGGGGGCACATGCCGTTCCGGCGCATCCGGCACTGGCCACCATCACCCAGCCCGACGGCAAGACTGTCACTGTCAGGCTCGTGGGCGATGAGTTCTACAACTATAGTTGCACCACCGACGGCTATACCGTTGTGCGCAATGCCAGTGGCTGTTTTGAGTATGCACGCCTCGACAACGGGCGGCTGGTGCCGTCGGGCATCATGGCTCACGACAGGGCCATGCGCACAGCAGGTGAAACACAGTTCCTGGCACAGGTGGGAACGCATCTCCAGAGCCAGGAGACGGCTCGGGCGGCAAGGGCTAGACGCACGCAGAGCGATGCCGCCATGGCACCGGCCAAGGCGGGCTCGTGGGATAACTACCGAGGACTGGTCGTCCTGGTCGAGCTGAAGGACAGGTCGTTCAAGCGCACCGACGCGCAAGCGTTCTATCAGGATCAGACCAACAAGCGGAACTACACTGGCTACAAGGAGCAGAACAGCTTGCAGTGGGTCAGCTGCACCGGCTCGGTGCGCGACTACTTCTACGACAACTCGATGGGCCAGTTTGACCCACAGTTTGATGTCATCGGTCCGGTAAAAGCCAACTACAACGCTGACGACTTCTCGCAGACAGCCAATGCCCGCACCATCTTCCTGTCGGTGCTGGAGCAGGTGCAAGACCAAGTGGACTTCAGCCTGTATGATGCCAATGGTGATGGCACCGTCGATATGATTTACTTCATTGTCGCCGGCTATGGCTCGAACTATAGTGGCAACACCTCGTCTTACCTCTGGCCACATGCCTCGTCGTTTGCCAACTCTGGCGTGAGTTATGACGGCAAGTTCCTGGCTCGCTATGCCTGCTCGGTCGAGATGGACGGGCTGGAGTATCTCAATGGATTATTTGCCACTATCGGTGGCGTGGGCACCATGTGCCACGAGTTCAGCCATGTGCTGGGTGTGAAGGACCATTACGACACCGACTATGGCAAGAGTGGTGGTCGGAGCAATGACCCGGGCGAATGGGATGTCATGGCGGGAGGTAGCTATTTCAACCATGGACGAACACCCTGTGGATACACCATGTTTGAGCGCTACACCATGGGTTTCGCCAATCCCACCGTCATCACCGAGCCGGGCAGTTATACGCTCAACCCGGTCAACACCAGCAACGAGGGCTACATCATCAAGTCGCCCATCTCGCGTGAGTATTTCATGCTTGACAACCGCCAGAAGTCGCGATGGGACAGCGAGATTCCCGGCCACGGTATGCTCGTGTGGCGAGTCGACTCGACCAATATAGCCGCGTGGACCAACAACAATGTCAATGTTAACCCCGAGCACAACTATCTTGAGATTATCCGTGCCGGGCAGGCCACATCGGCCAGTGCCTCTGACCCGTTCCCGGGCACGAGCAGCGTTCGCAACCTCGATGCCTTCACACAGCCGGCACTGCTCACCTGGGGGCAGCTTCCCACCGAGTTGGGCATCAGAGATATCCGTGAGTCGGGAGGGGTCATTACCTTCTCCACGTTCCGGCAAGATGGGGCCAAAAGCATCACCGAGGACTTCGAACGAATGCCCACATCGTCAACAGGTGATGCGGCCGATGTAATGGGGTACTTTGCCAACTGGACTTTCTTCCAGAGCAATGTGGTTGTGGCGCCCGACTCGGCTTGCAACGGGCGCAAGGCTGTCGCCATGACGATGCCCAGTTATTTCTATATGACTGCGCCGCTGCCCACCAGGCCGCTCATGGTCTCGTTCCATGCCTACAACTACACCACCACGGCAGCTAAGGTCAGTGTGGAGTACAAGAGTGCCAGTGACACCAAGTGGACAACACTCAACACGCTCGATGTGGCCAAAGGTACCGACAAGGTGGCCGAGTGGCTCATCAAGAATGATGTCAATCAGATGATGTGGCGCTTCACTCAGCCGGGCGGCAGTAAGACCGAACCCATCTATGTCGACGACATCACATTCCACTATATGGGTGATGAGATTCCGACCAACTACCTCCCCAACGATATTGTGGGCGATGTCGATGGCAACGGTGTGATCGACGTGGTCGATGTCAATGCAATCATCAACATCATGCTCGGCAAGGTCGACAGGATTGACGCGGCCGATGTCGATGGCAACGGCGAGGTCGACGTGGTTGATGTCAATGTCGTCATCAACATCATGCTCGGCAAGAGATGATGAATTTCACAGGCTATTTTCCAATCCCGACTATGCACGGAGCATGGTCGGGATTGTTTTTGCTGACGATGCGCAGGCCCTTGGGGTAGAGGTTGTTGGCACGATTGCCCAGATTGTTGACCCAACCCAGCGGGACATTGTCATAGGTCACCAGCACTGGGCCACGGGGGGCATCGACCGTGATGGCCTCGCCACGCAGATAGGCCAATGCGGTGGCATAATTGACACTGCACGAGGGCAGGGCTGAACGCTCTAGTGCGGCACTCAATGCCAACGACTGGTGCGGCACGCAATTCTTGCCCTTGACTGTGCACAGCGTCACGCCTGAGTAGATGACACTGCAGGCGGCACGCAGCGCAGCCAGCAGGTCGGCATGGGCCTTGGGGTTGGCCACCACTTCATCACCGTGCTGGCTCAAGTCATAGTCCTGGACGCTCAGCAGCCAGTCGCGCACTTGTGCGGGGAGGGTGGGGGAGGACGATGACGGTTTCTTCTTGATGCGCAGTGGTTGCGCGGAGCCGGCGGGCTTGCGCAACACTGCCATGAACAGCCCTTCGCCGCGCGTGCGGTGGGGCATGAAGCGATAGCACGGCAGGTCGCGACCCATCGCCGGGGCGACGCCCCACGACGTGTCGGTGTCGATGTTCACTGGTGTGGCACCATAGTGCTCAATCAAGTACTCGATGATGTCCTCGTTCTCCTGGCGATTATAGGTGCAAGTGCTATAGATGAGCAGGCCACCGGGACGCAGGGCTGGCCAGATGTCGCGCAATATCTCGCGTTGACGGGCTGCACATTGCTCGACCAGGGCTGGCGACCATTGTGACACTGCTTCGGTGTCCTTGCGCATCATCCCCTCGCCGCTGCACGGCACATCGGTCGCCACCACGTCGAACGCGTCGACCAGCCGGCCCAGCTGCGATGGAGCGTTGCACGTCACCACAGCATGCGGCGAGCCCCAGCGCATCACATTGTCGGCCAGCGCACGGGCGCGGGCTGGCACTATCTCGTTGGCCACCACCAGCGACCCCGCAGGCAGGGCTTGCAGCGCGGCTGTGGTCTTGCCTCCAGGGGCGGCGCAGAGGTCCAGATAGCGCACCGGGCGGTCAATCAGCTGACCGATGACGTGAGCGACAAACATCGATGACGCATCTTGCACATAGTACAGCCCGGCATGCAGCAGCGGGTCGAACGTGAATGCCGGACGCGCGTCCAGATAGAACCCGCTCCGGCACCAGGGCACACGCGCTACGCCCGCGGGCACGCAGGCCCCCTTGGCCTCATTGACGCGCACACTCACACACGGTTCCGTCTCGCAGATAGCTCGGCACAATGCTTCGGCCTCGCCGGGCATCACCTGCTCAAGCATCTCAACAAATCCCTGCTTCAACTTCATGTCCATCACTTTTTGCCCACAAAGTTACACCTTTCGCAAAAAATGGCGCATTGGGGACGGTTCTTTTCCGCCAATTGTTAATCAGATTTAACTTTTGGCGAAAAAGAACCGTCCCCAATGCGCCATCAGATTTAACTTTTGGCGAAAAAGAACCGTCCCCAATGCGCCACAATTCGGGGCGGGATCCGAATGGTGTCATTTTGAGAGCAGCTTGTTGGCTGCGCGCAGCTGGTGGCGCATGATGCTGAGCATCTCCTGGCTCTCTTGCAGGACGGTGAGATAGATGAGCGCGGTCTTGTAGCTCGATGAGTTGTCCGAGCCTTGCATGTCGTCGATGAGGTGTTCGCGCAGTTGCGACAGCTGGTCCTTGCACTGGTCGGCCTGACTCATGACCTGCTTGTAGCCTGTGAAGTCTCGGCTCTCGAGCATATTGACAGTCTCTTCCATCAGCTCAGTGATGGTGTTCCTTGCAGGGGCAAACTCGGTGAGATACTTCTCAGGCAGTGGGCTGAAGTTGTTGTCGACATGCTCCTTGACTGGCTCGAGCATGCGTTTGAGCGTGTAGACATACTGTTGGTTGCTGTTGGCGCCCAGATGGAACCATGTGTTGCGCTCCAGCGCGATGTTGCGCGGAATGCGGCGCAGGCTCAGGAACTCCTTGCGGCGCGTGCGCTTGAGCTCGTCCTGCTCTTGGCGCAAGTCCTTGCCCACCTCTCGCAGCTGTCTCACCCGCTCGTGGGCCAGGCCGTCGATGATGCGTTCATAGTGCTGCAGAGTGAAGCGGCACACCCCCGACTGTGTCTGGCTGATGTGACGCTGCAGCAGGTCCCATACCAGCTCGGGGTCGCGGCTGCGCATCATCAGTTTGTAGAGTTGTTCCTGATGTGAATCTTGCTGCTTCTTGCCGAATCGGATGTGGCTGCGCACCAGCGTATAGATCACAACAGCCATCATGGCCAGCATCACGGGGATGCCGCCCAGGTACATCAGCAGACACACCAGCGCACAGGCGGCAAAGGTGATGCCTGCCGTGATGAGCCATCCACCGATGACGCTGATCACTCCAGTCACACGATAGACCGCGCTGTCGCGTGTCCAGGCGCGGTCGGCCAGGCTGGTGCCCATTGCCACCATAAAGGTGACATAGGTCGTGGACAGCGGCAACTTGTAGTTGGTGCCCACGATGATAAGAGCCGACGAGAGTACCAGGTTGATGGCCGCACGCAGCATGTCGAAGGCCGCATCGTCGGGCAGCTGGCTGGCACTCTTGTCAAACCGCCGGTCAATGGTGGCCATCAGCTTGCGTGGCGCGGCGTGGCGCAAGTAGTCGTTGCCATCCTGCACGGCTCGCACCAGGCTGCGCGCAGCCTGCGAGGTGCCAAACATCTCGTCGCCCTCGTCCTGCCGGCTCAGGTCAACCGAGGTCTGCACCACATGATGCGCCTTTTTACTTGTCGCCATGGCGACAATCATCAGCACACCGGCGATGGCCAGGTAGAGGAACGGAGAACGCGCCGACTGTGACAGCGAACTCATCATGTAGGAGTTGATGTCGGTGGCTCCATGCGCCGACCAGTCCTGATAGGAGTCCAGTCCTGCCAGAGGCACACCGATGAAGTTGACCAGGTCGTTGCCCGCAAAGGCCATGGCCAGCGCAAAGGTGCCGCTGAACACTATGATGCGCATCACGTCGACGCGTAGTCGGCTCAACAAGGCAGCCAGCACTGCGGTGATGACAAAAGTGCCTCCCAACAGCAGTGGGGTGTTGGCGGCAATCCACGTCTTCAGCGAGTCGGCGATGAGAGGCGACTCAGACAGGGTCTCGATGAAGATGAAGTAGGCCAGCACGCTGAACGACACCCCCCCGAAGATGCCGTGCACCAGGCAACTGCTGCTGTGCAGGTCGAAGGTGAACACCAGTCGCGACAGCCACTGCACCACCAGGCCACACACAAAGGCAATGGCCACACTGGCAAAGATGGCGATAATCAGCGACAGTGCCTTGTCAGTGTTCATCAGTGCCGACAGCGTCAATGACGGGTCAGCTTGAATCTTGACTACGGCCAGGATGAACGTGGCCCCCAACAGGCCGAATACCAGTGTCACTGTCGACGATGTGGGCAGTCCCAGGTCGTTGAACCGGTCAAGCACGATGATGTTGGTGGCCACCACGGCCATGAACACAATCATCACCTCGCGGAACGAGAAATTGTCTGGCTGCATGATGCCGTGGCGCGCCACATCCATCATTCCCGCCGACATGAGTGCTCCGGTGAGCACGCCCATCGATGCTATGACCAGAATGGTTCTGAACGTGCCTGCTTTGGCTCCGATAGCCGATGACAAGAAGTTGACCGCATCGTTGCTCACACCCACAAATAGGCCCAATGCTGCCAAAATCAGCATGAACACTGTGATAATCAGATAAGTAATCTCCATGATTAAGTGACTTAGTTCGAATGATGGTGCAAAGTTAGCGGTGGCTTGTTTCATCCTGGTTACAAACCTGTGAAGATATTGTGTCGACACAACATTGTCACCGATTTGTCACTGTTATGAAACAACGAAGTGTGACCTTTGCGGTGAAAAAAAACTTGTCACGCTATGAATAAGGATAAAGCTGAGTTCATCTACACCTGCTACAACGTGTTCAGGTTGGTCATGTTTATAGTGGTGCTCATCGCGGCCTATATCATACTGGAGACCTGACGCACTCTGATGGTGCGCCCCTCACCCCATGCTGTGAACACGGCATGGGGCGAGGGTGTTTCATGCCCATAATTGCCGAAAAACACCGATTTTCGCTCTTTTTTTTGTGCATCCCACTTTTTTGCGGTAATTTTGCGGATTATTTGTGCCTTGTTTGGTTTTGTCGCTCAGAATCTGGTGCGGCACACCGAGCGGACAAGTCGATAAGCTGGCGTGCTTGTCAACTTGTGCAATTCTGGGTTTGTTTATTAAATAATCAATTAATAACTAAATTTTTACTGAACTGCTATGTGGTTAACTAATTCCTCTGTAGGTCGAAAAGTGGTGATGAGCGTCACCGGACTTTTCTTGATCCTATTCTTAACATTCCACGCGCTGATGAACGCCGTAGCCCTCATCTCGTTTGACGCTTATGAGGCAGTGTGCGAGTTCCTGGGTGCCAACTGGTATGCACTGGTGGGCACAGCAGTGCTGGCCGGTGGTTTTGTGATTCACATCTGCTATGCCTTCTGGCTGTCGATGCAGAATCGCAAGGCCCGCGGCTCGAACGCCTACGAGGTGTCGAAGAAGCCTGCCACGGTCGAGTGGGCCTCGCAGAACATGCTGGTGCTGGGCATCATCGTGCTTTGCTTCCTGGTGTTGCACCTCTACCACTTCTGGGCCAAGATGCAGCTCCCCGAGATCATGGGCGACATGCCATTGAGTGGCAAGGAGGCTCTGTCGCTGGCTTTCGGCCAGCTGTGGGTGTTGCCGGTCTATCTGATTGGCTTCTGTGCCATCTGGCTGCACATCACGCACGGTTTCTGGAGCGCGTTCCAGACACTGGGTACAGCCAACGAACGCTGGATTGAGCGCTTCAAGTGCATCGGCTCCTGGTGGGCAACCATCGTCATGGGCTTGTTTGCCGTCGAGGCTTGCTACTTCACTTGGTTCTTTGCCATCCCGTAAGCTGAGTATTAACCTTTAAAATCATCTAGACGAAAATGGAAGAAACTACAATCAAGACTGCTCAGCCCATGATTGACTCAAAGATTCCCGAGGGTCCCGTGGCCGAGAAGTGGACAAACTATAAGGCACACCAGAAACTGGTCAACCCCGCCAACAAGCGTCGACTCGACATCATCGTCGTCGGCACCGGTCTGGCCGGAGCCAGCGCAGCCTCCACACTGGGCGAGATGGGCTTCAATGTGCTCAACTTCTGCATCCAGGACTCGCCCCGTCGCGCACACTCGATTGCCGCACAGGGTGGCATCAACGCAGCCAAGAACTATCAGAACGACGGCGACTCGGTCTACCGTCTGTTCTATGACACGGTCAAGGGTGGTGACTATCGTGCCCGTGAGGCCAACGTCTATCGTCTGGCCGAGGTGTCGAACAACATCATCGACCAGTGTGTGGCACAGGGCGTGCCCTTTGCCCGCGAGTATGGCGGCCTGTTGGCCAACCGTTCGTTCGGTGGCGCGCAGGTGAGCCGCACTTTCTATGCCAAGGGGCAGACTGGCCAGCAGCTGCTGCTGGGTGCCTACTCGAGTCTGAACCGCCAGATCCAGATGGGCAAGGTCAAGAGCTACAACCGCTATGAGATGCACGATGTGGTCATCATCGACGGCCGCGCGCGGGGCATCATCGCCCGCAACCTGGTCACCGGCAAGCTCGAGCGCTTCGCCGCTCATGCAGTGGTCATCGCCACCGGCGGCTATGGCAACACCTACTTCCTGTCGACCAACGCCATGGCCTGCAACTGCTCGGCCGCTATGGCTTGCTATCGCAAGGGCGCATGGTTTGCCAACCCGGCATACGTGCAGATTCACCCCACCTGCATCCCGGTGCATGGCGACAAGCAGTCGAAGCTGACGCTGATGAGCGAGTCGCTGCGCAACGACGGCCGCATCTGGGTGCCCAAGGACATCGAGGATGCCAAGAAGCTTCAGGCCGGCCAAATCAAGGGCAGTGACATCCCCGAGGAGAACCGTGACTACTATCTGGAGCGCCGCTATCCGGCATTCGGCAACCTGGTGCCACGCGACGTGGCCAGCCGTGCCGCCAAGGAGCGCTGCGACAAGGGCTACGGTGTGAACAACACCGGCAAGGCCGTGTTCCTCGACTTCAGCGAGGCCATCAACCGCCTGGGCATCGATGTGATTCGCCAGCGCTATGGCAACCTGTTCGACATGTATGAGGAGATCACCGATGTCAACCCCGGTGAGCTGGCCAATGAAATCAATGGCGAGAAGTATTACAACCCGATGATGATCTACCCCGCCATCCACTACACCATGGGCGGCATCTGGGTGGACTATGAGCTGCAGACCAGTGTCAAGGGTCTGTTTGCCATCGGCGAGTGCAACTTCAGCGACCACGGTGCCAACCGTCTGGGCGCATCGGCACTGATGCAGGGTCTGGCCGACGGCTACTTCGTGCTGCCCTACACCATCCAGAACTATCTGAGCGACCAGATCACTGTGCCTCACTTCTCGACCGACACGCCCGAGTTTGACGAGGCCGAGAAGCGCGTGCAGGCCGATCTGGAGCACATCATGAGCATCCAGGGCAAGCGCTCGGTCGACAGCATCCACAAGGAACTGGGCCACATCATGTGGGAGTATGTGGGCATGGGCCGCACTAAGGAGGGCCTTGAGACTGCACTCACCAAGCTCAAGGAGTTGCGTCACGAGTTTGAGACCAACCTCTTTGTCCCCGGCACCATCGAGGGCATGAACAACGAGCTGGACAAGGCGTTCCGTCTGCGCGACTTCATCACCATGGGCGAGCTCATTGCCTACGATGCACTAACGCGCAACGAGAGCTGCGGTGGCCACTTCCGCGAGGAGTATCAGACCGAGGAGGGCGAGGCCAAGCGCGACGACGAGAACTTCTTCTATGTCCAGTGCTGGAAGTACAACGGCAACGACGAGACCGCTCCCAGCCTGCTCAAGGAGCCCCTGCACTACGAGGCCATCAAGGTCCAGACGAGAAATTATAAGAGCTAATTGTCTACTTGTTTACTACTGAAAAAATGGATAACGCAATAAGTTTCAAACTGAAGGTTTGGCGCCAGGCCGGACCGAAGGAGCCGGGTCGCTTTGAGACCTATCAGATGCAGGACATCCCCACCGACACCTCTTTCCTCGAGATGCTCGACATCCTCAATGAGCAACTCGTCGAGAAGGGTGAAGAGCCCATACACTTCGACCACGACTGCCGCGAGGGCATCTGCGGCATGTGCTCGCTTTATATCAACGGTCATCCCCACGGCCCCGCCACAGGTGCCACGACTTGCCAGTTGTATATGCGCCGCTTCCACGATGGCGAGACCATCACCGTCGAGCCCTGGCGCAGCGCAGCCTTCCCCGTAATCAAGGACCTGATGGTCAACCGCAACGCTTTCGACCAGATTCAGCAGGCCGGCGGTTATGTGAGCTTCAACACCGGTGGTGCCCAGGATGCCAATGCCATTCCCATCAGCAAGGTGGCTGCCGACGAGGCCATGGACAGTGCGTCGTGCATCGGCTGCGGCGCGTGTGTGGCGGCCTGCAAGAATGGCTCGGCCATGCTCTTTGTCAGTGCCAAGGTCAGCCAGTTCGCGCTCCTGCCCCAGGGGCGTACCGAGGCCAAGAAGCGTGTCAAGGCCATGCTCGCCAAGATGGATGAGCTGGGATTCGGCAACTGCACCAACACCGGTGCCTGCGCAGCCGAGTGCCCCAAGAACATCAAGTTGAGCAACATCTCCCGCCTCAACCGCGAGTTTATCTGCGCCAAGTGCACAGACTAATCTTCAACCCCGTCAATAATGAATGCCCGGCCACCATGGTGAGCCGGGCATTCATTATTAATCCTCGATGTGTTACACCGGGTTGTAGCCGTTTTCATAACCATTCATGAAGGCTTCTTTGACACCGGGAGAAAGCACTAAGGTGACTACCGATATGATGGCTCCCACAATCAGGATGCCCAGTGTAATTAGTGCCCACATCTTGGCGGTCTTGGCACTCTCGGTGGCACCTGTTATGTTGCCCATCTGATGCTGTGGGTTGACCTTGCCGGCATTGACCATGGCGATGATGCCCGTAATCAGGGCTATGGGGTTGCAGCAGCATATCACGCTCAGCACTGTGAAGATGACTGACTCGGTCATCCAATTCTTGGGCGGAAAACCTTGTGGCGCATAGGGTTGACCGTATGGCTGCTGGGCGTATGGCTGTTGATACTGCGGCTGCTGCGGCTGCTGCGGCTGCTGGTACTGCGGTTGCGCGTAGGGTGAGGGCTGCTGACCATAGCCTTGCGTCTGCTCGGCTTGAGGCCCATTTGCCGTCACCTGACCGGATTGTTGTGGTTGCTGTGGCGCGTAGGGCGACTGCTCGGATTGCTGTGGTTGCTGTGGCGCGTAAGGCGACTGTTCGGATTGCTGCGGTTGTTGTGGCGCGTAGGGCGACTGCTCAGATTGCTGCGGTTGCTGTGGCGCGTAGGGCGACTGCTCGGATTGCTGTGGCTGCTGTGGCGCGTAGGGCGACTGCTCGGATTGCTGTGGCTGCTGTGGCGCGTAGGGCGACTGTGGCTGCACTGGCTGCACTGGTTGCACCGGTTGTGGGGCGATGGGCTGCTGGATGCCCAGCATGCTCATGAGCTCGGGTACCTCGCGGGCCCGTGTCCAGCCCGACATCTTCTCGTTCCACACCTGTGAGTCCGGGTTCAAGCCATGTTCCATCAAGTCCTTCATCTCAAACGGGCCAGCCGGTTGTCCGTTCTCAGCAATATAATACTTCATAGTTTTTCAGTAATCTTTGAATAATATAGACTGCAAAGTTACACATTATAATCAATTGGGCAAAATATTTCAGTGCTTTTTATTGCTTTGTTCGCGAATCTGCGGCACAAATATAAGCTTCTGCTGTAAAAATACTTTAATTTTTACCCTTAAATCTAAAATTATGTGAATTATTAAACACGGCATGGCAATTTTAAACAATTATTCCGTTATAAAACCGTATATTTGTGGTGATAAATAAATTCACTAGGGAAATTGTGTGATTTAACCCAAACATTAACAAGACAGAAAGTTTTACTTAAAATTTAGGTATTGTGAAGAATAAAAGAAACCGAATGCAGATTATCGTTGAGCTGATCCAGAACGAATGTATTGGCAGCCAGAACGAGTTGGCCATGAAGTTGGCCGAACGCGACCTTCATGTGACTCAAGCCACCCTCTCACGAGACCTCAAGGCACTGAAGATTTCGAAGGTGGCCACCGACAATGGCGGCTACATGTACATTATCCCCGATGGGCGAGAGGTTCAGAACAAGCTTCGCCAGCATGGCATGGACATGCCGCTGCATGGAAATGTCGGATTCCAGTCGGTAGAGTTCTCCGGCAACTTTGCAGTCATCAAGACCCGCAATGGCTATGCCACAGGCTTGGCCTACGACATTGACATGGCTCATGCTCCCGAGATTTTGGGCACAATCGCTGGTGCCGACACCGTGTTTGTCATCTTGCGCGAGGGTGTCGATCACGACGAGGTGCGCGATTTCCTGAATCGTTTCGCTCAACCCTGATTGACTGGAACGACACAGACTGATATTGTATGATAAAAACAGGCTTAGTTGGTGGGGCAGAGTCCACGGCTGCGCAGTTGATGCGGCTTTTGCTCCACCATCCTGATGTTGACCTGCGGTGGGTCATCGATGCCGCGCACGCCGGGCAAGGTGTGGCGCAGGTGCACCCCGCGCTGGTCGGCGAGACCGATTTGACATTCTGTGACGAGCCGGGTGAGCAACAATGGCAAGGCATGGATGTCATTTTTTTGTGCGACAGCAATGTCGCCGACACGGCTTGGCTCGAGCAGGTGCCGCCATCGGTGCGCGTTATCGACCTCTCGCCTCGCTATCGTCTGACCGACGAGCAGACTTCGGGCTTCACCTATGGCATGAGCGAGATTAACCGCCGGCGCATGGTGCACGACTGCATGCGTGTGACTTGCCCTGGCGATGTGGCCATGTCGTTGTCGCTGGCTTTGATACCGCTGGCCAAGAACCTGATGCTCAACAGCGAGCTGCATGCTACAGTGGTCATGGGCAACGCTCTGTCCACCACGGGCAGCCGTGTGTCGATGGTCGAGCCAGAAGTCCTCAGTGATCAGGTGCAGGAGTTGCGGCGCGTATTGTCGTCGCTACAGACCAGTTTTGCCAGTCCCATTCACCTGACGGCGATGCAGGCGTGCTTTGCGCGTGGCATGCTTGCCACGGTCTATTTCAAGAGCGGCATCGATGTCCCGATGGTTCGGCAGCTGTTTGAACAGTACTACGATGACCACAATTTCACCTTTGTCATCGACCATGCCCCGCAGCTGGGCGATGTTGCCGGGACCAACAAGTGTCTGATTCACATCTCACGCGAGGGCGATTACCTGCGCCTCACGTCGGCCATCGACCAGACTGTCAAGGGCACAGTCGGCACTGCTGTCCACGCCATGAATCTCATGTTTGGCCTGCACGAGCGTGCCGGTCTCATGCTCTAGCCTAAGTCGTAGTTTATGATTTTCAATTCTTAATTCTCTATTCAGTAAAAGATGTCAGTCAACAAAGTCATTCTCTTGGGAAACGTCGGTCGTGACCCGGATGTGCGTTATGTCGCACAGGGGCAACCCGTGGCCTCGTTCTCGCTGGCCACCACCGAGCGCGGCTATACTAATTCCAATGGCGTGCAGGTGCCAGAGCGCACCGAATGGCACAACATCGTCATGTGGGGGCGCAATGCCGAGGTGGCCGAGAAGTATATTCGCAAGGGCACACAACTCTACATCGAGGGTCACCTGCGCACACGCATGTGGGAAGACCGCAATGCCATCAAGCACTATGTCACCGAGGTCTATGTCGACAGTTTCGAGCTGCTGGGACGGCCCAAGGCCGAAGCTGCTCCACAGCAGCCCGCACAGCCCCGTCCAGCACAGCAACCCACACAACAGCAGCCGCAGCAAGGAGAGCAACCACCCTTCTAAAACGGCTGGCAAAGCATTCATGCCGCAAACCACGAATCACGCGAAGCGACACTATGTCCGCGCTTCGCGTGATTCGTGGTTTTGAGGCTTCTGGCTGTGGAATTAGCCGGTCATTGTCTGCGCAACACCAGGGCAGTGCGGGCAGGGATATAGAGCTTGAGCCAGCCCAGGTGCTTGTCGGCATAGAGCGGGTCGGCCTGAGTCAGATGGTGGGTGGTCTCGTCGATGTTGCCGTAGCCGCCATAACGCTGGTTGTCGCTGTCCATCACACCGATGTACTCGCCTTCCGGGGCCAGGAAACCATAGTCGCTGAACGAACGGATGGGATTGAAGTTGAACACAAACACCAGGTCGCCTCGCGTGTAGGCCAGCACCTGGTCGTCATCCTTGTCCCACAATTTGACAACGGGCAGCGACTCAAAGCCCGGTGTGCCGGCCAGCAGGTGTATCATGTCGTGGTCCCAGTTGTTGAGGTACTTGTACTTCAAGTCGTCACGGTCCACCAGGCTCCACTGCCGTCGCGCATACTTGTAGCTCCAGCCGTTGCCCTCGCGCGGGAAGTCAATCCACTCGGGATGTCCCCACTCGTTGCCCATGAAGTTGAGATAGCCGCCATTAATGGTGGTGGCTGTCACCAGTCTGACCATCTTGTGCAGCGCCATGCCGCGCTCGACTGTGGCATCGTGGTCGCCGTCCATCATGTGCCAGTACATTTCCTTGTCAATCAGGCGGAAGATGATGGTCTTGTCGCCCACAAGAGCCTGGTCGTGGCTCTCGGCATAGCTGATGGTGCGCTCGTCGGCGCGGCGGTTGGTCAGCTCCCAGAAGATGCTGCTCGGGCGCCAGTCCTCGTCCTTGCGCTCCTTGATGAGCTTGATCCAGTAGTCGGGGATGCCCATGGCCATGCGGTAGTCAAACCCGATGCCGCCGTCCTTGTAGGGGCAGGCCAACCCGGGCATGCCGCTCATCTCTTCAGCGATGGTGATGGCCTGGCGGTTCACCTCGTGGATGAGCAGGTTGGCAAGTGTGAGGTAGGTGATGGCATTGGTGTCCTCGCCGCCATCGTAGTAGTCGCCATAGCTGCCGAAGGCTTGCCCCAACCCGTGGTTGTAGTAGAGCATCGAAGTCACTCCATCGAAGCGGAAGCCGTCGAAGTGATACTCCTCTAGCCAGTAGCGGCAGTTGCTCAGCAAGAAGTTGAGCACCTCGTCCTTGCCATAGTCAAAGCACAGCGAGTCCCATGCCGGGTGCTCGCGCCGCCCGTCGCCATAGAAGTACTGGTTGCCCGTGCCGTCAAAGCGCCCAAGCCCCTCAACCTCATTCTTCACCGCGTGCGAGTGCACGATGTCCATAATCACGGCAATGCCCCGCTCGTGTGCATCGTCGATGAGGCACTTCAGCTCTTCGGGGGTGCCGAAGCGGCTCGACGCGGCATAGAAACTCGACACATGATAGCCAAACGAGCCATAGTAGGGATGCTCCTGTATGGCCATGATTTGTATGGCATTATAGCCCAGAGCGGCGATGCGCGGAAGCACCTGCAGGCGGAACTCCTCGTAGGTGCCCACCGCCTCGCGCTCCTGTGCCATGCCGATGTGGCACTCATAGATGAGCAGCGGGTCGCGGCGAGGCTTGAACCGCTTCACGCGCCAGTGATAGGGCTGTTCGGGGGCCCATACTTGAGCCGAGAAGATGTGGGTCTGCGGGTCTTGCACCACGCGCGTGGCGTATGCTGGGATGCGCTCGCCCTGTCCGCCCGGCCAGTGCACGACGAGCTTGAACAGCTCGCCATGTCGCATGCCGCGCTCTGGCAGCTGGAGCTCCCAGTTGCCATTGCCCACTTGCCGCATGCGGTAGGGCGCACATTCGCGCCAACTGTTGAAGTCGCCCACCACATAGATGTCGGTGGCATTGGGCGCCCACTCGCGCAGCACCCAGTCGCCCGACCCGGTGCGATGCAGGCCGTAGTAGAGATGTGCCTTGGCAAAGTCCTTGAGGTGCCCGGTGCCGCCGGTCAGATGTTCCAGCTTCTGTTGCGCATCGTTGTGCCGGCCCTCGATAGCCTGACTGAATGGCTCCAGCCAAGGGTCGTTCTTGATCAGTTTCAGTGTCTTGTGTCTCATTGTCTTGTCAGGTTTTGCGGGCAAAAGTAGCAAAAAATTGTGGATTTTCAACATTTTTGAGCAATTATTGAAAATCTTTTTCTAATTTTGCACTTCTAGAAAATCTAGAACGTCTAGAACATCTCTAGTATAGCAAATCATAACTAAAAAAATATCACTATGGATCTTGAAGGAAGAAGAGAGAGCAGCAACGTTGAGGATCGCCGAGGCATGAGTGCCGGTCGCAAAGCCGGCATCGGTGGCATCGGAGGTATTATTATTGCCGGAATCATAACACTGCTCATGGGCGGCAACATCGGCGACGTGCTTCAGAATGCCGGCTCGATGGGCATGGGCATGGAGCAGCAGCAAGGCACTACCGACCCCACACAGTTCACCCAGGAGGAGCAGGAGCTGGCCACGTTCAGCAAGAAAATCCTCGCCGGCACAGAGGATGTGTGGTCCAAGGTCTTTCAGGAGCAGGGGCTGGGCACCTACACACCTCCCACAATGGTGCTATACACTGGCTCGACCAGCACCGGCTGTGGTCAGGGCAGTGCCCAGATGGGCCCGTTCTACTGCTCGGCCGACCAGTGTCTGTACATCGACCTGTCGTTCTTCAGCAGCATGCGCAAGCAACTTGGGGCCGACGGCGACTTTGCCTACGCCTACGTCATCGCCCATGAGGTGGGACACCATGTGGAGTATCTCACCGGCACGCTGCAGAAGGCTCACCAGCAGATGTCTCGACTCAGCGAGGCCGATGCCAACCGCGTCAGTGTGCGGCTCGAGCTGCTGGCCGACTTCTATGCCGGCGTCTGGGCGCACCACGACAACAAGATGTTCCGCTCATTGCAGCAGGGCGACCTTGAGGAGGCCATCCAGTGTGCGCAGGTCATCGGTGACGACTATCTGCAGAAGCGCGCACAGGGCTATGACATCCCCGAGAGCTTCACCCACGGCACCAGCGCGCAACGCATGAAGTGGCTCAAGCTGGGGCTCCAGACCGGCGATGTGCGCTACGGCACCACGTTCCAGCAGAGCGACGCCCAGCTGTAATCAGTCGAGGCGGGCAGTGGCCAGTGTGAAGAGCGAGACGCGGACACCGGCCACGGTGAGCAGGGCATGGGAGCAAGCTTCGAGGGTGGCACCGGTGGTGACCACATCGTCGACCAGCAGAATGTGCTTGTTGGCAAGCTGGCGGCCATGAGACGAGCGCAAGGCATAAGCGTGCTGGGCATTGAGCCAGCGGTCGGTTGCTCCGCGTCGCGTCTGTGAGCCGTGGGCATGTGTCGACAGCAGAGCGTTGACAACCGGCAAACCTAATGTCTGCGACAGGCCGCGGGCCAGATAGTCGCTCTGGTTGTAGCCGCGCTTGGCAAGTTTGCTGGGATGCAGCGGCACGGGCACAATTACATCAACATCGTCAAAGAAACCACTGGCCCGCAAGTCGCGGGCCGCGTGTGCAGTGAGCCACTGCCCCATCTCGGGGCAGTGGCGATACTTAATGTCAAACAAGATTTGGGCGTAGGGACTGCTCTTCTGGTAGTAGAAATAGCCGGTGGCCCTTTCGATGGGTACCTTGCCGGCAAAGAGTTGCTCCATCGTGTTGAAGTCGATGTCCTCGAGATGGGTGCGGGGCAATGCGGCCAGGCATGCCCGGCAGATGTAGGGCTCGTCGGCCACCAGGGCATTGCCGCACACGGGACACAACCGGGGCATGAACACGTCGGCCAGTGCCTTGCCCCACTCGGCCAACTTATTCATCGCCGGGCTGGTTGTGTGCGTGCCACACCTCGTCGAGGCAGCGGTAGCACAGGTCTGACTCGAAGCCGCGTGAGGCGGCGAACCGCAACAGGGCGGCACGGGCGGCCTGCGGCTCCCGGCTCGACACCGAACGGAGCTTGCCCTGCATCAGGTGGAGGAGCGTATCGTGATAGGCCGCCTCGTCGACCTCGTCGACGAGGGCTTGCTCAATCCACTGGCTGTCGATGTGCTTCTGGCGCAGGGCATGGGCAATCTTGATGCGCCCCCAGCCGTTGAAGCGCACCTTGTCGCGCACAAAGGCATGCGCATAACGCTCGTCGCTCAGGAATTTCTCATCCTTGAGCCGCCGGATGATGTCTTCGGCCTCGGCGGGAGCGACCTGCCACCGCCGCAACTTGTCGCGCAGGTCGCTCTCGGCTTGTTCGCCCCGGCTGCACAGTGCCGCCAGTCGCGACAGTGCCTGTTCGCTGGTCATAGGTTCTCGTAGGGGAGCATGGCCAGCATCTGACCGAACTTTTTAGCTCCCTCCTCCAGCTGCTTGCCCACCATGCCGCGCAGGAAGAAGGGCAGGTCGAGCTGCAACGAGGCCACACTGTCGGTCTCGCTGTCGCTCACGGCAGTCAGCTCAATCATCATGTTGAACTTGACAGGTGCCTGCGCCGCGGTGAAGACGAGGCGACCGGGCGCCTGGCTCTGCTCGGCGTCGATGGCAAGCTTGAGCGGACCCATGGGCGATTCGATGCAGATGGAGTCGGAGCCAAAGGTGACCTTCTCGATATTGGCACGCGCCTCCTCGGGCAGACGGTCTTTGTTGGCCTCAATCTGCTGCTGGAACACGGCAGGGTTGCTCAACTTCTGGTAGATGATTTCTATGTTGTGGTTGATGCGTTGTGCATCGCTCTTGTAGGTGTCCACAGATGTTGTTTAGAGTTTACAGTTTATAGTTTATAGTTAACAGTTAACAGTTAACGTCTATCGTCTATCGTCTATCGTCTAAACTAGTCGATGACTTTGTTGGGAGTCCAGTTGGCGGGGTCTTCGCGCCATTGCTTGAGGGTCTCGACATCCTCGGGCTTGATATACTTGGCCTTGACTGCTGCGTCGACCATCGCGGTGTAGTTGCTGATGGTGAGCAGCTGGATGCCTGCCTGCTTGAATGCCTCGGCAGCCTGCGGAAACTCGTAGGTGAAGATGGCAACCATGCCGATGACCTCGGCACCGGCATCGCGCACGGCCTGAGCTGCCTTGAGGCTGCTCTTGCCGGTCGAAACCAAGTCCTCGACGATGACCACCTTCTGCCCGGGCTTGATGTTGCCCTCGATGAGGTTCTCCAGACCATGATCCTTGGGAGTCGAGCGGATGTAAACAAAGGGCAACGACAGGGTGTCGGCCACAAGTGCGCCCTGGGCGATGGCTCCGGTGGCTACGCCGGCCACCACCTCGGCCTGGCTGAAGTTCTCGGCAATGAGACGCGACAGCTCAACCTTGATGAAGTTGCGCACCTCAGGGTAGGAGAGAGTCTTGCGGTTGTCTGTATAGATGGGTGAGTTCCAGCCCGATGCCCACACAAAAGGGATGCTGGGTTGCAGCTTGATGGCACTGATGCTTAGCAGTTTCTCGGCGAGGAGTTGGTCTAAATCTTTCATGAGTCTGTACAGTTAATAATATTCTTGATTGTTTTAGCTTGCAAAGTTAGCACATTCTGCCCAATCGTCAAAATCTGCAACCCAAATTAAGAAAATTTTTTGCTCCGCCTGCTTTTTTAAACCGCGCATTACCGCGAAGATTTTTAAACCGCGAATCCCCGCGAAGAATTTTTAAACCGCGAATCCCCGCGAAGGTTTTTTTAACCGCGAAGCCATGCGAAGTTTTTTTAACCGCGAATCCCCGCGAAGCTTTTTTAACCGCGAATCCCCGCGAAGGTTTTTTAAACCGCGAAGCCACGCGAAGATTTTTTTAACCGCGAATCCCCGCGAAGAATTTTTAAACCGCGAATCCCCGCGAAGTTTTTTTTAAACCGCGAATTACGCGAATGTGGCACAAATTCGATAATTCGATAATTCGATAATTCGATAATTCGTGACAAAAAAAACGTGACAACCACGAAGCAACGCGAAAATCTTTTGTCCTTATGTCCTTATGTCTTAATACAACCGCGAACTCTACGCGAAGCGATTATGAATTATGAATTATAAATTATGAATTAAAAACTGTCCTTTTGTTTTAGGGCTCAGTTCGGGATGGCGTTGAGGGTGGCGAGGTGGCCGGTGTTGACAAGGTGCAGGATGAGCTCGCCGAACAGGGTGTTCTGCCAGGCAAACCAGCGGCGGGTGTAGTTGTTGGGGTCATCCTTGTGGAACGACTCGTGCATGTAGCCCGTGCCAGCATCGGTGCGCATGAGTGTCTCGACACACCACTTGATCTCGGCCTCGTCCTGGCTGGTGAACGCCCGCATCATGATGCTCATGGGCCAAATCATATCCTGCCCGATGTGGGGTCCGCCGATGCCCTCGGCTGCCGTGCCCTTGAAGAAATAGGGGTTGTCCTCGCTCAGGACAAAACGGCGGGTGTTCTGATAGATGGGGTCGTCGGCACTGACATCGCCCAGATAGGGCATGGCCAGCAGACTGGGCACATTGGCATCGTCCATCAGGTTCTGGCCACCGAAGCCGTCGACCTCAAAGGCATAGATGTCGCCATACTTGGGATGCCGCACCACGGCATACTGCCGCAGGGCTTGCTCGACCTCGTCAGCCAGCGTGGTGCAACGGTGTGCCAGATCAGGACGCACATTGACCTGCGTGAGAATCTGGGCGGCCTTGCGCAATGACGAAACGGCCATGAAGTTGCTGGGCACCAGGAACTGGAAGATGGTGGCATCGTCGCTGGGACGGAAGGCCGACGCGATGAGCCCAACGGGGCGCACGGGATTGCCATAGCCGCCATTGTTGCGGGTGTCGGTAGCCACATGGGTTTTGCGCTGGAACTTATAAGCTCCACGCCCGTTCTTGCGCTGCTGGTCAACGAAGACGGTGAGTATTTTTTCTATGGCCTGCAGCCAGGTGCTGTCGAAGATGCTGGCATCGCCCGTCACGCGCCAGTACTCATAGGCCAGGCGCAGCGGGTAGCACAGCGAGTCGATCTCATACTTGCGCTCGTGCAGCTCGGGCTTCATGTCGGTGAGGTCGCTGCTCCAGTAACTGCCCGTGGGGCCGTCATTGAAGGCGTTGGCATAGGGGTCAAGTACAATCGATGCAAACTGGCGGCGAATGACCCCCTCGATGAGTTGGCGCAGCCGCGGGTCATTGTTGGCGAACTGCACGTAAGGCCACACCTGCGCCCCCGAGTCACGCAGCCACATGGCGTGGATGTCGCCGGTGTAGACGATGGCATCGGGCTTGCCGCCCTGGTCCAGACGGAAGTGCACAGTGGTGTCGAGCGTGTTAGGGAAGCACTTGGCGAACATATCGGCCAACTTTTTGTTGGTC
Source organism: uncultured Bacteroidales bacterium (assembly GCA_902781045.1). Lineage (GTDB taxonomy): Bacteria > Bacteroidota > Bacteroidia > Bacteroidales > Muribaculaceae > Sodaliphilus. The sequence goes on along the minus strand of CACZHT010000035.1, from coordinate 12,184 downwards.
AGAAGTCTCTGTACGCGTGCGATTTCGTTCTCGATGGCGCGACTGACAAAGAGGCGGTCGGCTTCGGGCACACGGTGATCGACGGGAGTGGCTTGCTCCTGATTGAACTCTCGTTGGGCTTGTCCGGCATGGCTCATGGTCATTGCCGCCACGGCCAGGGCGATGAAGAGGGTACGTTTCAGCATAATGTGTATTGATTTTTGCGCAAAGGTAGCAAAATGTTTTCAATGCCGCAAATGCGAGGCTTTTTCTATGAAATAATCACCAAATTCATCTTTCATCAAGGCAGCTGCAGCGGTCGAAGGGCTGGTGGAGCGGCAGCAAGCGCCAGGAGGCACCAGGGGTCGGCAGCAAGCGCCAGGAGGCGCCAGGGGTCGGCAGCAAGCGCCAGGAGGCACCAGGGGTCAGACCCAATGTGCCACCGAGCGAAGCGAGGCTGGCAACAGGGGGTCTGACCCCTCGCAGCGACGGAAAGGAGGCAGCGCAGCGACAGAAAGGAGGCAGCGCAGCGACAGAAAGGAGGCAGCGCAGCGACAGAAAGGAGGCAGCGCAGCGACTGTGCACGACAGGTGATTAGCCGAGCGGTGCGCGACACGGGGTCAGACCCTCTGTTGCCAGCCGAGCAAAACTCGGTGGCACAGATGGGTCAGACCCCATGTCGCACCGAGCAACCCAGCGCACACTGAGGCTGCTGAAAAAGTACAGGCAAATAATTGATTTGCTTCACGATGGTTTATTCAAACCTAAATCTGAATAAATTATCTATAAATTTCGTGATATTTCAAATTATATTCAAGAAAAAAATTATATTCAAGAAAAATTGCGCCCGTTCGGTTGCGAGCTAAAGGTTCGCGTTTTATTCGCGTAATTCGCGGTTTATTACTTTTTCAGCAGCCTCCACACTAGGGGAGGCAGGCGGCGAAGAGGCGGCAGGTGGGCTCTGTGGAGCGGAGAATGGCAGACACCCTCAGTGGAAAAATGGCGATTGTCGTTGAAAATTTAAGATTTTTCTTTGTCATTTAAAGATTATTTGCTATATTTGCAGCGCAGTAGTGTGTTGGAATGGTAATCAGGCACGCTGCTGCGCGATGCAAGTCGCACAATATGAGTTGATTACTAATTATTTGTCTAACTTAATACTAACAATTATGAAAAAACTCAACAAGCTTCTCATCGCCGTCATCATGGTGTTGACGGCATTGGGTGCGTCGGCCCAGGAGTTCTCTGTGGGCGACTTGACGTACAAGATTTATAGCCCCAACGCCTGGTGCACCGGCCTGACCGCTGCGGCAAAGGGCAAGAGCAACCTGGCTGTCGTCATCCCGTCAAAGGTGACTTACAATGGCACTACCTATCGTGTGAACGGCATTGACGCCAACTCGTTCAAGAACGCAACCAACGTTACCAGCGTCGAGATGCGCTTCGGTGTGAGCACCATCGAGGGTAACGTCTTCGAGGGCTGCACGGGCATCACCTATGTGCGTCTGCCCAGCTCGCTCAGAACTGTCTATGCCGATGCCTTCAAGGGCTGTACCTCCCTCAAGTGGGTCTACTATGCCGGCTTCACCTTCCCGCAGGGCGGCATGTATTCCACCTCGTTCCCCAGCAACTCGGGCATGACACTGTGCATCTCGACGCAGAGCAAGAAGACCCCGGCCGAATACAAGAGCCGGACGGGCTTCACACAGTTTGCCACGGTCGAGTATTCGCGCTACGCCTACGATGAGTATATGAGTGATGGTGGCATGTATGCCATTGGTTGGCCCGACACTGACGGCCCCAGCGTGACTCGCAGTGCCACACTTGTGGGATACAACACCAACGGTGGCCAGACCAGCGGCGGCACCATTTACAAACCCTCGGATTCTTGGTACTCTCCCAGTGGCGGTGGCATCGCCTTCTCAATCGACACCATCGGCAGCGATGTCTTCGAGGGCCAGACCTCGCTGAAGACCATCGACCTGACCAAAGCCACCAACGTGAAGTACATTCATCAACAGAGCACAAACACCGGTGTGCAGAATGTGACCAAGCTGGTGCTGCCCCCTTCGAACTTCAACTTCAACACCAGCACATTCACGGGCTTCACGTCGCTGGCCGCCTTCGAGCTGGCCTCGGGCAGCTCGAGCTTCGCAATCTATGACGGCTGCCTCTACAACTACTCCAAGACCACCCTGTGGCGCGTGCCCAAGGCAAAGAGCGGTAACATGAGCTATCCCAGCACCTTGTCGCGCGTGTGGACGTTTAGCCACTCCTATTGCGACAAGATCACCGGAGCTACACTGCCCTACGGTGTGAAGACCATCGAGAGTTATGCTTTCATAGGCTGCAGCGCTTTGAACACAATCCGCATCCCCAGCTCGGTGACCTCGCTGAGCAACAGCAACGTGTTCAAAGGCATCAGCACGAGCGCGTATGTCTACGTCAACATGCAGAACCCGCCCACCATCACGGCCAACGACTACTTCGGCACCCACAACAACATCGACCTGTATGTGCCTTACGGCCGCGAGAGCGCGTACAGCAGCGCCGGCTGGACTGGCTTCTATGGCGTGAACCGCGACGCGCAAGCATTAGACTACTACCCCTCATCAGACGGACCGGGTTATACCGTCACCAGTACGGCATCATATACCGCAAACGACGGAACGACTTATGACGGGCGAGTCAAGACTGTTGCCTATGGAGCTGCAAGGGGTTCGGCAACCACGGTGGATGTGCCGGCATACATATCGCTGAACGGCAAGAAATATGCGGTGACCATGATTGGTGAGAAGTCGTTCACTTATAAGAGCACTGGCACCAACTACACCATCACCGGCTGCGTCAATGTCGACACCGTTGGTGCTTACGCCTTCCAGAACCAGCCCATCACGGCCTACGCCTTCACCCACAAGCTGGAAAGGATTGACAACCGCGCCTTCGAGGGCTCGGGCCTCACTGGCACGGTGCAGATTCCTTACGGTGTGAGAGAAGTTGGTATGTATGCCTTTTCCAACGGCAAGTATGAGCGCATCGTGGTGCCCAGTGGCATCAGCAGCTACTGCGACTTCTGGTGCAACACCAGCACGCTCAAAGAGATTGTCTACAACACAAGTTGGCACTACAGCTACACGGGTTGGGACTTCACCGGCGTGCCCAGCACCTGCTACATCCGTGTCCCGACCGGCTATGTGCAGCACTATAAGAACAACAGCAAGTTCAGCGGCCGCACGAGCTACGTGACCGCCGGTGCCTACGACTTCTCCTACAACAATGGTCATGGCAAATATCTTTTGACCATCCTGAGCACGTCGTCGACCACCTACAACGGAACAACCTACGCCGGCAAGGCCAAGTATGTCTACCACCCCAACATCCAGAACTCTACCGAGACTGGCAATTATGGTTTTGACACCTATGAGGAGGACCGCACCGTCAGTGGTGATGTCCGCAAGTATCTGATTACCGAGATTGGCGACTCGCTGCTCTACGGCAGCAAGTATACCGGCGGCACCATTCCTGCAGCCGTGACACGCATCGGCCAGAGTGCCTTCCGCAACTGTGAGTACAAGGTAAACAACCTGACATTGCCCAGTGGCCTGACCTTCATCGGCCACGACGCGTTCTATCAGAGCAAGATCACCGGCGAGGTCAAGGTGCCCAGCACGGTGACCACCCTCGAGGGCTGGGCACTGTGCGCCAGCACGCTGAGTTCAATCTACTTCCCCGACATGGCCGTGCCCACCATGGGCTCGACCGTGTGGAGCAGCAGCATCGGCAAGGTGTGGGTGCCCAACAACCGCGCCAACGACTACCAGACCAAGGCCAAAGCTTGGGGCAACGACTATGCCGCCAAGCTCAACGTGTGGATCAAGCCCACTACACAGACCACCATGTTCAGTTCGGTGGTGCCTGTGAACCTGTCGGGTAGCAACATCAACGCTTACTACGCCAGCAACTATGACAAGAACCAGAACGGCAAGGAGGTCACCCTGACCAAGGCCAACCAGGCACCCGAGAACACCGGTCTGCTGTTGGTCGACCTGAACGTCAACACCGAGTACCGCATCAGCCGTCCCAGCGGCAGTGTTTCGGCCCCGATGACCAACTACTTCATCGGCAACCCCGGCAGCTCGGTCAATGTCAACGCACAGACCGTGGGCTACTACTGGGATGCCAGCAACAAGAAGTTTATCGACCCGTCGTCGACCTACAACCTGAATGCCGGCATGGCCTACCTGAAGCTCTCTAGCAGCGAGGCCAGCGGCAAGAGCGAGGTCTACACCAGCCTCTATCCCAAGACGAACCAGGGCGGAACCTACGATGTCGATGGCAATGGCAATGTCGGCATCGAGGACGTGAACATCGTCATCAACGTGATGCTGGGCAATGACACCAATCCCACCCACAAGTCGCGCGCCGATGTCAGTGGCAATGGCAATGTCGGCATCGAGGACGTGAACCTCGTCATCAAAGAGATGCTCGGTAATTAAGGTTAATGATTAAGGGTTAGCCTTAAGCCTAGTCATTCCCCGCCGGTGCCAAGAGTGCCGGCGGGGATTGTTTTGCACTCTTACCGTCGCTACAGGGGGTCAGACTCCCTGTGCCACAGAGGGTCTGACCCCCTGTAGCCTCGCTGCACGAAGCACCTGTCGGGTGCAGTGGCTGGCGGGCGAGAGGATGCGATAATGGGCAAAAAATCTGAATTCAGCGTTCTCAATCCCGAATTTTGTTGTATCTTTGCCGATTGAACCCTCAAAACATGACGCATCATGTGTGAACTGGTCTACCCCGTGGGCGAGCAAGACTTCGCCACCGACACCCGCACCATCGACGCCTGGCGATGCGAATAAGCTACACTCTGTCACGATGAATGAGAAAATGAGAATAACGAGCGTGCACAACGACCGCATCAAGCGGCTGGTAGCCCTGCAGCAGAAGTCACAACTGCGCCGCGACAGCGGCATTGTGGTGGTTGAGGGCCGGCGCGAGCTGAAGCACTGCATCGCTGCCGGACACGAGGTGGTGGCGGTGTATCACTGCCCCGACCTGACGGGCGATGTGCCCGGCTATGGCAGCCCATGCTATGAGGTGACGCGCGAGGTATATGAGAAGATTGCCTACCGTGGCAGCACCGAGGGCATCATTGCCGAGGTGCATCCACACCCCTTGACCCTGACCGACCTGCAACTGCCCCGGTACCCGCTGGTGATGGTGCTGGAGGCCGTCGAGAAACCCGGCAACTTGGGGGCTGTGCTGCGCAGTGCCGATGCCGCCCCGGCCGATGCGGTAATCGTGTGCGACCCGCTCACCGACCTATATAACCCCAACATCATCCGCAGCTCGATAGGGGCCATCTTCACCGTACCCACCGTGTGCTGCACCTCAGCCGAGTGCATCCAGTACCTGAAAACGCACGACATCCAGGTTCTGACCGCCCAACTGCAGGACTCGCACCCCTACTACGCCACCGATATGCGCCGCGGCACGGCCATCGTGATGGGCACCGAGTCGACCGGGCTGACGCAGGCGTGGCGCGATGCCGCCGATGCCCACATTCGCATACCTATGCGCGGGCTGCTGGACTCGCTCAACGTGTCGGTCAGTGCCGCCATCCTGCTGTTCGAGGCCGTGCGCCAGCGCGAGAACTGCGCTGTTGGTTGATAAAAACGGTTCTTTTGTCGAAAAAGATAGTGTTTCCTGCCGAGTTACACACATTTTGATTATTTTTGTCACACTTTTTTGACAACTATAACATAAACCTCTAATAAATAGTATCTTTATGACAAAAAAGACTTTGGCCTTGCTCGCCCTGGCGATGCAGGCCGTAGCGACGGTTTGGGCAGCCCCTGTGACGGCCGACCAGGCACGTGCTGCAGCTGCTGCTTTTGTGCAACAGAAACAAGGCACAACGGGTGTCCTGCGCATGGCGGCGCAGTCGCCCACGATGCAAGCCGCAGTCAGCACGAGCACTTACTACATCTATAATGTCGGCCTGAATGACGGCTTTGTGATTGTGTCGGGCGACGACCGCACCACACCCATCCTGGGCTACTCGACCGAGGGGCACTTTGATGCCACCAAGGTCCCAAGCAACATGCAGGCCATGCTCGATGGCTATGCTGCACAGTTGCAGCGTCTGGCCACGATGAGCGACGTAGAGGCCGCCACCGTGCTGGCCGCACCTCGCCGCGCTCAGTCGGTGAACACGCGCAACTCCATCGCCCCGCTCATCACCACCAAGTGGGACCAGGCCACCCCCTACTGGAACCACTGCCCCGAGTTTATGCATGTGGAGAATGGCGACACCATCGGCGAGCTATCCTACACAGGCTGTGTAGCTACCTCGATGGCACAGATTATGAAGTATCACAACTGGCCAGCACAGTGCAGCCAGACCATCCCGTCGTACACCGCCAGGTTTTATGACCCGTATACGGAAGAATACGGCACGTTCGTCACGGATGCACTCGAGCCGATTGCCTTCGACTGGGCACACATGAAGGACACCTATACTGGTGCCGAGGACGAGGTCTACACCGAGGCCGTGTCGTGGCTGATGCTTTATGCCGGCTGTGCAGCCGAAATGGCTTACGGACTTTCGGCATCGAGTACGAGCGACCCCTATATCCCCAAGGCCCTCAACAACTACTTCGACTACGATGCCAACCTGGTCTATCGCAGCGACTACGACCAGCAGACATGGGAGGACATGATTTACAACGAGCTAGCCAATGGGCGCCCCATGATCTACAACGGTCGTGCAGGCAGTGGCGGCGGACACTCGTTTGTGTGCGACGGCTATGAGTATGGCGACTACTACCACATCAACTGGGGTTGGGGTGGCATGGGCAACGGCTACTTTGTGCTGTCGGTGCTCAACCCCTATGCCGGTGGCATAGGCTCGTCGAGCAGTGCCGAGGGTTACAACATCGACCAGACCGCCATCATCGGCATCAAGCCGGGCTACAGCGGCCAACCCGAAGAGGTGAATCATGTGTTGACCGTGTTCAACATGTACAGCGAGGGAACCTCGTCATTCGAACGCGAACGCACCTCCGATCCGTTCAAGTTGACCAAGCGCAAATACATCAAGGTCACCGCCGAGGACCACATCAACGATGGCACAAAGTATATGCGCGGCATTGCACTGTTTGATGCCAACGACAACTTTGTGCAACTGATTGCCAGCACCTCTTACTATTCGCAGTCACTGTCGATCACCGACAGTTGGCCCGACACCCAGAGTTCGACCACCTACCCCTTCGGTGCCGGTATCACCAGCGGCACCTATAAGATTAAGCCAGTGAGCCAGATGCAGGGCAGCAGCGAGTGGGTGCCCATGCTTGAGAGCGACCGCTATTACTGCTCAGTGACGTTCAATGGCAATACTTGCTCTTTTACCAACCACCCCATCGTCGACCTGCAAAGCACCAAGTTTGAGTTCACCGGAGGCGAAAAGGTGGGCACTGCCGAGCAGTGCCACGTGACGGTGCGCAACAACAGTTCCGACCGCTATAACGGCAAGCTGTTCCTGTATGTCGATAATGAGAGCATCGACGAGTATGGCGAGTACACCACCGTGGTCGAGGCCGAAATTCCCGCCGGTGGCGAGAAGGTGGTCACCTTCAATTTCACGCCGCAGAATGCAGGCACCAAGAGCGCTCACCTGTCGACCTATGACAACACTTGGAATCCCACCATTCCCGGCACGGGCACAGTGACCATTGCCGCCAGTGGCTCGACCGACTTTGACGTGTCTGACCTGTCGGTGGTCATCCGCGCCGAGAACGCCGTGGCCGGCGACAACGCGGGCGACCGTGACGTGATTTATGACAGTCATGCCCACTTCAGCGCCGCCATCACCAACCATGGCACCACCGAGTACAACAAGTATATCCTGGCTCCGCTGTTCATTGTCGAGAATGGACGTGGCTCGATGGTGTCCTACCAGCAGGTGACCATCTCGGTGCCTGCCGGCGAGACGAAGACCTACTACTTCGACTTCGACAACCTGGCCTTCGGCTCGACCTACGCCATGAACATCTACGCCCGCAACAATGTGTCGATGGAGGAGGATGCCTCGCACGTCGACAACATCGTCAAGCCGGGTGAGTCGGTCTACTACGACATCCGCCCGGGCATCGTGGTGTGGAGTGCCGACGGTGCACGCCAGGGTGTGAAGCCCGTCGAGGGCTATCAGGTGCCGGCCAATGCCGCCGCCGTGAGCCTCGAAGGGCTGAACATGACCAATATCGTGGCCAACGACAACCCCAACACCGTCTATGTGCTGGACGAGAACGCCGCTGTCCCGGCATCGCTCAATGGCAAGAACGTGGTCAAGGGACAAAATGCCACGGAGATTGTGCTGGAGGATGGCTATCCCTATATGGTGCCCGTGAGTGTGAATGCCGGCAAGGTGACCTACCGCCGCACGTTCACCCAGGGTCGCAAGGCCGACGAGCGCACGGCATGGAGCACGATGGTGCTGCCGTTCGCCGCTACAACGGTGCTAGTCGATGGCCGCACGCCTGCTGCCAACACCGACTACTGGGTCTACAACTTCCCGCGCGAGGACAACGGCACCGTGGTGTTTGACGCAGTGACTGCCATGGAGGCCAATGTGCCCTATCTGGTGGCCGTGGCCAGCGACCGCGACATGACCGGCAAAGTGATGAGTTGGAGCGCCGAGAACGTCTTGCTCAAGGCCGAGCCCATCGCCATCACCAGCGGCATGAACTATATGTTCAGCGGCACCTACATCCCCGTCAGCGAGGCTGGCATCTACACCCTCGATGCCCAGGGCGCTCGCTTTGTGCTGCACGACACACAGCAGGCTGTGGCTCCGTTCCGCGCCTACTTCAAGGCCATGCAGACAGTCGATGCAACTGAAATCCTGTGCCCCGGTGCCACTGAGGTAACGACGCTCAAGGGCGATGTCAACGGCGACGGCAAGGTGGACGTGCTTGATGTCAACATCGTCATCAACATCATGCTGGGCAAGGACAGCGCCGACAGATACGATGGTCGTGCTTGCGTCACCGAGGGCGACACCAATATCGACGGAGCCGATGTCAACGCAGTGATCAACATCATGCTGGGCAAGGAGTAGGCAACGCAGGCACGCCGAGTGCCACATGACCGCCTAGCAATCGAGGCTCTGGATCATCTAGATTATCGAGATGTTCTAGAGCCTCGATTCATTTGCAAAAAACCGAGCAGTCAACTATCTTCCCACCCCCTGTTGAGCAACTCGCCCGCCCCACTCCCTCCCCTCTGTCCTTCGGACATCTCCCCTCGGGCAGGGGCGAAGTAAAGGGGAGGGGAAGAGTGTAACATAGTCCCTCTGAAACTGTGTCATAATTGTAACTCTTACCGATTGCGTCGGAGACGCAAAAATGCTTCGAAGAAGCTATTTGTTCGAAAGAACATGCAAGAGGGCCGAAGGTCCTCGCCGCTTGGTCCACACATAGCAGAACAAAAGTGCCTCGTAGAGGAACTTTTTCATCCAAACAACAAGTATTTAGCTGGTTAGTCTCAGGACCAAGCTGCGTGCATCTTCGATGCACTTGCATGGTCTTTCGAACAAAATCGGGTCTTCGACCCGCTCTGCATCTTCGATGCACAGGGGGGAAGAAGAGATTTTTCTGAATCGGTGAACAGTTACTCATAATTACGATTCTGAGATTTAGCCGCCCTTACGGGCGGGAACTCTTTCAAAATCCGAAACACAATCAAACAGGTAATTTTATGGTGCAAATAGCCTACCATATTCAGTAGAAAAGTGCAATTATGATAAAATAAATGTAGATTAGTGTTTGATATATCAGAATAAAAGCATATCTTTGTCGTTGGTGATAATTTGATGCCTTTAGCCATCAGAACATCACGTCACGGGCCAAACGTCAACAACCCGTTGTCTCTGAACTATATTTAAGAACCTTGTTTTTACACTACAATTACCAAGTTTTATGGAACCCAATATGGAAATTTTCTCAGAAGAGCGTATGGCCGCGGCCATCGACAGTGGCCAATACCCCTATATGCTGCAAGCCGTGCTGGTGGCTGTGAACCTGTGCAAGGCCTGGCGCGCCGACGACGACACACAAGAGCCCTACAGCGTGCTGCAACTGGCCGAGTATGCCCGCCTGTGCGACAGCCACGCACCACTGGTCGAGGGACAGTACTACATGGTGACGCGCGAGGGAGCCATCGGGCTGTGCCCTGGGCAGGAGTGGGAGACCGAGTGGCTGTTTGTGCCCATGGAGCCATGCCCGCTGCGCGACGAGATGCTGCGCCAGCTCGACCAGCAGATTGCCGCACTCAACGCCGAGTACCAGTCGATGTTGGCACAGACGAACGGCAACGTGTAAATTTACCTGAAGAATCTTCCAACGAATAACAGAATAAAAGATGGAAAAAGAACGAATGACAGTTGGGCAGTTCTTGCGTGGTTACTGGAATGACTGCGTCAACAACCTGAAACACCCATTGAACCTGCTGCCCACAGTGCTGCTGGCGGTGATATGGATTGTACTGGGCTGGATGGCCGCCAAAGCGAAACTGGCGCTTCCGCTCAAGATAGTGAGCTTCCTCACCTTCACCGAGGGTGGCTTGTTTGGCGGTGTGATAGGCGCCGTGGGCGGCATCGTGGGCAAGGTGGTGGTAGCTGCCTTTGTCAACGCTGCCCTGCTGCCGCTGTTCCACGGCAAGATGCCTTTCAGCGGTGTGGGCAACAGCTTCTCCCAAATGGCGTCAAGCATGCGGCTGAACAGCGCTGGCGCGTTGCGGCCGCTTTTCTACGGCATTGGGGCGGCACTGCTGCTCTACTCGTTCATGAACGTGACGCAGAGTGGCCAAAACGCCATGGTGGGTATCGTGGCCGTGGTGATGCTGCTGCAGAGCATCGGCAACAAGGGGGGCTTCTTGTGGGGTTTCCTGTTCAGTATGGCCAACTCGGTCACGGGTGGCCGTGTTCCCGACTACGCCACCGTCACTCGTGCCCTGATGGGCATGACGGTCGGATTCACCCTGGCCGCCGGTCTGAGCCTCACGGGGCTGCACTGGTGCTTCTGGCTGGCATGGCCCATGCTGTTGATAGGATTCCTGCTAGGCTTGTTTGGCAAGAAGAAGTCAACCCCTGCTCCAGTGTCTGTGCCTGCAGAAGGCTACCTCCCCAAAGACGATGACTAATGAATAGAATCAAGAATTGAGAACGCAAAAAGTCGGGTGAATAACCAGAGGAGCAGGAGTCTTTATAGTCTTAATGGAATGAACTCACGTAACATCTACAGATATGAAGATATCGGTTTCACATTATTATAAAACGACTGTGTGGCTGGTGACTCTGCTGGCTTGCTGGCTCAGTGCTGGGGCGCAGACACGAACGGTGCAGCTGCCCCACGGCAAACTCGTTTATACCATCACCAATCTTGGCGACACCTTCACCGTCAAAAAAGAAGAATCCAGTACCTCTCAACATTCTTCTTATGGATATTCTATGAAACACTTCTATTGCATAGTTGTCTCTGACTTCGTGGGCAATAAATTGAGCGCAGGAACCGAAATCAATGTTGATGCGAACTTTTATCCCGATAATGATGGCGAGAAGGTGTGTTTCGTGCTTAAGTTAGACGCTGAAAAATGCCTGACGTGTATCAACCCTGATCCCCAATTAAATAATGAGCCAAAATATTATAAAGGCACCAGTGAAGAGCATCCCAATCTTATAACGGGTTATGTATATCGAACACGTAAGTCCCCGTACCATGTGAATCGCACATTTCGTGTCAACAAAGATATCACCGAGGATAAGAGTTCGCTTTTTGAATTCGAGGTAGAATATAAAGAGTGGAACGGTGAGACTTATATGTCGGATGGTGAACTTCAAACGAATACTTCAACAACCTACAGCTTGAAATCAGACTGGAGTGAGTTCATTTCGGTTCACTTTGTCGACTCTCCTTCTGCTCCCCCAAAAACCGAATCAGGCGGTTCTTCCAACTCTGGATTGCTCGACACCCTCACGCAACTCCTGGGTCTTGACCAACACGCCACCCCCGAAGAGGCTGTGGTCATCAGCTCGCTGGCTGCACTGCTAGCACTGTTGCTGGGCGGTGCTGGAGCTGTGGGCGGCGGTGCTGGAGGTGCATTTGGCGGACTGGCTGGAGGTTCGGGCGGAGCCATACCGTCCCCTGTCGAG
>CACZHT010000034.1 GCA_902781045.1 uncultured Bacteroidales bacterium | reverse complement strand
CTCCTGTGTGGACCAAGCGGCGAGGACCTCCGGCCCTCTTGCATGGTCTTTCGAACAAATAGCTTCTTCGAAGCATTTTAGCGTCTCCGACGCAATCGCGAACAGATACAATCTGCCCGAAAAGTGCAAAAAAATGTTAGCAACAATATTCTGATGTCCTTTTTTGCTAAACTTTGGTGGCTGTGGTGGTAAACATTCCATCTTATCATGAATTTAAAGCATTTTGTTTGTTGAGTTGGTTGTTTGAGCTAGAGGACTGCAACCAATGACGACTCCACATCACCGTAGCCTGATGGCTGGATGATGTGGAGTCAAATATGCCTCGAAATAAGGGGAGAAACCCTTTATTTACTTGAGGGTGATGTCCTGCTGTGCGACGGGGCGCTCGCAGTAGTGGCACCGCAGGGTGGTGTGCTCGCGGTCGATGACGTGGAAGTGGGTGCGCATCGGCTCGTTGTTGGTGATGCACTTGGGGTTGTTGCACTTGACGATATCGATCAAGTCGTCGGGCAGAGTGACGTGCAACTTCTCGACCACCTCATAGTCGCGGATGATGTTGACCACCACATTGGGTGCGATGACTGCGATGCGGTTGAGCGTCTCCTCGGGGAAGACGAGGTCGGCGACCTTGATGATGCCCTTCTTGCCCATGCGGTTACTATCGAGGTTGTTGCCGATGGTGACACTGACGTCGGTCAGGTCCTTGAGCCCCAGCAGGTCGACCACCTTAAAGAGCGACTCGGTGGGAATATGGTCAATCACAGTGCCGTTCTGCAGGGCGGCCACTGCGAGTTCTTTCTTTTCTTTGTTAACCATCTTTCTTGGTTGATTAGTGATGAGTGATGAGTGATTAGTGATGAGTGATTAGTGCATGGTGAATCATGCATAAAGTTAGAGGTCGAGAGCGCGGCAGATGAGTGCCTGACGGGCATAGAGGCCATTGAGTGCCTGCTCGAAGTAGTAGGCTTGCGGGGTGTCATCGACATCCTGAGCAATCTCGGTGACGCGGGGCAGCGGGTGCAGCACACGCATGTTGGGTTTGCAGCCGGTGAGCATGCTTGCCGTGAGGGTATAGACATTCTTGACACGCTCATACTCCATGAGGTCGCTGAAGCGCTCGCGTTGCACGCGGGTCATATAGAGGATGTCGGTCTGGTTGATGATTTCGGGGCTGAAGTCACGCGTCTCCTCATAGTCGATGCCCCACTCCTTGCAGTATTGCTTGTACTGCTCCGGCATGCGCAACTCATCGCATGCGACAAACTTGAATCTTGGGTGGAAGTGGTGCATGGCCTCGAGCAGCGAGTGCACAGTGCGGCCATACTTGAGGTCACCCACCATGGTGATGGTCAGGTTCTCGAGCGTTCCCTGTGTCTGATAGATGGTGTAGAGGTCGAGCATGGTCTGGGTGGGGTGCTGGTTGCTGCCGTCGCCGGCGTTGATGATGGGCACCGAGGCAATCTCGTTGGCATAGCGTGCCGCTCCCTCCAGATAGTGGCGCATGACAATCAGGTCGGCATAGTTGCTCACCATCATGATGGTGTCCTTGAGGCTCTCGCCCTTGGCCTGACTGCTGCTCTTGGGGTCGCTGAATCCGATGACGCGCCCCCCCAGACGATTGACGGCTGTTTCAAAACTAAGGCGGGTTCTGGTTGAGGGCTCAAAGAATAATGAAGCCACCACCTTACCCGCCAAGATGCGTTGGTTAGGGTTCTTTTCGAACTCCTGCGCCCGCTTGAGGAGCGCCAGAATCTCGTCCTTACTCAGGTCGGAGATTGAGATTAAGCTGTGTTTGTCCATACGATAATCAATTTATCGGGATGCAAAGGTAATGACTAATGCAACAAAGCGCAACACCAAAAATCAAAAAAAATGCTAACATAGAAATTTCTCTCAAATCATGATGTGAATGTCAGAAATTCGTTGTAATTTTGCACTTTCTTTCTGCAGTGAACAGCTGGCAGCGAACAGCTGGCAGCTCAGAACTCGAAACTCTAAACTCAAAGATATCATTAACAACAAAACAAAAAACTAAACAATTATGCCAAGAAGTTTATCAGGAAGAAGTTTCTTGAAGTTACTGGACTTCACCACCGAGGAGATTCAATATCTGCTCGAGCTCGCCAAGGATTTCAAGCGCATGAAGCGCGCCGGAACCGTCCACAAGTATCTCACGGGCAAGAACATCGTGCTGTTGTTTGAGAAGACCTCGACGCGCACCCGCTGCTCGTTTGAGGTGGCCGGCAACGACCTGGGCATGGGCGTGACCTACCTGGATCCGGGATCGTCGCAGATGGGCAAGAAGGAGTCGCTCGAGGACACCGCCAAGGTGTTGGGCCGCATGTTTGACGGCATCGAGTATCGTGGCTTCGACCAGCAGATTGTCGAGGACCTGGCCAAGTATGCCGGCGTGCCCGTGTGGAACGGTCTGACCACCGAGTTCCACCCCACCCAGATGCTTGCCGACGTGCTCACCATCGAGGAGAACTTCGGTCACTACAAGGGCCTGAAGATGGTCTTCATGGGTGATGCCCGCAACAATGTCGCCAACTCGCTGATGGTCGTTTCGGCCAAGCTCGGCATCAACTTTGTGGCCTGCGGTCCCAAGGAGAACATGCCCGACGAGAAGCTGGTGGCCACCTGCCGCGAGATAGCCAAGGAGCACGGCTGCACCATCACGCTGACCGACAACGTGAAGGAGGGCACCAAGAACGCCGACGTCATCTACACCGACATCTGGGTGTCGATGGGCGAGCCCGACGAGATTTGGGCCGAGCGCATCAAGCTGCTGAGCCCCTATCAGGTGAACGACGCCGTGATGGCCAACGCCAACCCGAGCGCCATCTTCCTGCACTGCTTGCCGTCGTTCCACGACCTGGAGACGACCATCGGCAAGGACATCCACAAGAAGTTCGGTCTGCCCGAGATGGAAGTTACCGACAAGGTGTTCCGTGGCCCGCAGAGCAAGGTGTTTGACGAGGCCGAGAACCGCATGCACACCATCAAGGCTGTGATGTACGCCACACTGAAGTAAACACGCTAACATCAAGTGGGTTCGTTGACTCGTGTCATTCGAACCCACTTTTCATTTTTCCTTATTTCGACACATATTATGAGCAAAAGACTCGTAATCGCATTGGGCGGCAACGCCTTGGGCAAGACACCCGAGGAGCAGTTGTCGCTGGTCGAGGGTACCGCCTCGACCATAGTTGACCTGGTCGAGCAGGGCTACGATGTGGTCATCGGCCATGGCAACGGCCCCCAAGTGGGCATGGTCAACCTGGCCTTTGAGTTCTCGGCCAACAACCAGAGTGGCACTCCCGCCATGCCGTTCCCCGAGTGCGGAGCCATGACACAGGGCTACATCGGCTACCACTTGCAGCAGGCTGTGGAGCGCGAGTTGGCCCGCCGCAAGATTGACCGTCCAGTGGCATCGGTGGTGACGCAGGTCGTCGTTGACAAGAAAGACCCTGCTTTCAAGAAGCCCACAAAGCCCGTGGGCATGTTCTACAGCAAAGAGAAGGCCGACGAGATGGCCGCGCAGACGGGCTACACCTTTGTCGAAGACGCCGGTCGCGGCTACCGCCGCGTTGTGCCCTCGCCCCTGCCCATCAAGATTGTTGAGCTGCCCGTGGTCGAGCAGCTGGTCAAGAGCCACTGCATCGTCATCACCGTGGGTGGCGGTGGCATTCCCGTTGTCGAGCGCAAGCACGGCGACTACAAGGGGGTGGCAGCCGTCATCGACAAGGACCGCGCCAGCGCACTGCTGGCTCTGGAACTCAAGGCCGACATGCTGGTCATCCTCACCGCCGTCGAGCAGGTGGCCATCAACTTTAACAAGCCCGACCAGCAAGACCTGTCGAGCATGACCGTGGGCGAGGCCCGCGAATACATCCACCAGGGTCAGTTTGCCCCCGGGTCGATGCTGCCCAAGGTGGAGTCGTGCATCAGCTTTGTCGAGCACACCGAGCACGGCACCGCCCTGATCACCTCGCTCGACAAGGCTCGCCAGGCACTGGAGGGCATGACCGGCACCCTCATCACCCGGTAAGTTTTTTTATTGACCGCGAATTGCGCGAAGGTCCTGACTGTATTATAAACCGCGAATTGCGCGAATGTCCACAAATCACAAGAACCACGAATTGCACGAATGTTGCGCAGTTAAAAAACGATTTGGGATATTCGCGTAATTCGCGGTTTGCTAAATAAATCAGTGGTTTAAATTATACTACAATGGATTTCTTGACAACACATCACTTATTAGGACTGGCCATCGGAGTGGCCACCTTCCTTGTCATCGGGATGTTTCATCCCATCGTCATCAAGGCCGAGTACCATCTGGGCACACGTTGCTGGTGGATGTTTGCGCTTGCCGGCGTGCTGCTCGTGGTGGCCAGTGTGCTGGTGAGCAATGTGTTGTGGTCATCCATACTGGGTGTGACGGCATTCTCCTGCTTCTGGAGCATCCTGGAGGTGTTTCAGCAGCAGGAACGTGTGCACAAGGGCTGGTTTCCGCGCAACCCCAAGCGCCGCTACTACTGGGACGAGGAGAGTTAATAGTTAATAGTTTATAGTTAAAAGTTTATAGTTAGGAGTTAGTTGGTTATGCGGATTCTGCTGGCTATAGACTCATTCAAGGGCTGCTTGAGTTCGGCCGATGCCGAGCAGGCGGTCAGTCAGGGCATCAAGCAGTCGCTGCCTGGTGCCCAAGTGCTTTCTGTGCCCGTGAGCGACGGCGGCGAGGGCATGCTCGATGCCTTTGCCGCAGCTATGCAAGCCACCCTTGTCACATGCGCTGCCCATGACCCGCTCATGCGCCCCATCACCGCCCGCTATGGCCTTGCCCCCGACGGCACCGCCATCGTCGAGATGGCACAAGCCAGCGGACTGGCCCTGCTGCAGCCTGAAGAGCGCAACCCTCTCATAGCCACCAGCTTCGGCACGGGCGAGCTCATTGCTGATGCCCTGCGTCGGGGCTGCAAGCGGCTGATTGTCGGGCTGGGCGGCAGTGCCACGGTCGACGGCGGGCGCGGCATGCTCGAGGCACTGGGTGCCACCATCGGCAATGATGATGTCGACTTGTCGCAGTCGCTGTTGGCCGGCTGCAACGACGTCCCGGTCACAATCGCTGGCGATGTGCGCAACCCCCTGCTCGGCCCAGACGGGGCCGCCACAGTCTTCGGGCCGCAGAAGGGAGCCACACCAGCCATGGTCAGCGAACTGGAGCACCAAATGGAGTACTGGGCCGACCTCACGGCTCATACCGTGGGGCACGATTGTCGCCACACGCCCGGTGCAGGGGCCGCTGGAGGCCTCGGGTTCGCTCTGCTGGCCTACATGAACGCCACGATGCGCTCGGGCATCGACCTGCTGATGGATCTGGTCGGCTTTGACCGGCTGCTTGACGGATGCGACCTGGTCGTCACGGGCGAGGGCAGTGCCGATTGCCAGACCCTGATGGGCAAACTGCCCAGCGGCATCATGCGCCGCGCCCAGCAGCACGGCATCCCCACCCTGCTCATCGCCGGCCGCGTATCTGACCATCAGGCTTTGCTTGATGCCGGCTTTGCTGAAGTGCATTGCATCAACCCCGCCGACAGCCCCCTCTCCGAGTGTATGCAGCCCGACATCGCCCGCCAACGCCTGACCGGCTGGGCACGAACCTTTCTCACTAAGCATTTCAGTTGATTTGACGATTCCGCATCGTTCGTCATCACCTCGGGCGAAATCTAGGTGAAATCAGGGGGATTTCGCCCGATTAACCCCACCTTGCGGGCGAAATCTAGGCGAAATTGGGGAGATTTCGCCCGATTGGCTTTGCCAAGTCAAAAAACAATATCATCTTTGTGGCAATAGTCATGCCAGGACAAAGTTGGCTGCCCCCTACCCCCCTAACATAAGGCTGCTGAAAAAGTAATAAACCGCGAATTACGCGAATCAAACGCGAATTTTTAGCTCGCAGCCGAACGGACGCAATTTTTCTTGAATATAACCAACGTGAAGCAAATCAATCATTTGCCTGTACTTTTTCAACGGCCTGCTAACATAGCGGGGGAGCAGCAGGCAGCAGGCAGTCATTGTGCATTTGCCCATTGTGCATTGCATCCAAACCCCACCCCTAACCCCTCCCCTTTGGGAAAGGGGAGGGGAGGCTGCCTGGCGGTCATTGTGCAGTGTC
The DNA here is from genome assembly GCA_902781045.1 of uncultured Bacteroidales bacterium. Lineage (GTDB taxonomy): Bacteria > Bacteroidota > Bacteroidia > Bacteroidales > Muribaculaceae > Sodaliphilus. The sequence continues at coordinate 27,495 of CACZHT010000034.1, read as the reverse complement.
CATTATGCATTGTCCATTGTGCATTGTCCATTGCGCATTGCATCCAAACCCCACCCCTGACCCCTCCCCTTTGGGAAAGGGGAGGGGAGGCTCGCTGGAACCAATCGCAGAATGGTTAGTCAGCATTATATTTTTCAAAAAAAATGTCAAAAAATTTGGTGGGTTCAGAAAATGGTTGTACTTTTGCACCCGCAATGGGGCACTAGCTCATCTGGTAGAGCGCAACACTGGCAGTGTTGAGGTAAGCGGTTCGAGTCCGCTGTGCTCCACAATCACCGATTGCAACTAGCAATGACACAGCTGGTTGCAATTTTTGTTTTCATCCAACCTTCACAGCATTGTCACACAGTTTTCTGATATCGGCTCCCACCAGCGGCTCGGGCAAAACGACAGTTGCCCGTGGCCTGATGGCCTTGTATAGCCGCCTGGGCTACCAAGTGCAGCCCTACAAATGCGGACCCGACTATATCGACACCAAGTTTCACACGGCGGTGTGCGGCCGTGCGAGCATCAACCTGGACACCTTCATGGCCACGCCCGAGCATGTGCGCGAGCTGTTCGACCGCTATGGCCACGATGCCGACGTGCGCATCGTCGAGGGCATGATGGGTCTGTATGACGGGTATGACCGCGACCATGGCTCGTCGGGCGAGATAGCCCGTGTGCTCGACCTCCCTGTTGTGCTGGTGGTGGATGCGCGCAGTGCCGCCTACTCGATGGCCCCGCTGCTGTGGGGTTTTGTCCACTACCGGCCAGATGTGCGCATCGGTGGGGTCATCTTCAACCGTGTGGGTTCGCCACGTCACCGCGCCATGCTGCAACAGGTGTGCGATGACATCGGTGTGCCCTGCCTGGGCTTCCTGCCCAAGCGTCAAGAGCTGGAGCAAGGCTCCCGCTACTTGGGTCTGGACTTCTCGCAACAGCCCGAGGTCCAATTGCTTGTCGAACTGCTAGAAGAAAACATCGAATGGCAAAGACTGCTCGAACTCTGATTGCCCGTAATGCCGAGTCATTCACATTTCTCTATCAGGAGGTGATTGACTCGCTGCCTGGGGTGGATTTTTTTGACCCCGAGAGGGATGTGCCTTGCCTGGACACTGTGGACTTGCTGTACCTGCCCGGCGGCTATCCCGAGAAGCACCTGCCCGCGCTTGTGGCCAACGCGCCATGCCGTGATGCCATCAAGGCATACGCCGAGCGTGGCGGTCGCATCATCGCCGAATGCGGCGGCATGATGTATCTGTGCCAGCGTATCGTCACAGACGATGGCGAGCATGAGATGTGCGGCGTACTGCCCTACTCCATCACCGCCCAGCAGAGCGACCGCAAGTTGTCGCTGGGTTATCGCCGATTTGTGCTCGACGGCAAGGAGTATCGTGGGCACGAATTCCACTACACCCAGTTTCTGGGTCAGACACCACCGTCGGCTGCTCAGGTCTACAATGCCGTGGGCGAGCCAGTGGCAACGCCAGTGATTCGCTACAAGAATGTGCTGGCCAGCTACACCCACCTTTATTCAATTTATAATTTATAATTTATAATTTATAATTTATAATTCATAATTTATAATTCATAGTTTATAATTCATAGTTTATAGTTCATAGTTTATAGTTCATAGTTTATAATAGTTGCGACTTGTGACTTGAGACACAAAATATTGGCAATGAAACAGATATATACCAAAACCGGCGACATGGGCACGACTTCGCTGCGGGACGGGGTCAGGGTCGCCAAGACCGACCCTCGCATCGAGGCAAATGGTCAGATAGACCACTTGAACGCCTGCCTGGGCATCGTGCGCTCGATGCTCACTGACGACAAGGCCAACCACGAGCTCATCTACCGTGTGCAGCAAGAACTGATGACGGTGATGAGCCACATCGCCACGCCCGATGGCTCCGCCAACCCTCGCCGTCTGCACTGCGCCGAGCTGACCCGCCAGCTGGAGCAGTCCATCGACCAGATGCCGCATGACGGTGGCTTTGTGGTGCCGGGCGGCGGATCGCGGCTGGCCGCATTCATCCACCTGGCCCGCACACAGACACGCACCGTCGAGCGCCGTCTGTGGTCGTTGCACCAAAGCCATCCACTGGAGGGCGACCTCCTGGTGATGTTCAACCGCCTGTCAGACTATCTGTTCACCCTAGCCAATAGCAAAGAATGAAACCACGATTGCACCCTGTCATGCTTGCCGGCACGGGCAGCGATGTGGGCAAGAGCGTGCTTGCTGCGGCCCTGTGCCGCATCTTCAGGCAAGACGGCTACTTGCCCGCCCCATTCAAGGCCCAGAACATGGCTCTGAACTCCTATGCCACCCCCGACGGTCTGGAGATAGGCCGTGCCCAGGCCGTTCAGGCCGAGGCCGCCGGCATTCCTTGCCACACCGACATGAACCCGCTGCTGCTCAAGCCGCAGAGCGACCACACCTCGCAGGTGGTGCTGCACGGCCGCCCCATCGGCAACAAGGATGCCTACGACTACTGGCGGCGCGGCACTGGCGACATCGACTATCGCGCCGAGGTGTGCGCGGCCTTCGACCGCCTGTCGACCCGCTACAACCCCATCGTGATGGAGGGTGCCGGCAGTATCTCAGAAATCAACCTGCGCCGCACCGACCTGGTGAACCTGCCCATGGCTCGTCATGCCGATGCCCGCGTCATCCTGGTGGGCGACATCGACCGCGGCGGCGTGTTTGCCTCGGTCTACGGGAGCATACTGCTTCAGACTCCGGCTGACCGCCAGCTCATCAGCGGCATCATCATCAACAAGTTTCGTGGCGACCTGCGCCTGTTCGACGAGGGTCGCCAGATGCTTGAGGACCTGTGCGGCGTGCCCGTGCTGGGTGTGGTGCCCTACTTCACCGACATCCACATCGAAGAGGAGGACAGCGTGGCACTGGCTCAGAAGTCGATGCAAGCCGAGCGCGGCAAGGTCAACATTGCAGTGGTGATGCTGCGGCACCTGTCGAACTATACCGACTTCGACGCCCTGGAGCGCGACCCACGCGTCCACCTGTTCTACACCAACAACACCGATGACCTGTCCAAGGCCGACATTATCATCTTGCCCGGCAGCAAGTCGACGCTGAGCGACCTGTATGAGCTGCGCCGCAACGGTTGCGCCCAGGCCATCGTGCGCGCCCACCGCCGCGGTGCCACCGTGCTGGGCATCTGTGGCGGCTACCAGATGCTGGGCATCGAGGTGCTGGACCCCGAGCACGTTGAGGGCGACATCGAGCGTCTGCCCGGCCTGGGTCTGTTGCCCACCACGACCACCATGAGCGGCACCAAGCAGACTCGCCAGGTCAGATGCCAATATGGCACGGGCTATGAGATACACCAAGGCGAGACTCACCCGCTGGGCGACGCGAAGCCCCACCCCCTGCTGCACCTGACAGACGGACGCGACGATGGGTATATCATCGACCGCAAGTGCATGGGGACATACGTGCACGGCATCCTGGACAACGCGTCGTTTGTCGACATGCTGCTCGAGCCCCATGCCGCCAAACTGTCTCAATCAGGTGAGACGTTTGACTACGCGGCATTCAAGGAGCAACAATATGACCTGCTGGCCGAGCACGTGCGCCGCCATGTGGACATTGAACGAATCTATCAAATATTAAGTCATGATTGAAGGACACGGCGACGACTTGTACCGCTACAGCGGCATCACGATGAATTTCAGCTCGAACATCTATGCCCATGCCGACTTGCGCCCACTTGAGGACTACCTGCGCAGCCGCATGGATGTCATTCGCACCTATCCCGAGCCGTCGGCCCGTTCGCTCGAGCAGCTCATTGCCCGGCAGCATGGCATCAGCCCCGACCAGGTGCTGGTCACCAGTGGTGCGGTCGATGCCATCTACCTCATCGCACAGTGCTACCGCCACCTGGGCACGTGCCATGTGGTGCAGCCCACGTTCAGCGAGTATGCCGACGCATGCCGCACCTTCGGCTACCGAGAGACACCCGCCGGTGCCGTGTGCTGGCTGTGCAACCCCAATAACCCGACGGGCAGTGTGCTGTCGCCCGACGAGGTCACAGCGCTAGCCGGTCGTCATCGCCTGCTGGTGGTGGACCAGAGCTATGAGGACTACACCCTGGAGCCGCTGCTGCCCGCAGTCGCCCGCGACAACATCATCGTGCTGCACTCGATGACCAAGCGGTATGCCGTGCCGGGACTGCGGCTGGGCTATGTCACCGCGGAACCCCACATCATCGAGCGGTTGCGCGCTCAGTACAGGCCCTGGGCCATCAACGCCCTCTCGCTCGAGGCCGGCAAGTGGCTGGTGGAAAATGACTTTCAGGCTATACCTCACCTGCCAGACTATCTGGCTGAGACCCAACGGTTGCGCAGCATGCTCAATGCCCTCCCCGGCATTGAGGCGCACGAGACGCAGACCAACTTCATGCTTTGCGCCATCGCCACGATGACCGCCTCACGGCTCAAGGACCGCCTGGCCCATGAGCATGGCATCCTCATCCGCAACGCGTCCAACTTTGTGGGTTTGTCGCCTCACCACTTCCGTCTAGCCACCCAGTCGCCTGTCGAGAACGACGCGCTGGTGCGTGCCATCCACAGTCTTCAAGACACAAGAGCAGAGTTATAATTCATAATTCATAATTTATAATTCATAATTCATAATTCATAATTCATAATTTTTGCGCGGCCTTCGCGGTTGTCACGATTGTTATCACGAATTTTCGAATTTTCGAATTTCTACCACATTCGCGTAATTCGCGGTTTTTCGCGGTCAAGAATTCCCCCAGCTTCGCGTTGATTCGCGGTTTTAAAAGACATAAGAACATAAGAACATAAATTTCGGGATATTCGCGGTTGTCACGATTGTTATCACGAATTTTCGAATTTTCGAATTTCTACCACATTCGCGTAATTCGCGGTTTAAAATAAGACATAAGAACATAAGGACATAAAAATAATTTCGCGGTTCTTCGCGGTCATGAGGCCCCACAGCTTCGCGGTTCTTCGCGGTTTAAAAAAGACATAAGAACATAAGAACATAAATTTCGGGATATTCGCGGTTGTCACGATTGTTGTCACGGATTTTCGAATTTTCGAATATCTACCACATTCGCGTAATTCGCGGTTTAAAAAAGACATAAGGACATAAGAACATAAAATAATTTCGCGGTTTTTCGCGGTCATGAGGCCCCACAGCTTCGCGGTTCTTCGCGGTTTAAAAAAAGACATAAGAACATAAGAACATAAAATAATTTCGCGGTTCTTCGCGGTCATGAGGCCCCATAGCTTCGCGGTTCTTTGCGGTTAAAAAAGCTTCGCGGTTCTTCGCGGTTAAAAAGACTCAAACAGATGGCAGTAAACACAATGATAATAGTATTGTTGCTGGGTTGGACACTGGATTTGATCCTGGGTGACCCGGCGAGGTTGCCGCACCCTGTGGTGTGGTTCGGACGGATGATTGCTTGGGGTGAACATCGGTTGAACCACGGCCCACACCGCATGGCCAAAGGGGCCGTGCTTGCCGTGAGCCTGATTGTGATGGTGTTTGGGCTGTGGTGGCTGGTGCGCCGGCTGACACCCAACCCATGGGTGTTGCTTGCGCTCGATGCTGTGGTGGTGTTCTACTGTCTGGCCGGCACCACGCTCATCCGTGAGGTCAGGGAGGTGTTCCTGGCTCTGGACCGCTCGCTGGACGAGGGCCGCCGCCAGGTGGCCCGCATCGTGGGGCGCGACACGAGCCAGCTCACGGCGCAGGAGGTGCGCACCGCCGCGCTCGAGACGCTGGCCGAGAACCTGAGCGACGGCGTGATAGCCCCGCTGTTCTGGTTCGCTCTGCTGGGCACACCGGGCATGCTTGCCTACAAGATGGTGAACACACTCGACTCGATGATAGGCTACCGCACCGAGCGTTACCGCCAATTCGGCTGCTGGGCAGCCCGCATCGACGATGTGGCCAACTACCTGCCCGCCCGACTGACTGCACTGCTGATGGTGCTGGCCAGTGGACGGCTGCGATTGCTAGGGTTTGTGTGGCGCAATGGTCGCCGCCATGCCAGCCCCAACAGCGGCTATCCCGAGGCTGCCCTGGCAGGCATCCTCGACTGCCGCTTTGGCGGGCCGCACTACTACTTCGGCGAACTGTTCGACAAGCCCTACATCGGCGAGAACGACCGCCCACTCACCACCGCCGACATGCGAACGGCGGTGCGCATCAACCGCACCGCCGAAATCTTGATGGTTGTCATCGTCGCCGCTGTCCTAGCGACTGGCAATCTGTGAGTCAGAAGTATTTGGTAATCTGGGCTGTGTCGAAGTTGTTCATCTCGCGCACCATGCGCACTGCCGAGTCGAGCAGCGGGAAGGCGCACAAGGCACCCGTTCCCTCGCCCAGACGCAGCCCCAGGTTGAGCAGCGGCCTTGCCCCCACAATGTCGAGCATGCGTCGGTGCCCACTCTCGTCGCCACAGTGGGTAAACACCATATAGTCCTGCACCGCGGGATAGAGCCGTATGGCCGCAATGGCGCAAGCCGTCATGATGAATCCGTCGACCAGCACCACCAGCCCCCGCTCGGCTCCACGCAGCATGGCACCGATGGCTGCCACCATCTCAAAGCCGCCGAAGTAGCGGATGACGTCCTCGGCATCTACCCTGGCCGCGCCACCTGACCGTGTCTGGCGATAGTGCTCTAGGGCTTGTGCCAGCACCCGGCGTTTATGGGCTATGCCCGGCGTGTCCAGCCCAGCGCCGGCACCGATGCACTCATCCAACTGTATGCCGCCGAAGACACTCATCCAGATGCTGGAGGGCGACGTGTTGGCTATGCCCATCTCTCCGATGCCCAACACTTGACACCCCTGGGCGATGCAGTCGTCCACCAGCTCGACACCAATCTGAATGGCACGGTCAAACTGCTGGTCTGTCATGGCCGGCTCATGCAGGAAGTTGCGCGTGCCGCGTGCTATCTTGCGGTCAATGATGCCGTCGATGCCGCTCAAGTCGTGATCGACACCCACGTCGACGATGCGCAGGTCGAAGCCGTGCTGGCGGCAAAACATGTTGACACCGCCCCCGCCGTGAGTGAAGTTAATCATCTGCTGCCACGTCACCTCACGTGGCGACACACTCACGCCCTCGCGCTCGATGCCATGGTCTCCGCCCAGCAACAAGTGGCAGGGATGGTTCAAACTGGGGGTGAGCGAGTGCTGAATCAGCCCAATCTGCATGGCCAGCTCCTCGAGTCGGCCCAGCGAGCCCTTGGGTTTATTCAGGTGGTCAATCTTCTGCTGCAATGCCGCTTGCAGCGAGCGGTCGATGGGGTGTATGTCAAATGGTTTCACAGTCTTGAATATCGGGTTACGGGTCTTGAGTTACGGGTTATTGTCACAACTAAAAACTAAAAACTAAAAACTAAAGACTAATCACTTGATTTTCACGGCAATGCCCGACACCATGAGGTAGACCTCGTCGGCACGCGCGGCGATGTACTGGTTCATCCATCCCTCAAGGTCGGTGAATCGGCGTTGCAGGGCATTGTCGCTGGTGCCTCCACTGCCTATCTCGTTGGTGACGAAGATGTAGGTCGCGTCATGGGCTGTGAAGCGGTCAAACTCCTGCTTGGCCAGCTCCAGTGTTTGGTCAACATCCTGGTTGTCAAAGAAGAAGTTTGTTAGCCACAAGGTCACACAGTCGATGACTGCCACACGCCCCGTGAGATTGTGGCGGCTCAGGTAGCGCTCCTCCTCAATGTTGGTCCACTGCGGCCCACGCCGCTGCTGATGTATGCGCACGCGCTCACGGAACTCGTCGTCCCAGATGTGTGCTGTGGCCACATAGACTGGGTTCGTGCTCAGACTCAGTGCCATCCGTTCGGCTTGCGTACTCTTGCCCGAGCGTTGGCCGCCAGTGATTAATATTATCTTACTCATATCTCGATTGAAATGATTCCGCCGAATGGGGCGAGATGGTCCCATGCGACATCCTCGCCATAGATGCCTGCATAAAGGCCGGCGGCAATGAGCACACCTCCATGGGCAAAGATGACCACACGGCTGTAGTCGTGTTCACGCAGGCCGTCGAGGAACGATGCCACACGGGTCCGCAGGTCGGGAAACGCCTCACCTCCAGTAGTGGGCAGGTGCAGATAGTCATCATACCACTCCTGCAGGTGTGGGTCGGTGATCTCATCGTAACGCTGCATCTCCCACTGGCCCATGTTCATCTCCAGGAGTCGGTCATCAAGCACCGGGTCGGGAAACCCGCAATAAGCCGCCAACTTTCGTGCCCGTGTCAACGGCGACGAGAATGCCGCATCAATGGGCAAATAAGCTTGCAGATTGCGCAACGTCTGTTCGGCCTCCTGCTCAAAAGTGTCGCTCACGGGCACATCGGTCTGCCCATAACATGTGCCGCGCGGCACCGCCACACTGGTGTGTCTGATTAAGATTACTTGCATACAAAGGCAATGGATAATAGCGTGATCAGCTCAACCAGCAGACAGACTGCTCCGCAACAGTCGCCGGTGTAGCCGTGCAATCGCCGCCAGATGAGCAAGTAAAGGAAGTACATTGCCACTCCGGGGATGAAGACAATGTAATACCACTCAGCAACCTGTGCCACCCACAAGAAAGCTCCCATGGGCAGTAAGCCCTGGATGGACAGGCCGATGCCCGCTGCAACGCTGGGTTGCCGATAGACAGTCTGGGCCTTGGCCGTCTGCTCGGTGCGGGCGTATGGCATCATCGACACCAGCTGGCTGCTGAGCATCTTGGCGTATGGGTCGGCGGCCATTATTGCCAATGCTGCGACCGCTGACGGCAGCGAAAACAAAGTCGCCCCCAGCAATAGCTCATACATCACCAACCCCAGCACCCCGTATGTGCCCATGTGCGAGTCTTTCATGATGGCCATGATGCGTTCGCGGTCCACCCCGCCTCCGAAGCCGTCGAGGAAGTCGGCCAGACCGTCCTCGTGCAGCGCACCGGTGACAAGCAGGCGCACGACCATAGCCAGCACCACCGCCACGGCATGAGGCATGACCATGCCGGCCAGATAGAGTGTTGCGGCCATAATGCCTCCGGTGACCCATCCGGCCAGTGGCCAATACTCAACCACAGCGCGATAGCTCTCACGCGGTGGCTGGTAAATCCGCCAGAAAGGCAGACGGGTAAAGAAAGTCAACGCCGCCCAAGGGCGGTCGTACCAACTGATGTGTTCAGTCACTTGCTGCATGATGCCGATAATTTGTGCAAAAGTACAAACATTTCGCCACACGACAGGCATTCGGCAAGGGTATTTTTTGTAATTTTGCACCGCTTTTTTACAACAACCAGACAAAATGAAGAAATTATTGACCCTCGTCACCATCGCAGTGATGCTGTGCGCCTGCAAACAGTCGGGCAACTCAACCCAGGACAACAACCCCACAAGTGACTCGTTGGCCACGATGACCATCAAGTATGCCACAGGCTTCACCGTGCGCGACTCGGGTGATGTGCGCCTGGTGGAAGTGGGCAAGAAGGACCGCTTCGCGCTGGTGCATAGCGCCGATGTCGCAGTTCCAGCGGGCTACACCCGGGTCAAGGTGCCCATCGAGCGCACCATCTGCATGACGGCCTTGCAGCTGAGCAACTTCACCATCCTTGATGCCCACGACGTGGTCAAGGGCATCACCGGCACCAAGAATCTGTATGACCAGGACATCCTGGCGCGTGTCAAGGACGGCCGCATTGTCAAGATAGGCATGGAAGGCGAGTTTGACACCGAGCTGGTGCTTGCCGCCAACCCCGATGTGATCTTCATCTCTCCCTCGAAACGTGGCGGCTATGACGCCATCAAGGAGACCGGCATCACGCTCATCCCTCACTTGGGCTACAAGGAACTGGACCCGCTGGGTCAGGCCGAGTGGATCAAGTTTGTGGGCATGTTCATCGGCAAGGAGCGCGAAGCTGCCGCCATCTTTGCCGGCATTGAGCAGCGTTACAACGCCCTCAAGGCCAAGGCGGCCAACGTCAAGACCCGCCCCACGGTGACCAGTGGCGAGATGCACTATGGCAACTGGCATGCCGTGGGCGGCAAGAACTATCTGGCGCAGATCTTCCGCGATGCCGGTGCCGACTATGTCATCACCGACGACGAGACCTCGGGCGAAGATTTGGAGTTTGAGAAGATGTATGCCCTCTCGGCCAACGCCGACTACTGGCGCATCCTCAACAGCTATCCCGGCGAGTTCAGCTACGATGCCCTCAAGGCCAGCGAGCCTCGCAACGAGATGCTCAAGGCCTTCAAAGAGAAGAAGGTCATCTACTGCAACATGAAGCAGACCCCCTACTATGAGATTGCGCCGGTCAAGCCCGATGTGCTGCTCAAAGACTTCGTAGCCATCTTCCATCCTGAGCTTGTCGAGCCAGACTATCGCCCCACCTTCTACCGTCTGCTGCGATGAGACGCACGTTGCCACTGACATTGGCTCTGCTGGTGGGCATCGGCGCATTGCTGATTGTCAACCTGTTCATCGGTTCGGTGCGGATTCCCGTGACTGACATTTGCCGCATACTGGTGGGCATGGGCAGTGAGTCGGAAATCTGGACCAACATCGTGCTCAGCTCGCGCCTTCCCCAGTCGCTGACGGCTATTGTGGCCGGCGCCGGCCTGGCCGTGAGCGGCCTGATGATGCAGACCATCTTCCGCAACCCGCTGGCTGGCCCATCCATCTTGGGCATCAGCAATGGTGCCAGCCTGGGCGTGGCGTTCGTGGTGTTGCTCTCGGGTCAGCTGGGCGGTGTGGCGCTGAGCCGACTGGGCTACCTGGGCGACGCGGCCATCTCGGTGGCGGCCATCGTCGGTGCCCTGGCGGTGATGTTGCTCATTCTGTGGATTTCCAACAAGGTTCAGGGCAACGTCACCCTGCTCATCATCGGTGTGATGATAGGCTATCTGGCCACAGCCATCATCGGTGTACTCAAGTTTTTGAGTCCCGAGGAGGATGTCAAGGCGTTCGTCGTGTGGGGACTAGGTTCGTTCTCGCGCGTGTCGGGCGACGAAGTGATGCTTTTTGTGATGCTGATGTGTGTGTTGCTGCCGCTCAGTTTCTTGCTGGTCAAGCCACTGAACGCCATGCAGCTGGGCGACCGCTATGCCGCCAGCATGGGGCTGAATGTGCAGCGTGCCCGCATGTGGATTATCGTCTCATCGGGTGTGTTGGTGGCCATCGTCACGGCCTATTGTGGCCCCATCATGTTCATTGGTCTGGCAGTACCCCACTTGGCTCGGGGGCTGTATCGTACCAGCGACCACCTGGTGCTGATGCCCGCCACTGCGCTGTGTGGTGCCGCACTGGCACTGTTGTGCAACTTCATCGCTCGGGCACCGGGGTTTGAGGGTGCCCTGCCTGTCAACAGTGTCACAGCTCTGGTCGGCGCACCCGTCATCGTGATGGTGCTGCTGCGCCGCCATCGCTACTCGCTCTGACGAGTTTCAGGTCTCGGGTTGCGCGTCTTTAGCTTCGGTTTACTGCCCCAACTAAAAACTAAAGGCTATAGATAGTGCCATCGTTATCGAGCAGGAGTATGGTGAGGGTGCCATGAGGCAACAGGGGAGCGCAATGCTCCATGCAACGGCCGATGACCATGCGGGCAAAGGTCTGGAGACGTTCGGGCGGAATCTTGTCCCACAACTCGCGAGCCAGGGTGATGCCACTCAGGTCGACATCACATCCAGCCTGAGCCAGCATCTGCGCCATGAAGTCCTTGTCCATGGTGGCCACCCGGCTGTGTGTGTCCAGATTGCCCGCCGCCAGCTTCACCGCCTTGCCCAGCATCACACCCAGTGTGACTTGCGTGATGCCCAACTGGGTGGCCAGCCGCAGTGTCTCGCCCACATAGTTGCCATATTGCACAAACGCCTGCGACGGCAGGTCGGGGTAGAGGGCACGGAGGTAGTTCTCGCTCTTGGCTCCACTGCCCATGACCACGCGTGGGGCACCCGATGCCTGAGCGACTTGCATGCACTTGCCGATGCTCTGAACGAACGCCTGCTCGCTGTAGGGCTTGACAATGCCCGACTCACCGATGATGCTGATGCCGCCCTCGATGCCCAGCCGCGGATTGAACGTGCGCCGGGCGATTTCGCTCCCCAGCGGCACTGTGATGGTGATGCGCACACTCTCGCGTATGTTGTCGCGCAACATCTGCCTCGGGGTGCGGTTGATGGCTGCCTCGCCGGGAGGATAGTCAAATCCCGGCAGGGTGAATCGCCCCACCCCATCGCCACCGCAAATCTCAAAATGGTCGCTCCACTCGACCGTAGCACGGATTTCCACCCCATCGGTCACATCGGGGTCATCGCCCGCATCCTTGATGACCGAGGCATAGTTCTTGCCGTAGCTCACGTCGACATCGATGGTCTCTCCGTCAGGCAAGACCACGGGCACCACACCAGGTGTCTCGCCAGTGACCAGCCGCCGGGTGGCGGCCACAGCTGCCGCAGTGGCGCAGGTGCCCGTGGTCAGGCCACTGTGCAGCGGATAGAACTCGGGCAAGATGTGCTCGACCACGCGTCGCAGACCATGCGGCCCGTTGACATGGCTGACCGTCACCCCCGGCACAACGGGATAGGCAGGGCGCTCGACCACGAACACCTGCACCCCGGCCCGCCGCGCCGCCTCGACCTTCTCGCCAAATCCGCCGCTCAGTCCACTCTCCTTGGTCAAGATGGCATCAGGGCACAGCATTTCGAGCAGTTGTGCGGTGTTGTCGTGCTCGTAGTAGACCAGGTGGTCGGCCGGGAATCCCGCCTCTTGCGCCCTTTGCAGCGAGATGGGGCGGTCCAGGATGCGAAACCAGCATGTGTGCTCCTGCCAGTAGGGCTTGAGACGACCGATGGTGTTGACACCGGTCAAGGCCAGCAATCGGCCGACGCCATGAGCATTCAGCTGCCTGATGGCATCGGCATAGTCACGGCACCAGACCAGAGTGGGGTCATGTGCGGGATAGATGCGGTCATAGCGGATGACCGGCAACCGCAACTGCCGGGCCAAGGCCATCACGTTGCGGTGCAACTGCTCGGCAAAGGGGTGTGCGGCATCGACCAGCAGGCGGATGTCATGCTCACGACAGACATCCACCATATCGGCAACCTGCAATGCCCCAGCCAGGCGTGTGCCATGCACCAGGTCAACCTCCTGCCCGTCGCCATGGGTCGAGTAGAAGTAGCCGGTCCCGGCCTCGTCCAGCACCTGGGCAGCCAAGCGCCCCTCGGTCGTTCCGCCAAACACCAAAATCATTTTAATTTATAATTCATAATTTATAACTCATAATTTATAACTCATAATTTATAATTCATAATTTATAACTCATAATTCATAATGACCAATGCTCAATTATGAATTGTGAATTAACAAGTCCCTTTTCTGAACAAATGAGTAAAGTGCTTGTTGTAGAGTTCGGACAGCCCCTGTCGGTTGTCAATAGCCTCGCCCACGACCAGCATCGTGGTCAAGGTCAAGTGATTGTCGTGCACCATCTGTGCCAAGTCCTTGAGCACTCCCCGATAGATGCGCTGGTCGGGCCACGTCAGGTGGTAGCAGGCCGCCACCGGGGTGTCCTCGGGATACTCCATGAGCAGCTCGCGCTGCACATCGTCGACGATTGCCGCACTCAGGAAGATGCACATTGTGCTCTGGCTACGGGCCAGCAGATGCAACTTCTCGAGCTCGGGCATGGGTGTTCGCCCCTCGCCGCGCGTGAGGATGATGGTCTGAGTGCGCTCGGGTATGGTGAACTGGCTGCGCAGCTCGGCCGCCGCGGCCAGAAACGATGAGATGCCCGGCGTGATGTGATAGTCCATGCCCTCACGGTCGAAGTAGGCCATCTGCTCCTGTATGGCGCCAAAGATGCATGGGTCGCCCGTGTGCAAGCGCACGATGAAGTGTCCGCGGTCGTAGTGTTGCTTCATCAGGACACACTGTTCCTCCAGACACATGTCGGCCGAACTGCGCACCACCGCCCCAGGCTTATGGCACAAAGTGAGCTCGCGCGGTACCAGTGAGCCGGCATAGAGGATGAGGTCAGCCCGCTCGAGCATCTGCCGCCCGCGCACCGACACCAGGTCGGGGTCACCCGGCCCTGCCCCCACGATCTCGACATGTCCCTGCCGCAGATACTTGCGGTCGATGGCAACAGCCAGTGTGAAGTCTTTGCCCTTGACTTTGGGCATCAACAACCGCCCATGATTCGACGCCAGCAATGCCGCAGCCTCGCACACGCTGGGCGTTCCCACATGCTTGGCGACGGTTTCGCTGGGATTGGGCACCTCGACCTGTGCCAGCTGTCGGGCTGTGAAGAAGGTGACAGACTCGCCCAAATCCTTGAGCACATCCACCAGGGGTTCCTCGGCCTTTACATCAATCGAGCAATACTCCCGGGCAAAGGGGATGATGCCATGGTCGAGCAACACATCGTCCATGTGCGCGGCTATCGCCTTTGGGTCATCGGGGCGATGAGCCAGCCCGAAGCCTATCGACAAGACACGAGGCACATAGCAGAGGCTCAACATCCCTTGAGGTATGAGATGGGCAAAAGGCGACACTGTGATCAACAATCTGAAACGTGACGGGTCGGCCTGGCTGATGTCGCCGATGAGTGTCACATGGTCAGGGAGGGTGCGTTCGAGATAGTCGGTTCCGGCATCACGGATGTCAAGCAACAGGGCGGTGGGTTGCCGATTGACAAAGGCAAAGATGCACGGATTGATGTCTCCATCCTCCTCGACAAGTTCCCAGCCAAAGCGCCGGGCCAACGTGTCGAGTGGCCACAGGTCAGTGTTGTCGCTCTGCGTGGTGATGATGGGTTCGGCACCGAGCAGCCCGGCAATCTCGCGCGCCAAGTCGTTGGCCCCGCCCACATGCCCCGAGAGCACCGAGATGACATTCTTGCCCAGTGAGTCGACACACACCACTGCCGGGTCGGTGTGCTTGTCGCCAATCAGTGGTGCGATGGTGCGCACACAGATGCCCATGGCGCCAATGAAGACAAAGGCATCATGTTCGCCCCACTGCGTGGCCACGCAGCCGCGAGCGATGACGGTGGCATTGAGCAATGGTTTTAGGATCCTGGCAATGCTGTGGCCAGCCTCGTTGACGGGGATGATAGCTATCTTTTGCATTTCAGTATTTCGATGGGATGATTGTCGTTGATGATGATGCGCATGGGAGGCTCTTGCCGCAGGCCCAGCTCGTCGCAGGCCTCGTCCCACAAGCGGTGACTGTCGGTCGTCACTCGTGGGGCGGTGACACTGTTCATGACCATGCAGCCGTCATCGGCCAGCGCAGTAAGCACACGGGCCATGATTTCTTTCAATTGTCCGCCATGTCCGCCGATAAACACGGCATCGGGTCGGGGCAAGTCGGTGAGGTCGGCCTCCAGAAAGTCGCCCATGCGCACCACGATGCCGGGTGTGCCGTGGCGGCGGCTGTTCTCGGCCATGAGCCGCTCGCCCTCGGGTCGCAGCTCAAAGGCCACAACTAGCAGATGCGGGAACTGCAGCCGTGCCTCGACCGAGACGCTGCCCGTGCAGAAGCCGATGTCCCACAGCACGCTCCTGCGCTGCAACTGCAGGGCTTGCAGGGTGAGCAGGCGTATGGGCGCCTTGGTAATCATCTTCTCGCGCCCATTGAGCAAGGCAAACTCACAGTCAGGAATGCCAAAGTGTCGAGGTCGCGGGTCACTGCCGGTGAGGATGACACAGTTGGGATGCTCAAACTCTCGCCCGACGGCCTGGGCCACAGTCAGTGTCGTTACCCGCTCGCGCTCGGGGTTGCCCAGGTGCTCGCCCACGTGCATCGCATAGTGGCAGTAGCCATAGTCAAGCATGCGGCGGGCGATGGCATCGGGCGTATGCGTGCGGTCGGTGAGCACACCGATTTTTCCGGCCCGCTCGATGAGCGCGCGGTCAAACTCAGGCCAGGGTCGGCCTGTGAGCGAGACGATGCGCAGGTCGTGATAGGGCATCACCAGCCGGTGAGCCAGCATCTGCAGCGAGTTGAACGCCGGGAGAATGACAACCTCGGCCTCGGGCAAGCGCGAGTGGATGGTGTTGGCAACGCCAAAGAACAGTGGGTCGCCACTGGCGATAACCACCACCTGGTCGTGGGCACGATATTGCTCGAACACAGCTTCTAGCGGCACGGTGATGTCAATCCACTGTGCTCCCTGGGGCAGCCATGGAGCCATGATCTCGTGATGGCGTTTGCCACCCGAGAACACACGTCCAGCCCTAATTGCCATCATCGCCTCGGGGGCGAGATAGGGCTGTGGCGCATCGCTGATGCCAATAATAATGAACTTCAATTTTGAGTAGTTAAGATGCGAGATACATCTTGTTAGTTGCTAGTTGTTAGTTTTTAGTTGTCAGTTGTGGCAACGAGATGCGAGATTGCACTGCAGCGACAAAAATTATAAATTATAAATTATGAATTAATCATAAGTCCCTGCCGGGGCGAAGCTGTGCCGCGTCGTCATAGCAGAGGATGGCGTTGCACAGGGTGGCTGCCAGATTGCTGCCGCCCTTGCGCCCCTCGACGATGAGTTTGGGTATGTGCCTGAACGGCTTGACCATGTGCTTGGACTCACGCACATGGACAAATCCCACCGGCGCAGCAATGATGCCTGCCGGACGAGCCTTTCCCTGCCGGATGAGCGAGCACAACTCCATCAGTGCCGTCGGTGCGTTGCCGAAAGCAAACAGTGCATCGGGATGCTCTTCAACGGCCAGACGGATGCCTGCCTGGGTACGCGTTATGCCCAGCTCTGATGCCATCTGGGCCACACGCGGGTCAGCCAGATAGCACTTGGCCTCAATGCCCAGCCGCGCCAGTGCCCCCTTGCGGATGCCACTCACCACCATGGTCACATCGGTGACGATGGTCTTGAGTCTGCCGCTGGCCACCTGGCTGTAGAGGGTCTCGACAGCCCCTGGGTCGGTGTGCAGGCATTGCTCCATGTCGAAATCGGCCGTTGTGTGTATGGCATGCAGCAAAGCCCACTTGTGGTCGAGGGGCAGGTCACGGTTCTGCAATTCGCGCTCGATGGTGCGGAACGACTCCATCATGATTAGCTGCCCGGGCTTGGCTTCGGCCTGGGCCTGCTCACGATAGTAACCACGCGGTGTGATCATCTTGCCATCGGCCACATAACTCTGGCTGTTGCCAATGAGGATGACAGTGAACATGTCCACCTGCTCGGGGTCAAACTCGGCCAACGTGGTGACCTGCACCTGCTGGTCGTCGCGTCCGGCCTGTCGCACATAGCCCACAGGTGTGCTACCGGCCCGCTCCTGCAGGAACAATTCCTGCAATCGATAGAGTTGCCAATAGCGTCCCTGCGACTTGGGGTTGTAGACCGCCGTGACAAAGTCGCCCACGGCAGCCGCACGGATGCGGCGCTCGATGACTTCCCACGGTGTCATCAGGTCGCTCAGCGAAATCAGACACAAATCGTGGCCGATGGGTGCTCCCAGCAGCGAGGCGGCTTTCTGAAACGCCGAGATGCCCGGCAGCGACTCAATCTCGACCTCACTGCCGCGCTCGCGGCGCATCTCATAGACCAGCGGTGTCATGCCATAGATGCCCGCGTCGCCCGACGAGATGACGACCACCGTCTTGCCCTGCTCGGCCAGTGCAAACGCCTGCTCGGCACGATCGCGCTCGCGCTTCATGCCGGTGTCGATGCACTCACACCCGTCTGGCAGATAGGGTGCTATGAACTGGAAGTAGTACTTATAGCCCACCACGGCATCGGCCTGGCGCACCGCCTCGATTACCGCCGGAGTCATGTCGTCCGGGCTGCCCGGCCCGATGCCTGCTACGATTATCTTGCTCATATTGGCTGCAAAGTTACAACTTTTAATTGATAATTGCGAATTTCAGCCTGGCTAGCTCGGCTGTTGTTCGTTGCCTGTCGTTTCTTGTATCTAGCTTCTTGCCTCTATCCGCTCACTTGAAGCGAATTTTGAGGCCGGCGACAAGCATGCACCCCGGGGTGTAGAGGGCATACTTGCGCAACGAGGAGTCGATGCGGCGGTCCACATGGTCGAAGATGTTGTCCACACCCAGGCTAGCCTCGAAGGTAAAGTGGCGCACACAATCGAAGGTGTGCGATGTGTTGATGTTCCAGATGCCATAGCCCGGTGCATCCTCATAGCCCGGATAGTAGGTCTTGGACTGCACGCGGCCATTGAGGTTGACATTGAGGCGATACCAGCTCCAGGTGTGGCTGTAGTTGGCAGCCATCGTGGCCGCGTTGCGCACGCTGCGCTCGAGCATCGACCACACCTCTCCACTGCGTGTGCGGGCATAGGTATAGACATAGTTGGCCGACAGGTTGAGGTCGCGCGTGACATTGGCCGAGACATTGACTTGCAGCCCCTTGATGTCGCCACGGTCGCTGTTCTGATACAGCGCATAGCGTTCGAGCCGCGCGGCCTCATCGGGTTTCATCTCGGGGAACTCGGCTTGCAGCATGGCCCTCACCTCGTCATCGACCGGAATGTTCTGCTTGACCACCATGTCGCTGATGCGGTTGATGTAGCCGGTGAGACTCACAGCGATGATGTTGTTGCGATATTCTGCTCCGAGCGAGAAGTAGTGGCTCTTCTCGGGCTTGAGTGCAGTGTTGCCAAAGCTGATCTGCGGCTTGCCGCGGTTGACTGAGAAGTAGTGATAGTAGAGCTCGTCCAGCCCCGGTGCCCGGAAACCGGCCGAATAGGTGGCCCGCAGGCGGAAATTGCCAGGGGCATACATGAGCGCAACCTTGGGCGTGAGGTGCCAGTCGAAGGTCTCATGGTAGGTCAGACGCAGCCCCGCTGTGGCAGTGAAGTCGCGAAACAGCCGCATCTCGTGCTGTCCGTAAGCCGCCAGCGAGTAGACAGCGCGGTCGATGTTGCCCGATGTGGCCACGAGCCAGTCTTTGCGCCACTCAGCTCCAAAGATGGTGGTGGCATTGCGCATCAGCCCCAAGATGGCCTTGACTTGTGCGTCCAGCGCACGCTGCTTCTTGCTCTGCACATAGTCGCCCACGGCATAGTTCTTGGTCTCGACATCATATAGCTTACCATAACGGAAGTGGTCGGCCGTGAAATCGGCCTGCAGCGAGTTGCGGCTGGTGAACTTGTAGATGCCTCCCACATTCCAGCGCAGTCCACGATAGCGCATCTCATAGTCGGTGCCTCCGGTGATGTCGTCGCGGGAGTCGGGACGGTCGGTGAGCTTGTGCGAGTAGTCGATGCCGGCATTCAGGGCCAGGTGCTGATTGGGGGCATAGGTGAACTTCTGCCCGACAACGCTGGCACGGTAGCCGGTGAAGAATGGAGCTATGGTGGGCTGTATCTCGGTTTCCGACCCTTTGACGTACTCCAGGTCACTGTTGCGGTAACTGTCGGCACGGTCGTGGACAAACGAGGTGTAAGAGCCAAATCCGCCCTTGAAGACATCGACCGTGACGGCCTGGGTGAGCACACCATGACCCGAGACACGGGTGTCGCTCATGACGCTCACCAGCTGACTGGTGGGCTGGTCGGTGATGATGTTGATCACGCCGGCAATGGCATCCGAGCCATAGAGCGACGATGCCGCCCCATCGAGCACCTCGATGCGTTTGACCCGAGCCATGTTGATGCGGTTCAAGTCCACATTGTTGGAGATGTCACCCGTCAGCTTCTGCCCGTTGATGAGGATGAGGATGTATTTGTTGCCCAGCCCGTTGAGCCGCAAGTGAGTGCCCATCGAGTTGGGTGCCATCGACACCTGCGGCATCATGCGCGTGAGTGCGCCATCCAGGGTGGTGATTCCCTGCTCGCGGATTTCCTGGCTGCTGAGCACATGCACGGGTGTCGGGGTGTTCTTCAGACGCTGGTGGTGTCCCGAACCGGTGACCACCACGGGATTGAGGTTATAAGTGCGGGCGGCCTGCGCCGAGTCGCTGCGCTCCATGCGGTGAATTTGCGCAAAAGCGACACCCCAGCCCATGAGTGCCAGCGCCAGTAGTATAGATTTATTCTTCATATTCAACAAATGGTAGGAGCAACAAAGTGTGTCGCTCCTACCTGATTAAATGCTTGAAAGTTATGATTTATTCGGGATTCTTCGAGTGGTAGAAGTCGAGAGGCTCGCCGTTGATGGCATCTTTGGTGTGGTTCATCCAAATCTGGCGGATGGTGGGCAGCTCGAGCAGACCTTTCTCAATCATGGTCGAGTTGTTGCACTCATAACCCATGTGGTGGAAGAACATCTTCCACGAGGTGTCCTCGACCTCACCCTCGTCGTTGTAGGTGAAGCCCTTGCCCTCTTGCCAGTTGTCGTCATCATCGCCGGCCATGTCGTTGTGTCCATGGTCGCCATCGATTGACATCAGCGGGTGGCAGTAGACCTTGCCGCTTGTGATGCCGGCCACCTGCATGCGGGTGAGGACGTTGGTCTTGAAGTTGCCAATCATGTCGACGGTGCCCACAAAGTAGTTGCCGTTCAACTCCTGCAGCGCCTGCTCAAGCTGAGTGTAGCGGATGTTGGCCTTGTAGGTGTCATACGCGTCGGGGTTGCCGTGGCCCATAAAGGCTACAACTCCCTCGGCGGCCAGATTCTTGTAGAGCTTGTCAAGCTCGGTAGCCACAGCGGGTACATCGTTCTGAGCATCCTGCAGCAGGGGCACACCCAACTTCAGCGTGACATTGGCCAGATAGTTGTCGTCGAGGTCACCATTGGCGTTGTTGGCAAAGTCCTTGATGTAGTTGACCACGCGGCCATACTCCTCGCCGGGGATGACCTGCAGCGACTGCACCACGATTTCGCTATACTTCACACCGTCCTGCGCAAAGGCGTTGAGCCAGAACGGGGGAGCATAGAAGTTGCGGGGCGACACATTCTCGCCGGCGGCGGCACGGTTGATGCAGATGGCCGACGAGAACGACAGGAACACGTCATAGCCCGGGAAGGCCTGCTTGTAGGCAGTGACCGTGGCGTCAAAGGCATCGTAGGCCTGCTCCCAGGTCGAGCCGAAGGCCACCAGCAGGATGACCTTATTGTTCTTCTTCTGCGACTTGACGGTCTGGTTGACAGCTTTCTGGTAGATGGTGTAGTTGTTGTCAACCTGCTTGGGTTCGTCCTTGTCATCGCCACAAGCGGTGAAGGCGAGCATGGTGCACACGGCCATCATGGCCATGAGCAGAGACTTAATTTTCTTCATTGCGTTGATTAGAGTTAAAATTAGACTTATAGTTATTCTTGAGTTTCTTGCCCTGATTGAAGCGGATGGTGACCGCGCAGTAGACCGTGGTGCCTGGCGTGGTGGTGCCCAGGTGCAACCCGTGCGGGGTGCGGTCGCAATAGTTGAAGATGTTGTCGATGCCGGCCTCGAGACGATAGGTCATTGTGCGCGAGTGCCCCAGGTCGTGGGTGGTGGCCACACGCCAGATGTGGTAACCCTTGCCGTCGCCGTCGTCCTGGTAGTAGCGCTTGCTGGACATGCGCCCATACAGCCCCACCCCCAACTGGTAGCCGGGCGAGAAACGATGCCCCCAGGTGGCCATAAAGTTTCCCTTGTGGTGCGCCATTCCGTCGATGGTGACCCTGCGCATGCGGTCGTGGTTGGTGTCATACTGGTTGGCATCGGTGTCGAGCCAGCTATAGCCCAAGCCGAAGGTGAACTCCCGCCAGTTGTATCGCACGTTGACATCCACCCCCATGGTGCGTGCATCCTCGATGTTCTGATACTGACGCGTCTTGACGGGGTCGTATTGCGCGATATACTCGTCAGGAGCCTGATAGTTGGGTATGGTGACCAGCGCAATCATGTCCTTGACCTTGTTGTAAGATCCTGTGACAGTGATGTTCAGCCCTGCCCACATGTACTCGCCGCCCACCGACCAGTAGTTGCTCGACTGCGGCTTGAGGGCGGTGTTTCCCAAGTAGAGGTAGGTGCCGCTCATCTGGCGCACATAGCGATAGAAGAGCTCGCGTATGGCCGGTGTCTTGAACCCCTGGCTCCAGGTAGCGCGCAGGCGCCATGGGTTGCCCAGCTTGAGCATGGCCGAGAGCTTTGGGGTAAGCCGTGCCCCAAACTGTTCGTTATAGTTCAGCCGCAACCCGGCAGTGATGTTGAGGCACTCCAGCGGGTTGTACTCGTCCTGGACATAGACGGCGGCCGTCCAGTCGGTGGCCTTGCCACCCGCCACCCGCGTGGGAGCCTTGAGCCAGTCGTAGCGGTACTCCACCCCAGCACTCAGTCGGTTGCTGTGCGGCAGTGTGAACACGCCTTTCAGTGTGGCCATGGTTCGCTGCTGGTCGCTCTGCAGCTCTTTCTGTCCAGGCAGGTAGGGATAATAGGGATAATAGATCGTGCCGGCACTTTTCTCATAGTCCTCGACCAGCGTTGTCGCTGTGTAATAGTAATAGTAGGCATGGCGATTCCAGTCAATGTCGAGCGAGACAAAGTCGGCACCATCTAGTTTCCACTTGCCTCCCATCGATGCCGATCCGTTGTGATACTCCATGTCCCACGTCTTGACATCATAGTGGGGATGCCGGCCACTGACGCGGTAGATGCGTTTCCAGTAGACAGACCCGTCGGCATAGAGTTCGAGCTGCCTGGTAGGCTGATAGGTGACACGCTCGGCCACCTGCCAGTTGGTGTGGCGGTTGACAGTCTTGTTGCGTGAGTCGGTGATGGGCGGCTCAGAGCCTTGCGTGTGCTCGACGGTGGTGTTCTGCCAGCCGTCGCTGTGCTGCAGCTGGAAGTTGGTGTAGGAGCTGAATCGGCCATAGTTCAGTGCCAGCCCATTGTGCTGCCGCACGTCGCCATAGCTGCCCAGACGTGTAGTGTTCTCGGCCAGTATTCCCTGCTGGCGATGCTTGCGTGTGATGATGTTTACCACTCCGGCAATGGCATCCGAGCCATAGAGCGCACTGGATGCTCCCTTGACAATCTCAATGCGCTCGATGTTCTGTGGGTCGATGAGCGATAGCTCGTTCTGCCCTCCCACATCGCCGTGTATGCGCTTGCCATCGATGAGAATCAGGATATAAGCATTGCTCAGTCCTCCCATCTGCATCTGTGATCCCATGTCGTCCTGCCCAAAGGCGAACGATGCGGTCAACCCCGCAAGGATGTCCTCGATGCTCTTGCCGGCATAGCGCTGCAGCATGCGTGAAGTGATTACTTCGGTCTGCACTGGAGCATCCTTGAGCAAGTGCTCAGTGCCGGTTCCGGTGACTACAATCTCGGGGAGACTGTCGTTGCGCCAGATTTCGGTCTGGGCCACGGCAGCCATCACAGCACACGACGCCAGCACCACAGCCAGCAGTCTCACTGTCAGTCTAGATGTCATGTCATTCCTTTGCATTCCGTCAACGTCTCTTCCTGGACGCGCGTACGTTCTAGAATGATTCTTGGCCGGTCTTCTGACTTACTCCTGGTTGCCATGCCTTCCCAACCGCTATGGTCAGTGGCTTGTGGTTGACAACCCATTGGTTGCATGGAGATTACAGCTGCAGGAACAGTTCCGGTTTCGCACTCGGATTCCCTTAATTGAGGCGCAAAGCGCACGCTCAATCGCCAAAAATCGCCGCAAAGGTAGCACAAATTATTGACACCCGAACAAAATAATGTAATTTTTTATGGTTTTTCACACACGCTGTGTCACAGGTAACGGTTCAGCGATTGTGCATTTCCCCTCCCCCTTTGGGGAGGCTGCTGAAAAAGTAATAAACCGCGAATTACGCGAATAAAACGCGATTGTTTCTTGAATATAATTTGAAATATCACGAAATTTGCAGACAGTTTATTCAAATTTAGGTTTAAATATAACCATCGTGAAGCAAATCAATTATCTGCCAGTACTTTTTCAGCGGCCTCATGGGAAAGGGGGGAGGCTGCCAGGCAGTCATTGTGCATTGCCTCCAAACCCCACCCCTGCCCCCTCCCCTTTGGGAAAGGGGAGGGGAAATCAAACATTGAGCAACAGGGTCAACAACAGGGTGAAGAGGAGCATGTTGCGGGCCGTGGCACCGAGCAGCGGGTTGAGGGCGGCTCCGTCGCGGGTGGTGAGGCGGTGCCAGGCGACGGTGTGCAGCACCAGATAGGCCACCGGCGCGGCAAGCACCCAGACCGACACGCCGGGAGACAGAGCGGCCAGCATCCACAGCGGTGTGAGCAGCCCCATGGCCACATAGCCATTGATGAGGTAGGCCGCGGCGGCGGGCTTGCGGCCGAAGATGACCACCGAGGTGCGCTTGCCGGCCTCACGGTCATCGTCCACGTCACGGTAGTTGTTGACCAGCAGCACATTCACCCCCAGAAATCCTGTGGTCATCGATGCCAGTATGACCAGAGGCTCGATGCGCAGTGCCTGCACATAATAGGTGAGCGTGACCGGGATGACACCGAAGAAGAGAAACACCGCCAGCTCGCCCAATCCATGATAACTCAGCGGATAGGGGCCGGTGCTGTAGGCCAGTGCCCCCAGGGCGATGCCGATGCCCACGGGCAGGAGCCACCATCCGCCGTAGGGGATGAGGCAGCACCCCACCAGCCCGGCAGCAGCCAGCGTGGCAAAGGTGACGATGAGCAGTGTGCGAGGCTTGATGTCGCCCTCGGTGACTCCACGACGCGGCCCCACGCGCCCCACCTTGTCAGCACCTTTCTTGAAATCGTAATACTCGTTGGCAAAATTTGATGCCACTTGCGCCAGCAGGGCAAATAGCAGACACAGCAATGCCGGCACCAGAGCGAAGTGGCCGGTCCACCATGCCAGGGCCGTGGCGATGACCACGCCCGAGAGCGACACAGGCAGTGTGCGCAGCCGCATGCACTCGATCCAAATCTTCAGCTTGTCCATCACTTGCGGGGATTCTGTGGCAGAGGTTGAGCGTAGGAGCGGTTCATGAAGTAGTAGAGGTTGAACAGACCGTGGTCGTAGCCCATCGAGATGGCCGGTCCGGCCTCGCTGGTGAAGATGCCGTTGCCCTCGAGGACAAATCCACGTGTGCCCAGCACACCTTGCGTCTTGCGCACGATGGTGGGCTCGGTGTCAACGCCGGTGTGGGCCAGGTTGAGTGCGATGAGCACGCCCATCACCCGGGCATCGAGGTTAAACGTCGGGGCGGCTCCCTCGGCAGGCACCGATGCCACCTCGTTGTTGAACATATACTGGATGATGAACGGCCCTTGCTGGTAGTTCAGGAAGTTGGCACCGACATACTGTGTGGGGTCGGTGTCGAGCAGACTGTTCATGTCCATGAGCGTCGTGCCGGGATGTGCTCCGCAGCAGTAGTCAGGCCCAAAGAGCATCATCATCGAGGCCACAGCCAGGTCGGTGTCGATGAAGCCACGAGCAGCGGGCGTGCTTTCGATGCCGCCATGCACATGGCTGAACTTGATGTTGCCCACGGCCTTGCCCACCTGGTCGACCAGGTGGCACACGGTGTCGTTGATGGCAATGTAGCGGTCGGCAGTGAGGTCAACCAGACGGTCAAACTGCGGCTTGATGAGCACCTTGTTGTCGCGGTCGACCAGGCCCATCTTCTTGTCCTTGGTCACAATGAAGAGGTCGGCGGCAGTACGGATGTAGTCGTCATAGCGTGCACTGTCGACGGCACTGTGGTTCTGGTTGGGGTTGGGCACTTCCTTGCCATGGTCGTCCAGGCAGACGATGGTGTCGCCCTTGACCACGGGCAACACCCCCGAGACATAGTAGGGTTGGATCAACTGATACTCGGCCGACGAGCCCACATACAGCTCCTTGCCCATCTTGTCGATGACGGTGAACATGACGGCACTGTCGTTGTCCTGATGCGAATCGATGACCAGGGCGCGGTCGCCGTGCCGAAACTCATGGGCCTGGGCATAGCGAGCGGCGATGACCGTGTCGCCACGCTCGTTGATGTAGCCCCACTGCCCCTGGTCGTTCTGATAGGCGGCCAGTCCGTTGCAGAACATGGCGCACTGGGCCACCTCCTTGGGCAACGTGGCCACAGTCTCGCCCTTGCGGTCGATGACCTCGAGCGGCCCACCACGGTGGCTGGCGATGGCCAGCCCGTTGTTGCCAAACGAGGTGACACTGCCATAGTGCACCTTGTTGACGGGATGCTTGGGGTCGGCAATGTTGTAGTAGTCAAAGGTTCCCTCATCGTTCATGACATAGTACATGCCGCCCACCACCGCGCTGGGGGTGATGTCGTAGGCATCCTTGATCACCAGCTCGCCCGAGCGCACGTCCAGGATGCTCCATTTCTCCGAGCCCACCAGCTGCACGGGCAGGTACTCGACCTCATAGGGGTAGTCGGTCTTCTGTTTGCAGCCCACCATCAGGGCCACCAGGCAGCACAGTGCTGCTATGTGTCGCATTGTCTTCATCGTCGGTTTGCGTTAAAGTTACGCGCAAAGATACTGATTTTAATTAAAATTTGAGAATTGAAAATTTTGTGCGGCCTCGCCGTGCCGCGTTGTGACCAGCAGATTATGAAAACAGTTTATAGTTTATAGTTAAAAGTTATGGCTTATTGAGCTTCTTTGACAGTAGGGAGATGGAGCCATTATTGGATGGTTGTTGTATTATGAATGCTAAACTATCAACCATTAACTATAAACTATTAACTATCAACTATTAACTGCACTACATTCCCCACACGGTGATGGTGCGACCCTGGTACTGGCGCGCCTCATGCCAGATGCGCTGTTGCCAGGTCTTGTCGCCCGAGCGGTCGAAGACGATGAAGTGTCCCTCGTCGACCGAGCCCACCAGATCCATATAGGCGGCGGTCTGCTCCAGCCCCTTGACGATGGTCGCCTCCAAGTCGCCCCGCAGAATCTTCAACTCCAGCACCACACGCTGCACCGGGCCGGTGAGGCCGCCCTGGAGCGGCTTGCGGATGAGCAGGTCGGTGCGGCGGCGCCCCAGGCCGTACTCGCGGTCGATGTAGCCCCCGCCATTGACCACACGCTGCAGGAAGGCCTGCAGCAGCAACTGCGGCCCGGCCTCGGCGTAGTCAAAGCGGCCAATCCACGAGTCGGCGTTCTGGCGGAAGAACTGCTGGAAGTCGAGCAGCAGCTTCTCGATGTTGAGCGAGTTGTCGGCGTTGACATACCACTGCGGGTCGGCCGTCAGTCCGTCCTGTGTACTCCAGGTGAGTTCGCGAGGGATGATCTCACGGTAGATACCACAGGCGATGCGGCGAGCCTTGCCACGCTCCCGCTTGATGAGCCCCATGTCCTCGACATACTGGATGTCATCGCTGGGGATCAGGCTCTCGTCGGCCTCATCTTCACCGGCCAGCATCGGCTCGATGACACGCCGCACACGGGGTTCCTTGAGCTTGTCGATGAGGATGTCGATGTGCGTGTCGCGGCGATAGATGATGCGCTCCTGTGCGCGGTAAATCATCTCGGCGGTGATGTGGACTGAGCGGTCGCGGTTCTCGCGCATTTCGTATGTCACTTCGTTGGCTAATGCATTGACCAGCCAGGGC
>CACZHT010000033.1 GCA_902781045.1 uncultured Bacteroidales bacterium | reverse complement strand
CCAAGCGGCGAGGACCTCCGGCCCTCTTGCATGGTCTTTCGAACAAATAGCTTCTTCGAAGCATTTTAGCGTCTCCGACGCAATCGCTGAACAGATACCTTTAAAAAGTGGCAGTGAAAAGACTATAAAGACATCAAGACAAATGAAGAAGAGTATATTACACTATCAATCTGCGTGTTGTGAAACAAACTATTGTTCTTATGTCTTTCTTGTCTTTATTCTGGGACTTTGGACTCTTTAAAGTGGACTCAATAGTGTGAGCATGCTTCTATATCACAGCGTTACTGGCTGGCACCACCACACGCATGGCCGAAGGGTGGCAAACGATGTGCAGCAGCTCGGGCATCATCACCGGGTCGCCGTCGATGTGCATCACATCCTCATCGTCGCGCTCGATGAGGATGTCGCGCCCGCGATAGATGCTCACATGACGGTCGCGGTCGATGTTGCTTGTGAATAAACGCGCGCTGAGCAGGGCGGCCTCGCCTAAGTTGAAACTGTGAATCACCGTTATATCAATTTTTCCGTCCTGCATCGACGCGCGTGGGGCCACTAGGGCGTTGTTGCCATATTGTGCTGCATTGCAGCAGGCTATGACAAAAGCCTTCTCATCGATGGTGTCACCATCGATGGTGATGCGGTAGTGTTGAGCACGGTAGCGGAAGTACTCGCTGATTGTGGTCTTGATGTAAGTCACCAGACCGCGAGTGTCCTCGTTGGCAAATTTGTAGCTCACCTGGGCATCGAAGCCCACACCACACGTGCAGAAGAAAGGTTGCTCGTTGACCGTGCCATAGTCCACCAGGTCAATCACACCATTGCTCACGGCATCCAGCGCTTTCTCGGCGTTCATCGGGATGTGCAGGTGACGGGCCAGCCCGTTGCCCGAACCGCAGGGCAGGATGGCAAGCGCTGTAGAGGTGCCGCACACGGCGCGACCCACCTCGTTGACGGTGCCGTCGCCGCCCACTGCCAGAACGATGTCGCAGCCGTCCGACACGGCATCCTGGGCCAGCACGGTGGCATGGCCGGAACGCTCGGTGAACACGACCTCGATGTCAAAACGATCGGAGGCCAGTCGTTCTTTTATTAGGCTGGGCATCTTGCCCTTGCCGCCCATCCCGGAGATGGGATTGATGATGGCGAGTAACTTGTGGCGTTGCATGTCGTGAAAATTTTGCCAAAATTACAAATTTTCCCACAAACATTTGGCCGTTTTCACAAGTTTTATTAATTTCGCACTGCTTTTAGCGTGACTACAGCCGGGGCTACCGCGCGTAATTGTACCGGTGCCGGACGGATGGATGATATTTCTCAATTCTCAATTTTCAATTCTAGAGGTAATGAAAAATGTTAGCATTAATCTACTGACCAACGTGGTCCTGCTGCTGGCGGGGCTGTTGCTCATCATCTTCAACAACCAGCCCAACTTGCTCGACTGGGTGGCACGCATCATCGGAGTGATGTTCATGCTGCCATCCATTGCCTATTTGATGGCTGTGGCCATACGTCATGCACCTGGCAAGGTGGGCAACGACTATCTGGGTGTTCTGCCTGCCGTGGGCGGACTGTGCTTCGGCATCATCATGTTGGCCAAACCCCAACTGTTCGGCGGGGTGCTGATCATCTTCATGGGGGCACTGCTCATTGTGCTGGGGCTGTTCCATGTCATCTACCTCTTCCTCTCGCGCAAGGCGATTGAAGTCAAGGGATGGTACTATTTACTCCCTCTGATTGTTACCGTGTACGGCTTGCTCATCATCTTCGCCGATGGGTGGCGAAGCCGCGAAGACAGTGTTGTGCTGATGACAGGCGTCGGCCTGCTCATGTTCAACATTACCAGTATTCATGAGTACTTTGCCGAGCGACGAGCACGCCGCAACGCGCCCACACTGCCGCGCATCGATGATGACGATGCGACAACCACCACGCCGCCGGTCCACAAGCCGGCCCAGCCCGACGACACGGGCCGCGACTGCAGTCATGACCCCGAAGCCGAAAAATACCTCCACGTCGAAGTCTGATTGCACCCTTGGCCACCAGACCGTCCTCTGGTCGACGGTTCGGCCGTAGACATCCATAGACATTAATTAATAATAACTAAAATAACAATGTTACACACCGAAATCAACCACCACATTGCCCAGGCCATGAAGGCCAAGGACAAAAACCGCCTCTACGTCCTCAAGATGATCAAGGCCAAGTTCCTCGAGTTCCAGACCAGCAAAGGCTACAATGAAGAGGACTTCAACGAAGCGAAAGAAATCGCCATCCTCCAGAAGATGGAGAAGACCTGGGCCGACGAGCTGCAGTCGTTCCGCGATGCCGGCCGCGACGTGACCGAACTCGCCGAGCAGGTGCAGATCCTGCAAGGCTTCCTGCCCAAGGAACCCACCGCCGACGAGATCATCGCTGCCATCCGCGAGTCGGGCTTCGCCCCAGAGATGAAGAACATGCGCAACATTCTCGCCTTCGTCCAGCAGCGTTACCCAGCCGCCAGCGGCAAACTGGTCAGCGATGCCATCCGCAGTCTGGCCTAACCTACCACAAGAGCGCCATTTATGATATTCTCACCGATCATTCTCGACCTGCTCACCGACAAGTGCGGAGCTGACCTCTCTGCACCTGCCGGAGCCGAGGTGCTATGCCTCGACATCGAGCGGGTCACCGGCCAGCAGTTGGGTGTGAACACGATCAAGCGACTACTGGGGCTTCTCGATGACGACCGCCTGCCGCGCCAGTCGACGCTCGACATTGTGGCGCGCTATCTGGGATTTCCGGGTTGGAATACGCTCACACTGTTTGCCAACAATATCAGTGACTCGGCTTTCGGACCGAGCGATGACCAGTTGCGCACCATGTTGATGCCCGCGGGACAACTCATCGAGATGACGTGGGACCCCAATCGGCGAGTGCGCATGCTCTGTTTGGGCGACGGACACTTCCGGGTGGTCAGCAACGAGAATAGCAAACTCCGTGTCGGCGACGAGATGGTTATCCCCATCGTGGTGCGCAACTACCCGTTGTATGCACACGATGTGATGCGCGACGGCGAGAGGTTGATGGACTATTCGGCCGGCCGCAAGCGGGGGGTGCAGTTTCAGCTGATTGAGCAATGACAGATGGAGAGTTCGGGATTTGATGCCACTATATCGCTTCCGTCCGATGCCGAACGCTTGACCGCAAGCGGCGCCACCTGCGACTGCTACCGCATTCGCCGCTATGGCAAGCTGCTCTTCGTCAAGCGGCTCAAACCGTCGCTGGCCGGCGACCCGCGTTACCGTGCCGCGCTGCGCAAGGAGTTTGAGACAGGCTACACGCTCGAGCACCCGTCGTTGGTGCGTTATGTCGAGTGCGGAGATGACTACATCGTCATGGACTATGTCGACGGTGTCGCGCTCGATGAGTTTGCGGTGGGGCATCCCGAATTTTTCAGCGACCGCAAGGCCGTGCGTCGACTCTTGCTGCAGTTGGCCGAGGCTGTGCAATATCTGCATCACCATCAGGTGCTGCACCTCGACCTCAAGCCCGCCAACATACTCCTCACGCACATCGGCCATGATGTGCGCCTCATCGACTTCGGGTTCTGCTACACCGACGCCTTTCCCGACACCACAGGGCGCACTGCCGCCTACGCTGCTCCCGAGCAGTTGCAGCCAGGCGGCACACTCGACGTGCGCACCGACATCTATGCCTTGGGGCGTGTGATGCAGTCCTTGCCCTTGCCCGGCGGCTACGGCAGCATCATCGCTCGCTGCACGGCCGCCGATCCGGCCGAACGCTATCCGTTGGTCGATGCGCTTATTGCAGCACTGCAACCTCGCCGTCACCCTTGGTGGCTGGCCTTGGTGCCGGCACTGGCAATCATTGCCGCTGCCGCCATCTGGTTCTGGCCACGTCCCGGCATCACCGATGGCAATCCGGCCCCTCTAGAAAATCTAGATAGTCTAGAAAATCTAGACCGTCTAGATAGTCTAGACCATCTAGAAAATCAGGAACTGACCGGCACAAGAGCTGACGGAAGGGTGGGGCAGACCCCTCACGAGGACACCCTGTCGCTGCGGCGCGACCTGCAGGCTTTTATCAAGCCCCTCTTCAAGCTGCGCATGGGGCACTATCGCGACTCGGTGGTCTACTATGGCAATCATCCCAGCGAACGCTTCTATACCGACTTGATACAATTTGAGAATGACCTGCGTCCCAATTTGCGCAGCGTGATCGCCAAATACGAGAAAAGCATCAGCCGCCACACCATCTCGACAGAGATTGAACAGACCCTGCTCTGGCTGCGCTTGCCGCTAGAGTGGCAGATGTACCGCAACGACTCCTTGCACGACCACCGCTACGACACCATCACCTTCCGCTACTACAAGTTCCAGTAGTAGTTTCACCCTCGGTCTTTCTATGCCGTCACTCCCCTCAGTCTTGCTATGCCGTCACTCCCCTCAGTCTTTCTATGCCGTCACTCCCCTCAGTCTTTCTATGCCGTCACTCCCGTGACGGCTCACAATTAAATGATAAAACCATGCGTCACAAGTTGTTAATCTTGCTGTTGTTGCCGCTGCTGGCCTGGGCGCAGCCCGGCCTGCAGGTGATAGGCGGTCGCTCGACCGCCACATCCGCCACATCCATCATTGTGCCTTACGACAGCCTTTATAACATCTACAACACCCAGGCGACGTATAAACTGCGCCCCTTCATCGGCCAGCGGTTCACCTATTATAATATGTGTGACTATGCTCGTCTCGAGCCCTGGGTGCCTCGGCCCTGGCGTGGTAGTGTTGCACGGTCTGATATCTCCCGGTCTTTCTATCGTGATTTGGCACGGCAGTCCGGTAAGGAGTGGACACTCACCGATGTCGTCGAGGACGATGCATCGGTGTGGCTGGTGCTCACCGATGACCAGGGGAAGAGTATGATGTATAACCCGTTGACTGCCGCAGCCGAACTCTTGTGTCACGGCTATTGCGAGAAGGCCAAAGTGCTGGTAGGCAAGACAATGGTGCGTCATGCCAAACACTACTACGACCGGTTGCCGCGGCACTCGATGTGGACTGTGCAGTCGCTGGTAGTCGACACCACCTATTGGGGTACACACTCGCTGCAGAACGACATCGATAACGGTATACGTCTAGCCATGGTGCTCCACAACCCCGAACTGGGGGATTTGGTATACCCGTTGGGCAACCTGGGTGATTATATCACTGCGGTTGATGACTGTTACCAGGCCATTAACGCATTCATCGACTTCGAGCAAATCAAGGGCAAGGACTACGACTGGGGCAAAACGGGTGTATGGCCCGACAGCGCGGCACGTGTCGATGCGGCTCTCAAGGGCGACCCGGATGCCATCTATCAGGTGCTCGAGCAATACTTCAGTGACCAGTATGATCGAGACTGCAACTCACCCAGCTACCGCACGTCCGACCGCCGCATCTACCCCCATCCGCGCAACATCCCCGGCTGGGCACTCATCGAGCGGCTGCTGGCCATGGCCGTCGATGGCGGCTACATCACCCGTGATACCCGCCGCTACGTCGACCGCATCTGCCACCAGTACATCCCATACCCCGGTTACGACACCGACCCCAACAACGTCAACGACTACGACGGCGCCGCCCCCTGGCTGCGCCGCGCCGAAGCCCTCAGCACCGACCGTACTTCTCACAAAATAAAACAGCCCACTATTCCCCTCCTTTTTGAGTAGCTCCCCTCCCCTTTCCCAAAGTGGAGGGGGCAGGGGTGGAGTTTCAACGAATGCACAATGCTTAATGCGCAATGCCTGCTTGGCTGCCTCCCCTCCCCTTTCCCAAAGGGGAGGGGAGGGGTGGGGTTTCCCACAACCAATTTTCCCCACTTTTGTGACACTCAAAGGGGGGAGGGGCTTCCCACACCCAATTTTCCCCTCCCCTTTCCCAAAGGGGAGGGGGCAGGGGTGGGGTTTCCCACAACCAATTTTTCACACATTTGTGACACTCAAAGGGGGGAAGGGCTTCCCACACCCAATTTTCCCCTCCCCTTTCCCAAAGGGGAGGGGTCAGGGGTGGGGTTTCCCACAACCAATTTTCCCCACATTTGTGACACTCAAAGGGGGGAAGGGCTTGCCACAAGCCGTTTTGCCCAGAATGGACGAAATGGATGCTTGCCGTCCATGAAAAATGCACTATTTTTGCACCATCAATCATAAAAAATCGCTCACACCCTTGTGTATGTCAAAAAGTGTTACTAAATTTGCACCGCTGCGGCCACAGTGCCGCGGCAAGACATAGAAGAAGGAAGCGTTCTAGCAGCTCCGTCATTAGTGAATCTCGACAACTCACACAGGCATGACAGGAAAGGCAAAGGACGCTCTCCCCTTGGAAGCGTATATACCTATATGATATATACCCCCACAGGGTGTGAGCGACTTTACACTTATCGGTCATGCAGGCAGTCGAGAGCCCACTAATGCGATAAGCAAAAGTCGGCTCACCTTTTTTATGTCCAAATGTTACCTCACCCTGCGCCCTAGGCACAGCCGCAGGCAAACAAAGAAACAGAAATATATGGAAATAGGTACTTGGATAGATTTGGGAATATTGATTGTAGCGATTGTCGCTGCAGCTTTCTCCTTCAGGGAGATTCAGAGCAATAACGTGGCCGAGCGAAACAAGTTGCTCTCGCAACTCAATAAGCGTTATCTGAATAGCAACGACATACAGGCCGTTGTTAAATATCTGCGGCAAAATGCACCTTCGGACGTGAAACCGTCTCCCTACCAGATAGACATGTTTCTGCGTTTCTTTGAGGAACTCGGAGTCTATCTCAAGAAAAAAACACTAGTGCCCAGCGATGTCAAGAATTTTTTCCATTACTACTTGGAGCGGTTCTACACCACCAATCGGGGCAGACTGTTGCGTGATAGCATCAATAACGAAGAACTCTACTGGCCCTATCTCAACGACTACAAGTCAATCCTCCCAATTGACATGAAATTATGAATAGTTAACCAATATCTCAATAAATATTATCTAAAATGATTTTGTCTTATTTGACTGTTCGAATGATTATCTGCATTGCTCCCATCTTATTAGTTATTTATTGGGTGCTGTGGTTAAACTTTGGTACTTTATATAAAAAGGATGCAAAATCGCTAGTTGCCGCTTTTGAATCCAGAAGGTCTGATAATGAGTTTGATGAGCATCTTACCTATGTGCTCAAAAGAGCGAAGAAATATGACCCCGAAGCGTGCTTTTTTCTTTACCTTGTACTTACCGATGAATTATTTAACGCCTGTTGTGAAGACAAATACAAGTCGTTTTATAAAACTGAATCTGTGTCTATTAATGATCTGATAACTTATAGCAAATATCCTCTTGCATTATTAAAACACGCTAGTGATGAATATTATTTTGAACATAAAGTTTTACATGTAAGAGAAATTCTTAGTGAAGCTGCAAAAAGTGACTTCAAGATTGCAAAACTTTATTATGCTGTCATTTCACTTAGAGAAGGTTGGCGTATGTATGAATTGAAGGATTGGTTGATTGAAGGGTGCACAGGTTTGGGATTTCTTCCTAAAGATGAATATCTTCAGAAATGGACACAATGTATGATTATGTTTCTAAAATTGATAATTTTAAAACTTTATCGCAATAAGCTTGAGTATTATGACCTTTTGTATCTCTTTGAGGACTGTATTGGCAAAGAGGAAAGTATACTTGCAACTATACCTGCAATGCCCAGTTTTTTAAAGTTTAAGTATTGGGCGGAATAATAATACAATTACAATGGAAATAATGCACTATTTTCGTCCAAAATGGACGTGTGGTCGTTACCACGAAGAAAGAGAGGTCGCAATCATGTATAACTTGATTGCGGGGTATAGTTATTTTTTTGAAGGATATTCAGCAAATGTCATAGGCGAGATATTGAAAGTCGGCAGAAATGAAGATATCAATGTTGTCTCTATAGCATCGGTTACAGGGATTAGTATGGATTCGTTGAGTAAATTTTTCATTCTTTTGGCTAATAATGGTCTCTTGACAGAAACATTACCTACAGAAGAATCCATCAGAAAGTATCGTGAAGCATTATTTAAGAAAAGAAAAGAAGAGCAATCCTGGACTGAAAAGCCAACTAACGAGAAACTGCCATTGGATGTCTCTAATGCCGAACAAGAATACTTTACAGCCGTTGACGATGGCAAGACTATCTGCTCATGTATGTTTGAACTGACATATCGTTGCAGTGAGATGTGCATTCATTGCTACAATCCCGGTGCCACACGTAATGATAATGAGGTGAATCATCGTGGCGACTTCAAGGAGCTTGAGCTTGACGACTATAAGCGGATTATCGATGACATGTATGACCATGGGCTTGTGAAAGTCTGCTTGAGTGGCGGCGATCCATTCTCTAAGGATTTTGTTTGGGAGTTACTTGATTACCTATATGAGAAGGGCATAGCAGTGGACGTTTATACAAATGGGCAGAGGATTATAGGAAATGTTAAACACTTGGCCGATTACTATCCGCGCTTAGTAGGCATAAGTATATATAGCGGTGTTGCCAAAGATCACGATGCCATCACCAGAATCCCCGGTTCGTGGGAGAAGTCAATGTGGGTAGTCAAGCAACTTCATGAATTGGCGGTGCCCATGAATTTGAAGTGCTGTGTGATGCAACCGAATCTTCATTCTTACTATATGGTAGCGGATATTGCAGATGAGTACGGAGCTGTTCCACAGTTTGAAATAAATATTTCAGAGTCAAATGAAGGTGATATCTGTGCTAAACAATTAAGATTGACCGAGGAGCAGCTGCAGGTTGTTCTGCGAGATAATAATCTTGCCCTGTATGTTGGCAAGGAAGCACCAAATTATGGCGGGCAAAAGCGTGATTTGTCATTGAGCAGCTGTGGTGCCGGTAATACTGGATTCTGTATGTCACCAAATGGTGACTTGCGTGCTTGCCCAGCTTTCACACAAGTCTACGGAAACCTGCAAACACAATCTGTTGAGGAGATACTAGCCAAGTCGCAGGCTCTCAAAGAATGGCGTGATGCTGTGGTTGGTGACTATGCCGAGTGTGGAAAATATGATTACTGCGATTACTGCAATCTTTGTGCAGGACTCAATCATACGGAACATGGCGACTTCAGGAAGCCAGCCGAGACAAACTGCTTCATGGCAAAATGCAGGTTCAATTTGGCTTCTCGGTTAAAGGAACATGATGAGCGCATGACGAGAGAACAATTTATTAAAGCATTGCAAGCCCTGCCAGTCAAGGCTGTTGCATTGCAACGCCAATATCGAATAAAGGGATAAACGGTGTCTCCCTAAAAGTACACCTATAACATTCAAATTCTTACAAACATGAAAGTAGAATTAGGAATTAGCGCAGCATCGAATGTTGCCTCAGCAAGCAAATGCCCAAAAGCCACTCAGAATCTGTGTGGTGTCATGTACCGCAGTCCATTTTAATTGCTTGTAGGACCTAATTGCTGGCATAGAGATTGCCAAGGCAATCTCTATGCCATATCACAGATTAGCAACAATGTAAACCGGTGAACCAAAAAAGTTTAGCAAGTTGAAAGCAAAGTACTCTTTGCCCAAAACAACTGATAGCCATAGGAAAGATTTCTTTAAAAATGAGGTTGGCATATAACACCAGTAAGGACTTCTCGGCTGTAATTAAGCCATTTGTGAACGGGGTCTCAACCGATATTCTGGGCAACATTATTGCTCACAAGCAGGGGCAGGGCACACGTATTATGCTCATTGCCCATCATGATGTGGTTTGCCTTATGGTGACCTATATTGATGACAATGGCTTTCTTTATGTGAAACCGTCTGGCGGTATTGATGCTTCACTACTTCCAGCCAGAAAAATTCTCATAAAGCATGAAGATAAGTTGGTCGCAGGTGTAATAGGGAAAAAGCCGGCGCATTTTTTGAGAGATGAAGCAAGTAGCTCAAAGATAGTCTACGAGGAACTTTGGGTTGATATTGGGGCGAAGAATCGCGCTGATGCTACAGAGATGGTTACCATCGGAGACTATGCATATTTTAGTCCTGATTACGAGGAACTTTCCAACGATTTGATTGCTGGTCCCTTTTTTGACGATAACGCTGGTTTAGAAGTTTTATTGGCATTAGCAGAGCAATTGCATGAGGTTAATGTGCCATGTGATGTATACTTTGTCGCGTCAAATTATGAAGAGATCGGAATGAGGGGTGCAATTGTTGCCGCTCAAGCGATACAACCAGATGTTTGCATTTGTGTGGACGTTACACACGCCACAGACTATCCAACAATGAACACAGTTTGCTTCGGAGACATTAAACTGGGCAAGGGGTGTGTTCTAGCAAAAGGTCCCAATGTTTTCTTGTCCTTATTCGACACACTGAGGAATATTGCAATAAATAACGACATACCCTATCAAATAGAAGTAAGCCCATATCCGACAGGTACAGATGCAAACGTAATACAACTTGCAAGTAGAGGTATTAAAACCGCTGTGGTTTCAATACCATGCCGATACATGCACACTCCGTATGAGGTTTGTTCAAAAAAGGATATAGCATCTGCTGTGAGTATTATTGGAGATTATCTACAATCATAAGTCAACAAATGCTATTGTTTTCTCGTATCTAAGGAGAGCGAACCTCATTAGCTGCGGGAGCTATAAGTGAGATAGGCTTAGGTGGGTAATAGACATTCCCCGAGAAATATGTCGATAACCAAATTACTAAAATAATGAAAATGGATTAGAATTAAAAAACGTGGATCTAATAATTGATTGCTGGTAGTGATAAGAATGTAAAAAATCCAGTGGTAGGAGCTATAATGGCATGTGCTTCATTCATGATTGTTGCAATGTCCTTATTATGCAATAATGCATATGTAATGAGAGGATGATGTGTATTTGCATATCATCTGTATGTAATACAAACACTTTAACTTTAGGTTTAAAAATGGCAAATAAATATATCAGAGTTGAATATGATAAATTCAAAGAATTGACAAGTTCTACAATGGCAAGTTGGCTTCTCCTCTTTGAGGATAAGAAGTCCCATTATAGTGTAAATTTGACAAAAGCTGAAGATGCTACATCCTATACGATGGGCTTGAACTTTTCTTACCTAGGTGAATCATGGTTTTCTCTGGAACCTGAGTTGATCATCAATATTAATGGTGTAGAGAATATTGTGCTTAATGGGGATCATGGAAGAATTGCAAAAGTCGAAAAAGAGCAGCTGTGTGATGCTGAAGTAGCGCTTGGAGCGGGATTAACCCAAATCTATGGTGAACATGGAGGTATAGAAATAACGCGTGAGACCCTTAAAAAAATCTGTGATGCCAAAACACTTGACATACGTGTAATTGGAACAAAACAACACATGGATCTCAACGCTAACAGACTTATTAAGTATGCACAGATTTTCTATAATGGGGCGTTTGACGAGGATGCATATAAAGAAGTCCTGAATGAGAGATTTGATTATATTCTTACTACTGACGAGGTTGAAATGCAAGAGAAAAAGGCTAGTAGTGACAAAGAATCATCAGGTGGTGGGTGTATTGTAACTTTGTTGATGATTTCTAGTGCTTTGTCATCGTTAGCTGCATGCCTTTTCTTTATCATAGACTCTCTTAAAAGCCTTCTTTAGGGTACAGCTCAGGCTGGGGTACCTTATTGAGTATTATCTTTTTGATATTATACGCTGCTGCTATTATTGGCATGTTTGTGTTGGCATTGGCCATAGCAATTCGCCGTATGCACGATGGCAATCACAGTGGCTGGTGGTGCTTGGTTCCGTTTGTTTATCCATTCTACTGTCTACAGCGTTCCGACTCGGGAACCAATCGGTTTGGCCCGCCGGTAACCGATCTGGGTATTTAACAGCAAGAAAATCAAAATCTACATTTCCTTTGTTCTAGTTACAGTATCCTTCATGGCGCAAATCACATGCAACCAGTGTGGCCAGCAGGTGTCGGACAGGGCTCATTCCTGTCCGCACTGCGGCGCACCTGTGGTGGTGATGGGGAATATGATTGATGCAGAGATTATTCGTCCACTCCGCAGAATCGATCACCACCAATCGCAGAAGCCTCATCGCGACTCTGAAAAGAGCCACACGGGCATGATTGTGTTTGCCATACTGCTCCCCACGCTAGTCGCATTGTTGCTGTTGGCCTTGATAGTTGGTGCGATGCTATACTTCATCCCATGATTCATCGGCAATCTGATGGTTGACAGGCTTAGATCTCAATGTAAGTTTAACAATAAAATCGGCGTCTATATTATAGGTGGGTTCTATAAATTGAGAAATGAAAAAATGTTTTGGTCATCTTGGTTCGTCTTGCCGGCATATTTTGCCCCAACTGCTTGACCTGTAGTTCGATACTATATCGGACAAATTGTGTCAAACTCAGCTCGATAATCCGAGCCAATCTGACTCATTCAGTTTATAGACCCCACCCTGGAAATTCAAATTAAATGATTAACTCGCTCAATTTTCAAGAGCAAAAATATTATGACTTATGAAACAATTAAGGGTATTAAACCATTTATGTCTACTTGTATTTTTCTGCAGTTCTGTTATTATGACCTCGTGTAACAATCAAGGGGGGGCACACGATGGTACTGCAGGTGATGCATTACTAAAAAAAGCAGCATCTTTAGGACTCGAGGGCAAGGCTCTTGAATTATTTCCTAAGGCTGAGGCGGGCGATGTTCAGGCGCAAATTGATTTAGCAGATTGCTATTTCAATGCTATTGGTTGTAAAAGTGATACTTTAGAAGCGTTCAACTGGGCAAAAAAAGCTGCAGATCAGGGGAACTGTTATGCACTTACTATGGTTGGAGTGTTTTATTCAAATGGTTTTGGAACAGTAAAAAATGATTCATTGGCAAAGGAGTCGTACCAAAAGGCTTTTGATATAGCGAAGTCATTGGCAGAAAAAGAGGATGCGCAAGGTGTTGGCACATTGGGGACCTTATGCTTGCATGGTGTAGATGGTGTTGTTGCCCAAGATGTTGAGCGAGGGATTTCTTTGCTGAAAAAGGCTGCACAATTAGGCGATATAAGGGCAATGAACTCTTTAATCAATAAATATAATGAATTGCAAGACTATGATATGATGGTCAAATACACTAAAGATGCTGCAGCAAAAGGGGGTGTTTTAGGCATATACAGATTGGGTGTCTTCTATCGTGAAGGCACTGGGTTACCGATGGACACAACCATGGCAGTGGAGTTTTTCAAGAAAGCCGCTCAACAAGGTCTTGCCATGGCTAAGCATAGCTTAGCGGTTTGTTATGAAGATGGCGCAGGTGGATTACCCCAAGACTATGGCAAAGCAGTAAGACTCTACCAGGAAGCAGTAAAACAAGGCTGCAATGAAGCCAAAAATAATCTAGGGTTGTGCTATCTGAATGGGAAGGGAGTTCCTCAAGACTATGAAAAAGCAGTACAACTCTTTCAAGAAGTGGCAAATAAAAATCCTGAAGCCAAATGTAATTTAGGGATTTGTTATAAGGATGGGAAGGGAGTTCCTCAAGACTATGAAAAAGCAGTACAACTTTTTCAAGAATCGGCTAGTCAAGGATGTGTCAACGCTATTTACGGTCTTGCCATTTGTTATGAATCTGGGCGTGGAGTTCCTCTAGATCTCATTACTGCGGCCAAACTATATCAGTTGGCTGCATCGTACGGCCATGAAGGTGCGAGAGAGGCTTTGAAAGATTATGGATTATAGGTTTTGATAATGCATCATTAAAAATGCAGTAATCCTAAATAACCTAATTATGGCACTAATCTATTGTAACCAATGTGGCAAGCAAGTCTCTGACAGGGCGCAGTGCTGCCCCCATTGCGGCGCACCTGTCGCTGACCACAGTGAAAATGCAGACAATCAGTATTCAACTAAAAGCGATACCGGCCCACGTGCCATTCGCATTGACGATAAAGCGCCTTCAAACAAAAACAAATGGATTATTGCTGCTGTTGCCGCCATGATAACTATTATGTTGGCAGCTGGCATTTGGTGGGCGCATAACCGCTCATCGCATCCGGACATAGCACAAGAAGCGATAGACACACTGACTCGTGTGGAGGATGATATGCCAGATATCTGGATAGATGCCCATGAGGGCAATGGCACATTCGATTTGAGAGGGGAGATTGCGGGAGTGTCGGTCAAAGGCATTTTGTACCGTGATGGTGAGCGTCTATATGGTATTTATGGATACAAAGGGCGTTCTGACGGAGTTTTCTTCTATGGTATTATTAGGGGCAAAGATAGCTCTCAGCAGAATGCTTCTGGATCTAGTCTGAGTGGCTATGCCGAAGAGGCTATTGACACGATTCCTATTTCATTCTATTTTTGGGAATATGACTATGAAGTTAAGCAGATTACGGGAACCTTTTCCGATGGAACACTGGGTGATCAGACATCTAATGGGCAGATGTTGAGTGGTAGGTTTGTCAATTCTCACAATTCGGCTTATCAGGCGACTTTTTATCTGAAATACCGTAATTCAGATTCAGCACCAGTACATGTCAAAGCATATATTCACGAAATGGAGGAAACGATGGGAATTGTCTCTCTTCCTGAAGGTTTGGAGAAACTAGTCTCATCGAACGATAATGACATGGATTATTACAATGACACTGTTGCTGTAGATACGGCAGCACCTGCCGCAAATGCCTATACTCCGTCTTCTGGCAACTGGAAGTATCAAACTCGGACAGATCCATTAGACGATGCTGTGTCATATCTCGCTGTAGTTCAATCGGACAATAAGGCAAGTGTGTGCGATGAAAAAACATATTTATATTTAGGCTTGTGCCGTAATACTTATGGTAATTATGTCATGCTGCACGTCGAACGTGGCATGTTACGTCAAGATCGATTACCTATGGCTCATGTGAGATTTGATGGCGGAGAAGTGGAAATGTGGAGCGTTAGACCCGATGGAGAACAGACTCATCACATCGTTGGTGCCGACGAGTTCATTCAAAAATTGAAAAAGTCAAAGAAATGTGCAGTTCGCATTGAGACGCAAGATGGAAGTTCTGCTACATTCACTTTCAACACGCGAGGACTTGTTTGGAACCATTGAAATAGTGTTAAGTATATTCTGATTGAGTCAATCTAAGAAGTGGTTGGAAATATTTCTCCACGAATTTCCATGAATTATCATTTTATAAAGTCTAAAAATATTAATAGCCATGCGAAGAGTTCTGATGATTTATGGAGAAT
This sequence comes from uncultured Bacteroidales bacterium, assembly GCA_902781045.1. Taxonomy (GTDB): domain Bacteria; phylum Bacteroidota; class Bacteroidia; order Bacteroidales; family Muribaculaceae; genus Sodaliphilus. The sequence goes on along the minus strand of CACZHT010000033.1, from coordinate 18,771 downwards.
AGTGTCCAGACATATTATGCTCAGACTTTTTCAGGTGGACTCAATTCTAATAAACTAAAATTAATAATGTCAAAAATGAAAAAATGTATTGATTGCGGACAACAGTTCGCCGACACGCTGAGCGCATGCCCAAATTGTGGCTGTCCAGCAAACTTGTGTGACAATGTAACAACACAGCAGCCTATTCAACCAGAACCGCAATTGCCAAAGTTGGAGCATGTGGCACAGCATCCTGTCGCATCAGGCAATGGTATGATCGACACCTCTAAATTATTTATATTCTTTATCATTGCGGGCTCTCTCGCATTGTTGGGTGCACTTGTTGTAATTTGTTCTGATACCATGAGAGGTGTGGCGTCGTTGATGTATGCTATGTTCTTTATACTCTTGTCCATGGGCATAGCACTTATCGGATTAGGTGTATCAATCTCTAGAAAGTAATTCAAGTTTCGCAAGTTCGGTAATGTGCCTGCAGATTGCAATATATGCACTATCACAAGGCGATGTAAACCAGCTCTCCTTCTAAAGAGGCCGCTGAAAAAGTACAGGCAAATAATTGATTTGCTTCACGATGGTTATATTCAAACCTAGATTTGAATAAATTAACTGCAAATTTTGTGATATTTTAAATTATATTCAAGAAATATTCGCGTTTTATTCGCGTAATTCGCGGTTTTTTACTTTTTCAGCGGCCTCTCTAAAATAGGAGGGGGTGGGGGTTGTATGACAACCGCAATACGGATGCTAAATGGCTGACACACTCACCCTAACCCCATCCTATTTTTAGAGGGGAACTGACTTGCGAAACTTTAATAACCTAATTATGGCACTAATCTATTGTAACCAATGTGGCAAGCAAGTTTCTGACAGGGCGCAGTTCTGCCCCCACTGCGGCGCACCTGTTGATGACAAAGCAGTAGTAGACTATTCCAAGATTGGTGCCACATTGCAGACAAGGCATGCGTCTACATCAATGCCCAATGTTGCCAGGATTGAGAACACGCCCAAGAAGCGCGGCTGGTTGCCATTTGTGATATTGGCGATTGTGCTGGCGGCAATCTTGGCAGGCCTTGGAGGATGGTACTATCGGAGCGAACAAATCAAGCAGCAACAGCTCGAAGAACAGCAGGCTCGCGAACGGGCCCGCCAGGACTCGATTGCCGAGGCGCTGCGCATCGAGCAGGCTCGGCTGGACTCAATCGCGGCAGCCGAGCAAGCACGGCGCGATTCGTTGCAGGCTGCCGAGCTGCAGAGGCAGCGCGAAGAGGCTAAGTTGCGCCAGAACCCAGTCTATTTATATTGTCATGGAGACATTGGCTCATCTATATGTGAGGACTTTGTAGTCGATGGCACTACGGGCTACTATAAGTTGGAGAATGACACCAGAAAACGAACTCTGAAACTCAAGTCTCACGATAAGAAGAGCAGTCGCTGTGTGATGGAGGCCTATCTGAGCGACAGATACATTGGCTTTTTTGATGGCGAGTATTATAATGCGGACATTGTCGATGACTATGGTGAACATCATTATTTCTCGGGTTATCGAGGAAGTTTCCACAGCGTTAAGGGCGTTGTGCTAGATTTCTATGTCTATGCTGATTGAGACTCCAGCCAGAATTCGGTTAGGAGGACTGGGGCGTAGGTAGAAAGAGCCTCGGAGACGAACCTCAACACTAATAAATAGTGTGTTAACTGCTTTGGAAATATATATCAAAAAAAGACAACTTTCTAATAAATAACACTTAAAACTTTTATAATAACTAGACTATGAAAAAGTATCTGACAATGATGGTGGCGGTGATGCTGGCCGCCATGAGCCTGGGGCTGAGCGCCTGTGGCGATGACAAGGATGAACCCAAGGGCACCAATGCCAAGGACCTGATTGGCACCTGGGAGAGCGACATCGTTCGTGACGGTGTGGATGCCATGGAGTTTTTCTATGAGAGTGGTGAGTCATTGATTCAGTTCCGCAATGACGGCACGATGGTGTCGGTCAATGTGTATGTCTTGAAGGACGAGTACGTCTTTGATGGTAAGAAAGAGGACATCGAAGTCGAGTATGGCACTTGGCGTGTCGAGGGTGACAAAATCTATCGCGAGGGCGAAGATGGAGCGGAAGAGGTGATGACCTTTAAGGTCAAGGGCAATGACTTGACTTTGACAACCACAAGTGGCATCATCGCATCGTTGACTTTCACCAAGGTGCCCGACTCGCGCATCAACAAGTATCTGTAACCAGTCGTCCGACTCAACGCTTGAAGAACCGGCAGGGATATGTGCAAAAGCACATCCCTGCCGGTTTGCCATAGCTCGCTCGTCTGCTGTGCAACCTGTACACAGCTATTCCCGACTCTGCAAGGCAGCAATCTCATCGGCGGTCAAGCCGGTATACTTGGCGATGAGGTCGATGGGCATGCCGTCTGACTTCATCTTACGAGCAGTGTCAAACTTGGTGGCCTCGATGCCCTGTGCCATGCCCTGCTCGTAGCCTTCGGCGATGCCCTGCTCCAGACCCTGCTTCATGCCCTTGCGTGCTGCTGTCTCCATGATGCTGTTATAGTCCCAGTACTCCTTGAGGCTGGCTGCATAGCGACGCCACTCCACCGGGTTGTACTGTGCTATCTCGGCCTGTTTGAACAGCTTCCTAAACCAGTCGGTACGCAACGATGCCAACACGCGTTACCGTGCCGAGAAAATCTTGAAACTCTGAACCAAACAAAAAAGCACCGAGTCCATCTGCAGAACTCGGTGTTTTTTATGTCGTTGGTTGAAGAATTATTTTTTCTTCTTGCGGTCGCCATAACGGCTCAGGAACTTGTCGACGCGGCCAGCGGTGTCGACCAGCTTCTGCTTGCCGGTGAAGTAGGGGTGCGACGAGCTGGTGATCTCAAGCTTGACCAGAGGATAGGTCTTGCCGTCGATTTCGATGGTCTCTTTCGAGTTGACGGTCGAGCGGGTGATGAACACCTCTTCGTTCGACATGTCCTTAAATGCAACCTCGCGATAGTTGCTAGGATGGAGATCTTTCTTCATTGTTATTATGCCTCTTAAATAGTTAACTAATTGAGTTTTGTGGGCGGTGGTAAACGCCCCCTTTTGTAATGGCGGCGCAAAATTACAAAGACTTTTTGGATTGGCCAAAATATTTTGCCTTTTTCTCGTTTTTTATATTAAAAAAGACCTGAGCTTGTGCAGCATGAGTGCTGCTTTCTGACAAATTTGACTTTACCAGGGTAAAAAAGCTAGCCGATTGCATTCGGCTTGCAAAATTTTATGTAATTTTGCAGTGTCATTACTTGATTAAAACCTATGTTCAATATATTCCGTCATAAGAAACAAAATACTCAGCTGTTCTACAGCACTGATGTGCACTGCCACATCTTGCCTGGTGTGGACCATGGGGCGCAGAGTGTGGAGCAGTCACTCGAAATGTTGCGAGCTGAGCGCGACATGGGCATCATGCGCGTCATACTCACCTCGCATGTCACGGCCGAGACGTTCGAGAACACTCCAGACACACTACGGCCAGCTTTCGAGACGCTCAAGCAAGCGGTCGCCCAGACCGAAGACCTCAGCCACATGCAGCTCTTCCTGTCGGCCGAATATCGCATGGACGAGTTCTGGAACAAGCAGTATGCCCAGAACAACCAGATTGCCATGCCTGGCAACTATATACTCATGGAGAACTCGTTCCATCAGGAGTTGCTTGGTCTGGATGACCTGCTCTTCGACCTGCGCATCAAGGGATATAAGCCCATACTGGCCCATCCCGAGCGATACAACTACTATGCCGCGCGCAGGCAGCGGCTGGAGCAGCTGCACAACACGGGCATCAAATTCCAGGTCAATCTCCTGTCGCTGGCGGGATACTTCGGACAGCACTGCCGTGAGTTGGCGCTGTGGCTCGTCAAGCAGGGAATGGTCGACATGCTGGGCACCGACATGCACGGCATGGACCATGCCAGAGTCATTCAGGAATTTATCAACACCAAGGAGTGGCGCAACAAGCTCGCACCGCAGCTGCAGCCGCACATCATCAACGACCTAGTGTGTGACTGAACGCACAAACTGGACTATCAACTCTGCTGTGGCTTCAGTGCCCAGCAATGACGAGTCGATGGTGAGGTCGTAGCTTGCGGCCTCGCCCCAGCGCTTGTCGGTGTAGAAGTTGTAGTACTCGGCACGCAGACGGTTCTTCTTTTCCATCAGCGAACGGGCTTGCTCTTCGTTGCTGCAGTCACCGCGGCTCATGATGCGGGCCACGCAGGCATCGTTGCCGGCATGGATAAACACACTGACCACACGACAGTGGTTGCGCAGCACATAGTCGGCGGTGCGGCCCACAATCACGCAAGGACCACGGTCGGCCAGTGTGGTCATCACCTCGCTCTGCGCACGATAGATGTGGTCATCGCTCAGCGGGGTGTCGCCCATGAAGTATGATCCACTGTTTAGCCCCAGATTGAACGACCAGATGTTGGCGAAAAAGCGAGGGCTGCGCTCGTCGGCGGCCTCAAAGATGTGCTCGCTCACACCGCTCTGCCGGGCTGCCTCAATCAGCAACTCCTTGTCATAGTAGGCTATGCCCAACTTGTCGGCCACTAGCCGACCAATCTCACGGCCACCACTGCCGAACTGTCGGCCGATGGTCACCACCCATTTCCCTGAATTATTGCTGTTCATCATTTGATAATAGGTTTTCGCCGTTAGCCTCAAAGGTCATCGTTTGCATCTGACCATCAGACCAGTTTGCAATGAGTATGGCTCCTTCTGGCTGGAACTTATACTCAACAATCTCATATTCGCGTACAAAGTTTACTTTGCCCTTGTCCTTGTCGAGCACCGACTTGAGCAGTCGCTCGTTGTCCAGCGAGCGGAGGAAGACAAAATACTTGCGCCCTATCTGCATCGTGCCATAGTAGGTTTTCTCATCACCGCCGCCGCGCAAGATGTCCTGTGACTGAATATAGACATCAATCGTTCTGTCGGGCTGCGGGTCGAGGGCAATGGCATAAACATAGTTGTTACCATCGGTGTCGCACATCGTGCGCATCAGCGCGGTCAGTGCTTCGACAAACCGAATGTCAGCCTTTTTACCCCACTTCATCTGCCGCAATTCCAACTCAATGGTCTTGTCGGGCATCAACGACCGCTCGGCCTCGGTGAGTTGCACCACCAGTGGCACCTCGCGTTTGTCGCCGGCCTGCAAACTCAGCACGCTCAGCAACATCATCGCAATTGTCATTAATTTCTTCATCTCATTTCTTGTTTAGCTCTAGAGACTCTAGATGCAAACCCCATGCCAGCATTATGAATTATAAATTATAAATTATGAATTATGAATTATGAATTAAGTTCAGTATCCCAGCTCCTCGCCCACCAGCACCACGACATGGCGGTTGGCACCGTTGCTGTTGCGCAGCAGGTGGATGTAGTTGCAGATGCACTGCGGCGAGTTGCAGTCGTGGCAGCGGCCGTCGCTCTGACAGGGGGTCTGGATGCCGAAACGAGTGGCATTGACCGGGGCGGCGGTCGAGCGGGCGCGTTTGACGGCTGCATCAACATCCTGCGCAACCTTGTTCATTCCCACCACATGGATCACCCGTTTAGGCCCCCAGGTGATGGCAGCCACACGGTTGCCATTGCCGTCGATGTTGACCAGCACACCATCCTCGCTGATGGCGTTAGCCGAGGTCAAGAACACATCGCAACCAAAGGCCTCGCGATACAATGCCTCAATCTCCTCGCGGTCGGTCAGGCCCTCGCGGTCGAGCAGCATCAGTGATGGCCGACGGCGCAAACTGTCAATCAGACCCATGTCGCGGATGGTCATCGAGCCGCCCCAGCTCACCGAACTGCCGTCGGCTATCAGGGTGTTGATCAACTCAATCGCCTCCAGGCGGGTGGGGCAGTAGTGGGCTTCAAAGTGCCGGCGTTGCAAGTTCTTGACCATCGTGGCACCCAGCCGGCTGTTTCTTGTCTCTCTTACGTCCATAGATGAATCTCTTGATTGTTTGAATAGGCAAATGTACAAATATTTTTCGAATGGACAAAAAAACAACCGCAATTTCACGATTGCGGTTGTTTGAGCCATGCAACTCCTGGACATTTAGCCGAAGTTGTCGTAGTGTATGCTCGACGGGTCGACACCCAGCGAGTCGAGCAGGTCGTTGACCGTCTTGCTCATCATCGCCGGACCGCACATGTAGTACTCGCAGTCCTCGGGTGCCTCGTGCTGGCCCAAGTAGGTGTCGCGCATCACCGGGGCGACAAAACCGGCGGTGTACTTCACACCTGCAGCGTCAGCGGCGGGGTCGGGACGGTCCAGAGCCAAGTGGAAGTGGAAGTTGGGAAACTCCTTCTCTATCTCCAGGAAGTCCTCAAGATAGAACACCTCGCTCAGCGAACGCGCACCATAGAAATAGTGCATCTCGCGGTCACGCGTGTTGAGCGTGCGCGTCATGTGCATGATTTGGGCACGCAACGGAGCCATGCCGGCACCACCGCCCACCCAGATCATCTCCTTCTTGGAGTCGAAGATGGGATGGAAATCACCGTAGGGGCCACTCATGATGACCTTGTCGCCGGGCTTGAGCGTGAAGATGTAGCTCGAAGCGATGCCGGGCATCACGTCCTGGAAACCGCCGCCCTGATCTTTGGGCTTGAATGGTGGGGTGGCGATGCGCACCGTCAGCATGAACCGGTCGCCCTCGGCGGGGTAGTTGGCCATCGAGTAGGCGCGAATGGTAGGCTCGGTGTTGCGGCACTTGAGCGAGAACATGTTGTATTTTTCCCAAGTCTCGCGGTACTCGCCCAGCGACTCCTTGTCGATGTCCTTGTCGTAGTCCATCTCGTAGGTCGGGATGCGAATTTGAGCGTACGAGCCGGGGATGAAGTCCATGTGCTCGCCGGGAGGCAGAGCCACAATAAACTCCTTGATGAACGACGACACCAGGTTGTTGCTCACCACCGTGCACTCATACTCCTTGACGCTCAGCACCGAGTCGGGAACCTGAATCTGCAGGTTGTCCTTAACCTTGACCTGGCAGCCCAGGCGCCAATGGTCTTGCTGCTCCTTGCGCGAGAAGTGGACGGTCTCGGTCGGCAGAATCTCGCCGCCGCCCTCCACGACCTGAACTTTGCATTGGCCGCAGCTGCCCTTGCCGCCACAGGCGCTCGAGAGCATCACGCCCTGGCTCTGAAGCGTGCTCAGCAGCGACGAGCCGGTCTCGACCTCAAGCTCCTTGGTGCCACCATTGATGTTGATTTTCACTTTGCCGCTCGGCACCAGATAGTGGCGAGCCGTCAGCAGGATGACCACCAGCAGCAGCGTGATGACCAAGAAGATGGCTGCACTGGCGATGACTGTTGTTGAAATATCCAGTAGTAACATGCGTGTTATCCGAGTTTAATGCCCAGGAAGCTCATGAACGCGATGCCCATGAGTCCAGTAATGATGAATGTGATGCCCACACCACGCAGCGGAGCAGGAATGTGGCTGTAGGCTATCTTCTCGCGGATGGCGGCAAGGCCTACGATGGCCAGCAACCAGCCGATGCCCGAACCTAGGCCATAGACCGTGGCCGTCCAAGCTGAGCCGAAGTCTTTCTGCTGCATGAACAGCGCACCACCCAGAATGGCGCAGTTAACGGCAATCAGCGGCAGGAAGATGCCCAGTGACGCATACAGCGACGGCGAGAACTTCTCAACGGCCATCTCTACGAGCTGCGTGCCACTGGCAATCACAGCGATAAACATAATCAGACCCAAGAAACTCAGGTCGACATCGGCCAGGCTGGGGCTGAGCCAGCTCAACGCGCCGGGCTGAAGCACATAGCGGTCCAGCAGATAGTTGATGGGCATCGTCACCACCAGCATGAAGGTCACGGCCACGCCCAGGCCCAGTGCCGTCTTGACGTTCTTGGACACAGCCAGGAACGAACACATGCCCAGGAAGTAGGCAAATATCATGTTGTCGATAAATATCGACTTGACAAACAAATTAAGTTCTTCCATAGTAATTATGAATTGTGCATTATGAATTGTGCATTATGCATTCTCTTGAAGCTCGGTGTTGCGAGCGCGATGCACCCAGATGATGCATGCCACGGTAATCAGCGCCATCGGAGGCAGAATCATCAGGCCGTTGTTCTCATAGCCGTGGTCATAGCACCACTGCGGAATCACCTGATAGCCCAGCAGCGTGCCACTGCCCAGCAGCTCGCGGAAGAAAGCCACAATCACCAGGATGATGGTGTAGCCCAAGCCATTGCCGATACCGTCCAGGAACGACGGCCACGGACGGTTGTTCAGCGCAAAGGCCTCCAGACGGCCCATCAAGATGCAGTTGGTGATAATCAGGCCGATGAACACCGACAGCTGCTTGCTCACCTCGTAGTTGTAGGCGATGAGCACCTGCTGAACGATAATCACAAGCGCGGCAACAACCACCAGCTGAACGATGATGCGGATGGTGGTCGGGATGGTGTTGCGAATCAGCGAAATAATCACGTTGCTGAAGGCTAGCACCGCAATGACCGAGATGCCCATCACGATGGCGGGCTCAAGGCTCACGGTCACGGCTAGCGTCGAGCAGATGCCCAAGATCTGCACCAGCACGGGGTTGTCCTTCGACAGCGGATTGAACAGGGCTTCTTTATTCTTTTTGTTCAACATTGTCTTAGCGATTTATTCGGTTACACTTTGCAGTTTCTTGAAGAAGGGGTCGTAGGCCTTCAGGCACTGGTGCATCATCGACGATACACCACGGCTGGTGATGGTGGCACCACTGATGGCATCGACATAGTCGCTGCCGTCGGTCGGCTTCTGGCCCTTCTTCATCACACTCACGTTCTTGAACTCACCACCTTTATACAGCTGCTTGTCGACAAACTGCTGCTGGAAGGCGTCCTCGGTGATGCGTGCACCCAGGCCAGGAGTCTCGCTCTCGTGCGAGAAGTCGGCGCCATAGATGCTGTTGCCATCGGCATTCACGGCAACATACCCCCAAATCGGGCCCCACAAACCGGCACCGTAGACGGGGATGACATACTTCACACTGCCATCGTCCAAGGTGCACTTCAACACCGGCAACTGACGCTCGGCCTCGGCCTGCTTCATGTTCTTCTTCATGTCGACCGTGAAGGCGCAGTTCTTTGCCGAATCAACCACGTTGCCATTGTGGTCGACTAGCAAATCCTGGGTGACATATTTCTCGTAGGTGGCAGGAATCTCGTCGTCGCTCGCGGCTGTGATGTGCAGCGCACTCAAGATTTGGCTGCGCGTGTCGTTGGCGATGTTCTCGTCCTGTTTGGGCTTGAGGCTCATGTAGATGAGCGCCAGCACGGCACCCACCAGCACGACCATGATGGCCGAGTAGATAATCTGATAGGAATTACTGTTCTTGTTCATTGCTCTGGCCCTCCATTATTTAGCAGCGACGCGACTCAGGCGGCGCTTGATGTTGAACGAAACGACGCAGTGGTCAATCAACGGCGCAAATGCATTCATCAGCAGGATGGCGAGCATCGCGCCCTCGGGGTAGCCACCGTTGTAGACACGAATCAGGATGGCAAACACACCAATCAAGAAGCCGTAGACATACTGCCCGATGTGTGTGCGGGCACCGGTCACCGGGTCGGTGGCCATAAACACCGCCGCAAACGCAAAGCCGCCATAGCACAGCTGGCTCAACGGGTCGAGCAGCGATGCGGCGTAGGTCGGCGTGGCGAAGGCATGTACCAGCGCACCCATTGCCAGACCGCCAACAAACACCGAGCACATGATGCGCCATGACGCAACGCCGGTTAGCAACAGGATGGCAGCACCAATCAGGATGGCGACCATCGAAGTCTCGCCGGGCGAACCGGCTATCAGACCCATGAATGCGTCGCAAGTGCTGATGGGCTCGCCCACCACATTATTCAATTGCAGCGTGTCGCCAACATGGGTGGCTATCTGCCCCAGCGGGGTGGCACCGGTGAACGCGTCACTCACAGTGCCGTCGCCCAGGCCGAATGCGGTGTCGGTCTTGACAAATGCCTTGTCGCCACTCATGTGCGACGGATAGGCAAAGAACAGGAAGGCACGCGTCACTAGGGCCACGTTGAAGATGTTCATGCCCGTGCCGCCAAACACTTCCTTGGCAAATATCACCGCAAATGCCGTGGCTACAGCCACCATCCACAGCGGGGTGTTGATGGGTACAATCAGAGGAATCAGGATGCCTGAAACCAGGAAACCCTCCTGAATCTCCTTGTGGTGAATCTGGGCACCAATAAACTCGATACCCAGGCCCACGGCATAGCTCACTACGATGCAGGGTAGCATCGCAACCAGGCCATAGAAAAACATCGACCAGAACGAGACACCTGCCTGACCGATGGCCAGGTAGTGCTGATAGCCGATGTTGTACATGGCAAAAAGCAGGCACGGCAACAACGCCACCACAACGGTGATCATGGTGCGCTTCAGGTCGTTGCCGTCATGGATGTGCGCCCCCGACTGCGATGTCGTGTTGGGCGTGAACAAGAAAGTCTCCATGCCGTCGTAAACCGACTGCAACTTCTGCAGCCGGCCACCAGGCATGAACTGAGGCTTGACCTTGTCCATATATTTTCTTAAAGCTTTCATCGCTTGACTTTAACTTTAAACTATTAACTTTAAACTATTAACTATCAAGACATCTCGCTGTGCAGACGGTCCAGACCCTCACGCACGATGCGTTGCAACTCCAGCTTGCTTGTGCAGGCATACTCGGCTAGGGCAAAGTCTTCTGGCGCAATCTCATAGACTCCCAGCTGTTCCATCTTGTCGATGTCAAACGTGATGATGGCCTTAATCAAAAACTCGGCATAGATGTCCATCGGCAGCATGTCGTCATACTCGTCGGTGCGCACGATGGCACGCTCACCGCCCTTGACACGCGCGTCCATGCTCACCTCGCGCTTGCCTGCGAGCCAGCTGGTGAATGTGTGGTAGATGCTGAAGCGGCTCGGACTCAATGATGCCCAGCCCATAAACTCGTCGGGTTTCGACAACTCGGGGATGACGGTCACATGGCGATAGGGAGCACGCAGATAGTCATCGACACCAACACGATAACCGCTCAACGCGTTGCCACTGATGATGCGGGTGTCGGCTGTGTCGGTGCCGCCGAGCAGACTGCTCAGCTGGCAGCCCATCGTCGCGCGCACATAGTGCGGCTTGGCAACGCACTCGCCCGTCACTGCCACTACTGTGTCATAGCTCACCGTGCCGGTGCTGAACAGGCGGCCGATGCGGGCCAGTGTCACGATGTCGAGCGTCCACACCACCTCGCCCTTGTTCACGGGCTTGACGTTGGCCAACTGCACACCGGCGTTGCCGGCAGGGTGCGGACCCTTGAAGGTGTTGACCACCGCACCGGGCACATCCAGCTCCTCGCCGGCCTTGAAACCCAGATAGACATCACCGTCGGTGAGACGCTTGAGCACTTCTACACCTTTTTTAAGATACTGCTTGTCATCGCCCAGCACAACGGCCAGGTCTGGAGCTAGTGGAGCCGAGTCAAAACCGGTGACAAAAATGTCGCGCGGGCGCACTTCGGGCGACGGCACGATGTCGTAGGGACGTTGACGCAGCATCGCCCACAGGCCTGACGCCAGCAGTACGCTCTGCACGTCGCCGCCGGTGTCATGCTTCACCGACTCAGCCTTGCCGTCCGGCTCGATGACGATGGCATCGATGTGGCGGCGCTGACCGCGCCGCACCTCCTTGACAACACCGCTCACGGGCGAGGTGACCTGGATTTGAGCATAGCTCTTGTCGTGAAACAGTGGCTCGCCAGCCGACACGTGGTCGCCCTCGCGTTTGTCCATGCGAGGAACTAGGCCCACAAAGTCATCGGGCACGATGGCATAGAGCGCGCTGTTCGCACTTGAGGCTATGGCTGGGTCGACAATGCGACCCTTGAGGTTCAGGTCATAACCTTTCTTTAGTCTAATGGTTGCCATTCAATTATGTTGTTTTTTTGTTCGTGTCTACGAAAGAATTTGCAAAGGTATGAAAAAAATCCAACACCAGGCCCATGTCAACTACACTTTCTCACATTATTTATTACTGCTTGTTGTTGTTTTTGGGTTATTAAGACTGACAGGTGAGTGCCAAAATGGCAAAAGCACAAAAAATGCTGAAAAAAATTGTCAAGAGTTTGTCGTTTTCAAATATTTGTAATACTTTTGCGTTAATTTTGTGAGCGAAATGGGCTTCTATAAGATTTTCAAGGACCATTTCTCTTCGCCAATGTTGTGTGTGACAACTAGATATGGAACATGTCGGCTCATGTCTTGTCGCACATCGTCATGGATGCAAACAAACATTAACGCTGTACAAAACAAACAACAAATAACTTTAATTAATTAATCATTTTTTAACAACTTAATTTTATCTTAAAATTATGGCTGAACAAACTAACATCCAGAAGCCTCAGGCTCCCGCGCCTAAGACTGCTCCCAAAAAGGAGGTCAGCAGCAACGTAGGCGGTATCAAGAGTGCATCCATCGTCATTCTTGTGTGCTTTATCCTCGCAGTGTGCATCTACTTGTTCGTCTTTGGTGCCGGTTCCAACTTCAAGGATGGTAACAACGCCAATGCTCCACTCAACCTGCTCGGTACTGTCTATAAGGGCGGTATCATCGTGCCTGTACTGTTGACTTGCTTGCTCACCGTGATTGTGCTCACCGTCGAGCGCTGGATCGCTCTGGCCAAGGCTAAGGGCAGCGGCAACATCACCAAGTTTGTTGAGAACGTGAAGGATGCTCTCCGTGCCAAGGACATCAACAAGGCTGAAGAGCTCTGCCGCAAGCAGAAAGGTACTGTCGGTGCTGTGGTTTATGCTACGCTCCAGAAGTACAAAGAGATGGACAAGGACACCGTTCTGGAGAAGGAGCAGAAGCTCACCAGTATCCAGCAGACACTCGAGGAGGCTACCGCACTTGAGATGCCCATGCTGCAGCAGAACCTTCCCATCGTGGCTACCCTGACCACCCTCGGTACTCTGATCGGTCTTCTCGGTACTGTGCTCGGTATGATCAAGTCGTTCCAGGCTCTGGCTGCTTCGGGTGCTCCCGACTCGACCGAGCTCTCGACCGGTATCTCTGAGGCACTTGTGAACACCGCTTTCGGTATCGCAACTGCTGCTCTCGCTCTTATCGCTTACAACTTCTATACCAACAAGATCGATAACATGACCTATGCTATCGATGAGCTTGGTTTCTCGATCGTTTCTACTTTCGCCGCTACTCACTAATTTTGAGCGTCGAAACGCCTATTTTTAATTAACAGAAACAATTAAACCCAACAAGTTGTAAGAAATATGGGAAAAGTCAAAATTAAGAAAAAAGAGACGCGTATCGACATGACCGCTATGTCGGACGTGACCGTCCTTTTGTTGACTTTCTTCATGTTGACTTCTACTTTCCTTCAGAAGGAACCCATCACCGTCATCACGCCACCCTCGGTCAGCGAGGAGAAGGTGCCCGACGCCAACCTGCTGTCGGTGCTCGTGAGCCCGGAGGGAAGGGTGTTCCTTGAGGTCCTGGGTAGCAAGGACTCGACCATGAAGAGCGAGACCGTGCGTGCCGACCTGCTGAAGAACATGGCTGCCGAATACAACAAGATGCATCCCAGCAACCCCGTCAAGTTTACGGCAAAGCAGATTGATGCATTCTCAAAGCAAAACGCTTTCGGCGTGCCCATGAACCAAATGGCTAAGTGGCTCGATATGCCGACCGACGAACGTGACAAAGCGCTCGAGAAGGCGGGTATCCCCATCAACATGAACGAAAATCCAGACACTCCTAACGAATTCCAAATGTGGATTCGTGCTGCCTACAACTCGATGAACGAAGAGTTGAAGCAGACTATGGTTAAAGGAAGAGGTATTGCAATCAAGGCCGACCAGACCACACCTTATAGCGTCGTCAACGTCGTCATGGACAACCTCCAGACGATGAAGATGAACAAGTTCAGTCTGATGACGGCTCTCAAAACTGAGGAGGAATAAGATATGGCAAAAACGAAAAGTCGTCAGAAAAAGTTCGATACCCGTATCGACTTCACTCCTATGGTGGACATGAACATGCTTCTGATCACTTTCTTCATGCTCTGTACAACGATGATCAAGAGCCAGACGCTCCAGATTGCGTTGCCCAGCAACGAGAAGGTCGACACGGAACAGCAGAACAAGGTCAAGCAGTCGGAGGCCGTCACCATCATCATTGATGGCAAGCTCGACGACAAGGGTCTTTCTAAGCCCGACGAGGGTCTGCTGTACTACTTCGACGGTATGCCCCCCTCGGGCGAGGAACTCAAGAACCTTGCCACGGCCAACCCGATGAAACAAGTCGAGTTTGGCAACAAGACCGGAGGCGCACTGCCCGCTGTTCGTGAAATCTTGCGTGAGCGCAACAAGGACGTTGTGGCCAAGATTGAGGCACTCAAGAAGGACTGGAAAGAAATGAAGTTCAGCCAGAATGAGGAGCAGAACGACTCAATCTATCAGGTCAAAGCGAAGCAGATTCGTAACGACTCGACGCTCAAACGCCCCGTTGTGATCATTAAGGCCACACCCAATGCAAGCTATGCTCACGTGGTGAGCGTGCTCGACGAGATGCAAATCAACAGCATCAGCCGTTATCAGATTGACCGCATCAACCAGGTTGACTCGGCCATGATGATCTTGCTGCAGGGCGAGAATGTGGCGAAGTAATGTGTGATGAAGGTTTATATGTTTAACAATCTAATGCATTAAGATTATGGGAAAAGATGTAGATCTTTCATCGCGTGAATGGTGCGACCTTGTGTTTGAGGGCAAGAATAAGGACTTCGGTGCTTATGAAATGCGAACCACCTCGACCAAGCGTCACAACAAAGCCGTGCTATATACCATCATCGGTGCCATCCTTGTCGTGGCTGCAGCAGTGTCGATTGCCAAGGTCCAGGAGTATCTGGCCGAGCGTCGACTGGCTGAAATGGCCGAACAAGAGGAGGTGCTCATCGACATGGAGCAGAACGAGGAGCCCGAAGAGGAGGAACAGCAGAAGCTTGAGCAGCCCAAACCTGAGGTGCTGCCCGAGGAGGTGCTGAACACCGTCAAGGTGACCGAGCTGCGAATCGTCGAGGATGAGAAAGTCAAGGCTGAGGACGAGATCAAGACTCAGGACGAGCTGAAGGAGACCACCACAGCTTTCGGACAGAAGGATAATGACAAGGGTACCGAAGACCGTAACGTGACACGAACCCTCAAGGATGAGGTCGTCGTCGAGAAGAAGGTCGAGGTCAAAGAGGAGAAGAAGCCCGAAGAGATCTTCAGGTCGGTTGAGCAGCCGCCCGCATTCCCCGGTGGTGATGCCGCACTGATGAAGTATCTGAGTTCGCACATCCAGTATCCGACCATGGCTCAGGAGAACAACATCCAGGGTAAGGTTGTGGTGCAGTTCGTCGTCGAGAAGGACGGACACGTCGGTGACGTGAAGGTCGTCCGCTCGGTTGACAAAGACCTGGACCGTGAGGCTGTGCGCGTCTGTAAGTCGCTGCCCAAGTTCACTCCTGGACGTCAGAATGGACAGGCCGTGCGCGTGTGGTACACGCTGCCGGTCAACTTCAAGCTGCAAGGTACCAACTAATCACTTTGGTTCCGTCAATCAAAATGCCGCCGAGCAATATGCTCGACGGCATTTTTTGTTGAAAAAATACTAAAACTTCTGCTTTTATTTTGATGAGAAAGCAATTTGTACTAACTTTGTGAGTTGAATTGTTATCTCACTAACGAACAATGAAGAAATTCTCACGACTGCTCATACTGGCCGCCATTGTGGCCATGACAGTGGCATGCAACCCGGATAAGGCCACCAATACCAGCACCAGTGGCATTGCCAAAATCAGTTGCGACGAGAGCTTCCGCAACATCATGGACCAGGAGGTCGAGGTGTTCGAGTACAGCTATCCCGACGCGAGCATCATGGTCAACTATACTGACGAGGCATCGGCACTCGACTCGCTCATGAAGCGGCAAGTGGACCTCATCGTCACATCGCGTGACCTCACCGAACAGCAGCGAGATGTCCTGCAGAAGCAGGGTAGGGCGCACCGAGCGCGCAAGATTGCAGTCGACGCCATTGCAGTCATTGTCAATACAGCCAACGACATCGATGAACTCTCAATGGCCGAGCTCAAAGAGGTGTTCACGGGCAAGTCGCGCAAGTGGGGAGACCTCTTCCCGACAACGCTCAAGCGCGACTCCATTAAGATTGTGCTGGACCAGTCGGGGTCGGGTATCGTCCACTACCTTAAAGAGAAATTCACCGACGGACGCGACTTCGGAAACACCATCAGTGTCTATGCGCAGAACTCGAGTGAGGACGTTTTCAAGACTGTGATGGGCAACAAGAACGCCATCGGCTTTGTCGGAGTGAGTTGGATTACCGCCGACATGAAGGCCACTGAGAAAACTCTGGAACAGCGGGTCGATGAGCTCAAAAACAAGAATGAGGTCAGCGTCATCGACTTTACCGACCGCATCAAGGTGCTGGCCATCCGCGCCGATGACCAAATCACGGCTCGCAAGCCCTATCAAGCCTATATCAACACTGGTGAATACCCGCTCTTCAGAACCATCTGGGCCATTGACGCCAGTGCGGGAGGAACGCTCGACCATGGGTTCTTTTCATTCCTGACCGGGGTTATCGGGCAGAAGATTATCCTGCAGACTGGCATCCTGCCGGCCGCTGAGCCCGTGCGATATGTCGAGGCGGTGAAGTGATGCCAAATTTTCGTCATCGTTTGCAAAGTGATGTTAATTCGGGTGGCTCGCTTGATTTTTGTCGCCATTTTAACACTTCTGGCACGTCGATTGCAACTGTGATGGCAAAACAACGATTTTAATTAATAACACTATAAAAACTACACTACAATGAAAGCAAGATTCTTTATCGCAGGTCTCCTCCTCGCAGGAGCGGCCATCGTCAGCTCGGCACAGGGCTACAAAGATGGCATCGAGTACTACAAGGTAGACCAGCTGGACAACGCCAAGGAACTGCTCGAGCGCAACCTGAACGCTGCCAGCACCGACAAGAGCGAGGCGTTCTACTACCTGGGCCAAATCGCGCTCAAGCAAGGGAAACTCGCCGAGGCCAAGGACTACTTTGACAAGGGGCTCGCAGCCAACGCCAATAACCCTTACAACCTCGTTGGTCAGGCTGCACTTGAACTCAAGAAGGGGGCTAAAGCCAAGGATTTACTCGACCAGGCACGCAAGATGCGCAAGAAAGACCCCAAGCTGGAGATTGAGATTGCTCGCGCCTACTATGCAGCAAATCCCACCACCTACGCCAAGGACATCGAGAAGTGCATCAAGAATGCCCAGAAGTGGAACATGACCGACCCCGACAGCCACATCTTCTCGGGTGACATGAAGGCCGACCAGCGCAACTGGGGCGAAGCCGCAGCACTCTATGAGATGGCGTTCACCAACGACCCGGACAACGTCGAGGCTTACGTCAAGTATGCCAACACCTACTTCAACGTCAACCCCGCCATGGCCATCGAGCGACTGGAGGAACTCAACGTCAAGGCTCCCAACCAGGCACTGGTGCAGCGTCAGCTGGCCGAGAAGTACTACAGCGACAACCAGGGAAGCAAGGCTGCCGAGAAGTATGGTGAGTATATCCAGAACCCCAACCACTTTGCACAGGACGAGGTGCGCTACGTACAGCTCCTGTTCTTCGGCGAGAAGTATCAGCAGAGCTATGACCTGGCAACAAGCCTCATCGGCAAGCTCAACCCCAACGACGAGAAGGTCTTCTATATGCGCCGCATGCAGCTCTACAACCTCGACATGCTCGAGAAGTGGACCGATGCCGTCGAGGCAGGCAAGAAGTTCTTCGCAATGGCAAAGCCCGTCGGGTCGGAATATGAGAGCCGCGACTACACCGACTATGGCAAGGCACTCCAGATGGCCGACCAGCCCGAGGAGGCCGTCAAGGCCTACGAGCAGGCGCTGGTCATCAACCCCAAGAACGAAGACCTGATCCGCAACCTGGGTGACTCGTATGCCGACGCACAGAATTATCCCAAGGCCATCGAGTACTACCAGCGCCTCTATGACGGCGACATGGCCAAGGCCAACGACATCTTCTCGCTCTCGCGCTACCTCTACTTCCTGGCAAGCGACACGCAGGACGAGGCTGTCAAGGCCGATGCCATCGCCAAGTCGCAGAAGTACCTCGACGAAGCCGACAAGCTCGTGCCCGGCAACGTACAGATCGTCAACCAGAAGGCCAGCCTGGCCAAGCTCATCGAGGGCGACAAAATCACCGGCAAGGCTGTCCCGGCCTACAAGGAGCTGCTCAGCATCCTCGAGGCCAAGGAAGACAAGAGTGGATATGATCGCTACTACCGCTACATCTACAACTACCTGGCCAACTACGAGTTCCAGTTGGGCGACAAGGCACAGGCCAAGGAGTACTACCGCAAGTGGCTGCAGCACGATCCTGAGAACGAGGCTCTGCGCAAGTATGTCGAGTCCATGAAGTAAGCAAGGCCTCATCCGGAACAATCATGTTAAGATTGGGAATCTCACACCAGAGATTCCCAATAATTTTTCTATCATCACATCTAAACAAAAAAGGTATCTCTGTTCAGCGATTGCGTCGGAGACGCTAAAATGCTTCGAAGAAGCTATTTGTTCGAAAGACCATGCAAGAGGGCCGGAGGTCCTCGCCGCTTGGTCCA
>CACZHT010000032.1 GCA_902781045.1 uncultured Bacteroidales bacterium | reverse complement strand
AGACTCCCCTCCCCTTTCTGAAAGGGGAGGGGCTGGGGGTGGGGTTTGCTACGAGCAAGTTTTGACACATTGCTATAATTTTTGCTGCTCCCAAACCCCACCCCTGACCCCTCCCCTTTGAGAAAGGGGAGGGGAAACACTCAAACGCACAATGACTGCCGGGCGAGACTCCTCTCCCCTTTCACAAGAGGCCGCTGAAAAAGTAATAAACCGCGAATTACGCGAATCAAACGCGAATATTTCTTGAATATAATTTGAAATATCACGGAATTTGCAGTTAATTTATTCAAATCCAGGTTTGAATATAACCATCGTGAAGCAAATCAATTATCTGCCTGTACTTTTTCAGCGGCCTCGAGAAAGGGGAGGGGAAACGCGCAATTCAATGCACAATACACAATGCACAATGACTGCAGGGCGTGCATCCTCAAGCTCCCCTCCCCTTTCACAAAGGGGAGGGGCTGGGGGTGGGGTTTGCAACGAGCAAGTTTTGACACATTGCTATAATTTTTGCTGCCCCCAAACCCCACCCCTGACCCCTCCCCTTTGAGAAAGGGGAGGGGAAACGCTCAAACGCACAATGACTGCAGGGCGTGCATCCTCAAACTCCCCTCCCCTTTCACAAAGGGGAGGGGAAACGCGCAATGCGCAATGCGTATCTGCTCATTCCCCCACTTGGGCTGCGCCTAAGTGGGGGAATGAATAAGTTAACTATTAACTATTAACTGTTAACTATAAACTGTTAACTGTTGCTCCCTTGCCGAGCATGATGTTGATGACGGCATTGACATCGGCGATGTCGACCGTTCCTTCGCCCGTGACATCGGCTGCAGCAGTCTGCTCGGCCTTGCCGAGCATGATGTTGATGATGGCATTGACATCGGCGATGTCGACCTGACCGTCGCCCGACACATCGCCCACAACGCTATCGCCTGGAGCGGGCAGGTCCTTGATGTCGATGACCTCGCAATTGAATACCTCTTTCTTGGTGCCACTACCCTTGCGGTTGACCAGCACCACGACGTGCATGTTGTCGGCATTCCAGTCCTCGCTCAGGGTGGTGGCAAACTCGTTGGCATAGTTGAGCGTGCCATCGACCATATTCAAGGCCGTGCCCGAGATGGTGCCCAGCATGTCGCGCATCACATGGTTGTGCGTGTAGTCGTTAATCCAAGTGCCATTGTTCAACTGACGCCCGGCCAAGCCATCCTCGGTGAGATAGACCGTGATGCCTACACCCGAGCCAAAGAGTGTCTTTAGCTCGCTGGTGGTCTGGCCTGTGACATTGAGCTTGAGCTCGCGAGTTGTGGGGTCGTAAGTTCCTCCCAGATTAATATTGGCCACAACAGGTGTCCAATTGTTGCCGATATAAGTCTCATTGAGATAATCGGCATACATGGGAATCATCGATGGCTGGAAACCGATGCCGAAGGCAATGGTTCCGGCCTTCTCATAGTCAAAGCGGTTGAATGTGGCCTGCGGATAAGATTGGTCCACACCCAGATAACTCATGATCTGGTCGCATCGCGTGTTGTGGAACACATCCGTGCCACTCATGTTGCCGTGGATGCCCACCCACGCCAGATTGCCGCAGCGGTCGGCCACGGCCTGGATAAACTGCTCGCCCCAGGGGCAGTAGGTGCAATACTGCGAGGTGAACTGCTCCACCACATTCTTCTGTCGCTCGAAAGCCTCGTAATAGGCCGTGAACTGTCCGTTGAGCGTGGTTCCGTTCTCGACCGGCTCGCCGTCAATCGATGCAATCTGCAGGGCAAAGGTGTGCTTGCCCACACTCAAGTCCAGTCCATCGAGCGAACAAGTGCCGCTGATGTTCACCTCGGTGGGTGTCAGTGCGATGGGCGACTCGAACGCGTCGACCACCTGGCCATCGACCAGCGCGTTGATGACATAGTTGTCGAGCGTCTTGGCCCCCAAATTGCTCATCGTGAGACTGAAGTTCACTCCATCGGCCACTCGGGCATAGTCATTGACCACGAGATCCTTGATGACCATGTCGTAATCGGCAAAATTCTCGCTCTCGACAATGGCCTGCACACTGAGGTTGCCATAGCTGCTCAATCCCACATCATACCACTGGCAGGTCTCTGTGCCCAAATAGCCGTACATGAATGATGGGCAGATCTCATTGCCGGCCATCACGGCCGAGATGGGATGCGTGCGACTGCTGGGGCTGGACACCTGCCGATACTGGAAGCCCAGCATCAGCCCGGCCAGACCGGTGAGGTCGATGGTGTAAGGTTCGTTGATGGCCACCTCGTTCCACCCCGCCGATGTCGTGGGCACCTCCTGATCGATGAGCGGCTCGCCCACGGTGAGCGGGTTGAGCGTGATGACGGGCCACAGGATGACCTGGGCCGAGTCGACCGGCTGATAGAGACCGAATCGAATGGCCTTGACCTGTCCGCCGTCGAACTTCTGCACCTGGCTCAGGGTGAGCACGGTGCCAATCTTGACCGTCTCGTTGATGGTTGCCAATCCCAGTCCGGCATCGGTCAGTTCGTCGGTGAAATACGGGCCCATATAGAGTTGGTTGGGCCCCAGCACCCTCTGCATGGGTGCCTTGGCTGCACGTGGCACGAAGTGTTGGTCGGCAGGTGACTGCTGCAACAATTGTGCTCCGGCAGTTGCCACAGAGCCGATGAGCAGCAGTGATGTGAGTAGCATTTTCTTCATAAG
Organism: uncultured Bacteroidales bacterium; assembly: GCA_902781045.1. Classification (GTDB taxonomy): domain Bacteria; phylum Bacteroidota; class Bacteroidia; order Bacteroidales; family Muribaculaceae; genus Sodaliphilus. The sequence goes on along the minus strand of CACZHT010000032.1, from coordinate 33,037 downwards.
ACTTAGTTTTGCTAGAAAATTGCGACACGGGACTTGACTCCCGTGCCGCAACCAATCAGTTGATGAATTTTACTTGATAATCTTGCGAGTAGTGCCGTCGCTCATGCGCACGATGTTGACACCGTTCTGCATCTGGCTCAGACGCTTGCCGTCGATGGTGTAGATGGCCACGACCGTAGCCTCACCGCTGGCATGGACACCGTCAATGCCCGTGTTGGGCAACTCCTCGATGTTGGTGAACTTCTGCCAGATGTTGGCATTGCGATAGTTGTCAATGCATCCCTCAGGCACCAGCAGCGTCACGGTCTGATACTTCATCTCGTCGTTGAACAAATCGTTGCTCAGCGCCACGGGGTTCTCGGCCTTGCTCACCAGCTCGGTCATTGCGCCGCAGTCCTGGAAGGGCCACTGTCCGACAAAGGTCAAAGTTGAGGGCAACTCAACACGCTCCAATGCATCGCAACGGTTGAAGGCACCCATACAAAGCCACTCCAGCCCCTCGGGCAGAACAGCCTCCTTAATGTTCCAAGTGTAGGAGAAGGAATAATCATTGAGATACTTCAGGTTCTTGGGGAACTTGAGCTCTGTGACACTCTTGAGCGAACGGAATGCCTGATAATCAATCTTCTCAATGTTGTCGCCCAGAATCAGCTCGGTTGCCTCGGTGCAGTTGTCGAAAGCATTACGGTCGATGGTCTTGCAGTTATTGCCAATGACGATTTTCTTGAGGTTCTTGCAGCGGTTGACTGCGTCGCTCATGACAATCTCAACCTCGTCGGGCAAGATCAGTTCGGTAGCGGGATTAGCTACGGGGAAGCCCCAAACGGTCTTCTTGTCCTTGCTCATGAGCAGCGAGTTCTCGGCGCAGAGATAGGGGTTGTTCTCGTCAACGGTAATCTCGGCCAGGCTGGTGGCCTTGTAGTGGAAGTCATGGCCCACGCTCTTTACCTTGGCAGGCAAGTGCAGGGCGGGAATACTCGAGTACTGGAAGGCATCGTCGCCGATGGTCTCAAGATCCTCGTTGAGCGTGATGCTGGTCAAATTGGTGTTCTCGTCGAAAGCGCCATTGCCAATGCCGATGACGGTGCAAACCACATCGCGGTCGCGGGTAATGGTATTGGGCACCACAAAGTCGCCCGTAGTGGCCTTGCCATCAACCAGGATGGCAGTGCCTTCGGTCAGGTTCAGCTCATAGATAGCACCATCCTGGGTGTACTCGGCCAGTATGGGCATCTCGTCGATGGGCTTGACATTGGCAAAATTCTGCCAGATTTCGGCGGCTTTGTAGGCCTCAATGCTAGCCTCTGGCACATAGAGCGTGGTGGCATTGTAGTCGCTCACCAGGTCGAACTTGTTGACCATCTCGGGAACATCCACTGCCTTGCAGCCCAGGGCAATCAGGTTGGGGTTCTGCAAGACTGCATAGCCCTCGACATCGACCACGGTCGACGGGAAGACGATGGTGCTGAAACGCGTGTCACCGAAGGCACCCATGCCAATGGCCTGCAGCCCTTCGCCCAGTTCGATGTTCTTCAAGTTGTAGCAAGCCCAGAAGGCATAGTTATCGATGGTCTCGACATTGGCACCAGTCTTGATGCCTGAGATGGCCGAGCCACGGAAAGCAAAGTCGCCGATGAGGGTGGTGTTGTCGTTAAAGACAATCTCGCCGGTGAGTGAGTGCGTCTCGTAGAGGCAAGCATGCTCATAGCGGGTGATGTTGTCCAGGTTGATGCTGCGCAGTGACTCATTGCCATAGAAAGCCTCGGACGACAGTGTGGTGATGCTCTCGGGCAATGTAATCTCCTCGAGTCCGGCACACAGCGTGAACATCTGACCCGGTACGGCGGTGAGGTTGGTGGGCAGCACCACATGCTTGAGGTTGTTGCACATGCGGCAGACACTCATTTGCATATTGGTGACAGTCTCGGGGAAGATAATCTCGGCGATAGCCGTCTCGTTGAAGGCACAATAACCGACATACTCCAACGAGGGCGACTGGATGGTGATGGTGGCCAAGTTCGGGCACTTCTCGACGCAATAGCCGCCAATTGTCTGGACCGATGCGGGGAAGACCACACTGGTCAGACCCGGGTTCTCGCTGAAAGTGCCATAGCCCACTTCCTTGATGCCCTGTCCCAGGTCGACGCTCTCGAGCGAGACACAGTGGCGGAAGCAGCAGGTATCGGTCTTCTCGATGCCATCGGGCAGAGTGACGCTCTGCAGTGCCGAAGCCTCATAGAATGCCCAGCTGCCGATATACTTCATCGTGGCAGGGAACTGGATGGTCTCGATGGTGCCGTTTCTCATGAATGCACGTGCATTGACTTCGGTCACGGGATAGGCGACATCGTTGAAGGTCACCTGGTCGGCAATGACGAGGTCGAAGATGTCATCGTCGGCCCCCAGCACCACAGCCTTGGCCGCCTCGGTGTCGATGCCATAGATGATGTTGTCGACCGTGACTTGATTGGCATACTGTGCCTTCTTCATGTTCTTGGTAGCCGTCGGAGCCGACACGGCCGGAATGACCGTGCTCTGCACCACGGGCATCTGTGCCTGGCCCAACAGCGTTGTGGCCATGACAAGACATAGAGTAAGCATTTTTTTCATAGTGGTCTAACGTGGGTTCAAAAAATCAACCTTGGCAGAGTCGAACCCTTTACCTCTACCTCGGCTTGTTTAGAAGGATTTTTCGGTAATGCAAAGGTATATATAAATAAGGCTGTACGCAAGCAAATGAACAAAGGTCATGTTCGTTTTCGGGGAAAACGAACAAAACCGCCTTGTGTGTCAATGATTTTCCGCCAAAACGTACTAGGCTTCGGCCGATTTTTCGTGAGCCAGTTTGAGATAGGCCGATGGTGTCAGACCGGTCTGCCGCTTGAAGTTCTGGATGAAGCTTGTGCGCGAAGTCACGCCCACACTCTTGGCAATGGCTTCGATGGTATATTGCCCGTAATGCTCGACATCGTTCATGCGTCGGCATGCCTCGCGGATGCGATACTGGCTGAGCATCGCCTTGAAGTCGGTGTGTGCATAGAGGCTGATGGCGCGTGAGATGTACTTGGTGTTGCTACCCACCATCTCGTGCAGCCTCGCCAACGAGAATGTCTCGTCGTAGACTTCAGGAGCATTTTCCATGACAGCCTTGATGCGCTGATAGATGTCTTGCAACACCTGCTCGTCGATGTCCTGGGCTGGTGCTGCCGGCAGGTCGCCCACAACGGGCATCTCCTCGTCGTCGGTGCTGGGCAGGGGGGCTTGCTGCACAGGCGGTGCTGCCCTGCGCGCCTCGTCAATGATGGCCAATTGCTCGAGACTCTGCTCGTACAGTGCCTGATTGCGTTCCTTGAGCTGGCGGTTGCGGCGGTAGAGCATGACCAGCAATGCCAGAAACACCAGCGCGGCCACAGTCACCATCCACAGGGTCTGTGTCAGCCGCACGCGCCGCTCCTCTTGCAGCCGCACCTCCTCGGTGGCCTTCTGCAAGTCAAAGACCGATGAAGCCTTGATGAGATAGGGCAACTGGGTGACTCCGCTGAGCGAGTCGACAACCTCAAGATAACGCAGACGATTGACGTTGGCAAGATGCTCGTTGCCTCGACGCAGATAGAAGTGATACAACTGGTCGTAGATGTCAGGAACCCCCTCCTTGAAATTATAGCGGCGCACAATTTGCTCATATCGGTCCAGTTCGGCCAGTGATTCGCTGTCTCGGCCCAACTGGTCGAGCAACTTACACTTGATGATGCGCACCACTGCTGTGAGTCGAGCATGCTGCACGTCATCGACTGTCATCACGCACTTGAGTGCATGGTCAATCCACACAAGTGCCTCTGAAGGGTTCTTGTCGTTGATGCACATCGCTGCCTGACACAGGTCGGTGACAGAATTGGCAGTGCGTTGGCGCCGGCAATAGTCATGCGCCACACCCAACGTGCGCGGCACCTGGTTGAACTGCAAGCCGGTGGTGATGAGGTTGAACACATACAGACTGTCGAGCGGGTCGCCCTGCGGAGCATTGCGACAGGCTTGTTCCAGATAGGGAATGCTCTGTGCGAAGTCGCTTTCCTGATGAGCCGACTCATATTGCAGGTAGAGGCATCCCAGCTCGTGGCTGAGCAGTGCGATGAGTGCCGAGTCGCCGACCTGCACGGCGGCTTGCTTGCCCTGCAGCAGACAGTCGGCCGCCTTCTGATAGTTATAATAACGGAACTGATAAATGGTGCCCAACTTGTAGCATGCCCTGATGCCACTGCGCATCTCTTCTCCGCGCACATTGCCATCCAGACGACTGGCGGCAATGGTGAAGCACACCACCGCACTGTCCATGTGCCCAGACTTGCTGAAGCTCTGCCCCATCAGCAGCAGCTGTGCTCCCGACAGCTGGTGCCACTGCTTGGGATAGAGCATGCGAGCCTGTACTCCAGCCCAGGCCAGTGCCATGCCCAGCAGCAGCACGGCCATTCGGCGATATGTCACGAACGAGTTTCTCATCAAGCAATTTTCCACTCGCAGATGGTGCGTGTGGCGCGGTCGATGGCCAGCCCCTGAAACAGGTCGCTGCTTCGCTTGCAGCAGTCCTTGAGGGTGGCACGCAGCAGCGGCATGCCGAAGCGTCGCGGACGGCTCAGGAGGGGAGCTAAATACACTTTTTGCTACTGGCTGTAGGCACATTACCGAACTTGCTAAACTTGAATAGTTAATAGAGTTGCGGGTGCAAAGATAGTGTTTTTTTCTGAAACCTGAAGCAAAAAGCTCGCACAGCCGTGGCAGATTGGTCAGTTGTGCGGGCTTCGCAAGTCGGTTTGCCCTCTCAGTCAGCGGGAGACTGGAGGGTGTGCACCCCATCCGCCCTGCCCCCTCAACAAGCACACGGCAGACACTGAGCACCTCGCTGCTTTGCGCCGGCACGATGACGATGGGCAGTGTTGATGCTAACCGTCAACGCTGAATCGCTGAACAATTACCTATCAACTGTAAACTGTTAACTATTACCGCTTGCCCAGCATGACGTTGATCACGGCATTGACGTCGGCGATGTCGACCGTGCCCTCGCCCGTGACGTCGGCGGCGACAGTCTGCGTGGCCTTGCCTAGCATGATGTTGACCACTGCGTTGACATCGGCGATGTCGACCAGGCCATCTTGTGTCACATCTCCCGGGACAGGCGGAATGGGCTGTGGAAGCAGGTCGCTTATGGCCAGAGTCTGGCAGTTGACGACCGGCTGCAACGGCTGGGTGGCTGTCGAGAGGTGGACAAAGGCCACAACCGTCATGTTCTCGGGCACCCAAGCAGTCTTGAGCGTATAGGTGTACTGATTCTCATAGTGGGTCTTGTCGACGTTCCACTTGAGCGCGTCGCCCTTGTAGTTGGTCATCGTCTCGCGGAAGACATTGTTGTGTACAAAGTCCTCAACGCGCGTCGAGCCATCCTGTTGCCATGCCACCAGGCTGTCCTCGGTCAGATAGACAGTAAGGCCTGTTGCATTGGCTGCTGTGCCGAAGGTCGAGAAGAAGTTGCTCTTGACATCGCCCGAGACAGTGACAGTGAGCTGTCGCGTGGCCTCGTCATAGTCTGCGTCGATCACCACATCGGCCAGCACAGGCGTGGTGATGTTGGTGTCGAGCAAGTCACTCAACGCCTGCGCCTTGTCCAGAGCATACTCGGGCTGGATGCTCACCACCTGCATGAACACACCCTGATAAGGTGTGCGGTCGAAGGCCGCCTCGGGCATGGCATTGTAGCCCAAGAGCTGCCCCAAGGCATCGGCCTTGAAGGTGCGGAACTGATCGGACGCATTGAGGTTGTTGTGAATCGACACCCGCGCGATGTCGGTGCGCATCTGGGCCAGCAGCTCCAGCACATGGTCGCCCCAGGGGCAGTAGGCACACCCCTGCGAGGTGATATGCTCAACCAGATGCTTGTGTCGCGTGAACTCGGCGGCCACGTCATCGGCAGCTGCCGTCTGACCAGTCGCCGTGGCAGCGACCAGCACAATGAGTGATAGAAACTTTTTCATAGACATTTTGCTAAAAATATTTTTTGCAAAGGTAGCGTCTTATGATTGAACATTCAGCAGAAATACTCGATGAGCTTGTTCGTTTTCCACGAAGGCGAACATCTTGTGTCACCTGATGACGGCGGGCTGGCTCTCGTTCCAGCAGCGGTCGAGTGCGGTTACTGCCCATTGCCACTTGCCTTTGTCCTTGGGGATGTCGAAGGTCGTTTGCCCCGTGATGGTCATGATGCAGGCAGCGTTGTTCAGGTCGACAGGCTCGCCCTTGCCGAAGCGGTAGACGACGTAGCGCACAGCTTGCTGCATGGGGTCGCCGGTGTCGACCGGTTGCCAGGTGAGCATCTTGGCCCCCTTCTTGCCCTTGACCTGCTTGAGGTGGGTCACAGGAGTTGGCGGGGTGTCGTCGAGCCAAGTATAGGCAGGGATGAGTGCCGGTGTAGACTGATAGTTGACCACCAGCGAGTCCATCATGCCCTTGTGATTGTCGGTGATATTATAGCCCGGCCACCAGCATGGACCCTGCACGTTGGGCAGCTGGCGCATGAGGCGGAACTTGTGCTGGAGCTGCGTGGGGTTGAGCGTGTCGCCATGGTCGGCAGCGATGTCGCGGTGCGCCATGATATTGTAGATGGCCTGGCCGTAGTACATGTGCCGGCCATTGGCATGGTCGTTCCACCAGTGTGCCAGCGTGAGACTGCTGGCTCGCTTGTGCTCGAGCTCCCAGTAGAGCTGCGGCACCTGATAGTCGACCCATCCCTGGGCGGTCCACTTGATGCAGTCGGCATAGAGTCCGTCATAGCACTGCAGGCCGTTGGTGTCGCTGCCATCGGGGTCGCTGGTGCGGTTGCGCCAGATGCCGAAGGGGCTGATGCCAAACCGCACCCAGGGCTTGATTTGCCGGATGGTGTTGTGCAGCTGCTCGATGAGCAGGTCGACGTTGTGGCGCCGCCAGTCGCCCTTGTCCCATCCCAGGCCATAGCGGTTGTAGCTGGTGGTGTCGGGAAAGTCGACGCCCTCGACAGGATAGGGATAGAAGTAGTCGTCCATGTGGATAGCATCGACATCATATCGCTGCAGGATGTCGCGCACCACCCGGTCGATGAAGTCGCGACTTTCGGGCAAACCGGGGTCAAAGTAAATCTTGCCGTCGGCATAGTGGAGAAACCACTCGGGGTGCTCATAGTAGACGTGGCCCGGTGCCGGACGGTCATCCTTGCCACTGGTCACACGGTAGGGGTTGATCCACGCATGCAGCTCCATGCCGCGGCGGTGGCTCTCGTCAATCATGAACTGCAACGGGTCCCACAGCGGGTCGGGGGCCTTGCCTGGCTCGCCTGTGATCCAGCGCGACCAGGGTTCCAGCTCGCTCACATAGGCGGCATCGGCTTGCGGTCTGACCTGCCATATCACTGCATTGCAGCCTGCTTGCTGCAGCTTGTCGAGCTGATCGATGAGGTAGGCCTGGTTCTGGGCCGTCGACTGCTGGGCATATTGCTTCTGTCCGATGATGTGCATCCATGCCCCACGGAACTCATGCTTGGGGTTGGCACTGCGTGGGGTCACTTCGGCGGCCTGTGCGGCGCATGCCACCAGTGCCAGCAACAACATTAATCTCTTCATCAGTTTCATATCGGTTGAGTGTTAGTGAGCAGTTGGGCTGCGGTGTCGGCACAGTTGGCCGTGCCCAGGCGGGCGGCCATGCGCCGGTAGCCGTCGAGCTGCGCCTGACGCTGGGGTGTGTCGGCCAGCAGGGTGGCCAGATGGCCATCGATTGAGTCGGCCGTGCACAGGTGCATCAGCAGCTCAGGGATGATGGGTTGGTCGGCAATGAGATTGGGCAGCGTCACATATTTGCCCTTGAGCAGACGGCGGTAGAAGTCGTAGAGCCACTTCTTGCCGGTCATTCGATAGCAGGCCACTTGCGGTGTGCCCAGCATGGCGGCCTCGAGCGTTGCCGTGCCACTGGTGACCAGTGCCACCCTGGCATGGCGCACCAGCGGCCAAGTGCCGTCAGTCACCAGGGGCACATCTTGTGCCATGCCGGCATAGAGCGCGAGCTCGATGTTGGGTGCGGCCGCGATGGCCAGCTGGCAGTGGTCGTGCCGACGGGCGGCCTGGAGCATCGAGGGCAGGTTGTCGCGGATTTCCTTGACCCGCGACCCGGGCACCAGGGCGATGATGGGCCGCGAGGGGTCCAGGCCATGCTCGGCACAGAACTGCTCGCGTGTGGGCATTGACTGGATGGCCTGGCCTATCTCCTGCACCGTGGGGTTGCCCACATAGGTGGCACGATAATCATGCCGGGCATACCACTCGGGCTCAAAAGGCAAGATGCAATACATGTGGTCGACACTGCGCTTGATGTCCTTGACCCGCCACTGCTTCCACACCCACACCTTGGGCGAGATGAAGTAGTGCACAGCAATGCCGCGCTCATGGGCATGCCGGGCAATCTTGAGGTTAAACGATGGGTAGTCGATGAGCACCACATGGTCGGGCCGCCACTGGTCGATGGCCTGCCGCGCCGTGCGCATGAAGCCCAAGATGGTGGGCAGGTGTTTGGCCACCTCGACAAAGCCCATATAGGCCATGTCACGATAATGTATGATGGGAGCTACGCCGGCGGCCCGTTGCATCAGGTCACCGCCCAGAAACCGGAACTGTGCCTCGCTGTCGCACCTCGCGATGGCCTCAATCAAGTGCGACCCGTGCAGGTCGCCCGACGCCTCGCCGGCTATCAGAAAGTACTTCATTTTTCTAGTAGTGAGTTGGCCGAGAAGTGATGTGATGGAGCCGTATCATGATTGCGCCAGTACCACTCACCGCTCTAAACGTGGCAAAGTTACAAATAATATAATAAAGTGGGTAGGGTTTCGTTTTAAATAGAGTTAATAATGATTATTATGACCCACATCTCATATATTCTCATCACGCTGATGGCCCTGGCACTGCTGAGCATGACCAGCTGCATCGACGACAGTTTCGCCACTTCGCCCAGCGACCTGCTCGAATTTTCGACCGACACTGTGACTTTTGACACTGTGATCACCCTGCAAGGCACAGCCACCAAGCAATTCCTGGTCTACAATCGCGGCAAGAAACAGGTCAAGATTTCAGACATCCGCATGGCCGGCGAGGGGCAAGGGCACTTCTACCTCAACGTCGACGGCCAGAAGGGCACCGAGTTCCACAACATCGAGGTGCGCGGCGGCGACAGCATCTTTGTCTTCGTCGAGTGCTATACTGACGAGGCCCGACAAGACGAGCCCCTCGAGGTCAAGGACCGCATCCTGTTTGAGACCAACGGTGTAACCCAGGATGTGACCGTCACCGCCTGGGCGCAAGATGTGGTGCGGCTAAAGGGCGACACACTGTGGACCGACACGCACTTCACCGCCACCAAGCCCTACCTCATCTACGACACGCTGTTTGTGGCCCCTGGTGCCACACTGACCATGGACCCCGGCACCACCCTACTCTTCCACAAGGGGGCGGCACTGCGTTGCTACGGCACGATGAGTGCCCTGGGCACCGTCGACCGGCACATCACCTGGCGCGGCGACCGTCTGGACCATGTGGTGGGCGAGATTGGCTTTGACATCATGTCGGGCCAGTGGGGCGGCATCATCTTCGGTCCCGGCAGTGTGGGCAACGAGCTGGCCTTTGTCGACATGCGCGGCAGCGAGCTGGGCATGCACGTGAGCAGCGACTCGCCCGACGTGCGCAGCCTGCACCTGCTCAACTGCCTGCTGCACAACAGCACCAGCTCGGTGCTGACCACCTACAACGCCTGGGTCGAGGCCCAGGGCACGGAGTTCAGTGATGCCGGCAGTGGCGTGGTCAACTTCATCGGCGGTCGTGTGGAAATGGCCAACTGCACGTTCACCAACTATTACCTGTTCGCCATCTCGCCCCAGCCGATTGTCAACCTCCTAGGACCCGAGTACGACCTGCCGCTGGTCTCGGGCCACCTGGACAACTGCATCCTCTATGGCATGGCGCAAGACATCAACCTCTTCGACCTGGAGGGCACCGACTTCTATCTGCGCAACAGCCTGATGAAGCTGTCGGGCAGCGACGACCAGCACTTCATCAACATGGTGTGGCTGGGCGACCCCAAGTTCTATGTCGTGCGCGATGACTACATCTTTGACTACCGCCTGAAGAACGAGAGCGACGCCATAGCCCGCGGCAACCGCAGCTACTGCCCGGCCAACGCCCGATATGACCGTTACGGCGTCGACCGCTGGTCGCGCGACGGCATCGACATTGGCGCCTACGCCTGGGTCCCCGCCCCAGAAAATATGCCTCGAAAGTGAGCGGCTGCCCTCCTAGCGTCATCCTTGAATATCGCCAAGACTATTTTAATCGCAAAAAGAAAACTCACGCAGATTGCGCTGATGAAATCTGCACTCAGTTCATCAGCGCAATCTGCGTGAGATTTGCTTGCTACTTGCCAAGCATGATATTAATGACTGCATTGATATCTGCAATATCGACAGTTTCGTCATCGGTGACATAGCATCGGTGACCATAATTAGAAGCCTGATCCCGACCCAGCATGACATTGATAATGATATTGACATCAGCAATATCAACATTTCCATCATTATTAACATCACCCAACAAATACTCGGACATCGTTATGGTGAACGTCTGTTTAAACGGCTCGCTCCATGCGCCCTTTGTGTCTCGCACACGCCACCACAAGGTATGTTCGCCTTGAACCAAGTGACTGATATCCAGGTCAACGATTCCACATACTGAGTCCAGTGCCGCATACTGCGTGTTCTGAACACTGTCGTTGAACCAATACATGCACTGGTCGACAGTCACTCCGCTGTGTTGCTCCAACGGAATCAAAAAGTATTGCGACAAGGGCGAACTCCACCGTCCCCGCGTGTCCTGCGCGACAGCGGTGAACAGGTGAATGCCTACCGAGAGTCCGGTGACATCAATGATTGCTTGATGTGGATTGAGTGTCTGCCGTTGCTTGACATTGCCATCAACCCACCCCACACACCGGGCTATCTCTGCTGGCTCCTGCGTCTGGTAAGGGACTACAAAATATTGCGTCATGTTACCGCTCCACAGCCCATTGTTGTCCTGTACGCGCATAGTGAGTGTGTGCAGACCAGGCGTGAGCGACATCACATCAATCTCGGCATGGGCCTGCGGCAGCGATTGGCGCTGTGCAAACTTGCCATCAAGCCATGCCTCGGCCCGCACAATCTCGTGCGCTTTGTCGACACTGGACGGCACTACAAAGAATTGCGTCAACGGTGAACTCCACGCCCCTTGATTGTCCTGCACGCGCATGGTGAATGAATGCAGTCCTGGCTGTAGTCCCTCGATATCGAGCCTGGCAGTGCCTTCGGCCAGTGCAACGGGCTCGGAAACCTTGCCATCAAACCATCCTTGTCGGTGAATGACTACGCCTTGTGCCGCAGTGACCTGCCCACCTAACATTGCCACCACCAGCAATATAATATTACACATCTTGTTCATAACCATTACATTATAGGGTTGAACAAGATTAGCGTGCCTCGGCCTCGTAGTCCACCTTGAGTTGTGTCCCCTCAACGGCAAGTTGCATGCGCTTGACAACAGGGATACCCGGTGCCTTGCTCCAGCCATGACCGCCACGAAGCCCCACTTCGGTTCCATCGGTCCCTACCCACACATCGGGTTGCTGCAACTCATAGGTACGGGTTTCAGTATAGGCTCCATTCTCACCATCAGCAAAGATATCAGCCAGGCGTACCAGCCAGCATCCATCGACATCGGCATCGCGGAAGCCGTTGAAGGTATTGTAGCTGCCTGAAGCATCCTGTACATGGATGCAGTTGCGCACCACACTGGCCGGACTGACCATGCGATAATCAGTGTCCCAACAAGCCCGGTCATCATTATAGAAGATGCAGTTGATCCACGTGAATGCCGCCGTTTCGTCATACTTCCAGAGCTGGTTGCGCAACATGCAATGGTCGACCATCACAGTACTCTCGGACGTAAAACCGTTCAGGTTGCCTTGAACCAGCGTATTGGTCACCAACATATTTTTAGCTAAATATCTCGAATTGTACGACGTGAGATTCGACTTGACAATGCATTGGTCTATGATTGTGTTTTGACTCATCTGCTCGAAAAAGATTTGCTCATTGACATAACACTTGACGATGTGCAACTGGTCGGTTGGTCCTCCGGCAATCCTCAATCTTCCATTGACATAAATTCCTTCAATGTGGACATTGCGTAACGTATCGTTTGCTAGTCCCACAGCAAAACCACCCAGAATGGTCAGGTGTGTACCCAGGTCGTCATGATTCTCAAATCCTGCTCCGTAGAGCATGATAGACTTCTCGATATTGGTCGCTGTGAAGGTACCTGCCGAGAGAGTGATGATATCACCATTGACTGCGGCATTATAGGCGTTAACCAGAGCCTGACTTCCGTTGTACACAGTTGTCTCAGCGCCATGCTGCAGGATGGCGGTCTGAACCTGGTTTTGTGCGCTGACAGCGATTGCCAGCCAGCACACCAATGTGATAAACAGTAGTTTTTTCATAATCATTTTTTGTTTTATGGGTTAGCAAAAATTTAGTTATACAAAATTACTACTGTTTAATTAGAAAAGCACTTACAAAAAAATACAAACGACTTACAATTTCGAAATTGTAAGCCGTTTTCTGCAAATAAATTACAACAGACGTCAACTCTGCATGTGTTTTCACCGCAATGCCTGGCGGATGGTGGCGACGATGCGATGGGCATCGGCCTCCTTGACCATGGGACCGCTGGGCAGGCACAGACCGTGGGCAAAGAGATCCTCGCTCACACCACTGACCACGGCAGGCGCGCCACTGAACACAGGCTGAGTGTGCATGGGCTTCCACAAGGGGCGGCTCTCGATGCCGGCAGCATCCAGGGCCAGCCGCAGGTCGTCGTAGGTGACACCGCCCGTCTTGGCCGGGTCGACGAGGATGGTGTTAAGCCAGTAGTTGCTGTCAAAGCGCTCGTCGGGGTTGACATGGACGGTGATGCCGTCGATGTCGCTCAAGTGGCGGACATAGAAGTCGCACATCATGCGATGATGGGCCAGATGTTGGTCGAGGATGGTCATCTGGCCGCGCCCGATGCCGGCACAGATGTTACTCATACGGTAGTTATAGCCAATCTCCTTGTGCAGGTAGTAGGGCATTGGCTCGCGCGCCTGAGTGGCATAGAACATGACGCGCTTCTTGGCCTCACTGCTGGGGCAGATGAGTGCTCCACCGCCGCTGGTAGTGATCATCTTGTTGCCGTTGAAGCTCATGATGCCATAGTCGCCAAAGGTGCCCACCATCTGTCCACGCCAGTTGGAGCCGAAGCCTTCGGCCGAGTCCTCAATGACCGGGATGCCGTAGCGATGCGCGATGTCCATGATGTCGTCAATATAGGCTGGCATGCCATAGAGGTAGACTGGGATGATGGCCTTGGGTGGACGGCCAGTGCGGGCGATGGACTGCCGCACCGCCTGCTCGAGCAGGTTGGGGTCCATGTTCCACGAGTCGCGCTCGCTGTCGACAAACACCGGTGTGGCTCCCTGATAGACGATGGGGTTGGCACTTGCGCTGAAGGTCATCGACTGGCAGACGACCTCGTCGCCACGCGTCACGCCCAGCATAATCAGTGCCAGATGGATGGCCGCGGTGCCGCTGGCCAGCGCCACCACATGCTTGTCGTGCCCACACAGTTGCTCCAGGTCTTGCTCAAAGCCGTTGACATTGGGCCCCAGCGGCACCACCCAGTTGGTGTCGAACGCCTCACGGATATATTTCATTTCCTCGCCGGCCTCACTCATGTGTGCCAGGCATAACCATATCTTTTCCACTTGTTTTGAAATAATAATAAAAAAACAGCAAGAGCTCGCTCCCGACCCCGGGAGAGGCTAAACATCAGTCGCGGCCAAAGATGTCGCGGGTGTAGACACGGTCGCGCACATCGTCCAAGACAGAGTCGTAGCGATTGGCTATGATGGCCTGCGAGCGACGCTTAAACTCGTCCAGGTCGTTGACCACATGGCTGCCAAAGAATGTACTGCCGTCGGGCAGTGTGGGCTCATAGACGATGACGGTGGCCCCCTTGGCCTTGATGCGCTTCATCACCCCCTGAATGGACGACTGCCGGAAGTTGTCGCTACCGGTTTTCATCGTCAGGCGGTACACCCCGATGATGCACTCGTGCTCATCGGCGGGGTCAAATCCACCACGGTTGTAGTAGTCATAGTATCCTGCCAGGTTGAGCACCCGGTCGGCAATGAAGTCCTTGCGAGTGCGGTTGCTCTCGACGATGGCCTGAATCAGGTTCTCGGGCACGTCGGCATAGTTGGCCAGCAGCTGCTTGGTGTCCTTGGGCAGACAGTAGCCCCCGTAGCCGAACGAAGGGTTGTTGTAATGGCTGCCGATGCGCGGGTCAAGGCACACACCACGGATGATGGACTGCGTGTCCAGCCCTTTGACCTCGGCGTAAGTGTCCAGCTCGTTGAAGTAGCTCACGCGCAACGCCAGGTAGGTGTTGGCAAAGAGCTTGACGGCCTCGGCCTCGGTTGTGCCCATGATGAGCGTGGGCACATCACGGTCGACGGCTCCCTGCTGCAGCAAGGCCGCAAACTCGTTGGCAGCCTGAACCATCTGTGGGTCGTCAAGGTCGGTGCCCACGATGATGCGGCTGGGATGCAGGTTGTCGTGCAAGGCGCGGCTCTCGCGCAAAAATTCGGGTGAGAACAGAATGTGCCTGCAGCCCGTGCGCTGTCGCAGTGCCATGGTGTAACCCACGGGGATTGTGCTCTTGATGACCATGATGGCCTGCGGGTTGGCTTGCCGCACCAGTTCGACCACAGCCTCGACGGCCGTGGTGTCGAAGAAGTTGCGCTGCGGGTCATAGTTGGTGGGTGCAGCGATGACTACCAGCTGTGCCTGTGCGTAAGCCGCACGCGCGTCGAGCGTGGCGTGCAGGTCTAGCTTGCCGCTGGCCAGATACTGCTCAATCTCCCGGTCGGCGATGGGCGACTGCATGCGGTTAATCATATCCACCTTGTCGGCGACGATGTCGACCGCCTCGACGTGATGGTGCTGTCCCAGCAAACATGCGATGCTCAGCCCCACATAGCCTGTTCCTGCTACTGCGATGTTCATCTTGTCAAAAACTAGAAACAAGAACCGAGCAGCAAGTGCCCGGTTAGTGTGAGTGATTAGTGTTTTTTGTTCTTTTTCAGTCCCAGGCGAGCCAGCAGCGAGCGGTTCTGTTCTTCGTCATCCTCGCTGTGGTAGCCATAACCGTAGCCATAACCATAGCCATAGTTTGAGTAGCCGTAGCCATAGCCGTAACCGTAGCCATAGCTGCCGTAGCCATAGTGCTTGTTGTCAATCTTGATGTCGTTGACCAGGATGGTGGCGTTGTGGATTTTGCCGCTCTCAATCATCTTGTCCAAGTCATCGAGATAGCGCTTGTCAATCTTGCCGTCGCGAATGACGTAGATGGTCATGTCGGCCTCGCGGTTGATGAGCGCCGCATCGGCGATGATGCCGTAGGGCACCGTGTCGAGGAACACATAGTCATACTGCGACTTGAGCGTTGCAATCAGTCGCTTGAACTGTTCGCTCATCAGCAGATTGGTGGGATTGGGCGGGATAGCCCCCACGCAGATGAAGTCGAGGTTCTCATGGTAGTTGCCTCGCTGGATGATGTCATTGATGTTGTCGGTCTTACCCGAGAGATAGGTAGTCACGCCGATGTTGGCGTCTTGCATGCCCACATACTCCGAGAAGCGCCCCTTGCGCAAGTCCAGGTCAACAGCAATCACACGCTTGCCCGAATGGGCGAACGACAGTGCCAGGTTGACGGCCACGAAGCTCTTTCCCTCGCCCGACATTGTGGAGGTGAACTGTATGACCAGTCCCTGTCCAGGCTTGGGGGTGGCAATGTAGTCGATGTTCGACCTGATGATGCGGCATGCCTCGGTGATGCGGTCATGTCCGTTCTCTGTGACGATGATTTCCTTGTCGGCCAGTCGCTTACTCTTGGCCGGCAGCTCGCCGATGATGGGCACGTCCATGCTGTCCTCGATGTCGTGGCGTGTGTGCACCTTGGTGTCGAGCGAATAGTACCAGTAGACGGCATAGAGCAGCAGTGCCGGTATGAGCAGTCCCAGCAGCAGACCCATCATCATGATGCGTGCCGGGACGGGCGAGACAGGGCCATAGCCCGTGGCCGCCTCAATGACCTTAGCGTTAGGCTCGGTGATGGCCAACTGCAGTGCGTTCTCCTCACGCTTGTTGAGCAGGTAGAGGTAGAGCTGCTCTTTGATCTTCTGCTGACGCGAGACCTCGGTGATGGCCTTCTCCTGCGACGGCACAGCTACAATCGATCCTGTGGCCATCCCCTGCTGGGACTGTGCCTGCCCCAGACGCGCGCGCAACGAGGTGATGTAGTTGCTCAATCCTTGCTGGATGTTGGCCTTGAGGGTGGTGAGTGAGCGCTCGAGTTCGATCATGACGGGGTTTTCGCTCGACGATGTGGCAGCAATCTTCTGATATTTGAGCATTGCCTCGTTGTACTGCTGAATCTGTCCCTCAACACCGGTGCTTGCAATGCCGGTGTTAGACGGGATGAGGTCATGCCCTCCCATGCCGGCGATGTAGTTGGCGATGTTGCTGGCCAGGGCCATCTGCATCTCGATGTCGGCCGACTTGTTGGCATAGCCCAAGCCCGTGCCCGGGTCGGCATACATGGCTCGGTTGGCTGCGCTGGTCTTGAGTGCAGCCACCTGGCTATCAACACCGCTTAGGTCTTTAGACAGTGCCTCAACGCGCTCGGCGATGAAGGCCTCGGTCGAGCGTGCCACTGTGTTCTTGTCGTTGATGGCTTCCTGGTTATAGGTGGTGATGAGCGCGTTGAGGATGTCGATTGCCTCATCCTTGTTGTCCCAGAGCAACGACAACCGCAGAGCGTCGCTGATTTTGTCGGCATGTTCGGCACTGAGTGCCCCCACAATCCTCTGTGCCAGCTGCCGTGGAGTGCTCACGCGCACGATGACGTTGAAGTCCTTGTGCAGCTCGGTGTAGGTCTTTGTCTTGGTGATAGCAATGGGGCCATACTTGGTAGCCACCTTGTTGCCGAAGTGTGCCTTCTTCCATCCTCCGTCTCCCTCGACCTTGAACTCAAAGTCGTTTCCTCCCTTGGGCACGACCACCATCGAGAACGGCTCCTTGATGTCCTTGAGCGGCATGATGCTGACCGGCGTCGAGCGGTAGATGTTGACATCGCGCAAGAAGACGTGGCCATAGTACTGCACATTGATGCCCAGACTCTTGACCACCCCCTCCATGAGGTCGGGCGACTTGATTTTGTAGATTTCGTTGGGCATGAACGTGTTGACCGATGTCATGCCCAGGTCGCTGAAGGCCTTGGACTGCGCCCCCACGTCGCTGTCCTTGCTCTTGAGCAGAATCAGCGCGTTGGACTTGTACATGATGGGTTGGGCCTTGCTGTAGAGAAAAGCGATGCAGAAACAGGCAATGGCCGACAAGACGAACCAGTACCAGTTGCGCAGACAGGCCATGAAGAAGGCACGGATGGGTATGGCCGAAGAACTTTTCTTTTTAGCAGTCCGCGTTGTCTGCCGCGACTCTTCAATGACAGGTTGTTGCATAGTGTCGACAATATTATGTGGAGTGGAATCAGTGCTCCACGTCCGCGTTAAAAACAATGGTAACTTGCCATGGCACACATCGGCGCACACGACGCTGCAAAGATAGCAAATAATTAAGACTTAAGAAATAGGAATTAAGAAATATTTGCTAGTGCAGGGCGAAAAAATGCCGTTCTGCTGTCGCAGAACGGCATTTTCGGTTTATGGTATGGGTTGAGAGATTAGTCAATCTCCTCGTCGGCCTCATATCCGCCCATCTCGCGAACAGCATTCTTGAGCATGGTGTACTGCTGATAGAGGTTGTTGACTGCCTCCTCGCCCACGGTGTAGTCGTGCATCGGGCTCTTGAGGAAGAAGCTCAGGAAGCGCTGCGTGCCGTAGCGGCCGGCGCGGCGTGCCAGGTCGATGAGCAGGACCAGGTCGAGGCACAGCGGTGCAGCCAGGATTGAGTCGCGGCACAGGAAGTTAATCTTGATCTGCATGGGATAGCCCATCCAGCCGAAGATGTCGATGTTGTCCCATCCTTCCTTGTTGTCGTTGCGGGGCGGGTAGTAGTTGATGCGCACCTTGTGGTAGTAGTTGGTGTAGAGGTCAGGCTGATTTTCGGGCTTGAGGATGGTCTCGAGCGTCGACAGCTTGCTCACCTCCTTGGTGCGGAAGTTGGCGGGCTCGTCGAGCACCAGTCCGTCGCGGTTGCCCAGGATGTTGGTCGAGAACCAGCCCGACAGTCCCAGGTTGCGCACGCCGATGATGGGTGCGAAACCGCTCTTGACCAGCGTCTGTCCGGTCTTGAAGTCCTTGCCGGCAATGGGCATGTGGGTCTTCTCGGCCAGCTCCCACATGGCGGGGATGTCGACCGTGGTGTTGGGGGCACCCATCACAAAGGGGCAGCCCTCGGTCAGTGCGGCATAGGCGTAGCACATCGACGGTGCGATGTGGTCGGTATCGTTGGCCTTCATAGCTGCCTCCAGAGCCTCGATGGTGCCGTGGTACTTCATGTCGGGAGCGACATAAATTTCGGTCGAGGCAGCCCAGAGCACGACCACGCGGTCAACGCCCGTCTGCTGCTTGAAGTTGCGGATGTCCTCACGAATCTGCTCGGTCATGTCCCAGCGATCCTTGCACTGCTTGACATTGTCGCCGTCGAGGCGGCTGGCATACTTCTTGTCGAAAGCAGCCTTCATAGGCTTGATGGCCAGGAGCTCGTCCTTGACGGGGTTGATGTCCTTCTCCTTGAGCACCTCGGCGTTGATAGCGCTCTCGTATGCGTTGACGGGATAGACGTCCCAAGCTGCGAACACGATGTCGTCGAGAGTAGGCATCGACACGATATCCTTCAGATGCAAGTATTTCTTGTCAGCACCACGGCCCACGCGAATCTTGTCGTACTGGGTCATCGAGCCGATGGGCTTAGCCAAACCTTTGCGTGTCATGAACACGCCAGTCATGAACGTGGTGCTCACTGCACCCAGACCAACCACCATCACACCGAGCTTGCCGGTTGCGGGTTTCGTTGTTGAATTTGCCATAATAATAAAATTATTAATGTGTAAGTTGTGATTAATTGCAAGTTAAACAGCGACTCTCTCCCCTTCAGGGAGAAATTCGGGTCAAAGGTACAGCGATTTTTCGGATTAGAATGCTAAAATATGTGTCGCCTCAGTTAAAGTACTGAAAACATTTGACACAAAGGTTAATTTAACTATATTTTTATCGACCAATTCGGCAGATTAGTTAACCAATGAAAAGAGGGGCAAAGGCAATTTTTGGTGTTTTTCAGACATAATCCAGCACTTGCGCGATGCGACTGATGGTGTTGGGGTGCGTCTGCGCATCCTCGTCGGCCGTCCATCCCTTTCCTTTGAGCCAAAGCACCTGGCATCCTAGCGACTCGGCGGGCAGGATGTCCTTGCGCAGGCTGTCGCCCACCACCAGCACGTCGCTAGCATCAAGCTCCAGCACATCCACCCCCAGACGGAAGATGGTGGGGTTGGGCTTGCGCACGCCCACCACAGCACTCTCGATGATGCCGCGGAAGTAGCGCCGCACATCGAAGTCGCGCAACACGGCATCAACATTGCCATAGAAGTTGCTCACCAGCACCATGGGGTATCGTTCGGCCAGATTTGCGAGCACAGGGCGCGCCTCGTCAATGCACGCGCGGGCACTCTCATAGCAGTGCGATGTGATGGTCGACAGTTGCGCCTGGTCGAGCGAGACCAGGCCGTTGGCTGCCAGAAATGCCCGCTGGATGCTCATCTTTTTGACCAGGATGTCCAGAAAATTGTCACCTGGCAGGATGTGGCGCACGCGTGCCAACTCTCGCTCGCCATGGACGTATGCCTGACGGAACTGTTCCTTGGTGATCAGCTTGTCGACATGGGCTTTGCAGTAGCCTTGCCAGATGATCTCGCTCCAGTGCACACCGCGACTGTCGATGGTGCCACCATAGTCAAATATGATTCCTTTTACGTTCATGCAGTCTCAAGTTGATGGGCAAAGCGCTTGCAGAAGCGCTCATGACACATTATCATATATATGAGCATCAGGTTGAGCACCACCAACTCGAAGGCAAAGTAGAGCCATGGCACCTGTATGATGACCGAGATGAACATGGCTATGATGCGCGTGTTGAACGATAGCATGTTGGTATACTTCATCATGGGCAGACTCTTGCTGCGGAACGCGTCGCGGAAGTCCTGCGGGATATCATCGCCGTAACGTTCTTTCAAAGCCCGGCGCAAACGCTGCATCTGGGGGGTTAGTGCCTCTTGCTGCGCGGTGTAATTCAGGTAGACCAGCGCGGTGAGCTTCTTGAAGAAGTTTTCACTCCACGGCATCTGCCTGTAGGCCTGACGCAACGGTTCGGTCGAGTCGAGCTCGCTGCCGTCCTTGCCCTTGAGGAAATAGAGGTGGAACTGGCGGTAGTAGTCGGCACTGGCAGCCTGCTTGGCATGGCTCACCCCGGCCACAATGGCCATGGTCCAGATGACCCACTGGTGCGAGGCAAACCAGTTGCCCAGCCACGCGTCGCCGAAGTGCAGCTCTCGCAGCACCAGGGCAAAGTAGATGGCAATGAACCACAGGTCGCCACTCACTCCGTCCAGGATGCGCCCCAGGCGCGAGTACTGCTTGGTCAGCCGCGCCAACTGCCCGTCTGCGCTGTCGTAGGTGTTGGCCCAGATGATGAGGAAGATGCCCACATAGTTGAGCCACAACAGCGGCGAAGCCCCGAAGTAGAGCAGCACGCCACCGGCTACACCTAATATAATAGACAATATGGTCACAACATTGGGCGTGACCCCCAGGTAGGCAAACAGCTTGGCCCAGGCGAAGCCCAGCGGGCGATAGAACCACAAGTCGATGTGTTCCTCAGTGTCCATCGACTTGAGCGATGCGCGATACTCTTCGATAATGCTCATACGTCTACTTTTTGAAACAATTCAGTATGGCTTTGGCTATATGTGGAGCCGCCTCGTTGCGGCACGGGGCGAAGCTAGGCCAGTCGTTGAAGTCGATAATCTGGATGTCTCCACCCTCGCCGATGATGCAGTCACCGCCATAGACCACCACTCCCAGCTCGGTTGCCGCGCGGTGACACATGTCCTTGAGCTCGTCCTCGCTGAACTCGATGCCTCGCGACCGTCCGTTGATGGCCTCGTGGCCATACTTGCTGTGCCCCTCCTCGAAGGGATAGAACCAGAAGAAATAGGGCGAGCCCTGTATGCCGTAGAACTTGACCAAGTCACCCACCAGGTGCACGTTGATGACGGCCCGCTTGATGCCGCGGTAGAAGTACTCCTGTAGTACCTCCTGTGCCTCCTCGGCGTGGCGGCAATAGCTCACGTCCTCCTTGTGCATGGCGTGAAAATCGCCGCGTTTGATCCAGCAACTCTGGAATCCGGCCTTCTCAATGAGTGGCTTGACATTCTCGTTGGTGTCAACAATCAGACTCTCGGGATAGGGGATGCCGTTGCCCAGCAGGATGCGCGTCATGCGCTCGCGCGTGCAGTTCTCGATGCCGTAGCCCGAGTTGACGACCACCTTGCCGTGGTCCTCCATCTGCTGCAGCAGATGGATGGACTCCCGCTCGCGGCACATGGCCACGATGTAGTCCTCTTCCACACCCCCCTGGGCGTTGAATTGTTCCTCACTGTAGACGTTCACCAGACAGCCGCGCTTGCGCAGCTCCTCGGCCGTCATGTTGAAGATGGCCGTGTCGTTGCCGATGTGGTTGGGCGAGTACGCGCCTGCGCGCATCACCCCTGCTATTGTTATCTCTGCCATATATTAGTTTCGGGGTTTGGTTTATTCCAAATTGCCTTGAATGAATTGCTGTGCGGTGTGGATGTCGGCAGCATGGTCGACATCGACAATCTTGTCAATGCTCCAAGCGCGCAGACGCAGTCCGTCGGCCACCAGTGCGCGCTGGAAGTTGCGCATGCGGCTGCTGCCCTGTTCGATGCATCGGTTGAGCGTGGCGAATGCCCGGTCGGTCATAGCATAGACCCCACCCGAGACATAGCGTGCGCCGTCCCAGGGCTGGTCGCGAAAGGCGGTGATGTTCATCTGGCTGTCAACGTCGACGTAGAGAGGCTTCTCGTCGTCGACAAAGGGTGTGACGGCCCACAGGCCGTCGCTCTGGTCATCGGCTTCGAACGCCTCGATGTAACGCGCGAAGTCCTGCTCGCGGAAGATGGTGTCGACCGTAGTGAGGCAGAACTTGCCCTTGGGCAGCACCTGGCTCAGGTGCCAGAAACTGTGCATCGAGCTGGGTGTGGTCTTGACCACAAGGTTGAGCGGCACGGGCAGCTTGAGCGACTCCAGGAACTCTCGCACCTGGGTCATGTGCTCGTTGACAATGACGCTGATGCTCTGTGCATTGCAGCGCACAAAGATGTTAATCAGCCGCTCTATCATCGGCTCGCCACACAGGCGCACCAGGGGTTTGGGCAACTCAACGCCCTCTTGTGCCAGCCGCGACCCCTCGCCGGCTGCAATGATTGCATAGTGCACTTTACTTAATTGAGAATTATGAGTTTTGCATTACAGATTGACTATTCGTCAGTCTCTTTGGTGAGGTCGAGCACGACGTTGTCCTTGCCCTTGTCGTGATACTGCTTGCGCAGCGGGTTGGCATGCGCCTCGTCCCAGCACTGGCGATTGCGCCAGATGTCGATGGCGGTGTAGATGGCCTGACGCATCGAGTCCTCACGTGCCACCCCCTTGCCGGCGATGTCATAGCCCGTGCCATGGTCGGGGCTGGTGCGCACAAACGGCAGACCGGCGGTGAAGTTGACACCTCGATCCATCGACAGGGCTTTGAATGGTGCCAGTCCCTGGTCGTGATACATGGCCAACACACCGTCAAAGTTGCGATATTGCTGGCTGCCGAAGAAGCCATCGGCGGCATAGGGTCCGAAACACACAATGCGGTCCTCGTCGTAGGCCTGGTCAATGGCCGGACGGATAATCTGCTGCTCCTCGGTACCCAGCAGGCCGTTCTCGCCGGCATGCGGATTGAGCGAGAGCACAGCAATGCGCGGTCGCTCGCAACCGAAGTCGCGCTGCAACGAATCGTTGAACTCGCGCAGTCGCTGGCGAATGCCCTGTGTGGTGATGGCCTGCGGCAACTGTGCCAGGGGCAGGTGTGTGGTCACCAGAGCCACACGCAGGCTCTCGTCGCACAACACCATCAGCGCATGTCGCTCGTCGCCGGCACTGGCCTGCAGATACTCGGTCTGCCCGGGGAAGTTGAACTCATCACTCTGGATGTTGTCCTTGTTGATGGGAGCCGTCACCAGCACATCGATGCGTCCCTGCTTGAGGTCGGCCACAGCCGCCTCCAGTGCCTGATAGGCCGCCTTGCCTGCTTGCTTGCTGGGCGTTCCCAGCTCCACCTTTACCTCCTCATTCCCCATAACCTCGATGATGTTTGGCACATTGTCCTTGATGTGCTCGGCATCGCCGGCATGATAGATCTGAAAGCTGGGCATGTCGATGGCCTTTCGGTGATAGGTCAGCACCTTGGCCGACCCATAGAGGACGGGTGTGCAGATTTCCATAAACTCGGGCACTGCAATCACCTTGAGCGCCACTTCCAGTCCGATTCCGTTGGTGTCCCCTTGGGTGATGCCAACACGTATTTTTCTTTCGTTTGTCATTGATAATCTGATAGTTACACATTGCAAACCACCGACAACAGTAGCTAGCGGCTTGCATTCAAACCGCTAAATTACAACAAATTCTGCACATGGCAAAATTGCTATTAGTTTTTAGCTTTAAGTTTTGAGTTTTAAGACGTGACTACGACTGACGTCTCAAATGCTAGTAGTAACGCTCAGTCTCGAGCTGCTGCTGGGGCGAACGCGTCTGGCTCTCTTCCAGCTCACGGTCGATGGCCTCGAACTGCGACTGGTTGCTCTTGTACTCGGGCACAAAGACCTTCATGTCATAAATCATGTGGTGGACATTGCCGGCCCTCGCCCACTTGACGATGCGCTCAATCTTGTCGCACACCTCACGGTAGTCGTAAGTCCGCACCTTGGCGATCATGATTTTCTTGTTGCCTGTGGCCGTGGTCTTCTCCTTGTCATTGAGCAGCTCCTCATAGAGTTTCTCACCGGGTCGTAGCCCCACCTCCTCAATCTTGATGTCAACGCCAGGCTTGAGTCCGGCCAGCGAAATCATGCGCTGCGCCAGGTCATAGATGCGCACCGGCTGTCCCATGTCGAAGATGTAAATCTCTCCTCCGTGCCCCATACACCCGGCCTCTAGCACCAGCGAGCAAGCCTCGGGGATGGTCATGAAGTAGCGGATGATGTCGCGATGGGTGACCGTCACTGGCCCTCCTTGCTCAATCTGCTTGCGAAACAACGGAATCACCGACCCGTTGCTGCCCAGCACGTTGCCAAATCGCGTAGTGATGTACTGCGTGGCCATGCCCCGGCGCGCCGCGTCGAAGAAGAGCGACTGGCAGTAAATCTCGGCCACACGCTTGGTGCATCCCATCACATTGGTGGGATTGACGGCCTTGTCGGTCGAGACCATGACAAACTTGTAAACACCATACTTGAGGGCGAGGTCGGCAATGTTGCGCGTGCCCAGGACATTGGTCAGGACGGCCTCAGTGGGATTGATTTCCATCATGGGCACATGCTTGTAGGCCGCGGCATGGAACACAAAGCGCGGGTGGAACTGCTCGAAGGCCTGCTCCATACGCTCATAGTTCTGCACATCGCCCATAAACAGCTCGATATTAGCGTCCGGGAAGTCGCGTCGCATCTCGATGGAGATGTCGTGCATCGGTGTCTCGGCCTGGTCTATGAGCACAATCTGACTGGCCTGATAGGCCGCCACCTGGCGCACAATCTCACTGCCTATGGAGCCACATGCCCCGGTAATGAGCACACACGACCCCTTGATGGAGTTGCTCACCAGCGCGTTGTTGAGCACGATGGGGTCTCGTCCCAGCAAGTCCTCAATCTGCACCTCGCGGATGAAAGTCGAGATGTTGGCCTTGTTGTCATTGTGCTTGCTCTCGTCGTCGAGTTCAAACTCCTCGACCTTGTTGATGCACAGCAGAGCGATGTTGTTGCGCATGAAGTGGTCGGCCAAGCCGTTGCGCACACGCTCGATGCTCGACGCGTCAAAAATCAGGGCATAGATGCTGTTCTCGACAAAGATGTTGGCCACCGTGTCGGGGTCAAAGCGGTAGACCTTGAATCCGTTGATGCTCTCGTCCAGCTTGCCGGCCTTGGTGCTGAGCAGACCTACGGGCTCGTACTTGCCGCCAATCTCGTTCTTGAGCGCGTTGGCCAGAATGAGCGAGCTGAGCGATGTGCCCAGCACCAGCACGCGGCGACGTCCGTCGCCCGATGCCGCCGTGAGCCGCATATAAAAGTACTTGATGAGCAGCCGCTCGATGACCATGATGGAGAATGTGATGGCGGCCACCGAGAGGACGTTCCAGAACCGGTAGAGCGGCGCGCCACTCAAGATGACCGCGGCCATGTCGACAAACAGCAGGATGAACGTGCTCGCCCCCACCACCTGGATGACGCGATAGAGGTCCTCAATGACCGAGAGGCGGATCACACTTGTGTAGCTCTTGGTCAGATAGGCCACCACCAGATAGGCAAGCACAAAGATGCTACCATTGATTAGCATCGACATCGGCGCATAGACCGTGCCACGAGCATAGTAGTCGGCCAGCATCACCAACACATAGCTCATGAGCACGATGAGCGTGTCGATGAGCAGGATGACCCACCGAGGAGTAGTGCTCACCTTGAAGACCCTGACCACCCGGAGCCTGAAAAGCCAGTTCAGTATATTGTCAGACATACGTGAATATCGGTCGATAGTTGAAAATGACCTGCAAAGTAAAGACAAATTTTGCTGAACAGCAAATTTTTGGCGACAAAAAGTACCATCCCGCAACAAAAATGGCATTTTATCCGCCACACAGAACCTGCATTCAGGCGCGAGGGGCAGCAGGTTTTCGGTGCCAACGGCGCACCAGATGATAGCCCTCGCCGATGAGCATCACCGGGCAGGTCAGGGCGATGATGCGTACCCAATCGGCAAGCGGCAATGGCTCGACATCAAACATGCGACCACCCAGCTGCACAATCATCACCTGCCCCACCAGGATGACTGCGACGATGACAAAGAACACCTTGCTGCCGTCCAGATTGTGAAAAGCACTGTGCCCGCTGCCGAACGACTTGGCATTGAACAGGTTCCAGAACTGCAAGAAGACAAATGTCGAGAAATAGACCGACACCTCGCGCGGACTGATGCTGGCATGCAGCAGAGGGCCATCCTGCGAGTGAAGCATGGCGTAGTAGAGCCATGTCATCACAGCGGCAAACAGACACCCCACCACCACAATGAACCAGGCCATGGAGCGCGTGATGATGTGCTCGCCTGAGCGTCGCGGAGGCTGGCGCATGACGATGCTGTTGGGCGGCAACGAGGCCAGCGCCAGAGCGGCAAACGTGTCCATAATCAGGTTGACCCACAGCATCTGGGTCACCGTCAGTGGCACCTGCTGCGTGCTGAAAAACGAACACAACGCCACCACCAGACAGGCACAGACGTTGACCGTGAGCTGGAACAGGATGAAGCGCTGGATGTTGCGGTAGAGCGACCGTCCCCACAGCACAGCCTTGTTGATGCTGGTGAACGAGTTGTCGAGGATGGTAATGTCGCTGGCTTCCTTGGCCGCCGCCGTGCCGTCGCCCATTGACAGTCCGACTTGAGCCAGGTTCAGCGCCGGGGCGTCGTTGGTACCGTCGCCGGTGACGGCCACCACCTCGTCCTGCGACTGCAGCAACGACACCAGGCGAGCCTTGTCGCTGGGGCGGGCACGCGCCATGACCTTGATGTGCTGTGCCACCCGCGCAGCCTCGCCATCGGGCATGGCAGCAAACTCCGGCCCGGTGACGATGCACCGGTCATCGTCAGAGTCGGTCCAGATGCCCGACTGTCGTGCAATCTCGCGCGCGGTGGCCGCATTGTCGCCAGTGACCATCTTGACCCGGATGCCGGCATTGCGGCAGTCCTGTATGCTGAGCGGCACCTGCTCCCGCACCGGGTCGCTGATGGCCACGAAGCCCAGGTAGTGCACCCTCCCCTGCAGCTGGCTCAACATCGCGTCCAGTCCACAGTGTTCGAGCGACTTGTCAATCTCCACAAAGGCGAACGCCAGGGTGCGCATGGCCTTGAGCTGATATTGCTCGAGCATGGCCTGTGCCTCACTGCGCCGGGCCGGGTCGATGTCGGTCATGTCCATGACAATCTCCGGGGCACCTTTGATCAGCAACAGGTGGACATCGTCGCCCACCCGCACAACCGAGGCCATGAATTTCCGCTCGGTGGAGAAGGGCATCCGGTCGAGGATGCGGTACTGTTCCCGCAGGGCCAGATAGTCTTTCCCTTTCTGGTAGAGCCACAGCAGCAATGCCCCCTCAGTGGGGTTGCCCAGCGCCACGACCCGCTTGGGGTCGCTGTCGTCGAGATAAGCCGTCGTGTTGCATGCGATGGACAAGTCAACAACCACTTGAGAGTTATCCTCGCTTCTTGCCTCAGGCTCCTCGAAGTGTGCCGCCACCACTTGCATCTGGTTCTGGGTCAGCGTCCCGGTTTTGTCGGTACAGATGACCGTGGTAGCCCCCATCGTCTCGCAGGCATGCATGCGCCGCACCAGGTTGTTGGTCTTGAGCATGCGACGCATGCTCAGTGCCAGACTCAACGTCACACTCATTGGCAGCCCCTCAGGCACCGACACCACCACCAGCGTCACAGCCAGCATGATGGTCTGGATGAAATATTGCACCTGCTGCAGCAGAGTGCCGTCGGGATTGTCGTCGAAATAGAATGCCACAGTCCTCCCCACAATAATCAGTGCAGCAATGACATAGCTGCCACGGGCAATGAGGCGCCCAAGCCGGTCGAACTGAAGCGTGAGCGGTGTCTTGACATCGGTCTCGGTGCGCGAGTCGGTGAAGACCTTTCCATACTCGGTGGCGTCGCCCACAGCTGTGACCTCCATCACACCATTGCCCTCGCTCACCGTCGACCCGCGCAACAGCACATTGGCCGGATAGGTTGTCTCATGGCCGTCGTTACCGTCAGGCTGTACAATGTGTGACTTCCGCGCCATGGGCTCGCCGGTGAGCGAGCTCTCGTCCACACTCATCGACACACTCTGTGTGAGGCGTCCATCGGCCGGCACACGCTCGCCCGTGTCCAGAATGACGATGTCGCCCACCACGATGTCGCGGCGCGGCACCTGAGTCACATGCCCATTGCGCATGACCTTGAACAGCACATCGTCGTTGGTGCGGTTGAGCAGTTCAAATTTTTTGTTGGCATTGACCTCGACCAGAAAGCCCACCAGTGTGGCCAGCACGACGGCAATGACGATGCCCAGCGGTTCGAGCAGCACCTCCCATCCCTGGTCCAGGTGCAACAACTCGTAGCTCGATATGCCCACCGACAGTGCCAGTGCCACAAGCAAGATTTTGATGAGCGGGTCATCAAACTTTTCAACAAACTGCGCCCACAGCGACTTGCGCGGCGGGGGCGTGAGTACATTGTCGCCATGACGACGGCGACTGTCCAGTACCTGTTGCTCGGTCAGTCCTAATTTTTTCATCTATCTGTCAAATCGCAGTGCCTGCGCCGGCGACACAACGGGAGCATGGGGATAGACCTCCACTCCATTGACCCAGGTGCGCGCCACCCGGTGATGCATCACTGCTCCGTCCAGTGGAGTCCAGCCACAGTCCGAAAGCACATCGCCATCGGTCAGAGTATAGCCTTGCGGCACATCCTCGACCAGCACCAGGTCGGCTTGGCATCCTTTTCTCAGAAATCCCCGTCCAGTGATGCCGAAGAGCCGCGCCGGCGCTTGACACATCTTTTCTATCACTTGTTGGATGGTCAGCCAGCCCTCGCGAGCCAGCTCTAACATAGTCACTAGCGAAAACTGTGCCAAAGGCATTCCGGACGGAGATTTTAAGTATTTTTGACTTTTCTCGGCCAGGGTGTGGGGAGCATGGTCGGTCGAGACGAGGTCAATCAGGCCGCTGACCACGGCACGGCGCAGCGCGTCGCGGTCGGCCACTGTCTTGATGGCCGGGTTGACCTTGATGCGGTTGCCCAGGCGCTCATAGTCCTGGTCACAGAACCACAGATGCCCCACACATGCCTCGGCAGTGATGCGCTTGCCAGCCAGGTCTCCAGCGGTGAACAAGTCCAGCTCGCGGGCAGTGGTCACATGCAGCACATGCAGCCGCGTGCCCAGCTCGCGTGCCAGCTCGACGGCACGGCGTGTCGACCGGTAACACGCCTCCTCGCTGCGGATGACGGGATGACACGTCACCGGCACGTCCTCGCCATGGCGCGCCCTGGCCCGCTCCATGCCCTGACGAATCATCATCTCGTCCTCGCTGTGCACAGCGATGATGGCCGGCACCTGGGCGAAGAGGCGGCGCAGCACCCCCTCGTCATCGACGAGCATGCCTCCTGTCGAAGACCCCAGGAAGACTTTGACCCCCGGCACACGGCTGTAGTCGACATCGTGAACGAGCATGTCGATGTTGCCGGCTGTAGCACCGACATAGAAACTGTAGTTGGCCATTGAGCCTCGCTCGGCTCGCGCCCACTTGTCCTCCAGAGCCTGGACACTGACCGTGGGCGGCACGACATTGGGCATGTCAATATAGGAGGTGACACCGCCGGCCACTACCGCCCGGCTCTCGCCGGCAATGGTGGCCTTGTGGGTCAGCCCCGGCTCGCGGAAGTGGACATGGGTGTCAATCACACCCGGCAGGAGCCATGCCCCGCCGGCGTCCATCCTGTCGCCGCACACATCAAGCAAGTGGCCGTCGGGAGTACCGGCAGCCACATCTTGAATCTTGTCTTCACTGATAACAACGTGGCCCGTCTGGACCCTGCCGTCCAGCACCAGCCGCGCATTGTAGATTATATTCATTGTCTGCGTTGAAATTTCTTTGGGGAAAACCACGCCTCAAGCCGCAGCTTGACGACCCCGAACAGCGCCTCGCCGAAGATGCCCGAGCTCATCTTGCTCGTGCCCAGCACGCGGTTGACAAACACGATGGGCACCTCCACAATCTTGAAGCCCATGCGGTGGGCAGTGAACTTCATCTCAATCTGGAATGCGTAGCCCTTGAACTCGACATTGTCAAGGTCGATGGCCTCAAGCACCTGGCGGCGATAGCACACAAAGCCCGCCGTGGTGTCGCGCACGTCCATGCCTGTGACCAGTCGCACATAGGCCGACGCATAGTAGCTCATGAGCACGCGCCCCATGGGCCAGTTGACCACGTTGACCCCGGTCTTGTATCGCGAGCCCACCGCCACATCTGCTCCGCCGGTGGCACATGCGGCCTGCAACTCGTGCAGCTTGTCGGTGGGGTGCGAGAAGTCGGCATCCATCTCGATGACATATCCGTAGCCATGCTCCAGTGCCCACTTGAAGCCCGTGATATAGGCCGTGCCCAGCCCCAACTTGCCAGTGCGCTTGATGATGTGGACACGGTGGGGATGCTCGGCGACAAGGCCGTCGACGATAGCCCCTGTCCCGTCGGGCGAGTTGTCGTCGATGACCAGAATGTCAAACTGGTGCTCGGCGATGCTCAGCACCGTCTGAATCATGTTGCCGATGTTCTCTTTCTCGTTGTAGGTCGGTATGATGACCACCGTGTCTGACTGCATAAGAGACGTTTGACTTTAGACGTTAGTTGTTAGACGTTAGACCTTAGTTAGTCATTAGTCGTTAGTTTGAATGCTCGAAAATCGAATGTTCGAGAGCCGAAACTTGCTACTCGACCCCCAATCAAATGGCAAAGTTAGACATTTTTTTTGAGAATACGATGTGAATGCAAGGATTTATTACTATTTTTGTCAAAATTTTAGATTCAATCAGTCAATGGCTAATAATTATCAGAGAATTCTGTGGGTTGTGACCATCCTCGTCACAGCAGTCGCACAGGCCCAAGCCCAACCGCCCGTGCACCACTCTCGCATCGGCGAGAGCATGACCGCACAGGGCGGTGTGCTCACCATCACCAACGTGGGCAAGAAACAGAACTTCGACTGGCGCGACAGTGCCACACGCGACGAGGATGTGTTCTCGCCCAAGAGCGTCAACTTCCATCCTGACGGCTCAAAGTACTACGTCAACTCGCTCGAGGGTTGCGCCACTGTGGTCTATGACCGGCAGACCAACCAGAAGCTCAAGGTCATCAGCCACCGCCACACCAGCGGCCAGGGGCCGTTGTGGAACACGCCCAGTGGCATCTATCGCTTCACCCACTATGCCGACGGGGCGACCCGCGCCTTCGGCGGCAAGCCTGTCGAGGCCACATTCTCGCACGGCGGCCGCTATCTGTGGGTACCCTATTACCGTCGCACATTCGACCTCAACGCCCAGGACCCCAGTGCCATCGCCATCATCGACACCCGTGTCGACTCCATCGTGCGCATGATGGAGACCGGCCCGCTGCCCAAGATGATTGTGTGCAGCCACGATGGCACGCGCGTGGCCGTCACCCACTGGGGCAACAACACCGTGGGGCTGATTGACATCACCGGCGACGACCCCAAGCAATGGCACCACCTGCCATACGTCGTGGTCGACCACGAGCTGAAGCTCGACTTCAGCCTCACCCACGAGGTGAACCGCGATGCCCACAGCGGCCTGCTGCTGCGCGGCACCGTGTTCACCCCCGACGACCGCTACCTGCTGGTGGGCTGCATGGGTGGCGGTGGCATTGCCGTCATCGACATGCGACCCCAGCCGCGCTATGTGGGCAAGATAGGCGGCATCAGCAACGCCCGCCACCTGATCATCAAGGGCGGCTACCTCTATGCCAGCGTCAATGCCGCCGGTCTGGTGCAGCGCGTGCCGCTCGACTCGGTCATCCACGCCATCGAGCACCGCCAGGGTATGAGCATCGGTCTGCGCGGGTGGCAGACGTGCAAGGTGGGCGGCGGTGCGCGCACCATCGAGGCATCACCCAGCGGACGATATGTGTTCGCGGCCTGCAACTCGGCCAGCGCACTCTATGTCGTCGACACCCAGCGCATGCAGGCCATCGGCCAGATTACCGTCGACTCCTATCCCGTGGGACTAGACATCAGTCAGGACGGGCGCTTCCTGGTGGTCACCTCGCAGGCCCGCAACTATCAGGGCGGCAATGCCGTCAACCTCTACCGTGTGGACTATGCCGACTCGCTCGAGGCCAAGGCCTACCATGCCATGCTCAGTGCCGGGCGACAGACACCGGGCGACAGTCTGCTTTCTCCCCCACCCTCGGTCAAGGGCGAGGCCGACGGCTGGTGGCAGTGGGTCAGAGACAACGCCCTGGTGGCCGGCACCGTGGCCGGCATCGCTCTGCTGGCGTTCATCGGCTGGCTTGTGCATCGCAGGTGACTTCAGTAGTTGCAGTAGTTCAGTAGTTGCAGTAGTTCAGTAGTTGCAGTAGTTCAGTAGTTGCAGTAGTTCAGCCAATACACTTTTGTGGCTCGGTTCAGGAGGCAAGAAGATCAAGCTTGGGCTTGGGGCCAATTTTTTGTTCGCCTACGGTTGTCGGTTGTGGCTGATGTCCAAAACCTTGCACAATACACTAAAAGAATCTGCGCAATCAGCGCGAGTGGGTATCTGTTCAGCGATTGCGTCGGAGGCGCAAAAATGCTTCGAAGAAGCTATTTGTTCGAAAGACCATGCAAGAGGGCCGTAGGTCCTCGCCGCTTGGTCCACACAGGAGCAGAACAAAAGTGCCTCGTA
>CACZHT010000031.1 GCA_902781045.1 uncultured Bacteroidales bacterium | reverse complement strand
CCGAACACGGCAATAAATGCTAAACTTGTCAAGGAACTATTTGGCATAGCGGGTGAAGCCGCCTAGCCAGTTATCTAATTTTTTTAACGGAGTATTGGAATAAGAAAAGCCTTCTTGAATTTTGAATCATGTTAAAAATACTCTATTTTCAGCGGAAACATAAAGAAAAATACACTTTTCCGCTAGTTATAGAAACTTTTTTGCTATATTTGCAGCGGATTTAAATAAAACAGATGTCATCATGATTGTCGGACGTGAAAAGGAACAACGTGAACTGCTGGAGCTTCTTGACAAAGAGGAATCGCAGTTTTGTGCCGTCTATGGCAGACGGCGTGTGGGTAAGACGTATCTCATCAGAGAAACTTTCAACTACAACTTCTGCTTTCAACATACAGGAGTTGCAAAAGGAACGCTTCGCCAGCAACTGACGGCATTCCGAAACTCTCTGGTGGCGGCAGGCATGACAAAGTGCGCCATACCCAAAACATGGATTGAAGCCTTCGAGCTGCTGAAGCAACTCATCAACAACGCTCCGGCTGGCAAGAAGATTCTTTTCATCGACGAGCTTCCGTGGATGGACACGCCCAAGGGAAACCTTATCGGTGCCCTAGAGAACTTCTGGAACGGATGGGCTACAGCACGACGGGAAAAGGACATTGTACTATTGGTATGCGGTAGTGCTACCTCATGGATCAGCAAGAAGCTCTTGAAGGACAAGGGCGGTCTTCGCGGAAGGCTGACCAACCGTATAAAACTCGTTCCTTTCACCCTCCGCGAGTGCGAACTCTTTGCCCAAAGCGCCAATCTTGCACTTGGCAGAAAAGACGTTCTGGAACTCTACATGATTCTTGGTGGCATACCTTACTACTGGAGCTTCCTGAGGAAGGGGCTAAGCGTTGCACAAAATGTAGACCAGCTGTTCTTCACGGAAACAGCCCAACTGCGTGATGAGTTCGAGGCACTATATGCCACCCTATTCAAACGCCCAGAGAATTACCTCAAGGTAATCGGATGTCTGAGCGATGGCAGGAAGACAGGAATGACCAGGGAGGACATACTACGTGAAAGCAAGCTCTCTGACGGTGGCACTTTCTCCACCATATTGGAAGAGTTGGAAGAGTGTGGCTTCATCCGCCGCTTTGCTTCTGCAGATACAGCAGAGACAAATTCACTTTATCAGCTGATAGATAACTATACCCTCTTCTACTATCTCTGTATCAAGAAGAACGCCTTCAGCGACGAGCATTATTGGGCCAACACCTTCACGTCCACATCCCATAATGCCTGGAAGGGACACGCCTTTGAACGGGTATGCCTTCAGCACGTTCCGCAGATTAAGGCAGCACTTGGCATAGCCGGTGTACAGACAAACGTTTGCTCTTGGTTCTCGCGTGGTACAGAGGAAAGACGCGGAGCACAGATTGACCTTGTGATGCAACGTGCAGATGGATTTACAGACCTATGCGAGATGAAACATTCTACTAATGTCTTCACCATCGACAGGGATTACGCAACAAACCTTCAAAACAAGATTGAAGCATATCAGGAACTCTCGAAAGACAAGCGCACGTTGCACCTCGTCATGGTTACGACGAATGGTGTTGCCCACAACAACAACTATAACCTGATACAGAACGAAGTGACCATGGATGACCTGTTTAAGATATGAATCATATATCAGAATTATGTGAAATAACACCCCACGAAATTCTCCATGATATGTTCATTCAGTTCTCTGAAATATCTGCTCGATTCATCCAGGCGGAAAAGTCAAAGGGTGTAAAACGCTTACTTCTTTCGCCACAATATATTGAGCATAAAATATCAACATTTAACAAAATATTCAACCGAATGAAAGAACAAAAGAACTTATCCTATAGTTTAAGAAAGGTGGAACATCCCTTCAAAAGCAGCTTAAACTCTTTGTTTTTGCCGATTTTGAGCCTACCTGGGGCTTTTACCACCTTAACAAATGTTGATTACGTTAAATATGCGATTTTTGAAAATTATTTTGAGCAGTTTTAGCACTTTTCTATCGTTTAGCAGCTAACTACCTAATAATCAACGATGTTTATTTCCTGCATCGGCAAGTAGATTCTGCCTGGGAAGTAGGTTTAGTTTATCCCTCTTTTATATATAAAACGGAGTAAACTAAACCATAATTGACTATATAATAATATAATCAATGCATATCAATATATAATACAGCAATAATAGAAAGTTACAATAAAGAAAACGACATAAAAAAAACTTGAAGAAATAAAGGCTTTCGTATCTCTTACCTTGGAGGGACTACAGGTATATCGTTCCCAATCGGTTTAGTCTAGGCCTCTTTAAGCAGACAAAACAAAACCGATTCCCAAAGAGCATTTTTTACCTTATATCGAACTCTGTGAAGCCCAATGTTGGGCGTATGTCAGAAATTTTTCGGAACTTCACGACACTTTTTAAAAGGAATGCCCCCGAAACGGCCCGTGATGGGCAGTTCGGGGGGCATTTGCAAAGGCACAAATATTTATCTATCTGACAAACAAATTGTTGTAAATTATCTGAGTATCCCCTACTTAAGGCGCAACTCTTCAGATGGGCTGCTGCGCAGGGGCTGGAGGACAAAGGTGAAGTCGCGGTCGGCGTAGGGCAGCATGTACTGCTCCAAGGGCCAGGCTCCCCAGGAGTTGACGCAGC
This sequence comes from uncultured Bacteroidales bacterium, assembly GCA_902781045.1. Taxonomy (GTDB): domain Bacteria; phylum Bacteroidota; class Bacteroidia; order Bacteroidales; family Muribaculaceae; genus Sodaliphilus. The sequence continues at coordinate 61,849 of CACZHT010000031.1, read as the reverse complement.
CCAGCCCCATCTGCCGCTGCTGGATGTGGAGCTGGGTGATGCCCTGCGGCACCAGGTCGCCGCTGTGGTGGCCCCAGGCATGCTCCTTGACAGGGCCGTCGTCGAGCTGGGCGGTGGTGTAGGGCAATGCGCCGGCCTCGAAGGGGGCGTTGCTCGTCACCCGCAGTCCGCGGCCCTGCGCGTCGGTGACCTGCATCCAGCGCACGTCGGTGTGGTTGCCACTCTCCTGCGGGCGGATGTAGTCGTAATATTCGTCCTGAACCTTGCCGCCGTAGATGCCGATGTGCTGGCTGCTCTGGCGGTCGGCATAGCACTCGACGGGGCCGCGGCCATGATATTTGACCTGATCATAACTGCCGGGCAGCTGCAGCTGCATGCCATAACGGAACAGGTGTGCCACGTCGGCACCCGGTGTGGTGGTCATCTGCTGCCGCACCACCACCTGGCCGTCGGCGGTGAGCGTGTAGGTCATCGTCAGGTGGGCCTGCTGGTCGGGCATGTCGAACTGTGCCACCACCTGGTTGTCATTGAGCGTCACCGACTGCAGCGACATCTTGGGGTCGCGCCAGGTGCCAAACTTGGTCTGCAGGCTGGCACCATAGTCGTTGTCGGTGGGTGCGCGCCAGTACTCGGGTCGGATGCTCTGGCGGTCGGCCAGCAGTGGCGTGCCGTCAACGTCCAGATAGTCAATCCATCCTGTGCGCTTGCCGATGGTCACCGCCGTTCCGGCGGCCTCCAGGCGGATGTAAGCGTTGGTCTGCTCGACTGCCACCGCGGCCACACCGGGCGAGATGGTGGCGAACTCATGAGGACGTACCACAAGTTGCTCGTGGGCCATCAGTTGTCCTGGTTCGACCAGCGGCATGCCCTCACGTGCCAGAAACTCAAAGTCGACAACCACCTCGTCGTGCCCGGCGAGCAGTGCCCGGGCAATGTCGTCGCGCAACTGTGCGCTCTCAATCACGCGACGTTCCTGCGGACCGATGCCGGCAATGTCGATGGCACAGCCCGTCGAACTGACGCTCGTGCCCAACGTGCGGACGTGTGCCACAAGCCTCAGGCCATCGAGCGTGCTGAAGAAATGCTCGTTGTAGACCTCCACACGGCCCTGGCGAATGTCCACATCGCGCACCCAGGCGTTCTGATAGAAGTAGGCCACCTCATGAGCGTGCGGGTTGAGCCGACGGTCGGGCGCGATGATGCCGTTGCAGTTGAAGTTGTAGTCGCTGGCGGGATAGCGGCCATAGTCGCCACCATAGGTGAAGATTTCGCGACCCGTGGTGGGACTGACATCGCGCAGCCCCTGGTCGACGAAGTCCCAGATGTAGCCGCCCTGGTAGTTGGGCAGCCGGCGTGTCAGTTCCCAGTACTCTTTGAGTCCGCCCATCGAGTTGCCCATGGCATGGGCATACTCGCACTGGATGAGCGGTCGCGGGTCGCCGCTGGCGCAGTAGCGCTCGCAGTCGGGATAGTAGCAATACATCGGGCAGAAGATGTCGGTCTTGCCCTCAAGCTCGGCACGCTCATACTGCACGGGGCGCGTCGGGTCATAGGCCTTGACCCAGTCGTAGGCCTTAGCGAAGTTGGGGCCGTAGCCCCCCTCGTTGCCCAGCGACCACACGATGATGCTGGGGTGATTCTTGAACGTGATGACATTGCCCTGGTTGCGCTCCAGATGCGTCTGCAAGAAGTCGTCGCGGCGGGCCAGGGTCTTCTCGCCATAGCCCATGCCGTGACTCTCGAGGTTGGCCTCGGCGGTGAGATAGATGCCATACTCGTCGCACAGGTCATACCAGCGTGGGTCGTCGGGATAGTGGCTTGTGCGCACGGCATTGATGTTGAGCCGCTTCATGATGGCGATGTCCTGCTTCATGCGCTCGACCGTGACGATGTAGCCCCCGTCAGGGTCCAGCTCATGGCGGTCAGCCCCCTTGATGAGGATGGGCTGGCCGTTGACCAGCAGTTGCCCACCCTTGATCTCAATGTGCCGGAAGCCCACCCGCTGTCGCACAACTTCAACCGCGCGGTTACCCTGCCGCAGGGTCACGAGCAGAGTGTAGAGATAGGGTGTCTCGGCCGTCCAGGCATTCACTTGCGGAATGGTGGCATGCAGCCCGCTGGCCACCTCGTGGCCTTGAGCGTCGAGCAGGCGTGCCTCGACGCTGGCCTTGCCCGTGTGGCTGACCTTGACATCCAGTATGCCGTTGCCATCGGCCCAGTCCTGCCCGATGGTCAGGTCGGTGATGTGTGCCAGTGGCCGTGCAAAGAGGTAGACCTCACGGGCTATACCGGTCAGCCGCCAGAAATCCTGATCCTCAACGTATGTACCGTCGCACCAGCGCATCACCTGCATGGCGATGAGGTTGTGTCCGGGCTTGAGGTAGCGCGTGATGTCGAACTCGGCGGCCACTTTCGAATCCTCGCTGTAGCCCACTTCGTGGCCGTTGACCCACACCGTCAGATTGCTCGTGGCCGACCCCACATGCAGCACCACCTGCTGGCCGCGCCAGTGGGCGGGGATGTCGACCATGCGGCGATAGGAGCCGGTGTAGTTGCCGGTGGTGGGGATGCGTGGCGGGTCGCTGTCGAACGTCGTGGCCCACGCATAGCCGATGTTCTTGTAGATGGGGTCGCCATAGCCGCTGAGCTCGAACAGTCCGGGCACTGGCATGTCGACCCACCGCGAGTCGTCAAACCGGGGCAGGAAGAAGTCATGCGGAGCCTCATCGCGGTTGCGGGCAAAATTGAATCGCCACTTCCCCTCAAGGCTCATGTAGCGTGCCGAGGCCGCCTTGTCGCCCCGCAGAGCCAGAGCTTCGTCCTCAAAGGCAAAGAAGCTGGCTCGGCGCGCCTCGCGGTTCACCTGGTTGACACTGGGGTCTTGCCACCGCTCGGTGGCTGCGGCGGCTGTTGCCGTCCATGCCCCGGCCAGCACTGCGACAAGGGCGCAAATCATTCGGTTCATTGATGCGGTCTGTTTGTGATTAGTGGGGTCAAAATTAGTCATTATTTCTCAATCTGCCAAACCCTCTTTGAGTTTCGGGTTGCTTATTGCGGTGCTCGAGCTTTCTTATGCCTTTTTTTCATTGCAAATGATACAAAACAGAACCGTCCCCAATTGTATCATTTTTTTAATTTTCATTTCTCGGCTAAAAGTACTACCTTTGTGGCTAGTTTTATGGACAAACGCAAGATTAAAAAAATGATTTATGAACAAGTTTAAAACTATCGCAACACTGCTGTGCTTGCTGCTGTGGTCGGTGGCATGGTCGGTCGAGGTGACTCCCGACGCACGGACAGTGGCACAGAACTTCGATGAAATGTGGGACGCAGCCACCGCTACGGCAACTCTGGAGATGCCCGCCGACTGGCGCGTCGACCGGCAGATGAACGCTCCGCGCACGCTGGGCACATTTGCCGGAGCACAGACCACCCTGATGTATGAGGGTGGTGTCTCACTGGCCAGCAATGCCAAGAACGGCACCTGGAACTTCGGGGCCAGCAACCATCCCGGCGACCGTGCCGTGGGTGGCCTGTCGACCACCGTGTCGGGGGGCACACGCTGCCTGAGTGTGATGACGCGCCTGGTCAATGGCGCCGACGTGCCTCTGACCAAGCTCACGCTGGACTATGCCATCGAGAAGTATCGCTATGGCAGCAATCCCGAGGGCTTTGCCGTGCAGGTCTACTATTCACTCGACGGCACGGAGTGGATCAGTGCCGGCGACGGTCTGCGCACCTACTATGCGCCCGACGAGTCGACCATCGGGGCCGAGGTGGTGCCCATCACCACCACACAGGTCAGTGACCGTACCATCAAGCTCTCGGTGCCGGCCGGTGCCGAGGTCTATCTGGCCTGGAACATCAGCGTGGCCAGTGGTTCAAGCCCCAATCTGGCCATGGGCCTGGCACTGGACGATGTGAGCATCAGCGCCACGTTTGAGGGCGAGGAGAACCTGTGCGCCATCTATGCCGAGGACGTGACCCGGTGGCCCACTCTGCTGCTCAATGCCGGCGACCAGACGCTGACCATGGCGGGCACTGCGGTGGTCAATGGTGTGAACTACAAGTACTTTGAGCTGCCTGCCGATGGCTCGCAAGTCGACCTGGCATTCAGCAACGGCGCCGGAGCCAGTGTGGCTGGACCGACCATTGTCGCCGACCGCGACCACTACTATTGTGTCACCTCCAGCGAGGTGACCGAGATTGCCGACCCGGGCAGCTATACCGGCTGGGTCGACCCGACGCGTCCACCGTTTGTGCCGTCGGGCATCTATCTGCGTGGCGAGGTCAACTCGTGGGGAGCCAGCGCCGACTGGGAGTTCAGCGATGAGGGCAGTGGCACATTTGTGCTCTATGACAAGCAGCTGAGCGGACAGTTCAAGGTGGCCGATGCCTCGTGGAGCAGTGCATGCAACTATGGCTCCAATGGCTCGTCCATCCAGATTGACACCCCTTACGGTCTGGTGCTGGGCACCAACGACAACATCTCTTGTGGCGGCAACACCTACATCTGCTCACGCATTGTGCTGAATATTGCCGACGGGCAGGCCACCCTGCTGCTCGAGAGCAATGACGACCCCAGCGGGCTGACCACAGTGTATGTCATGGGCGACCACAATGGGTGGAACTATGTCGACACCAGTGGCGCACTCTCGCTCACCGACCAACCCGGCGTGTTTGCCGGGCAGGTGACACTCACGCCGGGTGATGACGGCTTGAGCCGATGGCGCATCTATCAGCGGCTGGGCATGGCAGGTGTGTGGGGCAATCCCGGTGGACAAGATGCCACCCAAGCCAGCCTCGAGGGCACGCTGGAAAAAGGCAGTAGGGGCAGTGTCTGTGCCGAGCCGGGCACCTATCAGGTGACCTTCGACATCAACACGGGCCACTACAGCCTGGAGCCAATGGCATCGCAACCCGTGAGCATGGAGCTGCGTCCGGCCGAGGTGGTGCTGGTGCCCGAGCAGCCCCAACAGGTCAGGGTACTCTCGCTCAACAACAGTCTCATCTACTATAACGACCAGGATGCTGTGTTCAACGACATCGCCCAGGCCATGGGCACCGATGCGCAGTGGACCAAGCACACCCTGCTGGGCAAACCCTTGAGCACCCACTGGGCCGAGGGTGACGGTCTGGCCGAAGACGGCACGCCGGGAGCCAAGATGCTGGTGCGCAGCCAGCCCTGGAGCCACATCATCCTGCAGGAGCAGAGCAGTCTGCCGCGAACCGACATCGCTGCCTTCAGGGCCAATGTCAAGCAATGGGTCGACTATGTCCGCGACTATTGCCCCAACCCCAATGCCGTCATCATCCTGCCCATCAACTGGGCCTACAGCGGCGACTGGGAGAACTACACGGCGTTCAACAGGGCCTTTGTTGCCAACTATCTGGATGTGGCTCGCGAACTGGGTGTGACGTTGTGTCCGGTGGGCGTTGCCTACCAGGATGTGTATGACCGCGAGGGTGCCGACGGAACGCTCACCTGGTTCCAGGACGACCGCCATCCCACGCTCAAGGCCACCTATATGGCCGCAGCCATGGAGTACGGCCTGATCTATGGCGTGGATCCTGCCACCATCACCTGGGCACCGACGGACATGACGGCCGACGACGCAGCAGCCATGCGGGGCTATGCCAGCCGTGCACTGCTGGGCTTTGACAACGTGGTCGACCACACGGCGGCTACAGTGCGCTACAGTGTGGTGCTGCGCGACCAGTTCGGCATGGCCATCGCCAGCGAGACACCGCTGGTGGCCACCCTCAGTGGCGGTGGAGCGATTGACGACAACTATGTCTATGCCAGCGACCACACGTTGGGCGACTACACCTTGAGCGTGACCAACGGCACGTTCACCGAGCAAGCGCTGATTCATGTTGCAGCCCCGGTGACCGAGATGCCCCTGTTGCCGGCCATCGAGCTGGATGGCGACAACCTGACCATGAGCGAACAATTCGACTCAATGGGCAGCGAGGCCGAGGCGGCTTTGCCCATGGGCTGGCGCATCGACCGCATCCTCACCGCTCCGCGCACCGTGGGGCGCTATGACCAGGCCGATGAAGTGACAATGTATGCCGGTGGCGCCAATCTGCCCAGCAATGCCAAGAACGGCACTTGGAACTTCGGGGCCGACAACGCCATCGACCGTGCCCTGGGAGGCATCTCGACAGGTGTGGCCGGAGGCACGCGCTGCGTCAACGTCTACGTCCACCTGCTCAACACCGGGCGCAAGAACATCCAGGACATCCAGCTGGACTATGATGTGGAGAAGTACCGCATGGGCAACAACAGTGAGGGCTTCGACGTGCAGCTTTACTATTCGATTGACGGCCGCAACTGGACCAGTGCCGGCAACGCGTTCAAGACCCACTTTGCCGCCGATGCCCAGACTGCCGGCTATGCCAGCGTGCCCGGCGAAGTGGTGCATGTCAGTGGCACGCTGCCCACTGTGGCACAGCCCGGATGCGACCTCTTCCTGGCCTGGAACATCAGTGTGGCCGCCGGGACGGCCGCGCAGAGTGCCATGGCGCTGGGCATTGACAATGTGGCATTCAGTGGCTCGCTGCCGCCCGTTCCCACCGCCCGCCATTACATCTATGCCAACGACCTCACCGGATGGGATGCCCTGGGGCTCTATGCTTGGGGCGACAGTGAGCTCTTCGGGGCGTGGCCGGGCCAGACCTGGGTCGACCTGGTGCAACTGGGCAATGTCAGCTACAAGAAGTTCTTGCTCGACACCGACAGTGGCAACTACCACCTGATTTTCAACAACTGGAACAATGGTCAGCAGACACCCGACTATGACATTGTGGCCGACCGCGACTACTACTTTGACGTCTATGTCGACCATGTCGTTGAGGTCGAGCCGCAGGTGGGTGTGAGCACAGTCACCGACCGCCAACCGTTGTCGCTACAAGGCGGCAAAGTCGTTGTCTGTGGCACCATTCGCGTTTTTGACATCATGGGGCGGCTGGTGGCGACAGGCAGAGATTGTCTGGACACTGCGACACTGCCTCATGGCATCTATCTGATTCAGACTTCGGCAGGCACAATCCGGGTGGCAAACTGACGTGCCTCATTAGCGCATGGCAGCTCCTCGTCATCGCCCGACGAGGGGCTGCTTTTTTTATGAAATAATGATGTCCCCTATTGTGGGGAACTGGATTTTTGCCTAATTTTGCACCCGATTTTCAACAGACCAACCAATTTCTAACACTTAAACCGAAACTTTATCAAATTTCGTTATGAAGAAAATTTTACTTTCTCTTACAGTGGCCGGTATGGCCCTGGCAGCAACCGCTGTGACTGCCGACGACTTTGCAGGCATGACCCTGCGCATCGACCAGATGGATGGCGTGGCCGTGAGCACCGGCGGAATGACGCAAATCACTGAGAGCTCCAATGCCGGAACAATGGCTATCCAGAACTTCTACAACGACACCAACCTGCTGTTTGGTGTCGACGAGGAGGGCAACGTCAATGTGGCCGTGCAGACACTGGGTGGAGACTATGACTACGACACCTATGAGATGGTTTACTACATGATTGTTCCCGCAGCTGATGCCGACAAGAGTCCGATGGACTTATATTCGACCAGCCTCACGGGCAAGTTTGTGGATGGCAAGCTCACGCTCGACCCCTGGAACATCATCACCGTCAACCAGTCGTTCAGCGAGAACAAGGGCGCCATGTTTGCCGAGGGCATCACAACTGCCATCGTTGTCCCCAATGCCACCACCCAGCTGGGTCTGTGGGATGTCAAGGTCAATGACGACTGGGACTTCCTCGGCTGGGAGAAGCTGCCCATGGGCGAGCCCAACAAGACGGCATACGCCGAGCAAATCGGTGACCAGCTCATGATTGCCAACTTCAACGAGGTGAGGCCTATCGCCACCTTTGACCTCAATCTGCAGGACATGACCGTTACCCTGCCCGCCGAACAGAGGGTCTACAAGAACAACGCCAGGGAGTACACGCTCGGTGCCATTCCCGCCAACCTCTACCTTGAGGAGCAGGAAGGCCTGAGCACCCCCGTGGTGGGTACCATCGCCAGCGACAAGAAGACCATCACTCTGAAGGACTGCGCTGTGATGCGCATCGACAACCCCATGTTCTACAACGTGCAGTACACCATAGGCGCTCCGATGTATGAGTGTGTCATTGTGCTCGACGAGCCGCTGTCAGAATCCACTGCCATCGACCACACGCTCACAGCCAAGGCGGTGGCTAGTGTCAGTTATGTCAACCTGGCCGGCCAGACAAGCAGCAAGCCCTTTGAGGGAGTTAACATCGTTGTCACCCGCTACAGCGACGGCACAACCGGCACAACCAAGATTGTCAAGTAAAAACTGACAACTAAAAACTGACAACTAAAAACTGACAACTAAAAACTAAAAACTAAAACAAAGTGGGGTCCCTCAATCGCGGAATCCCACTTTTTGTCTGCTCACCCACCCCACTGGCATGATTTTTGCAATATATGACATAGAGCGCTAACTGCGCAACTAAAAACTAAAAACCAAAAACTCAAAACTGTTATGGGACTATTTGAAATAGGTATAGTAGCCGCCGCAGTCATTGTGCTACTGTTAGTGATTCTGTTCACCTGCTATGTCAAGGCACCGCCCAGTACGGCCTACGTCATCTCGGGCATCAAGCGCGAGCCGCGCATCCTCATCGGTGCCGGCGGAGTGAAAATCCCTATCTTCGAGCGTCTGGACAAAGTCTATCTGGGCCAGCTCACAGTCGACATCCGCACCGAGCGCAGTGTGCCCACCAACGACTTTATCAACGTCAACGTCGACGCCGTGGCCAAGGTGGCCGTCACCCCCACACCCGAGGGCGTGCGTCTGGCCGCACGAAACTTCCTGAACATGGATGCCAGCACCATCTCGGCCCAGCTGCAGGACACGCTGCAGGGCAACCTGCGTGAGCTCATCGGCAGCCAGGGACTGAAAGAACTGAACGTGGACCGCGACGGATTCAGCAACCAGGTGATGGACAAGGCCGCACCCGACATGGCCAAGCTGGGCATCTCCATCCTGGCCTTCAATGTGCAGAACATCACCGACGAGCTGGGACTGATTGAGAACCTGGGTGCCGACAACACCTGGACCATCCGCAAGAATGCCGCCATCACCAAGGCGCAGGCCGAGAAGGACATCGCCCAGGCCAAGGCCGAGAACGAGAAGCTGGCCAACGATGCCACCGTGGCCTCGCAGACCGCCATCGCCGAGCGGCAGAACGAGCTGACCATCCGTCGCGCCGACCTCAAGCAGGAGGCCGACACACGACAGGCACAGGCCGATGCGGCCTACCGCATCCAGGAGCAGGAGCAGCAGAAAGTGCTCAACGAGAAGGAGGTCGAGGCACAGATTGCACGCACGCGCAAGGAGCAGGACCTGACCACCGAACAAATCAAAATCAAGGAGAACCAGCTGCTGGCCGAGGTCAACAAGCAGGCCGATGCCGACCGCTACTCGGTGCAAATCCAGGCCGAGGCCGAGAAGTTCCAGGTGCAGAAAACCGCTGAGGCCGACCTCGAGAAGCGCAAGCGCGAGGCCGAGGCACAGCGCTACGAGGCCGAGCAGGAGGCCGAGGCTATCCGTGCCAAGGCCGAGGCACAGAAGTTCGCCATGCTGCAGGAGGCCGAGGGTATCAAGGCACGAGGCGAGGCCGAGGCCTACGCCGTGCAGAAGAAGGGCGAGGCCGAGGCTCAGGCCATGGAGAAGAAGGCCGAGGCGTTCAAGAAGTATAACGATGCCGCTGTGGCCCAGATGGTCATCGAGAAGCTGCCCGAAATCACCCGCAACATCGCCGAGCAGATGTCGACCATCCAGGGTGTGAACATCTACAGCACCGGCGGCGACCAGGGCACGGGCATCGGCTCAATCACCGGCACACTGCCGGTGGTGCTCGCCCAAGTCAACGACACGGTCAAGAGTGCCGTCGGTGTGGACCTGGCCAGTATCGTCCGCAAGCACGAGGGCCCGAAGGACACCCCGGCCGAGCCCACTAAGTAACAAAAACACACATTACTCTCCATATGGAGCGGCGGCGCGCCCCCTCAGCCAGGACGCGCCGCCGCTTTGTTTGGTTCTCAGTTCTCCCAGTTCTCCCAGTTCTCCCAGAGCTATAGAATCGACTTGTCGCGGAAGCGGGTGTGCAGCAGCTTGTGAGCGCGCTTGCTGCCGGGCAAGCCCAGGAACTCGTCGTAGACGCGCTGCACGGCCGGACTCTCGTGACTCTTGCGCACCTGGTGGCGCGTGTCGTCGTTGTACATGGCCTGTTGGCGTGCCTCAATCACACCGATGTCGCCCTCGTGGTAGGGCTGCCCTGTGCCGCCGATGCAACCGCCGGGGCACGACATCACTTCAATCATGTGATATTGCAGCTCGCCAGCCCGCAGCTTGTCCATCAGGATGCGGGCGTTGCTCAGCGTGTGAGCCACACACACCTTCAGCTCAAAGCCATTGAGGTCTATCGTGGCCTCACGGATGCCGTCCAATCCACGCACTGCCGTAAACTCAATGGCGGGCAGAGGTTTGCCGGTAAACTTCTCGTAGACCGTGCGCAACACGGCCTCGGTCACACCACCCGTGGTGCCAAAGATGGATGCGGCACCTGTGGCATCGCCCAGAGGTTGGTCAAACTCTCCGTCTTCGAGCGAGGCAAAGTCGATGCCCGCATTGCGAATCATTTCGGCCAATTCGCGTGTGGTGATGCTGCAGTCCACGTCGGGTACGCCGTCGTAGATAAACTCATCGCGAGCACACTCATACTTCTTGGCCAGGCAGGGCATGACAGAGATGACCGAGATGTTCTCGCGCGGGATATCGATGCTTTCGGCCCAGTAGCTCTTGGCGATGGTGCCAAACATCTGTGCCGGCGACTTGCAGGTCGACGGATATTCGCGCAAGTCGGGGTAGTCGTTCTCAAAAAAGTTGACCCATGCCGGGCAGCACGATGTGGTCATGGGCAGCTTCACATCCTTGTCGCCCGCGATGAATCGGTCCAGACGCGACATGAGCTCGGTGGCCTCCTCCATGATGGTGAAGTCGGCACCAAAGTCGGTGTCGAACACATAGTCAAAGCCCAGCATGCGCAGGGCTGTAATCATCTTGCCCGTCACCACGGTGCCCGGCTCCATGCCGAACTCTTCGCCCAGCGCATAGCGCACGGCCGGGGCGGTCTGGGCCACCACCAGCTTGTCGGTGTCGGCGATGTCGGCCAGCACATCGTTGATTGAGTTGCGCTCGTCCAGCACCCCGATGGGGCCGTCAATGGCCCCGAACTTGCAGCGCGTCTTGCACTTGCCGCAGACGGTGCACTTGTAGGGGTTGATGACATGTGGCTGCTTGACACTGCCCATGATGGCATTGACCGGGCACCCACGCTTGCAGGCGGTGCAGCCGCGGCACTTCTTGGGGTCAATGACATAGGACAAGACGTTCAGGTAGCGCTTGCCGCCAATCTCGTAGATGTAGTTGTGCAGCATCGAGTCGAGCGACACCGGCTGACGGAACGAGCTCCAGTGCTGCGACTCGACCTCGATGTGATGTGCGGTGACCTCGGCATAGGACAACTCGGTGACCAGCTCGCCGCGCACCACATGCTTCTCAACAATGACATTGACATCTTCGAGCTTGACCTGTGTGTAGGTCACATTCTCGGGCAGAATGCGCACGATGGGCCCCTTTGCGCAGAAGCCGAGGCATCCGGCTGTCACGACATCAACCATGTCGTCGATGCCATGAGCGTGCAGCATCATCTTGAAGCTCTCAATGATCTGCTCACTGTCATGCTTGGTGCGGCACGATTTGCCGGAACAGCACACAATCTGCACATGGTCGTTGGCCTTGAGACCATAGTTCTGTCCTGAAGGCGAGGTGTTGGGATTAGGGTTAAGAATGATATTCTCTGGCATAGTGGGGATGTGTAGGGTAGAGGGTGATATGAAATGAAACGGGTGCGGCCTTCCCCTCTGTGTTGGGCCGCACCCGTCAGTGGGGATAGTGTCTTAGTCGTTGGCCGACACTTCGTCCAGAATCTTGCGGACCTCAGAGATCTGCAAGCGTCCGTAGACCTTCTCGCCAATCATCACCACCGGAGCCAAGCCGCACGCACCCACGCAGCGCAGGCAGTCGAGCGAGAACTTGCCGTCGGGGGTCGTCTCGCCCACCTCGATGTTGAGCACGCGCTTGATCTCGTCGAGCAGCCGCTCCGAGCCACGCACATAGCATGCTGTGCCCAGGCACACCGAGATGGGATGCTTGCCCTTGGGCGTCATGGTGAAGAACGAGTAGAACGTGACCACGCCATAGACCTTCTGTGCCGGGATGCCCAGCTTGTTAGCAATGACGCGCTGCATCTCCACGGGCAGGTAGCCGTGCAACGACTGTGCCTCGTGCAGGATGTTGATCAGTTCGCCCGGTTGGTTGCCGTGCTTGTCGCAGATGGCCTCCACCTGCTCAATCACGTTACAGGCCAGTTTTATTTCTTTTGCCATATCTTTATTCAAATTGAGAATTGAGAATTCAGAATGAAGGTGTAAGAATGGAGACTAGGCATCTCGTTTCATGTCGCTTGATTCTTGCATCTCGGTTCTGATAAATTAGTGGATTGATTTGTCGTGATAGGTGGTGTGCAGCAAGTGATGCGACTTCTCACCGAGCGGCTTGCCCAGGAACTCGGCATAGAGTTTCTGGATGTCGGGATTCTCGTGGCTCTTGCGCAGCTTCTTGCCCTCATCCTCGCAGTAGACGGCACGCTGGCGAGCTTTGAGAATGTCGATGTTGCCATGGTGATAGGGTTGACCGGCACCGCCGATGCAGCCACCGGGACATGCCATGACCTCGACCACATGATAGTCGAGCTCGCCGGCACGCAGGCGATCCATCACCTTGCGGGCATTGCTCAGCGTGTGAGCCACACACACCTTCAGCTCAAAGCCATTGAGGTCAATCGTGGCCTCGCGGATGCCGTCCTCCAGACCACGCACCTGCTCAAACTCGATGCGCGGCAGAGTCTTGCCGGTGTACACCTCATAGACCGTGCGCAGTGCAGCCTCCATCACACCGCCCGAGGCGGCAAAGATGGCACCGGCACCGGTCGACTCGCCCAGTGGCGAATCGAAGTCACCGTCAGGCAGGTTGGCAAACTTGATGTTGGCTCGCTTGATCAGGCGTGCCAACTCACGGGTCGAGATGCTGTAATCCACATCCGGATTGCCGTTGACCTTGAACTCGTCACGCGCGCATTCATATTTCTTGGCCAGGCAGGGCATGATCGACACCACCACCAGTTTCTCACGCGGGATGCCCATCTTCTCGGCCCAGTAGGTCTTGGCGATGGCACCGAACATCTGTGCCGGCGACTTGGCACTCGACGGATAGTCGAGCAGGTCGGGGAACTCATGCTCATAGAAGTTGACCCATGCCGGGCAGCACGAGGTCATGATGGGCAGCTTGACGTCCTTGTCGCCCTTGAGGTGGCGCTGCAGGCGGTCGAGAATCTCGGCTCCCTCCTCCATGATGGTCAGGTCGGCTCCAAAGTCGGTGTCGAACACATAGTCAAAGCCCAGGTCGCGCAGCGCGGTAGCCAGCTTGCCAGTCACCACGGTGCCCGGCTCCATGCCGAACTCCTCGCCCAGTGCATAGCGCACGGCAGGTGCGGGCTGGGCGATGACCACCTTGTCGGGGTTGGTGATGTCGGCCATCAGCTGGTCGGTGTAGTCACGCTCGGTCAGTGCGCCCACAGGACAGACGGCCACACACTGTCCGCAATAGGTGCAGTTGGTGTCGGTGAACATCTTGTCGAACGTCGGTGCGATGGTGGTGTTGAAGCCACGGCGCACGGCACCCAGCACACCCACGCTCTGCACATTGTTGCACACGCTCTCGCAGCGGCGGCAGTAGATGCACTTGTCCATGTTGCGCTTGATGGCCAGCGTGAGCTCGTTCTTGCGCACACTCTGCTCGCCACCGTTGAACGGCATCTCGCGGATATTGAAGCGCATGACCAGTCGCTGCAACTCGCAGTCGCTGCACTTGGGGCAGGTCAAGCAGTCGTTGGGGTGGTCGCTCAGGATAAGCTCGGCAACGGTCTTGCGTGCGCGAATCACACGCCCAGAGTTGGTGTGCACGACCATGCCGGGCATGACCTTGGTGGCACAGGCCGGAGCCAGGTTGCGGCGCCCCTCGACCTCTACCACACACAAGCGGCACGAGGCGGGCTTGTTCTGTACGCAGGTGCCCTTGAGGTCCATGTGGCACAGCGTGGGAATCTCGATGCCGACAGTCTTGGCGGCCTCGAGCAGTGTCATATCAGGATCGACCTCGACAACGTGACGGTCGATGGTCAGTTGAATCTTTTTCTCTTCCATGATGTGTCGTGATGTTATCGATTAGTAGACTTGGATGGCATCAAACTTGCAGCGCGACTTGCACATGCCGCAGCGGATGCACTTGTAGGGGTTGATCACGTGAGGCTTGCGCACATCGCCCATGATGGCGTCGGCCGGGCAATTCTTCTTGCACGCGCCACAGCCCTTGCACTTGTCGGGCGAGATGGTGTAGGTCAGCAGGGCCTTGCACTGTCCGGCTCGGCAGATGTGCTTCTTCACATGCTCGACATACTCATCATAGAAGTTGTTGAGCGACGACAACACAGGATTGGGAGATGTCTGGCCCAGACCGCACAGTGCCGTGTCCTTGATGGTCTCGCCCAGCGTCTTGAGCATCTCCAGGTCTTCCATGGTACCCTCGCCCTCGGTGATGCGGGTCAAAATCTCGAGCAGACGCTTGTTGCCGATGCGGCAGGGGGTGCACTTGCCACACGACTCCTCGCAGGTGAACTCCAGGTAGAACTTGGCTACCGACACCATGCAGTCGTCCTCGTCCATGACAATCATGCCACCCGAACCCATCATCGAGCCGGCAGCCGTGAGGCTCTCGTAGTCGATGGGGGTGTCCAGGTGCTTCTCGGTCAGCAGACCACCCGAGGGGCCACCGGTCTGGACGGCCTTGAACTTCTTGCCGCCCTTGACACCGCCGCCAATCTCGTAGATAATCTCGCGCAGGGTCGTGCCCATGGGCACCTCAATCAGACCCACGTTGTTGATTTTGCCGGCCAGGGCGAACACCTTAGTGCCCTTTGACTTCTCGGTCCCGATTGACGAGAACCAGTCAGCTCCCTTGGTCAGGATGATGGGCACGTTGGCCAGTGTCTCGACGTTGTTGACGTTGGTCGGGTAGCCCATATATCCGCTCTCGGCAGGGAACGGCGGCTTGAGCGTGGGCTCGCCGCGCTTGCCCTCCATCGAGTGAATCAGGGCGGTCTCCTCGCCACAGACAAACGCGCCGGCACCGTAGCGAATCTCGATGTCGAAGCTGAAGTCGGTGCCGAAGATGTTGCGGCCCAGCAGCCCCAGCTCACGGGCTTGCTTGATGGCCACACGCAGGCGGTGCACAGCCAGAGGATACTCGGCACGGATATAAATCAGGCCGTTGTTCGAGCCGATGCAGTAGCCGCAGATCATCATTGCCTCGACCACCGAGTGCGGGTCGCCCTCCATGATGGAGCGGTCCATGAATGCCCCGGGGTCACCCTCATCGGCATTGCACACGACATACTTCTTCTCGGCCTGATAGGTGCGGGCGAAGCCCCACTTCATTCCGGTGGGGAAGCCTGCGCCGCCACGTCCGCGCAGTCCGGCCTTCTTGATGATGTCAATCACCTCTTCGGGGGTCTGCTTGGTCAGGGCGTTGGCCAGAGCCATGTAGCCGTCACGGGCAATGTACTCCTCAATGTTCTCAGGGTCGATGGTGCCGCAGTTGCGCAGCGCGATGCGCATCTGCTTGCGGTAGAAGTCCATGTGCTTGCTGTCGCTCACATGCTTCTCGGTCTTGGGGTCGGTGTAGAGCAGTCGCTCGACACGCTTGCCGCCGATGATGTGCGACTTGACGATTTCCTCGGCATCGTCAGGAGTCACCTGCGTGTAGAAGGTGTTGTCAGGGATAACCTTGACAATGGGGCCCTTCTCACAGAATCCGAAGCAGCCGGTGGTCACGACATCCACCTTGTCGGCAATGTCGTTCTCTTCGATGGCCTTCTGCAGGTTCTCGACAATCTTGTGGCTGTTCGAGGCCTTGCAACCCGTGCCACCGCAGCACAGCAGCTGCAGGTGCGACGTTCCGCAAGCCAAGCCACAACTTTGCTCGGAGGTCTCAGAAGCACTTTGCTCTCTCAGCAAGAGAGCCGCTTGGGCACTCTTACGAATCTTTTCCAGATCTTCGATGTACAGTGTCTTCACTTGTTCTAGGTAGTTAATTAGTTATTGTTGAAATTTTGAAATTTGCTCAGCTTTCAAAAAAGTTTGTAAAAGTACTGCTTTTTTGGGACACCCACAAAAAATGGAGCGAAAAAAGTGATTTTTTGGTGCTTTTTCTGATCTACAACACATTTTTTCAGTCTTTTATGCGCTGCGCTGTTGGCTGATGCTTGGAGGCGTTTTAGAATAATTTACCTTTTTTAAATTTGCACTAACAAGATTTTCCGTACTTTTGTGCCACGTTTTCTCTTATTTATTCAACAACAAAACCATTAACAATCAATTATGAAGAAATTTTTACTTTCGACACTGATGCTCATGGCAGCAACCGCCGGTTGGGCCGATGCGCTGAGTGACTATGGAGTAATCACCGAGCAACCCGCCGGCGAGCTCAAGACCTACGACCGTTCGGGCTATGCCTACTATGTGGTGAGCGACTATCCCCGCCGAGGCGCACAGACCGGCACGATGGACGTGGTCTTTGCCGAGGGCAACGAGGTCTACATCAAGGACCCGCTGAGCAAACTCATCGTCAACACCTGGGTCAAGGGCACCCTGAGCGACGACGGCACCACCATCACCCTGCCGCTGGGGCAGAACATCCAGTATGACACCGAGGTCGGTCAGCCCATCGCCATCAAGATGGTGGAGTATGACGAGGACTATGAGGAGTTCTCGGTGCTACCGACATCGCAGGTGACCTACACCATCAGTGGCGACCAAATCAAGCTCAATGGCACAAGCACCTACACTTGCCTGGGAGCCGTCTGGGCCGAGAGCAACGAGTGGGCCGGCTTTGCCGACTACAACAGCGTCTACACCCCAGCCATCACCGACGAGCCGGTCGTGCTGCCCGATGGACTGACCACCGAGGTCTACAAGTTCAAGGGCTCGGAGTATCAGGGCGGTGAGCTGCAGTACAACACCAACGTGGCCATGGACGGCAACGACATCTATGTGCAGGGCATCCTGGCCGACATGCCCAACGCTTGGATCAAGGGCACGCGACAGGAGGGCACAGTGACGTTCGAGAGCGGACAATACCTGGGCACACTGGCCGGAAACGCCGTCTATATGGTGGCAGTCAACCGCATGAACACCAGCGAGATTCAGCCACTGGTGCTGACCTACGACGAGGCCACCGAGACCTTCAGCAACGACTCGCAGTTCATCCTGCTCAACGCCAGCAAGAGCACGGTCTATCTGCTGCAAGCCATCAGCGACTTCACGCTGACCCGCAGCAAGAGCGGTGAGGCCTACGAGGTGCCCTATCTTGAGACCTTCGGGTCGAGCACGTCGATGTCCGACTATACCATCATCGACGGCAATAACGACGGCACTACCTGGGGCTACAACTCGATGAGCGGATATGTCAACTACAACTGGTCGATGACCAACGCCGCCGACGAGTGGCTTATCACGCCCGCCATCCACATGCCGGCAGGCAAGGCTTACACCTTCACCGTCAAGGCACGCAGCTTCACCGCATCAATGCCCGAGCGCATCGAGGTGAAGATGGGCACCGAGGCCACCGCCGAGGCCATGCAGACTGTCGTCATCGCCCCCACCGAGGTGGCCACAGGCGACTTCATCGAGCTCAAGGGTGATGTGTGGATTTCGACCGAGGGCAATTATCGCTTTGGCGTCCACGCCATCAGCGACGCCGACAACATGATGCTGGCCGTTGACGACATTACCGTCGACGAGAGCATCAACACTGGCGTGAGCACCGTGCGCACTGCCGGCACACCAGCCGACACCACTGTCTACAGCCTGGACGGTCGCGTCATGGGCCATGACACCGACGGCCTGCCCCAGGGCATCTACATCCAGGGCGGCAAGAAGATTGTCGTGCGCTGATCGCTGTTCAATCAACCAAACTTGTCATGACGGGGACGATTTTTGGGTCGTCCCCGTTTTTTTTGTGCCTAATCTGCCAAGTGTATCAAAAAAACACACTAACTTTGTAGGCTATTTCTAGAAAATCCAGATACTCTAGCAAATTCTTGAATTCTTAATTAATTCTTGATTCTCTCATGCGAATAGACATCCTCACCGTCATGCCCGAGGCCCTGGACTCGCCGCTGCACTGCTCCATCTTGCAGCGCGCGCAGGACAAAGGGCTGGTCGAGTTCCACATACACAACCTGCGCGACTGGTCGCTGCGCAAGCACCGCAAGGTCGATGACTACCCCTTCAGCGGCGAGGCGGGCATGGTGATGCAGATAGAGCCCATCTACCGCTGCATCGAGCAGCTGCGGAGCGAGCGCGACTACGACGAGGTCATCTTCACCTCGCCCGACGGCGACATCCTGGACCAGCCCATGGCCAACAGCCTGTCGCTGTGCCAGAACCTCATCATCCTGTGCGGACACTACAAGGGAGTGGACTTCCGTGTGCGCGAGCATCTGGTCACGCGCGAGATCTCCATCGGCAACTATGTGCTCACCGGAGGCGAGCTGCCGGCGGCGGTCATCGCCGACAGCATTGTGCGCCTCATCCCCGGAGCCATCGGCGACGAGCAGAGCGCGCTCAACGACTCGTTTCAGGACAACCTGCTCGAGGCACCGGTCTACACCCGCCCGGCCGAGTTCAATGGCTGGCGCGTGCCCGATGTGCTGCTCAGCGGCAACGATGCCAAGATAGCCGAGTGGAAGATGGAGCAGGCACTGGAGCGCACCCGCCGCCTCAGGCCTGACCTGCTCAAGTAGTTTTATAGTTTATAGCCAATTAATGCCAGACTCCCAGAAATCTCAGAATTCCCAGAATTCCCAGTAATCCCAGTAATCCCAGTAATCCCAGAAATCCCAGAAATCCCAGTATTCCCAGTATTCCCAGCTATGCAATTTCAACGACCCAAATGGATACCGCGATGGCTCAATGTGCCATTCATCATCTTTGTTGCCTTTATCATGATGCTGCTGTTCTTCGGCGAGAACAACTACATGCGCATCAACAGTTACAAGCAGCAAATCAATGACCTCAAGGCCGAAATCAAGAGCAACCAGGACTCGGCCAAAATCTACGAGGCCAAGCTCGATGAGCTGCACACCGACCGCGAGACCCTTGAGAAGATTGCGCGCGAGCAGTATGGCATGAAGCGCACCAACGAAGAGGTCTTCATCACCGACATCCCATGATGACGTCAGACGTTAGACGTTAGACGTTGGACGTTGGACGTTAGCTGTGGCAACTAACAACTAAAAACCAACAACTAAAAACTAAAAAAGTCAATAATGAACGACAACACACTCAATGTCGCACTCATGCTGGGCATGCTCGTCATCCTGGCCATGGCGCTGCTGCCGCTGCTCAATGTCGCCGAGCCGTGGATGCGGTGGGCCTTTGCCGCCGCCGCGCTCGTCGTGCTGGCCGTCAGGGTGGCACAGGCCGTCAGGCTGGGTGACTGCGACAACCTGCGCATCAAGCGACTCTATCGCATCAACATCGTCAGTGCACTGATGTTCTGCGCATCGGCAGTGATGTTCTGGAACATGGGACAGACCGAGTGGAGCACCAACTGGGTGGCATTCCTCATGGCTGGTGCGGCGCTGATGATGTATGTCGGTTTTGCCATCGACCACGAGCTGCGCCGCATCGCACGGGGCAGCGACAACAACAAGCCTTGACGTGAATCTGCTCAAACGATACCGCACAGCACTGGCTCGGCACCACCGCAGCCGTGGCTTCGGCATACACTCGCCGTCAGCCTACCGCTTTGTCACCCAGGTGCTGGGCGAGCGGTTGCCCTACTATGCCTACGATGACTTGCGACAGCTGCGCAGAGCCTTGCGAGACAGCGGGGAGCAGGACCTAATCAGCAACCATGACGCACAGCTGCTGTTCCGCATCGCAGGCCACTTCGCCCCACAGCACATCCTGCTCGTCGGGGCCGACAGCGCGCTCACCATTGCCGCCCTGCTGATGCCTTCCAGCCAGACCGATGCATATACCTGCGGCGACAACAAACGCTTGGACGACATCGTGCGGCAGCTCGACAAACTCGCCGACCGCGTGTTGCCCTACGTCGAGCTGAAGACAGCCCTGTTCGACTACATGGCGGCATTCATTGACCGCCCCAAGCGGCCCTTTGTTGTCATCAATGCGTTGCCCGACCCCGAGCATGCAGCAATCTTGCAGCGCGGGCTCGACGAGTGCCTGCAGGGCGAGTGTGTCGTCATCATCCGCAACCTGCACCGCGACCCGGCGATAAAACAACTGTGGCACGAAGCCAAGGCGATGATGCCCCACGGCCACAGCTACACCAACCACAAGACCGCCATCCTCGCCGCCCGCCCCGCCATTCCCCGCGAACACTTCGACATCTGGCTCTAACCTTGCCGCAACTGACAACTATGTGTCGTTATTATCTAAAGGTCTGATTTCAAATCTGGCTGGTCAAAGACAAAAGAACACAAGAACAAAAAACTTCGCGAGTACTTCGCAGTTCAAAAAAAGTTTCGCGCAATTCGCGATCAATTACTTTTCAGCATCCATAGGCACCACCCCACCATGCCTCAAAACTGCCCATATCTCAATAAAAAACCGAGATATGGTCACTTTTATTGAGTCATAACTGCCCATATCTCGAAAAAAATTCGCGATATGGGCACTTTTGTCGAATTATATTTGTCCATATCTCATTTTTTTTGTATTTTTGTCCCCAAAATGATGAATATGGACAAAATTATTGCAAGAACCGTAGAAGTCGATTTGCTGGAGCGGAAATATCGGTCCAACAAGTCTGAATTTGTGATTGTCTATGGCCGCCGCCGCATTGGCAAAACCTATCTGGTGAATCATGTGTTTGCCGACAGGTTCACTTTCACATACGTTGGTGCCCGTAAACAGAAACCACAGAAACAATTGCAGCGGTTTGCCGAACAATTAAGGGACTACAGTGGTTCTGCTTTTGCTCCGGCGTTGTCCAATTGGGACGATGCCTTCAGTCAGTTGCGTCTGCTCATCGAGTCAAAACCTAGCCAGCAGCGTAAGGTCATCTTTTTCGATGAGATGCCCTGGATTGATTCGCCTCGCAGCGCGTTTGTCGAGGCGTTAGAGTATTTCTGGAATGCTTGGGCGGCACAGCGCGACGACATCCTCTTCATCGCTTGTGGGTCGGCTACGTCGTGGATGGTCAACAAACTCATCCGCAACCGGGGAGGATTATACAACCGCATCACCGAACAGATCTATTTGCGTCCTTTCAAACTGTCCGAGTGCGAGCAATATCTGCATGCCGCTGGATGCCAATGGGATCGATACACTATCATGCAGTGTTACATGGCGATGGGAGGTGTACCTTTTTATATGAGTTTATTGGACCCGTCGCAAAGTTTGGCACAGAATATCGACCGGATGTTCTTTGCAAAGAACGCTCCCATGCGCGAGGAGTTCGACGAATTGTTCGGCGCGTTGTTCAGTCATGCCGACAAGTATGTCAGTGTGGTGCGTGCTTTGGCTGAGCGGCGCGACGGTCTGCTTCGGTCGGAGATTGCCCAGAAAACCAAATTGTCGGGCGGTGCGCTCACCAGGGTGCTTGAAAATCTTGAGCGCTGTGATTTTGTTGAGAGTTATGCACGCTTCAATTCATCAGTGCGCAACACGCTTTATCGCATCTGTGACCCATATTCGTTGTTTTACTTCAAGTTTGTCATGGCCAACAACGCAAAGGACGAGCATTGGTGGACCAACAACATGAACTCGCATTCCGTTGAGTCGTGGCAAGGGTTCAGTTTCGAGACCATCTGCTTGGCACATCTCAGCCAGATTAAGCAGAAATTGGGCATTAGTGGTATTGCGACCACAGCCAGTTCGTGGAGAACATTGGGCACGACAAGTGCTCCAGGAACGCAGATTGACCTGGTCATCGACCGTTCTGACCGCGTCATCAACCTGTGTGAGATGAAATTCTCTATCGAGCCTTACACAATCACAAAGGCATACGCCGACCGATTGCGCAATCGCATGGCACTGTTTCGGGCCGAAACGCACACGCGCAAAAGCCTGGTCAACACCATGGTGAGCACCTATGGCATCGTGAGCGGTCTCCATTCGGGCATCGTCCAGAACGAGGTTGTCATGGACGACCTGTTCAACGCATGAGCGATTCACCGCCGATCATGGCTGTTGCCGGCCCTGATGACGAGCCACACGCCGGTGAAGATGAGAGCGGCCGCCACCACGTGTTGCCACTGTAGCACGGCCACCCCCATGGCCAGGCTGGCCACCACGGCCACCACGGGCTGGATATAGTTATAGGAACTGACGGTGGTGGAGGGCAATCGCCGCTGCGAGTAGACCACCAGCAAGAAGCATACAAACGTGCAGCACACGGCGATGTAGGCCACCTCGAGCCAGGCGGTTGCCGGCACTGCAGCCCACTGCAGCCGGGCCATGTCGCCGGCGGTGAACGGCAGCAACAACAGGATGCCGAAGGTGAACATCCAGCGGTTGAACGTCAGGGGGTCGTGACGGCTGATGAGCGGCAGGAACATCGTGAGATAGAGCGCAAACGCCACCTGCGAGCCCAGAACCATCAGGTCGCCCATGATGCTGGCCTGCGGCCCGCCAGCCTCGGCCCCAATCCACACCAGCAGAGCAGCGCCGGCAAAGCCCATGAGCACCCCGGCTGCCTTGCGTGGCGTGACCCGCTGGTGCAACAACAGCGCCGACAGAATCAGCACATAGATGGGTTGTGCCGTGATTTCCATGGTGGCGTTGATGGGCGACGTGCGACTGATGCCCATGATGAGCCCAGCCTGCGAGAGCACCACGCCGAAGATGCTGGCCACTGCCATGAGCGCCAGGTCACGGCGCGGCACATGATGCCACGGCATCACCAGCGACGCCAGCCAGAAGAGCACTGTGCCGCCACCGATGCGCAGTGTGGCCAGCTGCGGGCCCGTCAGTCCGCTGCCCAGCGCATCCTTGCTGAAGGGTGCCATCAGCCCGAACAAAATCATGGTCATGGTCATCGCCACATGGGCGCGAAGGGTCGATTTGTTGTCACTAGCCATTGTCTGTCTCTCGGTTTTCGGCCTGCAAAGTTACTATATTTGGTCCAGTTGTTGTTTTTTAAAAAATACTAAAATGTGGCGGGATTTTAGGCCCATTCGGGCGAAAATGCCTAAATTCGCAGTTCACTAACTTTTTCGACACATATTTTTAAGAGCATGAAACCCATCACCAGCATACTGCTTGCGCTAGCTCTCATCTGCTATGTGTTCCTGCCGTTCTACGAGATTTCGTTCCAGGGCGGGCTCACCGGATTCAGCTACACGGCAGGCTCCATCACACAGCGCTTCACGCTGGGCAACACCGTGTTTGCCCTGCTGCCGTTCATCACATGTTTCTTTGCCATCGGCTTCAACACGCTCAAGAGCCGCTGGTGGGGCATCCTGGTGACCGCCCTCATCGTGTTGGGGCTGTGGTTCATGGACTGCACCGGCAACTACCACGACATCGCGCTGCGCCATGCGCCCGACATCACCCCCAGCGAGGATGTGGGCGAGGGATTTGCCATCATCGGCCTAGGCATTGGCTACAAGGCATTGTATGTGCTGCTGGTGGCTGCACTGTGCACGACCGTACTGTCGATGCTGCCGTTCAAGTTCAATGAGCGCATCGAGCGGGCCGTGGACGAGCGCATCGATCACAGCCTGGAAGACATGCGGGCCCTGGGACGCAGTGTGAGCGAGTGGAACGAGCATCACCTGCGCCACCCGCGCAAGCCTGCCGGCACGACACCCGAGACCCCTCCAACCCAACCTGCCTCAACAACGACCGTCGACACCCCCACCCCACCGCCACTGGTCGACCCGGAGGACCACTCCCGCTTCATGCCCCGATAATGCCTCGACTGGAGCTGAACATACTGGGCTGCGGCTCGGCCAAGCCCACAGCGCGACACCTGCCCTCATGCCAGGTGCTGAACGTGCGCGACAATCTGCTGATGATTGACTGCGGCGAGGGTGCCCAGATGGCCATGGCCCGCCAGAGGCTCAAGTTCTCCAGGCTGCGCCACATCTTCATCAGCCACCTGCACGGCGACCACTGGTTCGGGCTGCCCGGTCTGCTATCGACGCTGGCACTGCATGAGCTGACGGGGCGGTTGACAATACACATCTTTGGCGACGGGGCGCGGCTGCTGCGCGAGGTGGCAAAGTATGCCGGCGGAGACGGGGCACCCTACGACCTGGAGTTCAATGTCATCGGCACCCAGCCGGCACGCATCCATGAGGACAATGCCATCACCGTCGACACCATCACGCTCAATCACCGTGTTCCCGCCGTGGGCTTCATCATCCGCGAGAAGCCCAAGTTGCGGCACATCAACCCCGATGCCACATGCCGGCTGGGAGTGCCCCACTGGGCCATGAACTCGCTGCGCCAGGGGCAGGACTACATCACACCCGAGGGTGTCGTTGTGCCCAATGCGCAGCTCACCAGTGCTGCCGACCCCAGCGTGAGCTATGCCTACTGTAGCGACACGCGCCCCAGCCGACGTGTTGTCGAGGCCATCGGCGGTGTCGACTGGCTCTATCACGAGGCGACTTATGGCGACGAGTGCCAGCGTCAGGCCCATGCCCGCTATCACAGCACAGCCCGCGAGGCCGCACAGGTGGCCCATGATGCCGGGGTCAAGCACCTGATTCTGGGGCACTACTCCAGCCGCTATGACAACGAGGAGCCGCTGCTGCGCCAGGCCCAAGAGGTCTTTGCCGACACCCGCCTGGCCCGTGAGGGCATGGTTGTGGATCTGCTTGAACAGAAATAGTTACAATTTTTAACAGGAGTAAAGTGTTAAAATTGTGAAAGTTCGGTTAAAACATCTGGAGCTTTATGCTTTAGAACATAAAAAAGTGCAACAAAGCACTAAATTCTATGATTTTTTTTTGAGCGTACCGAGAAAAATTTGTTCCTTTGCAGTCTCATTTCTTAGAACAATAACATTTAACATTAATATTAAAAACTTACGATTATGACAGAAGTTGCTGAAAGAGTAAAAGCGATTATTGTTGAGAATCTGGGCGTTAGCGATTCAGAGGTAACTGCCGAGGCTACGTTTGCACAGGACCTGGGAGCTGATTCGCTCGACACCGTTGAGCTGATCATGAAGCTTGAGCAGGCTTTTGACATCAAGATTCCCGAGACCGAGTCGGAGAACATCCAGACCGTGGGCGATGCCATTGCCTATATCGAGAAGGCTCTCGAGGCATAATCACTCGGCACGACAGAACAACACAGAATTATATTTTATAGCAACCTTTCCACAATACTCCCACTGTAATGGAATTAAAGAGAGTAGTGGTGACGGGTCTTGGAGCCATCACACCCATCGGCTTGGATGTCGACACAACATGGCAGAATGCGCTGGCGGGTGTGAGTGGTGCGGGGCCTATCACACATTTTGATGCCTCGCTGTTCAAGACGCAGTTTGCCTGCGAGGTCAAGGGTTTCGACGTGGCCGACTATCTGCTCAACCCCGGCGACCGCCGCGAGTTGAAGGATGTCAAGCGCACCGACCTGTACTCGCAGTATGCCATCGCCGCAGCCAAGCAGGCCATCGACGACAGCAAGTTGCTGGACAGCGACACCAACCGCGACGACATTGGTGTGATATTCGCATCGGGTATTGGTGGACTGCACACGTTCGAAGACCAGGCCGGATACTATGCCAAGCATGCAGACGAAGGCCCGAGCTACAGCCCGTTCTTCATCCCGACCATGATTGCCGACATCGCTGCCGGACACATCTCGATGCGCTATGGACTGCGCGGCCCCAACTTTGGTGTCGTGTCGGCATGCGCCACATCGACCAATGCCATGATTGATGCCTTCAACTATGTGCGTCTGGGCAAGGCTCATGCCATTGTCACCGGCGGCTCGGAGGCCCCAATCTTCCCGGCAGGTGTGGGTGGCTTCAATGCCATGAAGGCCATCAGCACGCGCAACGACAGCCCCGAGACTGCCTCGCGGCCGTTTAGTGGCTCGCGCGATGGATTCGTCATTGGCGAGGGGGCCGTGTGCCTCATCTTTGAGGAGCTTGAGCACGCACTGGCACGTGGAGCCAAAATCTATGGCGAGGTGATCGGTGGCGGCATGAGTGCCGACGCCTATCACATCACCGCCTCGCACCCCGAGGGCGTGGGTGCATCGCTGGTGATGAAACGCGCGCTGGACGATGCCGGAATCAAACCCGAAGAGGTGGACTATATCAATGTGCACGGCACGTCGACCCCGGTCGGCGACCCGGGCGAGGCCAAGGCCATCGTCAACGTCTTCGGAGAGCATGCTTTCAAGCTCAATGTCAGTAGCACCAAGTCGATGACCGGCCACATGCTGGGAGCGACCGGAGCCATGGAGGCACTGTTCTGCCTGCTCGCATGTCGCGACGATATCGTTCCGCCCACCATCAACCACGAGGAGGGCGACGAGGACGAGCAGATTGACTACCGCATGAACTTCACGTTCAACAAGCCGCAGAAGCGCACGGTCAACATCGCATTGTCCAACACCTTCGGGTTCGGTGGTCACAACGCCAGCATCATTGTCAGTAAGTACAAAGGTTAACTTTGGACTGCCGACGTGATGACCTGCCTGACCAATCTCATATCACTCATAAAGCTCCTTTTCATCAAGGATAAGGAGCTTTATGTTTATGTGCATGGCATCACTGGCTACTATCCTCGTGACATCGAGCTGTACAAGCTGGCGCTGGTGCACCGCAGCAAGCCGCTGCAACTGCCCAGTGGCCGATGGACCAACAACGAGCGACTGGAATATCTGGGCGACGCGGTGCTCGACCTGGTGGTGGCCGAGTTTCTCTACAATCAGTTTCCGCGCAAGCATGAGGGGTTCCTGACATCGACGCGAGCCAAGATTGTGCAGCGCGAGAGCCTCAACCGTGTGGGCAAGGCGTTCCACCTCGACACACATGTGCGCGCCGCCACACACAGCACGTCACACAACAGCTACATCAACGGCAACGCGCTGGAGGCACTGGTGGGAGCGGTCTACCTGGACCATGGCTACAAGCGATGCCGCCAGTTCATCGTCCAGCGCATCATCTGCCAGCACTTTGACATCGACCAGTTGGTTAAGGTGGACCAGAACTTCAAGTCGCGACTCATCGAGTGGACACAGAAGTATCACGTCACCATTGAGTATGCGCTGGTCGACACCAAGAACGACCGCGACAACAACCCGGTGTTCACCACAGCAGTCATCATCGCGGGGCAGTATGCCGCCGACGGCACTGGCTACAGCAAGAAAGAGTCGCACCAGAATGCCTCCAAGAAAGCCTTGGACCGCCTGCGGTCAGACACCAACTTCCGCCAGCAAGTGCTGTCGGACGCTTCGGAGGGATGACACTGCGGCCCCGGCCCCAACAACGCAGGCGAGAATCGTCAGCCCTGGGCAGTGGGCAAATCGGGAGGCAGTGGGGTGCGGTCGTGCGAGGCGAGGATGAGCAAGCCGGCAAGGGCAAGCATCACCAGTGGCGCAGTCAGCTCGTCACTGTTGATGTAGTGCACATTGAGCGGAAACAGCAGGATGAACGACGTGAGCAGGGGATAGGCCACAATCTTGCACAGTTTCTGCCACCAGCTGGAGGGCGACTTGGCAAAGTTGCCCACATAGATCATCCAGGACAGGAAGTACCAGAAACCGGTGAGCAGATAGATGGTGCTTTTCTGCGACTCGTTATACTCGCCCCAGATGACCTCGCCCTCCTTGGGCATCTCGATGTTATTGAGCTTATTCAGGTCTTGTGTGATGTCCTCGCCATCGATGGCACGTCCAGCCAGATCGGTGGTGGCGTCGGCGACCGTATCGACCACGTCGTTTTTGAAGGCGCGCACCACGTCCTCGAGGGTGTACATGCTGCAGATGGCGGCCATGAACAGGAAGGCAATCATCAGCTTGCCCCGCACCTTTTCGGCCCAGGTGCTACGCTTGCTGCCCAGCAGCGGGCATCGCGCACCCAACCAATACATGGCATAACAGGTGCCTACCCCCACCACGCACATCACCAGAAACACGGCATAGAATTGCCAGAGAGTCATCGGTTCCATATCAGTTGTTTGTTTTTAGTTGTTAGTTTTTAGTTGTTAGTTTTTAGTTGTTGGTTGTTAGTTGCTGGTTGCAGCTGGGGGCAAAGATAGTGAAACTCCGGCAACTGTGCAAATTATCAATCCCTGATTCACAATTCTCGATTAAATACACTAACTTTGCGGCATGAAGAAGATTGCAATCATCAACGGCCCCAACCTCAACTTGGTGGGCATACGCGAGCCGGAGCTTTATGGCGACCGAAGCCTCGATGACTACCTGCGGCAGCTGGTGGACAACTACACCGATGTCGAGTTCACGCTCTATCAGAGCAACCATGAAGGCGACCTCATCGACGAGCTGCAGCGCGTGGGCTTCACGGCCGATGGCATCGTGCTCAACGCCGGGGGCTACACGCACACGTCCATAGCATTGGCCGACGCTGTGACGGCCATCACAGCCCCGGTGGTCGAGGTGCACATCACCGACATCAGCCGGCGCGAGCCGTGGCGCCGACACTCGATGCTAACTGCCGTGTGTGTGGCCACCATCATGGGCCACGGCCTGGACGGCTACCGCCAGGCGGTTGAGCTGATAATTAATGGGAGTTCTGGGAGTTCTGGGAAATCTGAGAAATCTGGGAAATCTGGGAGAGCTGAGATAGTATCATGACCGAGCAACTCGAAGAATACATCTTGGCCCACATCGACCCCGAGCCCGAGCATCTGCGGCGGCTCGACCGCGACACCCATGTGCGACTGCTCTATCCCCGCATGTGCTCGGGGCACCTGCAGGGCCGCCTGCTCAAGATGCTGGTGCGCATGGTCAACCCGACCGATGTCCTGGAGCTGGGCACCTACAGCGGCTATGCCACGCAATGCCTGGCCGAGGGACTGACGCGCGATGAGGCCCATGTCCACACCATCGAGATTGACGACGAGCTGGAGGACTTCATCAGCGAGCATCTGGCCCAGTCGCCTGTGCGCCAACGCATCACCGTGCACATTGGAGACGCGGTCGACATCCTGCAGCGGCTCGAGCGGCACTTCGACCTCATCTACATCGACGCCAACAAGCGCGACTATCTTGCCTACTATGACCTGGCCATGGCACATCTGGTGCCAGGAGGCTATATCATTGCCGACAACACGCTGTGGGACGGCAAGGTTGCCGACACGGCCAGCCACGATGCGCAGACGCGCGGCATACGCGAGTTCAACGACCGTGTGGCGGCCGACCCACGCGTGGAACGTGTCATCCTACCCCTGCGCGACGGGCTCACCATCATCCGCCATTGCGACGAAAATAGCCATTTCTAGCGCATGATTGGCCGATGTTTCGACTAAAAGCATTAACTTTGCACCCCCGATTGTCAAGGCACAAGAGCCACTACGCGGCATTAATTCATAATTCATAATTCGTAATTCTTAATTAACAAAAGTGCAAGCAACCAGACTAGAAAAAATCAACCGGCTCGTGCAGAAGGAGTTGAGCGAAATCTTCCGGCTCGAGACCGCCAAGACCAACGGCGTGCTCATCAGTGTGAGCCATGTGCGTGTGTCGCCCGACCTGAGCGTGGCGCGTGTGCACCTGAGCATCTTTCCCAGCGAGCGCGGCACCGAGATGATAGCCAACATCAACGCCAATGCCACGGCCATCCGCTATGACCTGGCCGGACGGCTGCGCTACCAGTTGAGACGCACTCCCGAGCTCACCTTCTACATCGACGACTCGCTCGACTACATCGAGCACATCGACGAGCTGCTCAAGCAGTGAACTATCAGCTGAAAATAGCGCTGCGCTACCTGGTGTCGAAGAAGGCACACCATGCGGTCAACATCATCTCCATCATCTCGTTGCTGGGGGTGGTGGTGACCACGGCTGCGCTCATCGCCGTGCTCAGCGTGTTCAACGGCTTCCGGGGACTCATCATGGGCAAGCTGGCACAACTCGACCCGCAGGTGGCGGTCACCGCCAGTGCCGGCAAGGCCATCGAGCAGGCCGACAGTGTGCTGCGGGTGGTCACCGCCATGCCGGGCGTGGCCGCGGCGGTGCCTGTCATCGAGGAGCATGCGCTGGCCGTGTTTGCCGACTATCAGATGCCGGTGCGCCTCAAGGGGGTCCCCGACCACTACAACCGGCTCAACGCCATGGACTCGCTGATGGTGGACGGCGACTGGTGCCTGCACGACCAGGTCAGTGCCTACGCCGTGGTGGGCGTGGGGCCGGCCATGCAGCTGCATGTGCACCCGGGCTATCTGCTCATGCTCAACCTGTATGCCCCCAAGCGTCAGGGGCGTGTCAACCTGGCCAACCCGATGGGGGCCTTTGTGGCCGACTCGCTGTTTGTCTCGGGCGTGTTCCAGCTGCAGCAGAACGCCTACGATGCCGACCTGATCTATGTGCCCATCGACAAGGCGCGGCACCTGTTCGACTATCCCACACAAGCCACACAAATCGAGGTGGCACTGCAGCCCGGAGCCGACGAGGCACAATTCATGGCGCAGCTGCGGCAGCGGCTGGGGCAGTCCTACGTCGTCAAGAACCGCCTGATGCAGCAGGCGGCTGCCTACCGACTGGTCAATGTCGAGAAGTGGATGGCATTCCTGCTCATGGCATTCATCCTGCTCATCGCCACATTCAACGTCATCAGCACGCTGTCGCTGCTCATCATCGAGAAGGACGAGAGCATTGGCATCCTGCGCAGTCTGGGAGCCAGCGACCAGCAAATCACACGCATCTTTGTCATCGAGGGATGGCTCATCGCTCTGGTGGGGGCCGTGCTGGGAGTGACCACCGGACTGCTGCTGTGCGTCGGACAGCAACACTACGGCTGGTTCAAGCTGGGCGTGGACACGCAGTCGCTGGTCGTGCACGCCTATCCGGTCGTAGTCCAGTGGACCGACGTCTTGCTGGCCTTTGCGCTAGTGGCCGCCATCGGGCTGCTCACCGCATTGGTGACATCACTGACCATGCGCCGTCGCCTCAGGGCGGGCGACACCACTCATCGTGACTGAAACCGACAACGAAACACTCATGAAATTCGGCTTTATACTCTTCATGTTGCTGCCCGTGCTGGCACATGTCTATGTGTTGTGGCACGTCCATCAGGTGCTGCCCCTGCCCGTGTGGGGCAAGTGGACGGTGGTAGCACTGATGACTGCCGCCCTGGCGATGATGATTGCCGGGATTGCCGGCACGTTCGACCGCATGCCACTCGAGGCCGCCTCGGTGGCCTATGATGTGAGCACGTCGTGGGTCATCGTGTTCCTCTACCTGCTCCTGGCCTTTGTCCTGCTCGACCTGGGGCGGCTGGTGCACCTGGTGCCCAAGGGATGGCTGCACGACAACGCCTGGGTGGCGGGCACCATCACGACAGTAATTGCCGGCCTGCTCATCTATGGCAACGTGCACTATCACAACAAGGTCAGGCAGCCGCTGCAGCTGGCCACGCACAAGCAGCTGTCGCGCCCCGTCAAGGTGCTGCTGCTGAGCGACCTGCACCTGGGCTACCACAACCGCAAGGCCGAGTGGCGGCGGTGGGTCGACATACTCAATGCCGAGCATGCCGACCTGATTTTGGTGGCGGGCGACATCATCGACGGATATGTGCGCCCCCTGCACGACGAGGACATGGCGGCCGACTTCAGGCAACTCAACGCGCCCGTGGTGGCGTGCCTGGGCAACCACGAGTACATCACCGGCATCGACCGCTCACTCGACTTCTACCGCCAGGCCGGCATCACCCTGCTGCGCGACAGTGTGCTCACTGTGGGCGACCTGCTGGTTGTGGGCCGCGACGACCGCTCCAACCGCCGGCGCCGCCCCACCCGCGAGTTGCTCGAGGGAGCCGACCGCGGCAAGTTCATCATCCTGCTCGACCACCAGCCCTACAACCTGGAGGAGTCGCAGCAGTGCGGTGTCGACCTGCAGTTCAGCGGCCACACCCACGAGGGGCAGGTGTGGCCCATCAGCCTGATGGTCCACGCGATGTATGAGGACGCATGGGGATTCTACCAGAAGGGCGACACACGCTACTACGTCAGCTCGGGCATGGGCATCTGGGGCGGCAAGTACCGCATCGGCACACGCTCGGAGTATGTCGTCGCCACCATCAGTTCTGTCAATCAATGACATCTGAAGTAGTAAAGTAGTAAAGTAGTAAAGCCGTTACATCACTAGGCATTCGTCTTAACTCCATTTGACTCCTTTAACTCCTTAACTCCCTTAACTACTGACAAGAAACCACTTTAGAAAGTTAAATAACCAATAGAGTAACAAAGAGACATGAAGAAAGTAATTGTAATCTCGACGAGCCTGCGCCGTGGCTCAAACAGCGACATGCTCGCCGACCAGTTTGTGGCGGGTGCCCAAGCCGCCGGTAACGATGTGGAGAAAATCTCGCTTGTGGACAAAAACATCCAGTTCTGCAAGGGCTGCCTCGCTTGCCAGAAGTTGGGCCGGTGTGTCATCAGCGACGATGTGAACGACATCATGGCACGCGTCCTGAAGGCTGATGTCGTGGCATGGGCCACACCCATCTACTACTATGAGATGAGCGGTCAGATGAAGACCCTCATCGACCGCATGAATGCCATGTACGAGCAGGACTACCAATTCCGCGATGTCTATCTGCTGACCACGGCTGCCGAAGCCGAGGAGCAAACTCCCCAACGCGCCGAGGCCGGCCTGACAGGGTGGATTGACTGCTATCCCAAGAGCCATCTGACGGGCACACTGTTCTGCGGTGGTGTGAACGCCCCCAACGAGATAGCCGACAACCCCAAACTGCAAGCCGCCTACGACCTGGGCAAGAACGTCTGATCTCAACAATCTGAGTCAGCTTGAATGAGTGCTACTGACAGACCGAAAAGACACATAGTAGATCCATTCAGCGATTATTCAAGCTGATTGTGAGGTAATTGCAAGATAGGGCCACCCTCTCCCCTCCCCTTTCCCAAAGGGAGGGGTTGGGGGTGGGGTTTGGAAGCAACGCACTATGCACAATCACTGCCCGGCAACCTCCCCTTTCCCAAAGGGGAGGGGCTGGGGGTGGGGTTTGGAAGCAACGCACGCTAGGTTTGAGCCGCTCAACAATTTGTGCAATTTAGTGCAATTTACTGCCTCGATGGTTCTTTGGCCGCTCAACAATTTGTGCAATTTAGTGCAATTTACTGCCTCGCTGGTTCTTGGGCCGCTCAACAATTCGTGCAATTCATTGCAATGTCGCTACAATAATTGAGCCTACTTAAAGCGTAGTGACGATAAAGACACACAGCTGATATGAGTCACAGCCACTGTGAGATTTTGAGATAGATTTTGTAAGATTTCCGCCCGCAGGGCGCCCCATCTGCCACCTTGAGCTGGTTACCAACTCTGGCAACCAACTGGCACACAACCTAGCGCAATCGTTGAACAGTGACTGGACTCGGTATCTGTTCAGCGATTCTGCGTTTCCCCTCCCCTTTCCCAAAGGGGAGGGGTCAGAAGGGGAGGGGTCAGGGGTGGGGTTTGGATACCGCCATTATTATAAAAATGAGTCAAAACTTGCTCGTTGCAAACCCCACCCCCAGCCCCTCCCCTTTGGGAAAGGGGAGGGGAGGCTCGCTGGAACCAATCGTTGAACAGTGACTGGACTCGGTGGCAAAGTTAATGAATGTTTTTAGATTTGCCAAGGATTTTTGGTCAGAAAAGTGAATTTTTTCCTCCAAAAAAACGGGTGTCAAATTCAGCATAATCAGCATGAGGTTTTCAAAAACCAGCGATTTCTGGCTAAAACAGGCAATCAAATGCCCATTTTAGCCGAAAACAGCGTTGAGGTTTTCGGCTAAAACGCAATATTTTTGATTCATTTTAGCCAAAAACCTCACTTTCCATTTTGCCGATTGGCATTAAAGCCCTATCTCTTGCAATGCACAGTGCCCCTGTTATCGGTTACTCTCCACCCAGTACTGCAACTCGCTTTTGGATGCGCGGTTCAGAAGTTTGCCCTCTCGCCAGTCGACGTTTGGATAGGTGGCTTTCAGGTCGGCACAAGCCTTCTGGATGCTGCTGCCGCCCGAAGTGGCAAAGGGGATGACCGTCTTGCCGGCGAAGTCGTAGGCCTCCATGAAGGTGTTGATGATGGTGGGCGCAGTGTACCACCAGATGGGGAAACCGACGTAGACCACATCATAGTCCTGCATGTTCTCTAGTTTGTCGGTGATGGCCGGGCGCGAACTGCTGTCTTTCATCTCCAGGCTGCTGCGGCTCTGCTGGTTATTCCAGTTGAGGTCAGCGTCGGTATAGGGCTTCTCGGGCCGAATCTCATGCAGGTCGGCCCCTGCGACCTCGGCCAGTTGCCGGGCTATCCCCCGAGTGACGCCCGATGCCGAGAAATAGGCTACTAATACTTTTTTCACTTCTTTGTTCTCCTTGTTGCTGCTCTGTGCATGGGCACCCAGACCGATGGTCAGCAGTGCCGCGAACATGATGATGATTTTCTTTCTCATGACTTATTTCAATGTTTCTCCGTATGCTTTACCCATCTTCATGCAGTCGCCAATGATATCGCCCGTGCGCAAATACTTGTAGGTGGGCATTTCAAACAGGACAGGCTTCAGCCGCGCGTAGTCAGGTTTCCCTTTCTCGTCGATGGCTTTCACGCTATGATGAGCCGAGTGGATGCTCAACAACAGTTTCGAGTGGCTGACTATGCCCACATGGGCCACAAGCATCCAGTTGACTTTCCCTTCTTCTCCAACAGTGCCAACGACTGTGGCTGGCGTAGGGTAGAGTGCCAGTTTCTGTCCAATATTCTGTTTCATGATTTAACTACTGTAGAAACTTGAATTTCATGTTACTTGTTGCGGCTGGCTGAGACCCAGACGGGCTCCTCGCTCATGGTGGGCTTGTTGACCGCCATCACGCCCGAGAGGTTGTGCGGCACGTAGGGTTCCTCGAGATGGCGGATGTCGTCGGCAGTCAGGTGAACGTCGAGCGACTTGACTGCGCCCTCGATGTGGTGCAGCTTGGTGGCTCCGACGATGGGCGACTCGACCTTGGTGAGCAGCCATGCCAGCGCTATCTGCGTCATCTCCACACCATAACGGTCGGCCAACTCAACCACACGCTCGATGATGCGGCCATCCTGCTGGGCGGTGGCATCGTACTTGAAGTGCATGAACGAGTCCTCGGTTTGTCGCTTGGACGTCTCGCCGGGACGCTTGGCCAGTTTGCCCGAGGCCAGTGCGCTGTAGGGTGTCATGGCGATGTTCTCCTCGCGGCAGAAGGGGAACATCTCGCGCTCCTCCTCACGCATGATGAGGTTGTAGTGGTTCTGCACACTGATGAACTTAGCCCATCCACGGCGTTCGGCCAGGGCATTCATCTTGGCCACCTGATAGGCATAGGCATTGGCGATGCCGATGTAGCGTGCCTTGCCAGTGCGCACCGCCTCATTCATGCCCTCGAGAATCTCCTCGGCTGGTGTCTTGTAGTCCCAGATGTGATAGATGTACAGGTCGACGTGGTCCATGCCCAGGTGTTGCAGGCTGGTGTCAATGTTGTTGATCACATGCTGGCGGCCATCGATGCCGGTCGCAATCTCCTCGTCGGTGCGAGGCAGGAACTTGGTGGCGACCACCACCTCGTCGCGACGGCTCATGTCGCGCAAGGCTCGGCCCACATACTGCTCCGAGGTGCCCAGCTGGTAGGCGATGGCTGTGTCGAAGAAGTTGATGCCGAGGTCGAGCGAGCGACGAATAATCTGGCGGGTGTGCTCCTCGTCGATGGTCCATGAGTGCTGGCCGATGCTTGCGTCGCCAAATCCCATGCATCCCAGACAGATGCGCGACACGTTGAGGTCAGAGTTGCCTAGTTGGATATACTGCATTGTGTTATCTGATTTTGGTGAATATTTTTGTCATCGTTTCGGGGTCAAGGGGCTGCATGGTGGGCAGTCGCAACGACTTGACCATGTGCAGGGTGCCCTGTTTGTAGTGCTGGAAGTGTTCGGTCTTGAGGTGCTGCTGGTAGGCATCGTCCGACGCATAGATCTCAAGGATGCGTATCTGTGTCGAGTCCTCGGCACTCTGCATGGGGAACAGGCAGATGACCCCCGGCTCGCGCTCGACCGAGAGGCGGTCGACCTCGTTGGCAATCGCCAGATATTCCTCCAGATACTGTGGATAAACCTCAATCTCGGCAATGCGCACAATCATCTTGTCACCGCCAGTGCTGGCTGTTGTCTGAGGGGCCGATAAACCCAGCAGTCGCTCGGCGTTGCTGTGCAGTATCATCTCGCGCAGCGGAGCCAGGTCGGGTTCGCTGGTGAGATAGCCCTGCATGCGCCGCAGGCTGGTCGTGAGCACCTGTGGGGCGACGTAGGGGTAGTCCGAGCCATAGAGCAGATGGTCGGGCGTGGTGATGCTGAGCAACAAGCGGATGACCTCGGGGCTGTGCGCACCTGCCAGGTCATAGTAGAGACCTGCCAGATTGCCCTCCCAGTCGATGTTCCCCACCATCTTGTTGGCCTGCATCACGGGAGCCAGCGACCGCATGCGCGGCAGAGCCAGCGGCAAGTAGGCACCGCAGTGGGGTACCACGACCTTGACATCGGGGTAGCGGGCCATCACGTTGCGTGTGATCATGTTGGCCACGGCGCGTGTGGTCTCGCTCAGATACTCCTGCATGGCCAGGGGTGTCTGCTGCATCACCTGGCCGTTGACGGGATTGGGGCGGTGTGGGTGCAGAATGACCACAGCATGGCGCGCGTTGAGCACCGCAAAGAGCGTGTCGAGCTCGGGCGAGCCCAGATATTGCCCCTGCACATTGGTGGCCAGCTTGATGCCATCGGCCTTGAGGGTGTCCAGGGCATAGATGGCCTCGCCGATGGCCGCATCTACATCGGGCAGTGGCAGTGCAGCGCAGAACAGGAACCGTCCGGGATGTTCTTTTTTGAGCCGGGCGGCCGCCTCATTGGTCTGGCGGATGACCGCTGGCGACGAGGGCTGTGGTGCGGCCAGTGTGAGTACCGAGGTCTGGACACCCGCCTGGTCCATCCAGTGCAGATGCTCCTCGACACCGTAGCGCGGCAAGGGGAACCCCTCGTCCATCAGTCTGCCCTCTTGTGCCAAAGCCGAGATGAACTCAGGGGTGATGATGTGACTGTGCACATCGATCACGCCCTGAGCCATGGTGCTCAACGCAAACATGGTTAAAACCAATACAGTCTTTAGTTTCATTCAGTTATGAGTTGTTTGCCTAGAGGCAAGCAGTGAAGTGGTTTTTTGTAGTGGAGTAGTTTTTTGAAGTGAAGTAGTGGAGTAGTGAAGTAGTGAAGCCGTTACCTTAGCCTGGCGAGCTTGCGACCCAGGTTCCTAATGCAATCTTTGTCATAGTCTTGATGATTTGGTTCTTTTTGTGGTGGCAAAGTTACACCGATAATCGCATTCATGGCCTAAATGGATGACTGATAAATCAACCCGATTTACTGATTTTCGCCATTTGTGTTGCTGATGTCACCGAAAAACCCTAATTTTGCAATGCTGATATGAAGAAGATACTCAAGGTACATCAAGTCAACGACTATGCCCGCTATATCGGCGCTCCAGAGCTGCACCCACTGGTCTCGGTCATTCACTACGACGAGTTGGAGCACTGCCGTCACTCGCTCAACAACTATGACGTGTATGGCATGTTTCTGGCCGATGAGACGCTCGAAGACCTGTCTTACGGACAGATACAGTATGTGCTCAATCGGCATGCGCTGATGTGTGTGGCACCGGGGCAGATAGGCGGCAAGACCGACGAAGGCGAGGAGATACACACCAAGGGCTGGGCGTTGCTCTTCGACCCCGAGCTGTTGCGGGGCACCGACCTGGGACGCCGCATGCGAGGCTACACCTACTTCTCCTACAACACGAGCGAGGCACTGCTGATGAGCGACGAGCAGCGGCAGACGCTGGTCGATCTGTTCGAAGCCCTGCGCACCGAGCTGACCGCGGCCGCCCCCGACGACCACACGCCGCACATCGTCGTCGCCCTCATCACGTTGGTTCTCGAGCATGTTGCCCGTCTCTATGCCCGGCAATTGTCGCTGTCCACGCCGGCCCACTCGGCTCTGCTCACACGCTTTGAGCGTCTGCTCAGCGACTACTACGCGGGCGGCATGTATCGCCAGCATGGGTTTCCCACCGTCAAGTATTGCGCACGTGAGC
The DNA here is from genome assembly GCA_902781045.1 of uncultured Bacteroidales bacterium. GTDB lineage: Bacteria > Bacteroidota > Bacteroidia > Bacteroidales > Muribaculaceae > Sodaliphilus. The sequence continues at coordinate 23,265 of CACZHT010000031.1, read as the reverse complement.
TGTGCCTGTCGCCCAACTACTTCGGCGACCTCATCAAGGAGATGACCGGCGACACCGCCTCGGGCATCATCCGCCGCTTCATCATGCAGCGCGCCAGGGACCTGATTGTCGGCGGATGCAGCATCGGCGAGACGGCCGAGCTGTTGGGCTTTGACTATCCGCAGCACTTCAGCCGCATGTTCAAGAACTACTATGGCAAGCCACCCCGTGACTATGTCAAGGACTATCATCACAATTAACCGGTTGCCGATAATCGGTTATCGGTTGTGGCTGGAAACTGAAAACCGAAAACGGAATTCTTAACTATAAATAAAAAAAACTGTATCATGAACATTGTAATTCTACAAGCATCGCCGCGAGCCAACGGAAGCACAGCCTGGATGGCTCAGGAGTACAAGAACGCTGCCGAGGCAGCAGGACATCAGGTGACCCTGATTAATGTGTCGCACAAGAAGATTGCCGGCTGCCTGGCCTGCGAGTATTGCCACACCAAGGGAAATGGAGCCTGCATCCAGAAGGACGACATGCAGCAACTCTATCCCGTGCTGGCCGAGGCCGAGGTGCTGGTGCTGGCTGCTCCCATCTACTACTTCACCCTCTGCGCCCAGATTCAGGCTCCCATCCAGCGCATGTATTGTGTCAACAAGCCCGCCAAAGTTCAGAAGATGGCACTGCTCATGTCATCCTACTCGCCCGGTGTCTACAATGGTGCCATGGCCGAGTATCACGACATCTGCAACTACTGGAGCGTGACCGATACGGGCATCGTCACTGCCAAGAACGACGAGCAGAAGACTGACGGCATCCGTGCCAAGATTGCCGCCCTGGTCAGCAACCTGTGACATGGAGCCAAGCCGGCACAACGTCAACAAGGAGGTGACCCGTTGGGCCATCCTCCTTGTTTTGACCATCATGGCTCTGTCTTCGTGCCGAGCCAAGCAGCAGGTTGTGGCAACCGCCACGAGGAACATCCCCACACCAGTTGAGCATGGTCATGTTCAGGAGCACTCGCCGTCGGTGCTGCTGGTGATGTATGATGCCGAGGTCGGCAAACAGCCGCTGCTCAAGGCCATCAAGGATTATGGCTGCGAAATTGTCTACGACTACCACATGATCAACGGCATGGCACTGCGCAAGCCCGATGACAAGACGCTCGACGAGACCATGCAGCACTTCAGGCGGGTCAAGGGCGTGTTGACAGTGGAGTATGACCACATCTATCACCTGACCGATCCTGTAAAGCCCAAACTGGAAGTACAATGAACATTGAAGATTATCGTGATTATTGCCTGTCGCTGGGCGACGATGTGGAGGAGAAATTGCCTTTCACAGCTTTCCACTATGCCAGCGGCGTGCTAGCGTTCTATGTGCATGGCCACATGTTCTCATTCTTCGACTGCGACCACTGGGGCATCGTCACCCTCAAGTGCCAGAGTGAGCGCATCGACCAGCTCCGAGCCGAGCACGACTGCGTGGGCAAGCCCTTCAACCTGTCGGCGCGGCACTGGATTGGCGTCGATGCCACCACCGCCCCCAGCGACCTGCTGCGCGACCTGACGCGCAACTCCTACGATATCGTCCGAGCCAAATATAAGAAGAAATGACTACCATGATGGGTATTCAATATATGATTATTATGCCTGTAAAGAATATTTTTTTGTAACTTTGCGGGCACAATCATGACGAACTCATGCGATTCAAGATATTCATATTGTTGGGAGTACTATCACTCTTGGCCTCGGCACAATCGGTGACCCAGACCGAAGCCTACCGCCGGTGGACGCAGTTGCCATCGGACACGCTCATCGCCATGGGCTCGGAGTTTGCCGAACTTCAGAATAAGCCCGACAGCGGCCTCATCTGCTTTACCATCGCTGCTAGCCGCTACAAGCCCGAGATGTCCAAGCAGGAAAAGCGGTCCTGCGCACAAGGCTACATTGGCAAGTGGTTTGTCTATTTTTTCTGCTACTTTGACCACTCGCAGGCGTTTGAGAACCTGTTGCACGCTCAGGAAATTACCCAGTCAATTGGTGAAGGCGTGGGGCGCGTCTACCTGAACTTTGGCTGCACCTACCAGACGCTGTCGGAACAGAGCGGTGACTTGCGACCCGACTCGTTGGCGCTGGATTATTACCAGAAATCTTATTGGCAATCAAAACATGAGGGTGACACCGTGTCACTGCGCATGGCGATGGCCAACATGATTACCGTGGCCTACTCACTGCGCAACATGGGTGCCATCGGGCGCGAACTGGCAGACTACCGCCAAATAGACAAAAACTCCTCAGCCACACGATTCAACATATTGCTCTATCAGGGGCTCAAACATCTGCAGGAGGGCAAGTTGCAAGAAGCGCTCAATGACTTTGACCAACAGGATGGGCTGCTCAAACAAGACATAGGACACACCCGATACAACTATATCATCTTCGCCAACAAGGCTAGAGTCTATACCCAGATGGGCGACTATGCCCATGCCATCGACATGGCCAAGCAAGCCGAGCAAATCGCCAACCAGATTGAAATGAAGGATGCGCGACTGGAGTTGTATGGCATGCTCGGTGACCTCTATGCCAAGGCAGGCAACAACGAGCGTGCTGAGTACTACAAGAACCGCTACTTCCAACTCAAGGACTCGCTGCTCAACTATCAGCAGGTGGCGGGGGTCGAGGAGTTGCGCTTCATGGGCGAGATGAAGCGTGTGGACAAGCAACTGCAAGAGATGGATCATCAGCGATATGTGCAGAGCATCGTTATTAAGACCGTGCTGGGCATTGCCGCCATCATCTTGTTGTCGATGCTCATTGTCTGGCGCAAGAACCGCCAGTTGCGCCAACGCAACGAGATGCTCTACCAGAAGAATGTCGAGATGCTCGAGCGTGAAGAGCAATATCGCGCTCAACGCCGCGAGCTCAAGCAAGCCGAAGAGCAGGCCCGCCGACAAGCCGAGGAGCAGGCCCAACTGCTGGCCGAGGAACGAGCCAAGAATCAGCACGTTGAGCCAGTCAGTGCCCCAGTTGATGATGCCCCCATGACCGAGGTTCACCAGAAGTACAAGTCGAGCAGTCTTGACGAGGAGACCAAGCAAGAGTTGATGGCCTGCATCCGTGATGTGATGGAGAATGCACCTGAGGTCTATTCGCCCGAATTCTCGGCACAGCAATTAGCCACACTAGCAGGTGCCAAGTACAACTACATCTCGCAGGTCATCAACGAGACTACGGGCAAAAATTTCAATGCCTTTGTCAACGAGTATCGCATCATTGAGGCGTGCCGACGCATCAACGACCCGCAGAATTTTGGGCACCTCACCATCGAGGCTGTGGGCAACAGCGTGGGGTTCAAATCGCGTACAACTTTCATCCAAGCGTTCAAAAAATTTACGGGTCTGACACCCTCGGAATACCAGCGAATTGCACGCGAAAAGACTGAAAAATAGGCCCTTTTCGTCCAACATTATAATCTTGAACAAAACTGGCTGGCAAAAATTTTGCCACCTGTCTTGTTGCCTCTACCTTTGCACTATCAAAACCAATCGAATGTCTAACTTTAAAAATTTCACGACATGAAAAAAAGTCTACTACTGATGATTGTTCTGTTCACCATCGGACAGATGTGCAAGGCACAAGGCAATCAGTTGCTATCAGGCAATGTCCTGAAGGCAGAGACACAGACCAAGCAGGTCACCATCAACCGCGCTCCGGCCAAGGTTGAGGCAGGAGCCATCCAGTATTGGGTCAACGCCATGGCTCACTTCGATGAGTACGGATGGTTTGATGCTTCGCAATTGGCACCCGCCAACTGTCAGGCAACGGTCACCTTCGACGGCGACGAGGTCACCCTCGAGGGCATGGTCGACTTTGGCTACTTCACCCTCGACGAGGTGTATCCTGTCAAGGGACACTATGATGCTACGGCTCGCACCATTACCATCTCGACCCCGGGTTACGATGGCGAGAGTCCGCTCAGCACCTACACCTCGGTGGGCAAGATGATGTACTTTGGCTCAGAACTGGAACTGAAACTTTTTGCTGGAGCATTTAGCGAAGAGCCTGATGAGCAAGGTCAATACGGCCTTGAGACTGTCGACGAACTGGTATTCGACGTGAGCGAAGACCTTTCGACCCTGACAGCGCGCACAGGCTATGGCTGCTATGGATTCTATACCTGGAATGAAAGCGGTGCCGGCTTCTTGAACTTCTACAAGACCGCCACCTATAACCGCCGCCCCGACGAGGCTGCATTGATTGTGTCGCCCAGCGAGGTCATGCTCGAGGGTCCGACAGTCACTGTTGGTGCATCGGTCAAGACTACAGTCAAGGTGAGCAACATCGGCCTGACTGCCACCGAGTTTGCGGGGCAAATCATGGATAGCAGTGTGGAGGTTTATGGCCAGTCGAGCCATCTTGAACCTGGTGAGACCAGTGACATCCAAATCACCATTCATCCCACTCAAGTCGGTCTGTATCAGACTACCGTCAAATTCTTTGCCGAGAATGGCTCGGAGACCTCAGTAGTCATCAAGGCCAACGTGGCTCCCGCTCCCGACTTCAGCCCCATCGTCAAGCAAGGCGACATCGTGTTCTCGCTCACCGAGGACAAGCCATTTGTCATCAGCAACGATGTCCTCGATGTGCCTGTGGCTGTGTCGACCAATGAGCGAGAGGCTAGTGGTAGGTCGTCGCTCGTAGCCACCGTCACCGTACCCGAGGGCAAGACGGGCATACTGTCGTGGAAAGGCATGGGTGAGGCCCTGCATCCCAACGGCGGCACTCAGATCACACTGGATGGCAGCACAGTTTTCGACAACGTCTACGATCGTCAAGGCGAGGACTTCATCATCGACCCCATCGACAAGACGCTGGTGCTGGGTGCAGGCACACACGACATTGAGTTTGACAATCTCATCAACATGAACTCTTATCTCTATGGCTATGTCGACAAGCCTTTCCGCACCTACGTCTACGACATGACCTTTGATACTGCCGACGAGACTCCCCACGCTGCCATGCTCATGACCCCGGCAGTCGACTTCGGCCGCCACTATGTCGACAAGCTCACCTGCCAGGCACAGGCTCAAGTGATCCTGCTCAACGCCGGCACCGAGCCACTGCAGGTGCTGGGCTTTGAAGGCGACGGCACGTTTGATGGCATCATGCCCGAGCAAGCCGCCGACTATGGCCAGGAACTCGCTGTCACACTGACCTTCGAGACCGCCCAACTGGGCGACCACAACGGTCAGGTGGTCATCAAGACCAATGCTGGTGACTTCACCGTCGACTGCTCGGCAGCGACCGAGGCACTGACCACCGACTACAGCCCCATCGTCGAGGAGGGTGAATTCTCGTTCAACACCAGTGCCGACCACCCCTTCATCGTCGAGGAAAACACGGCCTATAGCTCCACGGCCTATATCGACTTCACCGGCAAGGTGCGCTCGTGGCTCGATGCCGAGTTTGTCGTGCCAGCTGGCTGCCAGGCCACACTCGCATGGAGTGCGCTGAACAGCTCGGAAGACTGGTTCAACTTCATGGGACAACTGTCATTCAACGACGGTACACGCATCACTATCGATGACACCGTGGTCAAGGAGTTCTGCGGCGAGGCCGATGCCAGCAGCGGCAACTTCAGCGATGCGGAACTCACTTTCGCTCCTGGACGCCACAAGGTGCGTTTCCTCTATGAGAAGATGCTGGGGCAGCCCAAGGGCGACGACCGCGTGGTGGTCAGCGAGTTGGCTCTGCACATGACCGGCAACAGTGCTGTGCAGTCTGTAAGTGCCAACGCACAGGTTGTCAAGACCGAAGTTTACTCGGTGGCCGGACATCGCCTGAGCCAACCGCAGCAAGGTGTCAACATCGTCCGTGAGACCCTCTCGGATGGCACACAGCGCACCACTAAGATTCTGGTCAAGTAAGACGATTGTCCTTCTTGACAGTTGACCTCAGGGCGGCTCCACACAGAGCCGCCCTGTTTCAGTTCTGATGAAAATCATTGGGGTCAAGGACAGGTGGTGAGTGGATTGTAGCAAATCTTGTCGATGGACATCCAGCCGGTATAGCGACTGTCGCAGATTCAGGTAGGAATTGGGATAGGCAAGCCTGTGGGGATAAAAATTATCCTCTTTTGAGGGGGCAAACAAAAAAATCAACGAAAAAGTCGTATCTTTGCCGTCGATATGACACGCGAAGAATTGATATTAGACTGCCGTTACTACAACGGCGAGGATGAGCCTCCCCAGGGGGTTGATTCACTGTTCTGGGGATATGAGGAAGTGTGGGTGAGGTGGATGCTTGAGGGGAACCCGAATGTTGAGAACAAAATCAAGTATTACACCGAGCGGCACCGTCTGCCCCAGTTGTTGCCCGACGATGGCACACCACTGGGGCTGAAAGCCATCTTATTCGGCCGATATGAGTACTGGTCGGGCGGTCGTGATGCCGCCGCCGTGCTTGAGCGCGGGTTCAAGCAATGGTACCTCGACCGATATGTTGCCCACACCCGGACCCATCGGCAACTTCTGGGTCAGTGACCCCGTCAGAGCCCAAGCACAGCGCAGATGCCGCACAGCGTCATGCAGGGCGCAAGAGATTGCCGGCAACGTCGAGAAGAGCTGCCTCTAATACTAAAAGATTGCTACACGAGGTTGCACTCATGTAGCATTTTTATTAGCATATTGTTGCTCTCTATTGGTAGAGGTAGCGCTTGATGCTCATCTTGGGGGTCTTCTCGAAGGGGGTGTCTCGCAACTCGACCTTGGCGATTCGGCTATAGGCCGGCAGCGACTTGTTGGCCGCCTGGCGGATGGTGTCGGGCAGACGCTTGCGCGCCTCGGCATCCATGTCATCGGACTGCTCGGCATAGACCAGAACCACAATCTTGCCGCCACGGTCCACCGCCAGACATTCAGTGACATGGGGGCAGGTCGACACCACGGCCTCAATCTCCTCGGGGTAGATGTTCTGACCCGATGAGTTGAGAATCATCGACTTGATGCGGCCGCGGATATAGATATTGCCCTGCTTATCCAGGATGCCCAGGTCGCCCGTGCGGAACCAGCCGTCGGGCGTGAATGCCGCTGCCGTGGCCTCGGGGTTCTTGTAGTAGCCCAACGTGATGTTGGCACCACGTGCCTGAATCTCGCCGACCACACTGCGCGGGTTGTGCGAGTCGATGCGCACCTCGTGCACAGCCTTGCCACACGACCCGGGAGCAAACCTGGTCCACCACTCCCAACCCAGCAACGGACAGGCCTCGGTCATGCCATAGCCCACGGTGAAGGGCAGTCGCATGCGGCGCAGGCATCGCTCGACCTCGGGCTTGAGAGCGGCGCCACCCATGATGAAACAGCGCACGCGCCCGCCGAAGGCCGCCAGCACCTTGTTGCGAACCTTGTTGTATATCAGCCGGTTGATGCCCGGAATGGCAAGCAGCACACGCAGCTTGTTCAGGGCCGGCTTGATTGAGCTGGCATAGACCTTCTCCATGACCAACGGCACCGTCACCACCATGTAGGGCTTGACCTCGCGCATGGCCTTGAGCAGTGTGGTGGGCGATGGTGTCTTGCCCAGATAATAGACCGTCACACCGTCCACATTGGGATGGATAAACTCGATGGCCAGGCCATACATGTGGGCCATGGGCAGCATCGACACGACAGTCTCGCCGGGACGGTTGGGAAAGTGCGTGTTGGCAAACTCGTCGGTGTCGCTCATGGCTCCGTAGGTCAGCATCACGCCCTTGGGGTTGCCGGTGGTGCCCGACGTGTAGTTGATGATGGCCACATCGTCCAGGTTGTCGGGGGCGTAGGTCACCTGGTCGGGCGACATGCCCTCGGGGTGGACGTGCACAAACGCCGCCTCGCGGTCCTGCCAGGCCTGGGCCACAGCCTGGTCGCGGTGCCACAGCACACTGCCGTCACGGACGTTGATGGCTGCCCGCAGCGCCGGCATCTGGTCGGGCGACAGCCTGGCCCAGATGTCCTCGTCGGTATAGAGCAGCACACTGTCCGAGTGGTTGGTCAGGGTGCAGATGTGGTCGGGATGGAAGTCGGCCAGCAGCGGCACCACCACACAGCCGTTGGCGTTAATGCCCCAGAAGGTCATCGCCCAGCGGGCCGAGTTGCGCGCGCAGATGGCAATTTTGTCACCCTTGTTGATTCCCGCCTGAGCGAGGAACAGCCGGAACTGCTCGATGCCTACCGCCACGTTGGCGTAAGTGAACGCCTCTCCGCCATAGTCGCAGAGCGCTTTCTGGCTCCAGTGCTTAGCGACAGTCTCCTCCAGCTTCTTCAGATAGTGCTTCATTGATTTCTTGTTTCATTTCGCATAACAAACTGCAAAGGTACAAAAAGTTTGTTACCCACAACCGTTTTTTTGCGTTTTTTCGACACTGATGGTGGCAGGTTGCAGGAATTTTTGTAATTTTGCCTCGGGTGAGCCGGCTGCCTGCGATGTGTGACCAGGCCCCACCGTGGGCGGCGTGCAGGCACGGGTTGACAAGACAATCGAAGTGTAACAAACAATGACCATAAAGATGATTGACCAGATTATTGCTTACAACAAGTCCTTCGTGGCCCAAAAGGGCTATGAGAAGTATCTGACCGACAAGTACCCCGACAAGCGACTGGCTGTGCTCTCGTGCATGGACACGCGACTGACCGAGCTGCTGCCCGCTGCCCTGGGGCTGAGGAACGGCGACGCCAAGATTATCAAGAACGCCGGTGGGCTGGTGATCTCGCCCTTCGACTCGGCCATGCGAAGCCTCATCGTTGCCATCTATGAGCTGGGCGTGGACGAGATCATGGTGGTGGCACACTCCAACTGCGGTGCCTGTCACATGAGCTATGACCACTTCCACCACCTGATGCTGGAGCGCGGCATCACCGACCACACACTCGACACCATACGCCGCTGCGGCATTGACCTTGACCAGTGGCTCGAGGGGTTCAAGGATACGCCCCAGTCGGTGCGGCACACCGTCAAGACCATCAAGACCCACCCCCTCGTTCCCGCCGATGTGGTGGTGCGCGGCTTCATCATCGACTCCACGACCGGCCAACTTGAGGAAATACACTAACTATGACAATACAAGAATTTAGAGATTATATGGCGACGGGCCAGCCCATTGAGGGCAACTCGCCTGTGCACATGATGTTTCACAAGTTGTCGCAGGAGGCCCTGCAGATAACGGCCGAAATCAACGGCAAGTATCACACGCCTGACGAGCTGCACGCGCTGCTCGAGCAGCTATGGGGGCGCGAGGTGCCCGCATCGGTGGGCATGTTCCCACCGTTCTACACCGACTGCGGCAAGAACACTGTCGTGGGCGAGCGAGTGTTCATCAACATGGGTTGCAAGTTCCAGGACCAAGGCGGCATCACCATCGATGAGGGGGCGCTCATCGGCCACAACGTCGTGCTGGCCACGCTCAACCACATGCTCGACCCAGCCAAACGGGCAGGCATGACCCACGCTCCCATCCACATCGGCAAGAACGTATGGGTCGGGGCCAATGCCACTGTGCTGGCGGGCGTAACCATCGGTGACGGAGCCGTCGTTGCTGCCGGTGCCGTCGTCACAAAAGATGTGGCACCCAACACCATCGTTGGCGGCATCCCGGCCCGCGTCATCAAAAAGATTGACCTGTAAATAGACAAGTCGCAATTTATGGAAGAAAACAAGATAGTTTTATATCAGACAGAGGACGGGCAGACACTGATAGATGTCCGCCTGGAAAATGATACGGTGTGGCTGACTCAGGCGCAGATGGCAGAACTTTTTCAGAAAGACAGAACAGTAATCACCCGACATATAAACAATGTATTTAAGGAGGGTGAATTAAAAAAAGAACAGGTAAGTGCAAAATTTGCACATACCACTCGCCATGGTGCCATAGACGGGAAAACTCAAAAGCAAGAACTGGTACTTTACAATCTCGATGTCATTATCTCTGTTGGGTACCGCGTAAAGAGTAAGCGAGGCACTGCATTTCGCATCTGGGCCCGTAATGTCTTGAAGGACTACCTCATCAAGGGCTATGCCATCAACGAGCGTATGCGCAAGGAGCAGATTGGCGAGTTGCGCCAGCTGGTAGGTATGCTTGGACGCACCATCCAAAACCAACCGCTGTTGTCTAATGACGAGACTAATGCCCTGTTCGACGTGGTGACGGACTACACCTACGCTCTCGACACGCTCGACGACTACGACTACCAACGCATTACGGTGAAGGACACCACGCAGGAAGAGAGATTCCACGCTACCTATGAGAATGCAATGGAGACCATCCATGCACTGCGCAGTAAGTTTGGTAGCAGCAGCCTCTTTGGCAACGAGAAAGACGATTCCTTCAAAAGCAGTATCGGCCAGATATACCAAACCTTTGCTGGCGAGGAACTATATCCCAGTGTCGAAGAGAAAGCCGCCATGTTGCTCTATCTTGTTACAAAAAACCATTCCTTCAGCGACGGCAACAAACGCATTGCTGCTACACTGTTCCTCTGGTTCCTCAACAACAACGGCATTCTCTATCGTGCCGACGGCAGCAAACGATTGTCGGACAACACCCTCGTTGCCCTCACACTGATGATTGCCGAGAGTCGGACAGAAGAAAAAGACGTGATGGTGAAGGTGGTAGTGAATCTTATCAATCAGAACAACTAAATAGGAGATAGGCAACATGCCGATTCAGCTGCTCGAGGCCGTCATTGACCAAGAAAGCACGCTGGCTGACGAAATTGTCATGGCAATATAGGTATTGCTGCCGTTCTCCAGCATAGGAAAACCATCCTCAATTTCCGAGATATGTTTGTCAAGTTTGAAAAGTAACTTCCAATTCGGCCGTAACGTTTTTAAGGCTTCAATCGGGTGTGTCAAAATTGTAAAATGTGGTCTCTCTGTAGGGACGCGGCGTGCCGCGTGATCGGTCACTGTCATCCACTGATTTGATCGATTGCGCAACATCTCCTTGTAAATCAAAACAATACATTGCTCGCCAATCATGCGGCACGCCGCGTCCCTACAATGTGAAATTGTCTGGCAATTCATTTTGGCACAGCCGCTTTGGTCGTGTGCGGCAGCGGTATATAAACTATAAACTATAAACAATACACCACAAACCACGCCGTAAGACGTATTGATATGGCTTTATCACCGACAATAGACGGTGCGCAGGTCACTCTGAAGAAAGGCTCGTCAATCGAACTTCGAAACAAGCGCAGGACGATTACCTGCGGCTGAAGAATAACAAGTCACCAAAAAGCGAAAATGAGGGAATTTAAGACCAAACTTAATTTTTAAGTTAATTTGTTTGGTACATTGAATTCTTTAAATTACCTTTGCTGCGAGATAACTTAAAAGTTAAGAAGTGAAACAGCATTATTACATAGATTTGGTTGAAGAATATTCCAACGTGAATTTCTACAGCATACATTTAGAGGGGGAGGAACTCTCTGAATTAGAGCGTTTCTTTGAGAAATTCCCCGTTGGAAGCGAATATGACGAAGATATAGATGTCGTCATTTCTTGGCTCGACAATATTGCCGAGCGAGGTGCGCTAGAACGCTATTTCCGTCCCGAAGGCCGCTATGGCGACGGCGTGGGCGTGATTCCGATTGACATTGGCAACAAAGTGCGGCTTTACTGCCTGCGATTGTCAAATAAAATTTTGGTCTTTGGCAACGGTGGAGTGAAAGATGCACCCACTTGGGAAGAAAGCGAACAACTTGCACCATACGTCAAACTATTGATTGATACAAGCCGCTTTATCTCATCAAGGATTAAAGACGGCACAATAGTTTTGGTGGATAAAGTAATTGTCGGAAACTTAAACTTTAGCAGAGATGAAACGGAGTAAGATAATAGAAGAACGTCGCCGTCACGTAAATCCCGAAGTGAGAGAACGCGTAAGCCTTTCATTTCAGATTGTTGACCGCATTCATGAGATTCTTGTAGAGCGTAACCTGCGGCAAAAAGACCTCGCGCTCATGCTTGGCAAGAGCGAGGCAGAGATAAGTAAATGGATGCGTGGGACTCACAATTTCACGATTGACACGGTTGTTGCTATCGAAGAAGCATTGCAAGCTCCTGTGCTTCAAGTATATCACGAAGTGGCAACGGTGTGAAACTTAGTCATATTATAGATTTCTACTAAACTAAAAATCGACATGATTAAGAAGATAATAATTATAATAGTTCTACTTGCATCCATTGGCATTGCATCGTATGCACAGACCATCGTCAAAGGTCATGTCATCAACGAGCAAGGTGCCGGTGTGGGGTACGTCAGCATCGGCATTGAGGAAGATAGCGTGGGCGTTATCTCTGATGCAGAGGGACATTTCACGTTAACGGTACCCTCAGGGCGCAAGGATGAACTGACTGTTACTCACGTTTCCTATCAGACTGAGACGATTCCCTATGCGTCTTACGCCGATGGACGGGAACTGACCGTAACGCTACGAGACAAGTCCGTCGAACTTGCAGAAGTCATAGTTGACGGCAAAAAAAACAAGCCGCAAACGTTGTCTGGTAAGTCATGGATAAGTGTGGGTAAGGCCGCTTTCGAAGGCGACAGCAAGGGTGACTTAGAGTGGGGGCCAATCTTTAAGAAAAAGAAAGACTATCTGCTGACTGACATCATTGTCAGTATCGATAGGTGCGAGTATGAGGAATGCTTGTTGAGTTTCAACTGCTACGAGGTTCGAGACAAAGAATTAGTCAATGTACTAAACAAACCCATCTACAAGTGTGTCACACCTGCCGACAATGGGAAACAAATATATGTCAGCCCAGAGGAGTCCATCGTGTTGAAAGGAAAGAAGGAATACTGTGTCACAATCAGTGTCGTCGACATCAAGGGAAAAGGTAGGCTCTCTTTCCCTGTCAACTTCAAAAGCTATTATGCCCGCAACAATGTGAAAGGGAAGATGAAAAAAATCCCTGCCGGTCCTATGATTGTCGTGAAAGGCTATGCTTTAGAGTAAATTCCAATTTAGCGAATTGAAATAACGATGGATTTCAAAGATAAAATAGTCATTGTGACAGGTGGTGCACAAGGCATCGGGCGATGCATCGCAGAGGAGTTCCAGAAGGCTGGAGCCACGGTGTGTGTGATAGACAAGCAGCCGGGCGATTACTATGTTGGCGATATTGCCGACAAGAGGACGCTGGAGCGATTTGCCAATGAAGTGATTGGGCAATACGGTCATGTGGATTATCTCATCAACAATGCCCTGCCGTTGATGAAGGGCATCGACGAGTGCAGCTACGAGGAATTCCAGTATGCCATGAGTGTAGGTGTGACGGCTCCGTTCTATCTTGCCAAGCTCTTTGCTCCACACTTCGCCGAGGGTGCGGCAATTGTGAATATCTCATCCTCACGCGATCGCATGAGCCAGCCGCAGACAGAAAGCTATACGGCTGCTAAGGGAGGCATTGCCGCCTTGACTCACGCCTTGGCCGTCAGCCTGGCAAGTAAAGTGCGGGTAAACAGTATTTCCCCAGGTTGGATTGACACGAATTATAAGGTCTATGAAGGTCCCGATGCCATTCAGCAACCTGCCGGTCGTGTAGGCAATCCGTTAGACATCGCCAACATGGTGCTCTATCTCTGCTCTGACAAGGCTGGTTTCATCACGGGCGAAAACATCTGCATCGATGGCGGCATGACCCGTCAGATGATTTATCACGGAGATAATGGTTGGACTCTTAAACAATAACATATCACTACAATGACCAAAAAGAAAATAGACATCCGCGACTATGCCGGAGAGATAGTCCGGGCCATGCAGCCTTGGCGACAACGCAGCGCGCCACGGCAGCACATAGCTCACTTAACTATGAACTAAAAAATGTGCGTAAACCAGCGGAATGTGTATTTTTTGGAGCGATTCCGCTGGTTTACGCACATCTTGCTGCAATGGTTCAAAGGCACCGAGCCGCGGCATGCCGCGTAAACCGCCACCATCATGCAACGGCTTTACTACTTTACTACACTACTACATAACTACTTTAGGAAGTTAAATATCATCGAAGATTAATAGCAATATGAAGAAAATTATCATCATCGACGGAGGCCCGCGCAAGACGTTCAACACCGCCTCCATGCTCCAGAAGATTGCTGAGGGAGCAACATCGGTCAGCGACCAGATTGAGGTCCAGACCGTCCGCCTCTATGACCTCCAGTATCGCGGCTGCATGTCGTGCATGGCCTGCAAGCTCAAGGGCCGCGCATCCAACATCTGCAAGTTCCGGGACGCACTCACACCCGTGCTCGACGAGGTGGCACAGGCCGACGGACTGGTGCTGGGCTCGCCCATCTACTTCAGCGAGGTCACGGCCCAGCTCCGCGCACTGCTCGAGCGCCTCATCTTCCCCTGGCTGTCCTACAACGACTACAGCCTGACGGCACCCAAGCAGATGCCCGTCATCCTCACCTACACCATGAACGCCAACCAGCAGCAGGCACAGATGGTCTACCAGAGCATGGCCATCATCGAGAACTGCCTAGAGCGCGCAATGGGCAACGTGGAGCATGTCGATGCACACAACACCTATCAGGTGCTCAACTACGACCGGTATGAGCTGGCAGGCTTCCCCGAGCCGATGAAGCGGCAATATCGCGACGAGCATTGGGAGCAGGACTTGCAGCGAGCCTACGATGCCGGACGACGCATGGCACAGAAAATCATTGCCAGTTAATTTATCAGTAGTTAAGGAGTTAAATGGAGTTAAGACGTTACTTTTTAGGTAGTAAAGTAGTAGTGTAGTAAAGTAGTAAAGCCGTTACCTGATTGCTGTAGGGGGAGGTGTGCTACAACTATAATGTATTGGCTTTACTACTTTACTACCCTACTACTCTACTACTCTACTACCTAAAGAATTCTACTATATGACACTAAAAGAAGCAATTAAGGCCCGACACAGCGTCAGGCACTACAACGAGCAACCTCTGGCCCACGATGTGGTGGGCGTGCTCAAAGCCGAGATTGACCGGCTCAACACCGAGGGACAGCTACACATCCAGCTGGTGCGCGATGAGCCTGAGGCGTTCCGGGGACCACTGGCCCGATATGGCAAGTTTGGCGGTGTGCGCAACTATCTGGTCATGGCCGGTGTCAAGGCACCCGACCTGGACGAGCGCATCGGATACTATGGCGAGCAGCTGGTGCTGCTGGCACAGACGCTGGGACTCAACACCTGCTGGGTGGGACTCAGCTACAGGAAGATTCCCGGCACCTACGTGCTGCGCGAGGGCGAGGTCATCAAGGCCTACATCGCCATCGGATATGGACAGACCCAAGGGGTGAATCATAAAATCAAGACAGTGCGGCAAGTGAGCAACGTCAGCGACGCGGCCCCCGCCTGGTTCAAGCTCGGTGTCGAGGCAGCCCTGCTGGCACCCACGGCCATCAACCAGCAGAAGTTCTCGTTTGAGTATGTGGGCGTGGTCGACGGGCGGCATCGGGTGCAGGCACATAGGGGCTTCTCGCTGGTGGGCTACACCCAGATGGACCTGGGCATCGCCAAGTATCACTTTGAGATTGGTGCCGGAAAGGAAAATTTCGACTGGGCATGAACATCGAGCAAGTCAGAGAATACACGCTGTCACTCCCTGGAGTGACCGAGGACCAAGCGTTCGGCGAAGACATCCTTAACTTCCGCTTGGAAGGAAAGATATTCGTCTGCCTGTGGTTAGGCGGTGGCAGGTATGACATGAAGGACGGAGTATCAAGAATTGCCCTGAAGCTATCACCAGACAGGAACATCGAACTTAGAGAACAATTCTCGGCCGTGACACCAGCCTATCATTGGAACAAGACGCACTGGAGCGACGTGTATTATGAAGAAATGGACGAAGCAATGGTAGAGGGGTTGATCAGAGAGTCCTATCAGCTCATTGCATCGAAGCTCCCTAAAGCGCTTCGGTCAAAGTATTTATCAGAAACAGATTAATCTCGATTGTGGTGAAATGAAACTGAAGAAAAGAAAAATCAAGTACGCAGCCATCTTCTTCCTCTGCTGGTTTGCCCTTCTGGTCTTTCTTGTGGATGGAGTTCTAGGTTTCCAGACGTTGGTTGACTACTTTGGCTCATACACCTTAGTGGAGATCACGCTATTGTTTTTGGTCACGTTACCAACATTGGCAGTTTACAAATTCACCAAAGAATAATATATCTATGAAGAAAGTAAAGATTACCATCCTCAAAACGATGCTGAATGAGGACTTGGCGAAAGAATATGGCATCCCCGGGCTGAAAGCCTGTCCCATGATGAAGGTGGGCGATGTGTTTTATGCAGACTACGCAAAACCAAAGGGCTTCTGTGACGAGGCGTGGAAGGCTATCTACCAGTATGTATTCGCTTTGGCTCATGGTGCCGACAAGGAACTGTTCTACTATGGTGACTGGATCAAAGAGCCCGGAGTTGCCATTGTGAGCTGCAATGATGGTCTGCGCCCTGTGATTATGAAACTTGAAGCGACTGACGAGGAAGCCAAGATTGAATATACGCCAATAGACAGATAAATCGGAATTTTTGCGTACATTTGCAGTATGAGAAAGATGTATTCACTTGCTATAATGGTGTTAATCACCATACTATTGTTTGAGACTAACGCTCAAGCAAAATCTGACTTGCTTCAAGTCTTTGCCGATAAGACAGCAAAGCTCGATGGCAAAAAATTAAAGTACCGAGAGGTGCTGACCGCTCCTGAAGATACCGCTCAACCCATTCTTGTGATCTATCTGCACGGTGGCAGTGGAGGTGGAGGCGACAACAAAAAACAGATGAAAGTGCCTGCTGTGGGCAAGATATATGATTACCTGAACGCGAACAACGTCAAAGCATATTTTCTTGTGCCTCAGTGTCCGAGCAACGCTTCCTGGAACGGAGATGCGCCACGGCAGCGCCAGCGTGGCGGCCGCCCCTCGCCCGGCGAGCGTCGCCCTCATGAGCAACAGAAATGCGAAGCGTACAATAAGTATGTCAAGGCATTGGCCGATTACTATGTGAGTGAGTTCGGTGTGGACTCAACGCGCATCTACGTTTTCGGCTCGTCGATGGGCGGTCAGGGTGTTTGGTATCTGCTTGCCGATACACCTAATTATTTTGCAGCCGCTATGGTGGCTTCGGGTGGATATAGAAGTAATATCATTATGCCTTTGACCAAGACTCCCATCATGTGCACGCGTGGGTCGCAAGAATCAAGGGGTGATCAAGTGAAACATTTGATTGAGGACATCAATCTTTATGGTGGAAATGCCGTTTTCCAAACGTTAGAGGGTTTAGACCACCACGAAGCGACATCTGCCGCATTCACTCCCGAAAGGATTGAGTGGGTCTTGTCACACCGAAGGGCTGTGACTAACAATGTGATTGATTCGTTATAAGTTAATGATTGTCAATCAATTGACTCGGCATTGTTAGCAGAAGCTCCTATACATTTTGAACAAATACTTGCTCAGTATGCCAATTCTATATTTGCTAAAAATGAGGAAGGTCAGATTTGGTGTGAACAAAACAAGGTTTTCATCTCTTTTGTTAGCCCAAAATTTAAGGTTCATCCGAAATTTGGAGTGATAGATATGGAGCTTTCGGCAAAACTTTCACAGGCATTTTGAGCGATTTCGCGCGAAATTGCAACAATCAAAAGCACTGACCTTGCTATATTGCCGAAAAAAATAGTACCTTTGGAGCCTAAAATTGACACAAATGAGAAATCTTTTAATCATTTTATGCTTTATGGCTCTATTCAACTCATGCGCTAACTCGCAAGAAGTCAAAAGGAACGACACTCGATTGGAGCAGCTCTTAAAAAACCGCCGTTCCATTCGCAGTTATACTGCTCAGCCCATCAGTCGCGACACGCTGCAACGCATCGTCAATGCTGGTGCTTTTGCCCCATCGTCATATGGGCAAAACCCCGTTGAGTTTGTCGTGGTTGAAGACAAGGCAAAACTTGCCGCCGTGGCAAGAGCTAAACGCATCGGCGCGCCATCGGTGCGTGATGCCGCTGCCGCCATCGTCGTCATTGCCGACACTAGTAAAGGCGAGCTATGGGTAGAGGATGCCTCTGTTGCAGCTGGCTACATCCTGCTTGCCGCTGAAGACCTCGGCATCGGTGCTTGTTGGAACCAGATACGTGACCGTGACGGCCAGCGTCTCTCAGCAAGCGATGAAATCAAGCAGATTCTCGGCATACCTTCACAGTATGAAGTGCTGTGTGTGGTTGCTCTCGGACACAAGGCTGAGAATAAAGCGGCACGCACTGAACGAGAACAAAAAGTGCAGCAACGCACTCATTTTGAAAGATTCTAAAACATCACGTCTATACGACATCCCGCAAAGGCTCACCTTCATCGGCGAGCCTTTTTTTGTCTTTTGCTGAGCTATCGTATCAATCTACTTTTGCGAAAGAAATTTCGCGCTAATCGGCGGCACCTCGGCAAACTCAAGCGAACTTGGTTTGCTCTCGGCTTGCACGATTGGTGCATCAAAAACGCAAAACATTATGATTGATACCAACCAACTATCAGCACTCGTCTCCGCTTTTCGGGTTGAGACCGAAAAGGAAAGCATCTCACCCGAACCTTCAGCTCGACAAAGTTTGCAGCACGAGTCACTGCGTCAGCTGTGGTGTGCGAATAGCAAACCTTTGTCAAACCGTCGGCAAACTCTTGCAGGACATTCTTGACTTGCTCGCCACCGCATCGAGCGACACCGAAAGGCAGGTACTCGATGACTGGAAAAACCTGCTCTCGCAGTACACCATCGTTTACGATGTCGCCCACGCTACAGGCATGGCCGACATGGAGCACATGTTTCTAACACTGAAAGGCCGCTGCCTCCGCAACGGCGCGTCCTTCACCTCGTCGGTGCCACTCTACGGCGCAACCGACACGCAAGCCGGCATCATGACCGCGAGCCATGTGCAAACCATCATGGCACTGCAAGCCTCGCTGCCGCAGGTGCGCTCGGCGGTCACTGCCCTGCAGTCCACCGTACAACAGTACGGATGGCAGTTGGCGGCGATTCAAGCCGCTGCCTTTGTTGTGACCGACATCAAGCAGGGGGTCGGAAACGCCACCAAGATTTTCCTCTCGCTCACCAAGCACGATGTGCGCACCGGCGAGGACTTCCAAACCTCGGCTCTTGCCAAATTGCGGCAGCGACCGCTAACCAGGCCGGTGCCATGACCGCAGCGCACGTCACGTCGCTGGCTAACGCCAAGACGGACATCGCCACGCTGCAGACCAAGATGCGCATCGTGCAAGGAGCTGGTTGCGTGGTCGACGGGGTCATGGTCTATCACCTTGACACAAACCGAGTGGGTATCATGCTCATGGGCTACGACCTCGCCACGGGCGAGCGAGAAGTGGAAATGCAGGATTTCTACATCCCGGCTGCCCCACAAAGTTCGGCTGGTGTGATGACCGCAACGCACGTCAAGCAGCTTGACGCACTCATGCAATTTCTTATCGAAACACTAAAAAACGCCTCGCTGCACGTCCATGCCGTGTGGCTCGCAATCGCCTACATCGCCGTGATACTGGCAATGGCCGTCGATTTCATCGCCGGGCTGCGCAAGGCCAAGCAAGCAGGTAAAGTCACAACCAGCAGGGCATTGAAAATGACCACGGAGAAATCTGCGATTAAGCGAGCGCAATGCCAAGCTCGCTTGAGCATTGCCGAGCGTGAGCAGATTATGCATATCACTTTTCGCCCCTTAGGAGTCGTAATATCGTAAAAATCGCCTTGTTTGTGAATAAAATCACCATAAAAGTTGATTTTCTCAAAATTTTATTGTACCTTTGCGGGAAATTAAAACCACATGGCAACAATCAAATCAATAGAACAAACAGAACAGGCGGGTTTATTCTCAATCTGCATAGATGGAGAACTCTCGGAATTTGAGAAATTCTTAGAGAAATTTAAGAGTGATGCTGTCTATCAGCAGGATTTTAACATCATCATTGCAGCAGTGCAAAAGATGATGAACAATGGCTTTCTGGAGCGATACTTCCGCCCCGAGGGAAAAATGACCGACCGTGTAGGCGCATTGCCAATCCACAAGAGCCGATTGCGCTTGTATTGCTTGCGTCTCTCCGACAGCGTTTTAATCGTAGGCAATGGTGGCATTAAAGACACACGAACCTACGAAGAAAACGATGAGTTGAGTGGTTATGTAATCAGTCTTCAAAAACTGGATGCTTTGTTAAAAGCCGAAGAACAAGCAGGTACCATCTCAATTGAAGTGGCAGAAATTAAAGGTGTTGAAAACAAAGAGTTTGACTTATGAATGCGATTTTTCGAGAATGTGTAGAGCAAGTACCGCCCGATGTCAAGTTGTTTGTGGACTTGTCATTCAGTGTAGCCGACAGAATCGATGCGGCATTAAAAGAGCGAGGTATGACGCAGAAGCAACTTGCTCAAGCAATGGGCAAGACCGAGAATGAAGTCTCGCGTTGGGTGGGAGGAACACATAATTTCACTCTCAAAACCATCGCGAAGATTTCGGCAGTTCTGCATGTGGACTTGCTGAAATAAATCTTCTTCATTGAACCCATCATTGACGCAAACAATCTTTGCGTCATTTTTTGCACAGTTTTTCTACTGAGTTTGCACCGACATAAAAATGTATTAACTTTGCATGTTGGAAGTTGAGCCATCATTGGCAAAATCTTAAAAAATCTCATAGGTTATGAATAAAAGATTAATAATTTCATTTTTTGCAATGCTGGTTCTCTTATCAGCAAATTCTAAAGAATTCATAGACTCCGTGCAATTCAGAGATAATCCCCATGTAGTAATTAATACTGAAATTGGCAAAGATAGAGCTTTTGTTCAGCTAAAGAAGTGGATTGCCTCTTCATTTGATAATTATAGATGTAATGTAGATATGGAAGACAAGGAGTCTGGGATTATCTCTTTATCTTGGCAGACTTCTAAGGAAGATGATGACTTTACAATGCTTGTTTTTAAAACGAAAGCTATAATCGAAATCAAAGATAGAAAATATAGATTATCTATTGTTGAAGGAGCAGTTGAAGTTTATAGCACTTTAAATGGCTCTCAATCATCTATAATGGGATTTGTGAAACGCTCATATGAAAGGATGAAGTTATTCCATAAGCTTTCAGAGTCTAATTTCAGTGGAGCTGAAGCTTGGTATTTCGGCGAAAAATACCATCTAATGTTGAATCAATGTAAAGCCGAATTAGATGCAACACAGAAGTTCAAGAATGACAAAGATGCGAAAAAGGGAAAAACGACTAAAGAATGGAATAATCTTAACAAAAAATTTGAATATGTTAAGGCAACTGGTGATTATTACTCAGAGACTACCAATATAATATTATCCAGTATAGCCAAAGCTCTAGTGCAGAACGATGATTTTTAGAGCATTATCAATTGCAATGGAATAAAACACAGTTATAATGTATTCATTCATGACTATGTTTGCAACTTATGCATCTATCCGTAAAGTATTCTGCAAATTTTATTTGTGTAATAAAAAGGATATTCAGCCAAAGGACTTCTAAAAAGTGCCCTCAACGAGTTGAGGGTGCAATAAATTGGTATTAATGATATGGCAAAAAGGCATCATAAATGTCAGTTATGTGGAATGAGAATTATTGACACACAAGAAAAAAGAATTGAGCATTTCCAAAAAATTCATGATCAAGCCAAAAAATGTACCTGTAACATGTGCGGTAAAGAAATCATCGACACGATAGAAGAACGCCAAAAGCACACATTAATGCACATTGAAATGAAAGAAGAGATAGTCTCACCAATGTACACTGAACTAGAAAGAAGTAAGCAGTATTCAGAGGCAAATTTGAGCAAAAAAGGAGGAATTGGAAAAGGAAGGGAAAAAAAGAAAAATAAACGAGCTAAATCGGATGACAATGAACTTGCAATCAAACCACGGGCAAAGTTACTTTATAATGCCGTAGAATCAAAAAGGAGAAGACATTAAGTAGTTCGAGGTAACAGCTACATCGCACTGCTTACATTTGTCGCTCACGGTAGGCAGACGAAATGATTGTATTTGCCCACTTATAGCCACAAGGCAGATAAGTATAAACACATTGCCTATCGCCCAGCCCCAAGAGCCACGACATTATGGGTCATGATGTAGTTTTACATTTTCAGGCAACCTTAAACATAGCTCGTCGCGGTGCTCCTCACAAAAGTTAAATTACAAAAGTGTGAACACATTTCTTATTATCACTCCCACAGCCCCCGATGTGGGCGGCGTTCAGGACTGCTTTGTATGGCGGTGATGAGCTTGTCGTTGCAGACATCAGCTCACTTACAGACTGGTATCGGCTCGCTGCGCAACGCCGATGTGAGCCGCACGATTACTGCTCCCGCAGTATTGGCGCAGTCTGGGGCCCCGACAGTCATTGTTCAAGAGAACAAAGCCCTGCGTGAAACGCTCGCTCGCTTGAATGAAAGGCTCAACGAGCCATTTGTCACCGTGAACACCGTGACCGGCGATCTCGGCATCAAGCAAGCGCAGGACGACTACCAACGCCTAATGAACAACAAATCCCCCAAAAGTAAACGCAAGTAGAATAATAATCACTATCTTTGCGGTGAAATCAGAACGATAAATCGGGATTTATGGAAATCAAAAACAGACCCAACCCCAACGAGGCTTTTCCGAATCCGAAGATTCCAAGCCTCTGCTTCATCAAGAACGTGGTGAAGAACCCGCGTATCATTATAGGTGACTATACCTACTACGATGATGTGGATGGTGCTGACCAGTTCGAGAAGCATGTCACTCATTTCTACGACTTCATAGGTGACCGGCTGATTATAGGCAAATTCTGCGCCATTGCCAAGGGCGTGGAATTTGTCATGAATGGAGCCAACCATAGGATGGATGGCGTGACAACCTATCCGTTTTATGTCATCGGTGGTGACTGGGGAAGTGCCATTGCACCAGTGAAAGACGAATTGCCTCTGAAGGGTGATACCACTGTGGGCAATGACGTCTGGATTGGTCAGAATGTAACCATTATGCCAGGCATTAATATCGGTGATGGAGCCATCATCGGAGCAAATTCTGTCGTGGCTTCAGACATTCCTCCATACGCTGTTGCCGTGGGAAATCCCTGCCGAGTGGCCAAGATGCGTTTTGATGACGAAATCATCGCTTATCTGCTGCAACTGAAATGGTGGGATTGGGATATAGAGAAGATTGAGGCAAATTTCAAAGCCTTGACAAGTGGTGATTTGTCATTAATCA
>CACZHT010000030.1:15090-56701 GCA_902781045.1 uncultured Bacteroidales bacterium | reverse complement strand
GGGGAGGGGAAGCTGCCAGGCAGTCATTGTACATTGTGAATTGGCTCCAAACCCCACCCCTAGCCCCTCCCCTTTGGGAAAGGGGAGGGGAAGCTGCCAGGCAGTCATTGTGCATTGTGAATTGGCTCCAAACCCCACCCCTAGCCCCTCCCATTTGGGAAAGGGGAGGGGAAGCTGCCAGGCAGTCATTGTACATTGTGAATTGGCTCCAAACCCCACCCCTAACCCCTCCCCTTTGGGAAAGGGGAGGGGAAGCTGCCAGGCAGTCATTGTGCATTGTGAATTGACTCCAAACCCCACCCCTAGCCCCTCCCCTTTGGGAAAGGGGAGGGGAGGCTGCCAGGCAGTCATTGTGCATTATGCATTGTGCATTGCCTCCAAACCCCACCCCTAGCCCCTCCCCTTTGGGAAAGGGGAGGGGAGGCTGCCAGGCAGTCATTATGAATTATGAAGATGTGAATTGTGAATTATGAATTATAAAGAAGTGTGTTTTTAGTAGTGATATGGCCGAGTTGCTCGATTTTTTTAGTAATTTTGTGGCCTGACAGAGACTGAACATCATGAGACAGAAGATTCTACTATCATTGGCTGTGGTTCTGTGCGCTCTGGCTGCCAGTGCCGGGGTCAAGGACGACTTCAAGCGCGACATCCGCCAGAGTGCCGGCAACTACTGGGCCTACCCCGACCGGGACCTGCCCGAGCTGACCGATGATCCGGTCGGTTACACTCCATTCTTTATCAACCACTATGGCCGCCACGGCAGCCGCTGGCTCATCGGGAGCCGGCTGTACAACTTCCCTGTCGAGCAGCTCGAGAAGGGCGAGCGCAACGGCAAGCTCACCCGTCGGGGCCGCGAGGTGCTGGGCATCCTGCGCGAGCTGCGCGCCAGCGCACAAGGCCGCGATGGCGAGCTGAGCGACATCGGTGCCGAGCAGCACCAGCGCATTGCCCGCCGCATGTTTGACAACTTCCCTGCGGTGTTTGCCGGCGATGCCCAGGTGCGTGCACGGTCGACCATCGTCATCCGCTGCATCCTGTCGATGCAGAACGAGGTGGACGTGCTCAAGAGCCTCAACCCGAGTCTGCGCGTCACCACCGACGCCAGCCAGGCCGAGATGTACTATATGAACTATGACGACCCGGTGGTGAAGCCGCTGCGCGAGGAAGCCTACAAGTACTTCGACCCGATGAAGCAGAAGCTCATCAAACCAGAGAAGTTCCTCTCGCGCCTGTTCAGCGACAAGCGTTTTGCCCGCGACAGCATCCAGGGTCAGGAACTGATGATTGACCTGTTTGACGTGGTGGGCAACATGCAGAGCCACCACCAGTGGGAGGCGACCGACCTCTATGACCTCTACACGCTGGACGAGGCCACCGATGTGTGGCGCTACAACAATCTGCGCTGGTACATCTTCAGCGGCGAGACCCCGCTCACACAATGCCGCGTCGACTTCATGGAGGCCAACCTGCTGCGCAGCCTCATCGAGGACGCCGACCAGGCCATCCTTGAGCGTCACCGCGGTGCCAGTCTGCGCTTCGGTCACGAGAGCGTAGTTCTGCCACTGGTGTGCCTGATGGGCATCAACGGCGCAGACTATCAGACCACCGACCTCGAGACGCTGCACCGCCACTGGCAGAGCTACAAAATCTTCCCGATGGCCTGCAACCTGCAGATGGTCTACTACCGTCCAGACAATGGCGAGGGCGACATTCTGGTCAAGGTGTTGCTCAACGAGCGCGAGGCCACACTGCCGGTCAAGACCGACTGTGCGCCCTATTACCGCTGGAACGACGTGCGCGACTACTATATGGACAAACTCTCACGACAACCCATTATCCCCACAGTCATCGAATAATGAAACGAATCGTCATATCACTGCTCTGCGCTCTGGCATGTGTCGGAGTGCAATGGGCCGCCAACCCGCAGGTCGATGTCATCGCCGACTATGACCGCAGCGGCAGCAACCACTATGCCTATCCGATTCCCGGCGACATGCCCGCTCCCATCCTGACCCGGTCTCCGGCCGGCTACCGTCCGTTCCTCATCGAGCACTATGGCCGCCACGGCAGCCGCTGGCTCACCAGGGAGGGGAGCTACACCCGCCCGCTGAACACGCTGGAACAGGCCGACAAAGCCGGACAACTGACGCCTGTGGGGCAGCGCATGCTGCGCGACCTGCGCCGCGTGTGGCTCGCAGCCCAGGACCGTGCCGGCGAACTGAGCGACCTCGGTGCCGAGCAGCATCAGGGCATCGCCCAGCGCATGATGCACAACTTCCCTACCGTGTTTGGAACTAACGCAGTGATTGACGCGCGCTCGACGGTGGTGATTCGCTGCATCCTGTCGATGCAGAACGAGACGATGGTCCTGCGTGCCGCCCACCCGCAGATGCGCATCATCACCGATGCCAGCTACCACGACATGTACTACATGGGATGGGGCTATGGCGAGGACACTCTGGCCAACCACATCCGCAAGGACATGGACCGCGTCACCCAGGATCTCTACCGCCGGCATGTGCGCTATGACCGGTTTGTCAACATGCTCTTCACCGACACCACCGGGCTAAACCTGAATCATGACAGTGCCATCCGCCTGATGACCGACGTGTTTGGCATCGCCGGATCGCTGCAAGGGCATCACACCTTCGACGGCTGGTCGATGTATCACTACTTCACCAACGCCGAAATCTTCGAGCTATGGCGGTTGCGCAACATCTACTGGTACACACACTGGGCCAACTCGCCGCAGAACGGCAACCGCATGCCATATATTGAGCGTGCGTTGCTGCGCAACATGATCGAGAGTGCCGACCGTGCCATCGGTGAGGGCCGCCGTGGTGCCGACCTGCGCTTCGGACACGAGACCTGCCTGCTGCCGCTGGCATGCCTGATGGAGCTGGACAGCGTCAACCTGTCGACCGATGACCTGGACAACCTGCACCTGCACTGGCAGGACTACAACATCTTCCCCAAGGCATGCAACATCCAGATGGTGTTCTACGAGCCCATGCATGGCCAGAAGGACATTCTGGTCAAGGTGCTGCTCAACGAGCATGAGGCCACACTGCCCGTCAAGCCGGTCGAGGGTCCATACTGCCGCTGGACTGACCTGCGCGACTACTATCTGCGCAAGCTCGACACTAAGGTAGATTTTAGTTTTTAGTTGTTGGTTTTTAGTTGTTGGTTGTTAGTTTTTAGTTGTTAGTTGCTGCCGCTCTGTAGCTTACCCTTTGGGGAGGGCTGGGAGGATGAGACGTTAGTTTTTTAGTCGGGCAGTACTCGCAACTCGAAACTCGTAATTCGAAACTCGAGACTCATGAAGAAGATTGGCATCATCAGCGACACGCACAGCTATTGGGATGACCGGTTCGCACAATACTTTGCCGACTGCGACGAAATCTGGCACGCCGGCGACATCGGCAACGACGAGATTGCCGACCGCCTGGAGCAGATTGCCCCGGTGTTTCGTGCCGTGTGGGGCAATGCCGACGGCCAGACGCTGCGCCGCCGCTTCAAGGAGATGGAAATCTTTGAGACCGAAGGGGTCAAGGTGGTGATGACCCACATCGGCGGCTATCCCGGTCGGTATGCCCCAGGCATCCGCTCGCGCCTGGAGCTGTCGCGTCCCAAGGTGTTTGTGTGCGGTCACAGCCACATCCTCAAGGTCATCCCCGACCGCTCGCTGGGCGTGCTGGTCATCAACCCTGGTGCCGCCGGTCGCCAGGGATGGCAACGCGTGCGCACCCTCATCACGCTGACTCTCGATGCAGGCCGTGTGACCCACGCCCAGGTCATCGAGCTAGACGATTCGCACAATAAAGTTGTATGTTGATAGTTTAAAATTTAAAGGCAGAATAATATGACATCAAAGCACTCTATAGTCGTGATGCTGCTGGCGATGTTGGCTGTGCTGACCGCATGCCACAGCAACGAGGCAAACTACAAGGCAGCCTATGACCGGGCGATGCAGAAGCATCAGGAAGGCATCGGCCAGGAGGCGTTCGACAAGATTCAGGCCGAGGCCCGCAAGCGCACCGAGGTCATCAATGGCGACTCGGTGCGTCTGGTTCGCATGTATGCCAACGTCACGCTCGACAGTGCATCGGTAGCCAAGCGATATAACGTGGTGGTGGCCAGCTTCAAGCAGCAGTTCAACGCCCAGACCATGCGCGACCGTCTGCGCCGCGAGGAGGGTTTTCCGAGCTACATCCTGTTTGGTGGCCCCGACCGCAAGTACTTTGTCGTTGTCAAGGCGTTCGACGACAAGGGTGTGGCGGCAGCATTCCTCAAAGGTCTGGATACACACATGAAGATGCCTGTGCTTGAGCCCATCCCCTGGATTCTAGAGAAACTTTGATTCAATGCACAATTCATTAACTACTGACTCTGGAGTAGTTAAGGAGTTAAGTAGTCAAATGGAGTTAAGACGTCACACAGTCGCGGTTGTATGCTCCAAGTCAGCACCAAGTGCATTCGACTTAATTACATTTAACTACTAAAAAGTAACGAATTAAGATAACCTGAAGAGATAAACTAGCGACTAATAATTGAGCACTGTGCATTGTGCATTGTGCATTGAGTTAAAGATGGATTTATTACTACCCAAACGAATAGACGGCAAGCAGAGCGCCATCTTGCGCGACGCGCGTCAAATCACCATCATCGGTGCCAACGGTTCGGGCAAGACCCGCTTCTGCAACCAGATTATCAAGGAGTGCGGCGACAAAGCCTACCGCATCTCGGCGCTGAAGGCCCTGTTCCCCATCCAGAATACCGGGACACCGTTGGCAGGTTCGATTGACGCGATGTTCAACCACATCAACGAGACATCGCACCAGGTCAAGAACACGGCCGACACAGAGTTTGACAAGCTCGCCTATATCATGCTCATTGACGAGTTCCGCGAGCTGATGAACTACAAGGCCCATCAGCTCATGGGCGAGCAGATAGACTTCCCCAAGACACGCCTCGACCAGGTGGTGCGGAAGTGGCAGTCGGTGTTCCCCAAAAACAAAGTGCTGCGTGAGAACGGCAAACTCATGTTCACTACCGAGGGCCATGACGACAAGTACAGCATGCTTCGTCTGAGCGACGGCGAGAAGGCAGTGCTCTACTACCTGGGCGCGGTGCTCTATGCCATGCCCGATGCCATGGTGTTCGTCGACGACCCCGAGACATTCATCCACCACAGCATCATGCAGACACTGTGGAATGTCATCGAGGAGATGCGGCCCGACTGCACCTTTATCTACAACACCCACGATGTGGACTTTGCCTCAAGCCGCACCGACAACCAGTGCATCTGGGTCAAGTCGTTTGACCCCGAGGCCATCGCTTGGGACTATGAGGTGATGCAGTCGAGCCACAACCTGGGCGACGCGCTCTACTTCGACATCCTGGGCAGCCGCAAGCCGGTGCTCTTTGTCGAGGGTGATGACACGCACAGCATCGACTCGAAGCTCTATCCGCTCATCTTCCCCGAGTACACAGTCAAACCCCTGGGCAGCTGCGACAAGGTCATCGAGAGCGTCCGCTCGTTCAACGACCTGAAGTCGTTCCACCAGCTGGACAGCCGTGGCATCGTCGACCGCGACCGCCGCAGCGAGGAGGAGGTGGCCTATCTGCGCAAGAAAAACATCCTGGTGCCCGATGTGGCCGAGATTGAGAACATCCTCATGCTCGAGGGCGTGGTGCGAGCTGTGGCGCGCTATCGCCGCCGCAACGACAGTGACGTGTTTGCCAAGGTGAAGCGCGCTGTACTACAGATGTTTGACCACGAGATCAAGCAGCAGGCCTTGCAGCATGTGCGCCATCGCGTCAAGCACCAGGTGGAGGTGCGCATCGACATGAAGTTCCGCAACATCAATGCCCTGGAAGAGCACATGATTGACCTGGTCAACGAGATAGATCCTCGCAGCATGTACGAGGACTTCTGCCGCGAGTTCCATGTCCTGCATCAGCAGGGCGACTATCATGGTGTGTTGCGTGTGTTCAACCAGAAGCAGATTTTGGGCGATAGCAATGTTGCCGCCCTATGCGGCCTCAACAAGAAGGATGACTACATCAAGACGGTGCTCAACATCCTCAAGGGCAACAGCCGCTTTGCGCAGGACATCCGCCAGGCCATCAAGCAGTGCTTTGGACTTTAGACATCAGACGCTGGACGTGGCTGAACCCGAAACTATTAACTATAAACTTTTAACTATTAACTATCTGAAGACGGCCGGCAATGTCACCTGCTCGGGTGGCAGGGCCACACGGTAGGGCTGCCCACGGCGACCGGCGATGACATATTGCTGGAGGAGACGGTCGTTCAAGACATAGCGGCGGAACGACCGCTTGATTTTGGCGATATACTCGTTGAGCGTGTTGCTCAGTGGCGAGCACAGGTTGTCGATGCTCTCGCGTGCCAGGGCCTCGTTGCGGTTGGGCATGACGATGCCATAGACTTGTTCCAACTCGCCGCGAAGGTCGCCGAATTGCTTGAGCACGATGCCTTGAGGGTGCAACAAGAACAGGATGTAGATGGCCTTGCACATGGCCGGCATCTCAACAACAATCTCATTGTAGTAGGGCAACACGATGTCCATGTCCTGGTTCACCACCAGTGGACTGACCTGGTCACTGACGATAACTTTGCCCTGCAGCTTGAGCAGCAATTCGCGTGGATCGGCATGGTAGGTGGCAATGTAGTTGATGATGGCCGTCTGCAGCTCGTCGAGGGCACGTTGCTGCTGGCGGTCGATAGCGGCAATCTGCTCGTCTTCTTGCGCATCGAGTGCGGGTGTGCGAGCCTGCTTGAGCTCGGCAGTGCGCATCTCGTTGCATTTCGATGCTTTGCGGGCAATGATGCCGCGCCTGGCAGCAGGTGGCATGGCGATGGGCGAAGCCTCCTGAACCATCTGGTTGCAGCACACGTCCATGTCCATATCGGCCAGCAGCACAGGACTTGTGGCATCAATCACCACATCGCCAACGGTGGTGTCGAGCACATCGACCACTGCACGCGTCCAGCTGCGGACATCGGCAAGGCTGATGTCGTCAACCGAGCCGAAGCGCAGGGTCGCCCGCGCCTCACGCCCTAAGTTGGCCAAATTGGCACGCCGTGCCGTGATGCTGACCAGGCTGGTGGGGCTGTAGCCCTCGTTTCTCCACTCCATGCCCGCCAGGGCGGGAGCCACCCGCTCCACGCAGCGCTTGATTGCCTCGAGCTGTGCCGTCGTGGGCTGCACAGGGCCACTCCATCTCACGATGCCATATTGCAGTGTGTTTGTTTCCATATCATTAAGTTACAGCAACAACTGTGCCAGCCCAGATTAAAAGACGTTGGACGTTGGACGCTGGATGTTGGACGTTGGACTTAGCAGACTCGAAACCACAGTGAGAGTGTCAGAACATGGCTGCCACGCGGCGGACAGCGGCCAGGAAGGCCTCGACTTCGTCCAGGGTGTTGTAGACCGCCAGCGAGGCGCGCACCATGCCGGTGACTCCATAGCGGTCCATCAGGGGCTGGGCGCAGTGGTGGCCGGTGCGCACAGCGACGCCCAGCTTGTCGAGCAGCAAGCCCATGTCATAGCTGTTGATGTCGCGCACCAGAAACGACACGACAGCACCCTTGTCGGGAGCGGTGCCATAGATGCGTGTACCGTCAATCTCGAGCAACCCGCGCGTCATGGCCTGCAGCAGCTGGTGCTCGTGAGCGGCGATGTCGTCCATGCCCAGTTCCTCGATATAGTCGATGGCCCGGGCCAGGGCGGCAATGCCCACATAGTCGGGCGTACCGGCCTCAAACTTGAACGGCAGCTCGGCAAAGGTTGTCTTGTCGAACGAGACGTGCCCAATCATCTCGCCACCACCCTGATAGGGCGGCATGCGGTCGAGCCACTGCTGCTTGCCATAGAGCACCCCCACACCGGTGGGTCCATACATCTTGTGGCTCGACAGGGCATAGAAGTCGCAGTCCAGGTCCTGCATGTCCAGGGTCAGGTGTGGTGCGGCCTGGGCACCGTCGACCAGCACGGGCACATCATGCCGGTGGGCGATGGCTATCATCTGCTTGACTGGGTTGACCGTGCCCAGCACATTGCTCACATGGGCCAGTGCCACAAAGCGGGTGTTGTCGGTGAACATGTCCTCGTAGGCCTCGAGGTCCAGCTGGCCATCGTCGCTGATGGGCACCACACGGATGCGGATGCGCTTGCGGCGGCCGATGAGTTGCCATGGCACGATGTTGCTGTGATGTTCCATGACAGTGAGGATGATCTCGTCGTCGTGCTCAAGCATGTCGCCCATAGATGATGCCACCAGGTTGATGCTCTCGGTGGTGCCACGGGTGAAGATGACCTCCTGAATGCTTCGGGCATTGATGTGTCGGCGCACCTTGTCGCGAGTGGCCTCGACCAGGTCGGTGGCCTCTTGCGACAGAGTGTGCACGCCACGATGCACGTTGGCCTTGTGGCAGTGATACATCTGGTCGATGGCATCGACCACGCGACTGGGAGCCAGCGAGGTGGCGGCATTGTCCAGATAGATGAGCGGCCGGCCCTCGACTGTGCGGTTCAGGATGGGATACTCACTGCGTATTTTTTTGATGTCCAGCAACTTTATCGAAATTTAATAATTAAGGGTAACAGTCATTTACTTGCATGCTGCCGCACAGGCACCACAGTTGGCCAGAGTGCCGTTGAAGCGTTTCTCGACGAGATAGCGCAAGCGGTCGCGCAGGGTGTCGAGGCGCACAGCGTCGATGACATCGGCCATGAATGCCTGCATCAGCAGGTTGCGCGCCTCATCGAGGCTGATGCCGCGTGCACGCATATAGAAGAGCGCCTCGTCGTCGAGCTGTCCGATGGTGGTGCCATGCGAGCACTTGACATCATCGGTGTAAATCTCGAGCTGAGGTTTAGTGTACATGCGTGCAGTGTCGCTGGCGCAGAGGTTACGGTTGCCCTGATAGGCCTCGACACGTGGGCAGCCAGGCTGCACCAGTATCTTGCCCGCAAATGCCCCGACAGCCTGGTCGGTGAGTACATACTTGAACATCTCGTTGCTGTGGCAACGGGGTGCCCGGTGATCGAGGTGGGTGTGTGTGTCGACGTGCTGCGTGCCACTGGCAATGGTCATGCCCAGCAGCTGTGTCTCGGCATGCTCGCCCTCGACTGTGACGCAGTAGTCGTTGCGCGTCACACCATTGGTGAGCGTGATGCCGTCAATCAGCACATTGCTACCAGCCTGCTGGCGGACATAGATGCTCGACACTCGGCGCGTCAGCGGTCCGCTCTCCTCCAGGTCGTAGTAGTCGAACGTCGAATTCTCGCCGGCAAACACCTCAATCACCTGCGAACTCAGGCACTCGACCTCAGTGCTCTGGGTATGGTCGCACACCAGCATGCGCGCGTGGGCGTTCTCCTCAAGCACCACCAGCACGCGCCGCACCACCATCATCGGGCGTGTGTAGTTGAGCAGGTTGACCAGCTGGATGGTCTTCTCGGCGGTGCAACCGGCTGGCACATAGACCAGTATGCCATCCTGCGCCAGCAAGGTGTTCAGTGCCACAGTGGGGTCAGCGAGCGAGGCCAGCCGGCCATAGCACTTGTGCAGCAACTCGGGATGATTAAGGGCTGCCTGAGCCAGCGACTCGACCACCACCCCACCCTCTACCTTACGGGCTGTGGTGCTAGGATGGAAGATGTCGTTGTAGGTATAGTACATGCAGGTGCTCATGTTGGGCACGTCGCAATGGAAGGCGGCAGCCGGGTCGATGTCAAAGTCCAGACGGCCAATGTTCACACCATAGTCCGGAGCAAAGACAGCATTGAGGTCGGTGGCCTCATAGTCTTCCTGACCCTTGCGCGGCAGCACGGCCCCCTCCAACGCCTGCCGCGCCTGTCGCCGCAGCGTGTTGAGTGCCGCCGGGGCATGCGCCTCGATGGTGGCCAGGTGCTGGTCGTGCAGCTCGATATATTGTGTTAAGGCGCTCATTCTGCTGATGAATTATGCATTTCTTTGATCCAGTCGTAGCCTTTTTCTTCAAGCTCAAGAGCCAGCTCGGGGCCTGCGCTCATGACAATGCGCCCCTTGTATAAGATGTGCACAAAGTCGGGCTTGATGTAGTCAAGCAGACGCTGGTAGTGGGTGATGACGATGGTAGCGTTGTCCTTGCTCTTGAGCTGGTTGACTCCACTGGCCACGATGCGCAGCGCGTCGATGTCCAGGCCACTGTCGGTCTCGTCCAGGATGCTCAGGCGCGGCTCGAGCATGGCCATCTGGAAGATTTCGTTGCGCTTCTTCTCGCCGCCGCTGAAGCCCTCGTTCACCGCGCGGCTGGCCAGCTTGTTGTCGAGCTGCACCACGGCACGCTTTTCACGCATGAGTTTAAGGAAGTCGCTGGCACTCAACGGCTCTTGGCCATGATAACGGCGCTTCTCGTTGACGGCGGCACGCATGAAGTTGACCATCGACACGCCCGGTATCTCGACCGGATACTGGAAGCTGAGGAACAGTCCCTCGTGGGCGCGGTCCTCGGGCGAGAGGGCCAGCAGGTCTTTTCCGTAGAACTCCACCTCACCGCCGGTGACGGTGAACGCCGGATGCCCCGTGAGCACCGAACTGAGCGTGCTCTTGCCGCTGCCGTTGGGTCCCATGATGGCGTGTACCTCACCCGGGCGCACGGTCAGATTGACGCCCTTCAATATCTCCTTGCCTTCGACCGAGGCATGTAAGTCTTTGATTTTAAGCATAGTGTTTAGGTTTCCTAGACACTCTGGCTGTTCTAGAGTGTCTAGATGGTTATCTTATTATCCCACCGAGCCCTCGAGCGAGACACTGAGCAGCTTCTGCGCCTCGACGGCAAACTCCATGGGAAGCTTGGCCATCACCTCCTTGGCATATCCGTTGACAATCAGTCCCACGGCATCCTCGGTGCTGATACCCCGCTGGTTGCAGTAGAAGATTTGATCCTCGTTGATCTTGCTGGTGGTGGCCTCATGCTCGACCACGCTCGAGTCGTTGCCCACCTCGATGACGGGGAAGGTGTGTGCTCCGCTGGTGTCGCTCAGCAGCAGCGAGTCGCACTGCGTGTAGTTGCGGCATCCGGTGGCCTTGGGAGCCACGCGCACCAGTCCTCGGTAGCTGTTCTCGCTGTGGCCGGCGCTGATGCCCTTGCTCACGATGGTGCTGCGGCTGTTGCGCCCCAGGTGTATCATCTTGGTACCTGTGTCGGCCATCTGGTAGTTGCGTGTCAGTGCCACACTGTAGAACTCGCCCACCGAGCCCTCGCCCTTGAGGATGCAGCTAGGATACTTCCAGGTGATGGCACTGCCGGTCTCGACCTGCGTCCACGAGAGCTTGCTGTGGTCGCCGCGGCACAGGCCGCGCTTGGTGACCAGGTTGTAGATGCCGCCACGACCTTCCTTGTCGCCGGGATACCAGTTCTGCACGGTGCTGTACTTGACCTCAGCGCGGTCCTCGACGATGATTTCGACGATGGCGGCGTGCAGCTGGTTCTCGTCGCGCATGGGCGCGGTGCAGCCCTCCAGATAGGACACATAGGCGTCGTCGTCGGCCACAATGAGCGTGCGCTCAAACTGTCCGGTCTGCGCGGCATTGATGCGGAAGTAGCTCGACAGCTCCATGGGGCAGCGCACACCCTTGGGGATGTAGACAAACGACCCATCGCTGAACACGGCACTGTTCAGCGCGGCATAGAAGTTGTCGGTATAGGGCACCACCGTACCCAAGTAGCGCCGCACCAAGTCGGGATAGTCGCGCACGGCCTCGCTGATTGAGCAGAAGATGATGCCCAGCTCGGCTAGACGCTCACTGTAAGTGGTGCGCACGCTCACACTGTCGACAATGGCATCGACGGCCATGCCACTCAGCGCCATGCGCTCCTCCAGCGGGATGCCCAGCTTATCGAAGGTGCGTTGCAACTCAGGGTCAATCTCACCGGGACGGTCGGTCTTCTGCTTGGGCGCGGCATAGTAGCTGATGTCCTGATAGTCAATCTCGGGCAAGTTGACGTGTCCCCATGTGGGCTGTTTGAGCGTCTGCCAGTGTGCAAACGCCTTGAGGCGGAACTCCAGCAGCCAGTCGGGTTCATGCTTCAACGCCGAAATCTGCCGCACGATGTCCTCGTTCAGTCCCTTGGGGATGACCGAGGTCTCGATGTCGGTGACGAAGCCGTACTTGTATTCCTCGCCCACAGCCTCGTGGATAATCTCGTTGGGTTGTTGGTTTTTCTTATTTTTGTCTTTTTCGTTCATTGTAAGTCAACGGTTGCCAAACAAATTGCAAAGGTACTGTTTTTTACCGACATCGTTGCCAAAGCACACGATTTTTAACTTAACTTTCTAATCCATCATGTCCGGCACCCACTGTTCGGTATCGAAACCCGCTCTTCATTGTGAATTATGCGTTGCCTCAAAGAGCAACGGCCTCACTTCTCCACAACCTCACCACTGTTGCCATTGCCGGCCCGCTCTGCCACCTGCCTGTAGAGCAGCAGCGAGTCGCTGGGCATGTGCTCGGCGCCCAGAATGCGCGGCATGAGGTCTAGGGTCAGCTCGTATGGGCGATTGTTCAGCGCATGCCGTGTCCCGAAAGTCTCGGCATCGGGGTTGTAGGCATAGAGCAGGTTGAGCACGATGCTCACCGCCATCAGATACTTGAACATGAACAGTGCCGCGCCGCCCACGCGGTCCAGGCACCCCAGGTTGGCCGCCCGGATGACCTTGCGCGTGACATAACTCACCACACGCAGCACCAGGGTGAACATCAGGAAAAACAGCGACAGGGACACCGCCTTGACCGTGATTGATGCCAGCGGCCAGTGGGCTGCGTCGGGGTTGAGCGCAACGAAGATACGTGTAATCTCGTCGCCAAAGAACAGGCACACGGCAATGCCCACCGCCCAGCTCACCAGTGAAGCCAGTTGCCGCACCAGGCCTTTGCGCCACCCGATGACCAGCGCCCCCAAGACAATCAGCAACAATATCGAGTCAATCAGTGTCATCACAGGGTGAGCGAGCTGATGCCCACGGCCAGGGTGGCGATGGCAAAGAGCCACATCAGGTAATGTCGCTTGGGTTGGGTGCTGAGTGTGAACGAGTGTGCTATCTGTATGGCCAGGCAGAGGTTGAGCAGCGGCATGAAGACCACCATGTCGCGATAGTCGACGCACATGGCCAGCACACTGAGGATGGTCACGACAATGAAGAACGCATTGTAGACGCGAAATTGCAGCCGATAGTTTAGAATCGTGGCCAGGTTCATCACTGTCAAGATGATGGACAACACTGCCACCACGGCGGCCCAGGTGACCAGCAGACGCATCTGCGACAAGTCGAGCGATGCCCACACAGCGTTGATTTCTAAGGGCTTGAAGTCGGTCAAAGGATTGACAATGCCCAGCCCGATGACAATCCAGAATGGTGTGGCCAGACCCAGCAGCATCGCCAGGAAGCCACGGAAGTCCATCGCACGCATATACACAAAACCGATGGCAAAGGCCGGAATCAGAATCACAAACGCCCACTGCCACAAGCAGGCAGCAGCCAGGATGCACATTGTCAGATAGATGCGTCCCTGCGAGTGCATGTCCTCGTAGCTGGCAAACAGTGCCAGCACGCCCAGCACCAATATCAGGCACAAGGCAGTGCCCGTGTTGAACACACTGCTAGTGATGGGAACGGCAAACTCAAGCAGGAAGAACGCCGATACAAAGATGCAGGTCATCGACCGCACAAAGCTGAACACCTTGTTGACCAGGAGCATCAGTGCACCGATGCCCACCAGGCAAGCCACGTTGATCAGGGCTGATGGCAGACCCGGCTTGACCAGCACAGTGGGCATCTCGAAGAAGATGCCGCTGCTGGCCTCGGCCACGGGCACACGACCACTAGCCATCACTGCCATGATGGCCAGCAGGATGCCGGTGACAGTCATGAATGTGCGTCCATTCAGCAGGTCAATATATTGCTCGTCACGTTTCAATTTAACTTTCTAAAAAAGTAGTGGAGTGGTAAAGTAGTGGAGTAGTGGTGTAGTGGTGTAGTGGCGTAGTAAAGCCGTTACATGATTGTGGCAGTTTCGGCTCCCAGAGCGGCTGGAGTAACGGCTTTACTACCCTACTCCACAGCCTTACTACTTTTGGAACCTGAGAATCAAGAGGCAAGAAACCACTCGTCGCGACAAATTATGAATTATGAATTATGAATTAAATCATGTCCGATGTCACGGCGATAATAGCAACCGTCGAAGTGGATGCGCTGCACACTGCCGAACGACCGCTCCAAGGCCTGAGCCTGCGTCGTGCCATAGCTGGTGACAGCCAGCACACGGCCGCCATTGGTCACCAGCCGACCCTCGGCATCTTGTGCCGTGCCGGCATGGAAGACGAGACTGTCGGTCACCTGGTTGATGCCAGTGATGACCTTGCCCTTGGGATAACTGCCAGGATAACCACCACTCACCATCATCACCGTCACGGCGTAGCGTGAATCTATGGCAACGTCCACATCGGCGATGTGACCAGTGGCGGCTGCTTCGAGCAGGTCGACCAGGTCGCTCGCCAGACGCGGCATCACGCTCTCGGTCTCGGGGTCACCCATGCGCACGTTATATTCGATGACTAGGGGGTCGCCATCGACATTAATCAGCCCGAAGAAGATAAAGCCGCAATAGGGCAGGTTCTCCTGCTGCAGACCTGCGATGGTCGGCTCGATGATGCGGGTGCGCACCTTGTCCATGAACGCCTCATCGGCAAAGCTCACGGGCGATACCGAGCCCATGCCGCCGGTGTTCAACCCCGTGTCGCCCTCGCCGATGCGCTTGTAGTCCTTGGCGACAGGCAGCAGCCGGTAGTCGCGCCCGTCGGTCACAACAAACACCGAGCATTCGATGCCCCGCAGGAATTGCTCGATGACCACCGTCGCACTCGACCGTCCAAACTTGCCGTCGAGCATTGCACTGAGCTCGCGCCGAGCCTCGTCCAGGTTGTCGATGATGAGCACACCCTTGCCGGCCGCCAAACCGTCGGCCTTGAGCACAAATGGTGGCTGTTGCCGCTCCAGGAAGCGTAGCCCCTCGTCCAGGTTGTCGCGGGTCACACTCAGATAATCGGCAGTGGGAATGCCGTGTCGCTGCATGAAGCCCTTGGCAAAGTCCTTGCTGCCTTCGAGCTGCGCACCGGCGGCACTGGGTCCCACCATCAGGATGTGGCGCAGCCGGTCGTCGCCCATGAAATGGTCGACGATGCCTGCCACCAATGGGTCCTCACTGCCCACAACCACCATGTCGATATGGTGGTCGATGGCGGCCTGCCCCACGGCGTCAAAGTCCATGGGCTTGATGGGCAACAATGTGCCATACTGTGCCATGCCGGCATTGCCGGGGGCGATGAACAACTTGCCCAGTCGTGGGCTTTGGCTTAACTTCCAGGCGATGGCGCACTCCCGGCCACCCGACCCAAGCAATAATATATTCACTTCTCTTTAAATTATGAATTAAGAACGCTGCGCTGGTTGCGGTCTAGAATTGTGCATTAAGTGTTGTCTTCTTCGGGCAGGTCGCGACGTTTCCAGCTCTTGCGGCGGCCATGGATGATGGGCACCTCCTTGTCCTCGCCCAGCGTGGGGCCTTGGCCAGGGGTGAACCGTGGTGAGCGCCTCTCGCCATCGTGGCGCGGGCGGTCGCCGTCGCGCTTGAAGCGTGGCTTGTCGCCCTCACGACGCGGACGGTCACCCTCGCGCTTGAAGCGTGGTTTGTCGCCATCGCGGCGCGGACGGTCATCGTCGCGCTTGAAGCGTGGCTTGTCACCCTCGCGGCGCGGACGGTCGCCGTCGCGCTTGAAGCGTGGCTTGTCGCCCTCGGAGCGCTGTTTGCCGTCATCTTGGGCAAAGGTCTCCTTGAACTCGCGGCGCACCAGGTTGCGACGGTCCTCACTGCCGTGGAAGTCATCGTTTCGGATGCTCTCGCCACGCGATCGCATCTCGTCATACTTGCCGTCGAAGATGACATACTCACGAAGCTCGCACTCCAGCGCGCCATTGAACAGCGGATAGTGCACAGAGGCGCGCAATCCAATCTTGTCGTAGTACTCGCGGTTATAGCCGATGATCCACGCATGGTAGCCACGGAACACGTGCTTGAGCTTGCTGCCCAGCATGCTATAGAATGCCTCGGCATCCTCCAGATGCAGACGCTGGTCATAGGGAGGGTTGGTGATGAGCACGCCGCCGGCAGGCACCTCGGCAATGTCGGCCAGGTCGCGCCGCTCCAGCTCGATGTGCTTCAGCACACCAGCAGCCTTGGCGTTGGCGCGACTGATGGCGATGGCCTTTCCGTCGATGTCCGAACCATAAATCTTGTGGGTGAACTCGCGTTCCTGGCTGTCGTCGTTATAGACTGTGTCGAACAGTTCGGCGTCATAGTCATCCCACCGCTGGAAGGCATACTCCTGACGGAACACGCCGGGATTGATGTTGCATGCGATGAGCGCGGCCTCGACCAGGAATGTGCCCGACCCGCACATCGGGTCGACCAGGTCGCATTGTCCATCCCAACCGCTCAGACGGATGATGCCGGCAGCCAGCACTTCGTTGATGGGCGCGTCGGTCTGTGCCTGACGCCAGCCGCGCTTGTAGAGCGGTGCACCACTGGAGTCGAGCGACAGGGTGACTTGGTCGCCATTAATGTGCACGTCCAGACGGATGTCGGGATTGGTAACACGGATGCTGGGACGCCGCCCTTCATGCTCCATGAAGAAGTCGGCAATGGCGTCCTTGACGCGATAGGTCACAAAGCGCGAGTGTCGGAACTCCTCGCCATTGGTGGTCGAGTCAATGGCAAATGTCTGCCCGACCTTCATCACCGTGCTCCAGTCATAGCGCTTGACCTGCTCATAGAGGTCGTCGGCATCGTTCGAGCGGAACTTGTAGAAGGGTTTGAGCACTCGCAGTGCGGTGCGCAAGCCGAAATTGGCTCGGTATAGCATTTTCTTGTCGCCCTCAAACGACACCATGCGCACCCCTTCCAGTACATTGTCGGCGCCCAACTGGCGCAGTTCGTCGGCAAGCACGCCTTCCAGCCCCTGGAAGGTCTTGGCCACCATTTCAAATTTCTCTGTCATCTCCGTAGTGAATAGTGATAGTGGATTTCGGGCTGCAAAGTTAGCACAATTTATTGATAACTGAAAATTGGGCACTGAAAAATGCGCCCGCTTGCCGAAGTTCATGAGTGATGACGGTCAAATCAGCACTTTATTCCGAAACTCTCGGCACATTTGCCCCATTTTAAGAAACTTTTACTAATTTTGCGGCATGAAAACTACTAGTCGCCTCCAGGGTCTGATGTCGCATCGCCGTCGTGCCTTTGTGCTGCTGGCTGTGGCCGCTGTGGCGCTGCAGCTGGTCATCTTGCTGTGGCTCACCCGCGCTT
The DNA here is from genome assembly GCA_902781045.1 of uncultured Bacteroidales bacterium. GTDB lineage: Bacteria > Bacteroidota > Bacteroidia > Bacteroidales > Muribaculaceae > Sodaliphilus. Next base: position 39,262 of record CACZHT010000030.1, on the reverse strand, counting down.
ACAGGACTCCCGTATGGGGCACGATGCGTGTCATGGGCTGGCTGCACACTGTGCTGGTGTGCGTGGCCGACGCGCTGCTGCTGTCCCTGCCTGCCATGGCCATTCGCCGCCACTGGCGCTGGTTGCAGTGGCTCTTGTTGTCGTTGTTCACGGCATGGGGAGTGGCACAGCTGATGTATTTCCCCACCTACTTCGACCTGATGCCCCCGTCATCGTTTGTATTGTGGCAGAACCTCGATGCGATGGTGTTGGACAGTGCGCTGTCCAACTGGACTCCGCGCTGCTGGCTCTTTGTTGTGCCGTTTGTCGCGCTGGCCGCTGCCGATGTGCTGTGGCTGAGTCGCAATGGTGCCGACGGCGAGCCACCACGCAGAGGGTGGCTCAGGGTGATTCTGGCGGTGATAGGGCTGCATGTGGCAGCCGATGTGGTGACCTATACGGTCTACTGGCACAAGTCGGTGAGCGTGCCCGAGTATCTCAACGACAATTACACCCACGTCAAGATGTCGCACGCATCCTATCTGGCCGACAACGGCCTGACAGGCTATCTCGCTTATAGTGCCGTGGTCGAGCTGGCACAGCACAGCAGCCTCACCGACGTCGACGAGAAGCGCGTCACAGCGTTCCTGCAGGCCATGCCCGCCTATGCCGACAACACCCATTCGGCCGGCCGCGACAACCTGATTGTGGTCATTGTCGAGTCGCTCAACTCGTGGGTGGTGAACCTGCGCCTCGACGGGCGCGAGGTCACCCCTGTGCTTAACGCCCTGTGTGCCGACACGTCCAGCATCGTAGGGCTGCACATGCGGCGCCAAGTGAAAAATGGCGGCTCGAGCGATGGACACTTCATGTACAACACGGGACTGCTGCCTCTGGAGCAACGCGCCGTGGCCATGGTCTATCCGCACGCGCACTACCCCACACTGGTCGAGGCATTGCACCGCCCCGTCAATGTCCACATCTGTGCCGACCCGCCGGCATTGTGGAACGCCGAGGCCACAGCGCACACCTATGGTTACAGCGAGTTTCATGGCGGTCGCGAGCTCAAGCCGCTGCTCCAGCCCAGCCAGTGGCAGTGGGACAAGGTGATTCTGGAGGCAGCCTCGCGCCATCTGTCACGGCTGCGGCAGCCTTTTGTGGCTCAGGTGGTGACGCTGGGCATGCATGAGCCTTACAGCCGGGTCGATGTGCCCGAGTCGTGGATCAGCCGCAGTGGGCTGTATACGCTCAAGGTGCGCAACTATCTGGAGCGAGTGGCTGTGTTCGACCGCGAGCTTGGGCTGTTCATCGACCGTCTGCGCAGGCAGGGGGTGTACGACAACTCGCTCATCGTTGTGGTCAGTGACCACAACGACTTTGTCGACCAGGATCCCCACGGGCGACCGGCTATCGACCCAGATGGTCGCGACTGTGTGCTACTTGTGCTCAACAGTGGGCATGGGCACCGCTTGGAGCAAGTGTTCGGGCAGATTGATGTCTACCCGACATTGCTCGATCTGATGGGTGCCAACAGCTATGCCTGGAAAGGGGTGGGCAACAGTCTGCTTCGCATGCCAGCCGTGTCGTCGGTGGCGATGTCACCTGCCGAGACTTGCGGCTCCAGCCCGCTGCTGCCGCGCCAGGTCGAGGCCTGGGAGGTGTCACGACTGCTCATCACGTCACGCTGGTTTGACACGCACACACCAGGCAAATGAGATGACCTGGCGACAAATAACGATTACGGCTGCAGTTTTTCACAAAACCGCAGCCGCCAGTTTTTAGAGTATGAGAAAATTTACTTTATTTACATCCAATCATATTTTATACCATTAACCCTAAAATGAAACCTAAAAACTGATTTTCGTTATTACGATGCAAAGATAAGACATATTTTTGAAGTGGCCAAATGTTTGTTGATAAAATTTTACATTTTTGGCACAAAAAAGCGAAATCTTACGGTTTAGAGTAGTGTTTTTATTGGGGGTATTAAGATTTTCGGTAGCGAATGCTATACATTCCGAAGTCATGCGTGCCGGTCAGATATGGGAACCATGAGAAGCATCGCCTGCCTACCGAAATCAGTGAGAATCAAGAAATTATCTTGTGCGTAAAATAATTATCGATATACTTGTAAGTTTATGTCGTGATTATGCAGCCTGCGGGTTGTAACTTATTTGCTCAGCTATGCTTACATTTATGCCAAACACAGTAGGTTGAGTTCACCGAAATGAGTAGTTTTGAGGCACATAGGTGAAAATTGTTGCTAAATTGTTTGGAAATATTTGTGCTTTACACTTAAATTTGCAGTCCAATATTTACTGGATTATTGTTTTATAGATTTTTTTGTGTATGAGCAACCCCAACATCGAACTAACTGCGAGAGAACTTGAGGTGCTAGAATTGTTATCGAGAGGATTCAGTAGCAAGGAAATTTCCGAGCAGCTTTACATCTCGTCCAACACGGTGGAGTACCACCGCAAACAATTGTTGCGCAAGACCGCCTCGCGCAATGCTGCAGAGCTTATTGGCAACGCATTCCGCATGCGATTGCTGAATTTGGATGACTGACACGTGTTGTGACGGACATTTTCAAATATTATAAGGTCATCTGAGCCTAAACACATCACTCAAAATTGCGCCACGGTTTCACAGCTGGAACCGTGGCGTTTCTTTCGTTGAGTCGCTTGCTGTGCGACTCAAACAAACAACGTGGGAGAAAACGCTTGCTGTTTCCTCCCACGTTTGCGCCTCAAGATGGACTTGAACCAACGACCCCATGATTAACAGTCATGTGCTCTAACCAACTGAGCTATTGAGGCTAGTGAGCGTGTTTAACGGTCTCGCTCCGCGACCTGTGCGCCTCAAGATGGACTTGAACCAACGACCCCATGATTAACAGTCATGTGCTCTAACCAACTGAGCTATTGAGGCAGTCACCACACCCCCTTTCGGGAAATGCGGTGCAAAGATACGGCGACTTTTTGGACTGACCAAATTTTTTCGAAAAAAAATCACATCTCGCCCAATTTTTCATTGCTTTTTAGTCAAAAGCCTCCCCTTTTCACCCGAACATCCAGTAGTGGTATTCATCAAGCACAAGTACCATGCGGGTGCCCACCTCGCGCACGACGCTGTAGTGGGTGCCTTCCATTGATGTCCAACGGAAGTACAGTTCCAGGCCTTGGTCGGTCTGCATGATGCACATGATTTCGGGCAGATGCTCGCTGAACAGGCCGTCAACATCGCTCTCAAACATATTGAGGTCGCTCAAGTCACGATTGTAGCCCGTCTCGCTGTAGTCTTCATACTCGTAGGCCGACGCGACGGTGCCCTCGGCAACGCACACGGTGGCATATAGGGCGCTCTTAGGTCCCACCAGTAGCACCTGATAGTAGTCGCGGTTGCCCACCTCGGTGGGCAGTGTTGCCAGCCATTGCGAGCGCATGATGCTGTACTTCATGCCATAGTGCGCAAGGATTATCTGCATGGCACTGCGGTCAACGGTGCGCACCGGCTCGGGACTGAGCCAACGGCTGAACTGCAACGGCTGGTGAGTGGTGAGGAAGTTGCGTGTCACTGCTACAGGCACTGCATTGCCATCAGTGTAACCGCGGAACATCTTAGCCACCACCTTAGGGTCTTTGAGTTTGAACTCTCGCACGCTCTGCCACAGGGTGTCACCATCCAGCGATGAGAAGATGCGATCGTCACCCACAAACCGGATTTCATTGACATGGGGCTTGAACACCATGTGGGTGTACTTGCTGCCCGGGGGGTAATTACTTTCACGCCAGCCGATGAACTCATTCTTGGCCTTCTCCATGCCTGAGATAAAGATGGGTGGCTCCTGCAACGTGATGTCGCCAGCGGGCAGCGACCATCTGTTTGCTATGTATTCAGTCGTCGTCCAGAGTTCGCTATGGTCCAACGGTTCGATCACCGATGTGTTGACGGTGATGGGTGCCATGTTCTTGCCCACTGAGTAGGCCTTGAAGACGCGGCCCGCGGTCGGGCGGCTCTCGGTTGAGATAATCAAGTCGTCGATGCCGTCGCCGTCGGCATCGGTGTTGGCAAAGTACATGTAGGCGGTGTGGCCCTCATCCTCTATCAGGATGTCGCCCAGGTGGTTCCATACCATGCGGTCTTGCTCGTCGTCGGTCATTGCCCAGCAGCTCATTGCCGCGGCACATAGGGCAAAAATGATTGCTATTCTTTTCATAACTATAATATTGGGTTTTCCGATATTTTTTGCAAATATAGTAAATTGCTTTGAGCGGTGCAAATTTTGTGCCCTCGAAATCTCAAAAAATGATAAAATCGGCATCAGATGTCGGCTATTTGGGCAATTTGTAGTAAATTCGCAAGTTCAAACACGAAACTACTCATGGTCATGAAAAGATACATCACCCTGCTGGCTTGTGCCACACTTGCCGCATCACTCATCATTCCGGCAGTCAAAGCAGATGACAAGAAGGACAACTCGCCGGCGGCCATCGCCCGCAACCTGGACATCTTCAACTCGGTCTATAAAGAGCTGAACACGTTCTATGTCGACTCGATTGACGCACAGAAGTCAATCGAGACTGCCATCAACGCCATGCTCGACGACATCGACCCCTATACCGAATACATCCCCGCCAAGAGCCAGGACGATTTTCTGGTCATCAGCACCGGGCAGTATGGCGGCATCGGTTCCTACATCCAGCAGCGCATCACCGGCAAGAAAGGTGTCTACATCAGCGGTCCCTACAAGGACAGTCCGGCAGCCAAGGCCGGTCTGCGTGCCGGCGACCGCATCACAGCCATCGACGGAATCGATGTGACCGGCTGGAACAGTGACAGTGTGAGCGCGCACCTCAAGGGTCAAGCCAACACCACCGTGACGGTGCAGGTCGTGCGCCCCTACGTCGACGACAGTGTCAAGACTTTTGCCATCAAGCGCGAGAACATCAAGCTCGACCCCGTGCCTTACTATGGCGTGGTGCAAGGCAACTTGGGATACATCAGCCTCACGACCTTCAACGAGCACTCGGCACAGCAAGTCAAGGACGCTGTGACCGAGCTCAAGAAGAACCCTGCCGTCAAGGCACTGGTGCTGGACTTGCGGGGCAATGGCGGTGGACTGATGGAGAGCGCTGTGCAGATTGTGGGACTGTTTGTGCCCAAGGGCACCACCGTGCTCACCACAAGAGGGCGCGACAAGGCCAGCGAGAAGGTCTATAAGACCACCCAGGAGCCACTCGACACCAAGATTCCGCTGGCCGTACTCATCGATGGCGGCAGCGCCTCGTCGAGCGAGATAACCGCGGGTGCCTTGCAGGATTTGGACCGTGCCGTGATCTTCGGCTCACGGTCTTACGGCAAGGGCTTGGTGCAAACAACCCGCCCGTTGCCCTTTGACGGCATACTCAAGGTCACAGTGTCGAAGTACTACATCCCCAGCGGTCGTCTCATCCAGGAGGTGGATTATTCGCATCGCAACGCCGATGGCACTTATAGCCGCACTACCACCGACTCGACGGCACGCGTTTTTCACACCGCTCATGGGCGGGAGGTGCGCGAGGGCGGAGGCATCACGCCCGATGTCAAGGTTGATTATCCCGAGGTTAACCGACTCGTTTACAACATCGTTCGCGACCAGTGGGCCTTTGACTTTGCCACTCGCTACCAGTCGCAACATCCCACCATTCCACAACCCGACCAGTTTGAAATCACCGACGAAATCTTCAATGAGTTCAAAGCGTTTATCGATCCTGAGAAGTTCCAGTACGACAAGGTGTGCGAGCAGGGCTTGGAGAGTCTGCAAAAGGTGGCCAAGGCCGAGGGATATATGAACGACAGTACCCAAGCGGCGTTCAAGCAATTGGAGCAGTTGCTCAAGCATGACCTTGACCATGACCTGAACACCCAGCGCAAGGAGATCTCGCGCTTGCTGGCCCAGGAAATTCTCACCCGATACTACTATCAGACGGGCGAGACCGAGTATGAGGCTCGGCACGACGAAACTATTGTCAAGGTAGCCGAGCTGCTATCCAAGCCAGGGCAGTGGGCCAAGACCTTGAAATAATGCATAATGGGCTTCGCCAGTTGGCGAAGCCCATTATGCTTCTTGCTTCTTTAATATCCGATTGACAAGGTGGTGTAATAGCGTCCGTAGTCGCTGCCGATGCTCAAAGTGACGTAGCCAGTGGTGTTGCCGCCAAACCAGGTGGCCATGCCGCTCTCGACACTGATGGGAGGCCCATAGACGGCACTCAGGTCGTGGTAGATGCGGTTGTAGCGGCTGCGGTCGCGGTAGGTCGTGGCGTAGACAAACTGTGCGTTGGCCAGCCTTCCGGCATCATAGCTCAGCATCACATCGGGCCACAGCAGGTTGAGCATGCTCACATCGCGCAGATAGACGATATTTTCCTGATAGCCGTCGATATAGTAGCCGCTGGTGTACAGATAGTCGAGCGAGACATCAAAGTAGGTGCCAAAGGTGATGCCCAGGATACGGTCGATGACCGGTGCACCATAGTAGGGGCGGTAGTGAGCGGGAATCACCGGACGGTAGTAGCGCAGCGGTGCCGGACGATAGGGACGCGGAGGCGGTGGCAGAGGACGACTCCAGTTGTGGTGAGCGTGAGCATAGATGAAGTGGTCGCGGTGTGGATGACTGTCGTAGTTGTAGGGTCTTACGTGTCCGTTGCGTCCACTGGGTCCATAGCCGTGGTGATTGCCATTGTCATAGTGTCCGTTGTTGCCGCTTCCGTTACGGTCGCTGCCACGACCGTTGCGGTCGCTGCCACGTCCATTGCGGTCGCTGCCACGTCCGTTGCGGTCGTTGCCCATGCCGTCACGGCCATGGCCTCCCTTGTTGTCGCCTTGGTTGACGCCACCATTGCCGCCGCGTCCGTTGCCGCGTCCGTTGCCATCAAGGTTTGACGGAGTGACCGAGGGCTGAGTAGTGCGGATGCCGTTTCCGCCAATCTGCATCGACGGACGCTCTCGGCCTGAACGAATGGTGCCCACAGTGCCGCGTCCGTTGCCACCACGGGTGCCGGGGTTGACATTGTCGTTGCTGTGGTCAGAACGGCCGGAAGTGACTGATGCGCCGGTGCGCGTACGCTCGTTGGCCGAGCGCGACTGCATTTGCGGCTGGCTGGTGCGCGCCGACTGTGGCGCGGTGGTCATGCGAGCTGCCTCGCTACCACGACTGCGCATGCTGCCCTGCGACGAGCGTGCGGTGGCTTGCCGGTGTTCGGCATTGGTGTTGCGGCTCACCTGTGACTGGCGGTCGCCGGCACTGCGGCTCACCTGCGACTGGCGGTCGCTGGCACTGCGGCTCACCTGTGGACGGCTATCGCTGCGTGACTGGCGGCTTTCGCTGCGCGACTGTGTTGAGACGCTTGCGCCACGAGCTGCTGAGGGGCGTTGACGGCTCGACGAGAATTGCGCCGAGGCTGGCACGGCAAGAATCATGCCGCCCATGAGCACGAGGCTCATCATCATATTACGTACAGTAGTTTTCATAACGCTATATCTTTAATAAATTAATAATCCAAACCTAATCATCAAGAAACCGGCTCCCAGAATCTCGTTTCTGGTTTCTCGCTTCTTGTACTGGTTAGACGTGCAAATGGTATGCCCGTTTAACGCGCGTGTGGCAATTTTGGTCATGCAATAGACCAATGCCCCATTTTCACCGACATTCACCGCAACAAAAGCGACCCGTCGCCGTAGCTCAAGAAGCGATAGCCCCCAGCCAAAGCATGGTCATACATCGGTCGCCACTTGTCTTGCCCCACAAAGGCCGACACCAGTAACAACAGAGTGGACTGTGGCTGATGAAAATTGGTAATCATGCCATGAATGATGCGGTACTGAAATCCCGGAGCAATCATGAGTTGAGTCGAGCCCAGAAAGGTCTGCGCACCCGTCCTGTCCAGATAGTCGATGATGTTCTGCAGAGCCTGTGCGGTGCTGATGCTGCACGCGGTAGTGTAGGGCATCCACTGACGCACGGTCAGCTCGTCGCCTTGTGCGTCGGGCCGCTCGGCTAGGATTTGACCGACGTAGTATAGACTCTCGAGCGTGCGCACCGAGGTTGTGCCCACGGCGACAACAGGCCGCCGGGCCTCAACCAGCTCGGCCAGCAGCGAGCGCGGCACGGCAAACACCTCACAGTGCATGTCGTGGTCGCCGATGTGCTCGCTCTTAACCGGCTGGAACGTGCCGGCCCCCACATGCAACGTCAGCTCGCGCCGGGCGATGCCCCGCTGGTCGCACTCGTCGAGCAACGCGTCGGTGAAATGCAGTCCGGCCGTGGGTGCTGCCACACTGCCGTCGATGTGGCTATAGACGGTCTGGTAGTCGGTTGCGTCGCTGGCCTCGGTGCCGCGGTTCAGATAGGGCGGGATGGGAATCTCGCCCACGGCATCAAGCACCGACGCAAAGGTCACATCATCGCCGTCCCAGTCGAAATCGATGACCCAGGCATTGCCTCGCCGCTCGCCACGTGTGGCGCACAGTGTCACCGCCTGTCCTTCAATGTTCAGAGTCAACCGCAGCGTGCCTTGTTTCCAGCGCTTACTGTTGCCCACCAGACAGTTCCAGGCGCAGTGGCGGGTGGTCTGGAAGATGAGCTGATAGTCGCGCGGTGCCTCGGGCTCGAGACAGAAAATCTCAATCAGCGAGCCGGTGTCCTTGCGGAAGCGCAGGCGGGCGTTGATGACCCGGGTGTTGTTGTAGATGAGCATGCACTGTGGCGGCAGCAAGGCCGGCACATCGCTGAAACGGTGGTCCTCAATGTTGCCCTGGTGCCAATAGAGCAGCTTGCACTGCTCGCGCTGTGCCAGCGGGTGCCGAGCGATGCGGTCATCGGGCAGCGGGTAGTCATAGTCGCAAATCTTCAGGTTGCGAATGTTGTCAATCGTAGTCATAGTCAGCTGCAAAGGTAGTCATTTTTGCTCAATATGGGCCGGTGTTAGTGGCAAAAATGCGGGATGACCCAATGCCATCCCGCAAATTATGAATATCAATCGTGATGTGATTGTCTTACTTCTTGGCTACAGGCTGGGCGGCTTTCTTGGCCTGACGGCGAGTCAGGGCATAAGCCACAGGCGATGCCACGAACAGCGAAGCGCACGTACCGACGATGACACCCAGAATCATCGCAAAGATGAAGCTACGGATTGACTCACCGCCCAGGAAGAACATGACCAGCAGCACGAGCAGTGTCGTGATTGAAGTCATCAACGTACGCGACAGTGTGCTGCACAGAGCCTTGTTGAACGTCTCATACAAATCCTGCTTGGGATACAGACCGCGGTACTCGCGCACACGGTCGAAGACCACCACCGTGTCGTTGACCTGATAACCAATCACAGTCAGGATAGCGGCGATAAACGTCTGGTCGACCTCCATCGAGAACGGGAAGATGCCATGCAGGTTGTAGAAGCCGATAACCACAAACGAGGTGAAGGCCACAGCGGCCAGTGCGCCCACCGAGAAGGCCACGTTGCGGAAGCGGATGAGGATGTACAGTGCCATGGCCAGCAGCGAGAAGAACACTGCCCAGACAGCCTCGCGGGTCATGTCGCTTGCGATGCTCGGACCCACCTTGTCGCTCGACACGACACCCATGTTCTCGTTGGCGATGCTGAAGTCGGTCTGGCTCATGTTGCCCAGGTCGCTCTTCAGTCCCTGATAGAGCTTGCCCATGATCTCGTCGTCAACACCATCTTCATTGCTGTCGATCTTGTAGTTGGTCGAGATGCGCACCTTGGTGTCGTTGTCGATGGTGATGACCGACACATTGCCACCGTCAAAGAGCGGGGTCAGCTGACCCTCGAGCTTCTCGGTGCTCACCGGATGGTCAAATTGCACGATGTAGTTGCGGCCACCCGAGAAGTCGATGCCGCGGTTCAGGCCGCGGAAGGCGAACAGGCACAGGATGATGGCTGCGACAACGCCCAGCACCATCCAGGTCTTCTTGGCCTTGCCCATGAAGTTGTACTTCACATTCTCGAGCATGTGTTCAGTCAGCTTGGTGGTCAGGGTCATCTTGTTGAAGGTGCCCTTGTTGACAAAGTACTCCATCACCAGGCGAGTGGCAAACACTGCGGTAAAGAACGAGCAGCAGATACCGATCACCAGAGTCACAGCGAAACCGCGGATGGGACCCGAACCGAGGATGATCAGGATGATGCCCGTGATGATGGTCGTGAGGTTAGAGTCGAAGATGGCCGAGAACGCGTTCTTGTATCCATCGGTCACCGAGGCCTTCAGGCCCTTGCCGGCACGCAACTCCTCCTTGATGCGCTCGAAGATAAGCACATTGGCGTCGACTGCCATACCCAGCGTCAGCACGATACCGGCGATACCCGGCAGGGTGAGCACAGTCTGGAACGATGCCAAGATACCCATGGTGAAGAACAGGTTCATAATCAGACCCAGATTGGCGATGTTGCCTGCATAGATGCCGTAGGTGCAAATCATGAACAACACCAGCAGCACCAGTGCGACGATGAACGAGATGACACCCTTCTTGATGGACTCCTGACCCAGCGACGGACCAATCACGCTCTCACTGGCCACATTGACGCGAGCCACCATCTTACCTGACTCGAGCACGTTGGCAAGGTCGTTGGCCTCCTCGACGGTGAAGCGGCCGCTGATTTGCGAGCTACCGCCATCAATCTGGCTGTTGACGTTGGGGTAAGAGTAGACCTGGTCATCAAGCACGATGGCGATGGCCTTGCCGATGTTCTGGCCTGTGATGCGCGACCACTGGCGAGCCCCCTCGTCGTTCATGCGCATCGACACCACCTGACCCTGCAGGTTGTCATACTCGCTGCTTGCGCGGGTCACCACATCGCCGTTGAGCACGGGCTGGCCGTTGACGGTGCGCAGGGCAATCAGGCTGAATGCGTCGGCACCATTCTGCATCTGGCCCGTAGGCTTGACAGTCCAAGCCAACTTGAGGTCGGCGGGCAGATTGGTGCGGGCAGCCGGCGAGTTGATGATGGCATTGACGGCAGCTGTATCGTTGACCGACACCATACCCACCACAGGGCTGCTGCCAGCCTGCTGAGCCATCAGCTGGAAGCCAGTCAGCTCGGCCAGTGTGCGTCCCTGTGTTGCGGCGGGGGCGGGAGCCGGCTTGGCCTCGGGTTTAGCCTGGGTCGAGTCGGCCGCGGCAGCGGTCGAGTCGTTGGCTTCGGGCTGAGCTTGGCTGGCGGGTTTGCCAGCCTGCTGGCTCAAATTGTTGAGTGCGCCGGCGATGTCCGACAGCGCATATGTCTCATAGAACTCAAGGTTTGCGGCACCCTGCAGCAGCTTGCGCACACGCTCCGGCTCCTTGATGCCCGGCAGCTCGAGCAGGATTCGGCCAGTGCTTTGCAACTTCTGGATGTTGGGAGCAACCACACCGAAGCGGTCGATACGGTTGCGCAGCACCTTATAGGAGTTGTCGACCATAGCCTCAACCTCTTCCTTGAGGATATTCTCGACCTTGGCATCGCTGGCGGTGGGATCCTCACTGACCTTCTCGACGTTGCGGAACACCTGTGCCAAGCTAGCCCCTGGTGCGAGGTTCTTGTACTCCTTGCAGAAGCTGGCCACAAAGTCCTCTTGTGCGGCCTGGTCGCGCTCGACCTTGGCAATGGCTTCGTTGAATTTCTTGTCAGGGTTATTGCCCGAGAGGGCGCGCAGGATGTCGGGTACCGAGATTTGCAGGGTCACGTTCATACCACCCTTCAAGTCCAGGCCGAGGCCCAGCTCCTTCTCACGCACTTGCTGGAAGGTGTAGTATCCGAGATACACCTTCTCCTTGCCAATCGAGTCCATAAACGTGTTGAGCGCAGTGCGATACTTGTCGTTGCTCGTGTCGGGGGTCTTGATGCCGGCGGCAGCAAGGGCCTTCTTCTCGGCCACGCCCTGATAGTGGTTCGACACAAACGTAAATGACAAGTAGAATGCACAAATCAGGATCAACGCAATAGTAATGACTCTGATAAAACCTTTAGTTTGCATTTCTAGAATTGTTAGTTATTTGTTTTTAATTTGTTTCATAAATGAGCATAACGACCTATGAGTGTGCACATTAGCAGCCCCATTCGGATGAAAGGTTGGCCTTAATGCCCACATACACAAGTTTTCAGCCTGCAAATGTACAACAAATTCTTGATGTGAGAAAATAAAATTTTCAGGATTTTGTTTTTCATTGCTTAACTTCCGATTATTTTCCGTAACTTTGCGCTCATGATTTGAGATGCAGCAGAAGTCCATAGCACCGAGCCAATTCTCAATTCACAGTTCACAATTCTCAATTTATCCAAAATGAAAATCGTTTTTCTAGACGCTTATACCAGCAATCCGGGTGACCTGTCGTGGGATGGTCTGCGACAGCTGGGCGAGTGTGTCATCTATGACCGCTCTACTCCCGATCAGATAGTGCCGCGCTCACGCGAGGCCGATGCCATTCTAATTAATAAGGTGCTCATCACGCGCGAGATGATGCAACAATTGCCGCAGTTGCGCTACATCGGCATCTTGGCCACCGGATTCAACTATGTCGATGTGGTTGCCGCTCACGAGTTGGGCATCGTCGTGACCAATGTGCCAGCCTACAGCACGCCCAGCGTGGCGCAGTTGGCTTGGGCTCACCTGCTCAACATCTGCTGCATGCCGCAGCATTACACCGACGAGGTGCGTGGCGGGCTGTGGGGTCGCTGCCCTGACTTCAGCTTCACCAACACCAGCCTGATTGAGCTTGCGGGAAAGACCATGGGCATCGTCGGTTTTGGGCAGATTGGTAGTGCAGTGGCCCGCATCGCTCGTGCCATGGACATGCCTGTGCTGGCCTATACCAGCAAGCCACAGGAGCAGCTGCCCCAGGGAGTGACACGCGCCCGTGACCTGGAGCAGGTCTTTGCCGAGTGCGACGTGGTGAGTCTGCACTGCCCGCTCACGCCCGAGACGCGCTGCCTGGTCAACCGTGAGCGGCTGGCACTGATGAAGCCCACAGCCATCCTGATCAACACCAGCCGTGGCATGCTTGTCGACGAGCAAGCGTTGGCCGATGCGCTCAATGAGGAACGCATCTTCGCCGCGGGGCTGGACGTGCTGCCACTTGAGCCGCCCAAGGACGGGAGCCCGCTGCTCACTGCGCGCAATTGCTTCATCACACCTCACCTGGGGTGGGCCAGCAAAGAGGCTCGCATCCGCCTGATCCGCGTGGTCGAGGACAACCTGCGCGCCTTCCAGCAGGGCCGCCCCCAGAACGTGGTCTCATAGACCAATCTCTCTAGATTGTCTAGAATATCTAGATTATCTAGAAACAAAATCATAACCCCATTTCATTACAAGCAAGATGACAAGACCTAACAATCTCCGACAATGGCTGGTCGCGGTGACCCTGATGTTGGCCGTGACCGCACAAGCCGTGCAATTCACGCAACCCAAGCGCGAATTCCGCTCGTCGTGGGTCGCCACGGTGTGGTGCCTCGACTGGCCCAATGAGAACTCGCGTGGCACCAGCGCGACAGCCACCGCCGCGATGCAGCAGCAACTCATCACTCTGCTCGACTCGCTGGCACGCAACCACTTTAATGCCGTCAACTTCCAGGTGCGCTCGATGTGCGACGCGATGTACGAGTCGAGCTACGAGCCCTGGTCGAGCTACCTCACCGGCACGCGTGGAGCCACACCGGGCTTTGACCCACTGGCCTTCTGCGTCGACGAGTGCCACAAGCGCGGCATGGAGTGCCACGCCTGGGTCAACCCCTACCGTTTCAGCACCGGCTCGGACTGGAACACTGCACAGGATCAGGAACTGAAGAACAACGGCTGGCTGCTCACCCATGGCACGACCACCATCTTGGACCCGGCCCAGCCGCGAGTGATTGAGCGCATTGTCAACGTCTGTCGCGAAATCATCACCAAATATGACGTGGACGGCATCCTCTATGACGACTACTTCTATCCCAACGGCATCCCCAGCAACAGCACTGCGGGCGACTACCAGGAGTGGCAGCAGAGTGGCACCACCATGAGCATCGGCGACTGGCGACGCGACAATGTCAACCGCATGGTCAAGGCTGTATACGACATGATTCAGCTCACACGCCCCGAGGTGCGCTTCGGCATCTCTCCGGCCGGGGTGACCTGCACCAGCCAGGCCGTTGCCGACCGCCATGGCGTGGAGCGCAGCAGCGGCAGCGACTGGCAGTACAACGGCATCTTCAGCGACCCGGTGCAGTGGTATGAGGACAAGAGTGTCGATTACATCTCACCGCAGATTTATTGGCACATAGGCAACAGCGCGGCCGACTATGGCAAACTGGCACCGTGGTGGAACCGTGTGGCCCATCAGTTCGGGCGCCACATGTTTGTCTCCCACAGCATCTCAGACCTCAAGCAGTCGAGCTATGGCAGCCAGAACCCCGAGCCGTCGCTGACCAGCAGCAACGACTATGACGAGTATGCCAACCAGGTCGAACTCATGCGCACCACCAACGAGGACGGTGCCATGGGGTCAATCTACTACAGCACCCGGTATATCTACAACCTGGGAGCGGCGGAGTCGTTCGGTCACTACCTCAAGCGCGTGGTCTACCGTCGCCCGGCCCTGCCGCCGGCCATGCCCTGGAAGACAGGCAACGACCCGGGGCCGGTGCAGAACCTGACCCTGAACGATGACCAGCTGACGTGGGAAGGCTATGACAACGTGCGCTACACGGTCTATGCTTTCCCAGCCACGATGGCCCATGAGCAGTTTGCGCGCGATGGCGAGTACTTGCTGGGCATGACCTACAGCACGCACTTCACCATCCCTGCCGACAAGTTGCAGGACTGTCAGTATGCAGTTTGCGTGCTCGACCGCGTGGGCAACGAATATGACCCGGCCATCCTGGGTGATGTGCTCCCGCCGCTGCCCTCCCCTGTGCTGCTCGAACCGGCTGCCGAGGCATCGTTGTTCAGCCCATTCGATTTCACCTGGCAACCTGTCGAGGGAGCCACAAGCTACACCGTCGAGGTAGCACAGGACATGTCGTTTGACCTGGTCAAGGAGCGCATCACCGTCACCGACCCGCGTCTGTCCAGTGCCCAGATGTCGCATCTGACCTCTGGCGAGACGCACTACTGGCGCGTGCTAGCCAGTGGCCAGGGCTGGTCAAACGGTGTGAGCGAGCGCCGACCGTTCGTGCCACAACTGCTGGTGGTCACCGCGCCCTATGACGGCCAGATTGGTCTGTCGACAACGCCCACCATCACCTGGAACGTGCCCGACGATGTCACCGAGGCCACAGTCACCCTGACCGACTGCGCCGAGCAGGGCACCGAGGTCTACAGTACACGCGCCAGCGGCGGGTCAATCACTGTGCCCGAGGGGGTGCTGGCACCCGGCAGCAAATACTATGTCACCGTTCAGTTAAGCCACAATGGCTTGGTGCAGACGTCGCCAGTGGTGGCCTTCACCACACAGTTCGCCGTGCCCAGCTTCTTGTGTCCGGTGGATGGCGGCACGCTCTACAGCGACGACTACATCACGCTGCAGCGGCAGAGCGAGGCCGTGGCCTACGTCTACGAGGTGTCGACATCGGCCACCACCTGGGGACGCACCCGCCTGGTCGAGACACTGAACGACGGCTCGTGCCAGAGCAGCAAGCCGGCCGGTGAGCTCAAGGTCAACGGCAAGCTCATGGACGACGGCGCCACCTACTATGCCCGCGCCAAGCTCACCTACCTCGACGAGGAGAACGTGCGCCGCACCACCGACTACTGTCCGGTCATCTCGTTTGTCTACCATGCCGGCACCCGTCCTGTGGGCCTCGTGGGCGATGTTGACTTCAATGGCGTGGTCGACATCAGCGATGTCAACGCGGTGATCAACGTGATGCTGGGCAAGGACACCGGCGCGATGCTCCAAGCCGATGTCACCGGCAACGGCACGGTCGATGTGGCCGATGTCAATGCCGTGATCAACATCATGCTGGGCAAGTAGTGCTACCGTGAGCCGAGGCACCTTGCAACAAGTTGCCCCCCCATGACACGACACTATCGAAAGCGGTAGGAACATTTTTTTGTTGTTCCTGCCGCTTTTTCAGCTTTTTTTTGTAACTTTGCCCCGTACATTCGTTTTAGACATGGGAAAATGAAGAAATCAACTGCAATTACCGAGATCGACTTGTCCAATGCCCCCCGCATTTATGACAAGGTAAACTATGCCGACGAGGAGCTGCTCTTTGCCGACAACATCACCACCATCCCCAACCTGGCCAAGGTGTTCCGTGTCAACTTTTTTGCATTTGTGTTCTGCCTGAAGGGCGAGCTGTCGCTCAACCTCAATGGCACACGGCATGCGCTGCAGCGCAACGACGGACTCTTTGTCGACACCAACACCATCGTCGACGACTGGCAGCACACCACCGACTTTCGATGCGTCATCTGTGCATTCAACAGCGATGTGGCATTCAGCTTCATCAACCGCAGCCTCTTCGATGCCATCATGCAAATCAAGCGACAGCCGGTGGTACACTTCAGCCAGGACGAAATCACACTCATGGTCAAGTATTATGAGCTGGCCAAGTTCAAGATTGACCACCCCGAGCTCAACTTCGGCCGCGAGACAATGATTGGGGTGCTGCGGGGCTACATCTACGACATCTTGAGCAACATGAGCCACCACCTAGACCTCGAGCGCGACAACATGCTGCGTCAGGGCGACAAGCTCTACCGCAGGTTCATGCTCATGCTTGCAGACGGCCAGCAGCAGGGGCGCAGCGTCAAGGCATACGCCGACGCGCTGTGTGTCTCGCCCAAATATTTGACCTCCATCTGCCACCAGCATGCCGGCAAGACAGCCAGCCAGCTCATCGCACAAAGCATGGTAGGACACATCAAGCAACTGCTGCTCTACAGCGACATGACCATCAAGGAGATTGCCGCTCACATGGGGTTTGACAACCTCTCGTTCTTCGGCAAGTATGTGCGCAAGCACCTGGGCGTGTCGCCCAACAATTACCGCCGCCTCAACGGCTACGGCAAGTAGCTTTTAGTTAACAGTTGACAGTTTATAGTTAAAAGTTAACATAACCTTCTAAAGCGGCCACCTTAGAAGCTAGTGTCAACTATAAACTGTCAACTATAAACTGTCAAATCATCTTCAATCCCAGTTCCTTCCAGAACTCGGCCGGCAGGGTAACATTCTCAAGGTTGATGCAGTTACTGAACAATGGCGCGATGTCGCTGACCGGATAGCCGGCCACACCGCACCCCACTGCCGTGACCAGGAAGCGGAGTTGGGGATGAGCCTCGGCATATTGTGCAAACCGCCCCACTGCCTCGCTCAGGGCAGTCAGTCCGCCCATGGTGGGCAGGGCGTAGCTCTGGCCCTGCGGCCCCTCGCCCTGTCCCCAAACGGCCCCGAAGTGGTGCATGGCAAATGCTGCTGCACCGCCCCCATGATGTCCCTCGGCGTTGCTGCCAAAGACAAACACCTCGTTAGGCTCGAGTTGGGTGATATGAGCCGGAGTGACGCGCTTGCCGGCATACTCGTTGGCAAACTGTCGCTTGCGGCGCATCAGCTCGTCGCGACTCATGCTGCCATGGCTGTAGGCTTCAGACATCTTGCGGTAGTAGGCCCGGCGATTGCCGCTCTCATAGCCCCATGAGCTGCCGGTGCCTCGGTCGCTGTGGTCAAACTCCACGGCGTGTTCGATGGACAGCAACTGTGTCACGTCCTTTACATTGTGGGCCGAGCCCATGTAGGCAAACGACCAGCCCTCGGCTTTGAGCTGTTCGATGAGGGTGCGCAGGCGCGAGGCATTCCACTCGCGCGAGGCATTCTCCAGGCCGTCGGTGAGTACGGTCACGACGGCAGATGCGTCGACATTGCCACGGATGCGCGCTTGCAGCGAGGTCAGCGACATGCCCATCGCGTCGTAGAGCGGCGTGGCTCCGCAGGGCGAGTAATCGGTAAACTCACCTACCTCGGCGATGGGCTGGCAGTCGATGACAGTGCGGATGCCGCCTCTGGTGTCGAACAGCACCAGTGTGAGCCAGTGCTCCTGCGTGTCGGCATAGTCCTTCTGTGCCTGGCGGATGGTGTTCAAGGTCTCGTTGATGCCGGTGAGGGTGGCGCGGTGCAGGAGGCTCATCGAGCCACTCTCGTCGACGATAATCAGATTGTAGATTTGTGCCTTTTTCATCGGGTTGTGTGTTTAGTGTGTGAATAATTGATGTGTGTATCGTCGTGTGTCGGTCGGTGGAGGGAGATAAGATTTGTGAGGCGTTAGAACTCGAGGCGGAAACCCCGTTCCTTGAACTCGGCATAGTTCTCGCGGTTGAAGCTATAGAGGAAAGCCTCTTTCTTGTTGGGCAGAATCGATTTTTCGTCCAGCTCGTCAAGCAGCCCCAGGTGGCGCATCTTATTGCTGAAGTTGCGGCGGTCAAACTTCACGGCCAGCACGGCCTCGTAGAGTCGCTGTAGCTGGGTCATGGTGAACTGCTGGGGCAATAGCTCGAAGCCGATGGGCTCGAAGTGAATCTGACGGCGCAGCGCGTCAATCGCATGACGCAAGATCACGTCATGGTCAAACGCCAGCCGTGGAACCTGGTCGAGGGCGAACCATTGTGCCCGTGCGGCATCGTCGCCCCCCGTGACCTGTCGCTGCTGCACCAGCGCGTAGTAGGCGATGGTTATCACGCGCTCGCGAGGGTCGCGGTCCACCGCACTGAACGTGTAGAACTGGCGCATGTAGGCGTCATCCAGGCCAGCCTCCTCTCGCAGCTCGCGCCGGGCACACTCGTCGGCGGTCTCGTCCATGCGAATAAAGCCGCCCGGAAAGGCCCATTGCCCTTTGTATGGCTCAATGCCGCGCTCAATCAGCAACACATTCAGCCGGTTGCCGTCAAACCCGAAAATCACACAGTCGGTGGTCACCGCCGGGTGAGGATACTGGTAGCTATATCTCATCGATTCCATCTTTGAAAGAAATACATTGTGTAAATTTCACGCAGCAAAATTACTGCCAATTTTCTAACTGGCAAAAAATAATTGCGTAAAATTTACGCAATTAACAATAGTTAATGTTTTGCTTACCCTTGGTATCTCCTCAGCGATTGTTTCCAGTGAGCCAACCCTAGGGGGAGGCCGCTGAAAAAGTACAGGCAAACCTAGATTTGAATAAATTAACTGCAAATTTTGTGATATTTCAAACTATATTCAAGAAATATTGCGCCCGTTCGGTTGCGAGCTAAAGGTTCGCGTTTTATTCGCGTAATTCGCGGTTTATTACTTTTTCAGCAGCCTCAGGGGAGGGGCTGGGGGTGGGGTTTGCAACGAGCAAGGTTTGACACATTTTTATTGTTATTGCTGCATCCAAACCCCACCCCTGACCCCTCCCCTTTGGGAAAGGGGAGGGGAAACGCGGAATAGCTGAATAGTTGCTACCCTTGTGGTGACTGTTCTGCGGTTGTTCGCCGTGGCCTAATGGTGAGCTTTCAACTATCAACTTTAAAGAATAAACACCCGATTATAAACTATTAGCCTTAAACTAAATTCAGGTTGTACTGGAGAAAAGCTCAGTTGTTCATCAAAAAAGTATTACCTTTGCAGTCTCAAAACATTCATTCACGACTAAAACAGAGACAATGGAAAAAATTCAAGCAGGCAAATTTGTTCAACTGGCCTATGAAATCTTTGTCGCCGACGAGCAGGGCGACGCATCGGTGTTCAAGTTCACGCGCGAGCAGCCCGACACGTTCGTCTTCGGCATGGACCCGGGCATGCTGCCGGCCTTTAGCCGCGGCATTGAGGGGCTGGCCATCGGCGACAAGTTTGACTTCACGCTCGACCCTGATGATGCCTTCGGTCCCAAGGATCCGACCATGGTGATGGAGATTCCACGACAGACGTTCTACGTCGACGGCGAGTTTGACTCCGAGCGCGTGTTTGTCGGTGCCTCACTGCCCATGCAGACTCAGGACGGCTACCGCATCAGCGGCATCGTCGAGAGCATCAACGACGAGGTGGTGGTGATGGACTTCAACCACCAGCTGGCCGGCGAGCGCGTGCACTATGTGGGCGAGGTTGTGGCCGTGCGCGACGCCACCCCCGAGGAGCTCAACCCAGCTCCCCACGGTTGTGGCTGCGGCTGCGGACATGACCATGGGCACGAGCATGGCTGCGACTGTGGCTCATGCGATTGCGGCGGCTGCAACTGACCGCCGTAAGAACCCATCTCACACACTCACCTGTCCCTTGATGGCGGGATAAGGGTCGTAGCCCTGGAGCGTGAAGTCCTCATACCTGAAATTGAAGATGTCCTTTGCTGCAGGGTTAAGAATCATTCTCGGCAGCTGACGAGGCGTGCGGCTGAGTTGCTCGCGCACCTGGTCGAAGTGGTTGACATAGATGTGCGCGTCGCCGAAGCTGTGGATAAACTCGCCCGGCTCCAATCCGGTGACTTGCGCCACCATCATCAGCAATAGTGCATAGGAGGCAATGTTGAACGGCACACCCAGAAACAGGTCGGCACTGCGCTGATAGAGCTGCAGGCTCAGCCGTCCGCCGGCCACATAGAATTGAAACATCGTGTGGCAGGGCGGCAGAGCCATGTCGGCCACCTCGGCCACGTTCCACGCGCTCACCAGCAAGCGGCGCGAGTCGGGGTTGTTGCGTATCTGCTCCACCACCTGTGCAATCTGGTCGATGGTGCCGCCGTTGTAGTCGGGCCAACTGCGCCACTGGTGACCGTAGACCGGGCCGAGCTCGCCATCGGCATCGGCCCACTCGTTCCAGATGCGCACGCCATGCTCTTGCAGCCAGCGCACGTTGGTGTCGCCACGCAAGAACCACAGCAGCTCGTAGATGATGCTCTTGAGGTGTACCTTCTTGGTGGTGAGAAGCGGGAAGCCGTCTCGCAGGTCGCAGCGCAGTTGGTAGCCAAACACGCTCTTGGTTCCAGTGCCAGTGCGGTCGTGCTTGAGCGTGCCGTGCCGCATCACATGGTCAATGAGGTCGAGATATTGTTGCATGCTTTTAGTTTTAAGACATCAGACTCTTAAGATAGATGTTTCGAGACATCAGATTTTTCAGAAGAAAAACATTAAAAATGTAGAGCAAATTCAATGTCTGGTCACATTGGTTTCTTGGCAAAAAACGTGTTTCCTGACATTGTTTTTTCACATCATGTCAATGAGTGAGCTGGTCGATGGAGCGCAACACCTCGTCGTTGGTGCGCTGCATCTTGTTGAAGATGATGATGGAAACAATCAGTCCAATGACGGCGCCGATGATACCACCCACAAATCCCCCCTGGGCAAAGCCGTTGAGAAAATCACTGCTCTGCAAGCCCTGAACATTCTTGAGTTCAAATAGGAACCACACAATCCACACAATGACACCGATGAGTCCCAGCACAAAGGCCCAGGCACGCTGTTTCTTCATCAGAGTGAGTCGACGGCTGGCCTCGACCAGGTTGCCTGTGAGCAACTGGTTGCGGTCGACGTGGTTGATGCGCCAGTCGGCCGCCACGTCCACCACCAGCATCACGGCCAGGAAGCCATAGAGCCACCACGACAAGCCCAGCATGGCATGGATGGGAGCCAGTATCAGTAGCAAGATGGGAATGAGGGCCACCTCGAGCCAGATGTAGCGTTTGATCCACGACATCTTGCTGGTCATCGACTGGCGCAGCAGTTGCTCGTTGACAATCTGCTGGCGGTCGAGTTGTTGCTTGAGTTCTGTCATCTGCTGGCGCATTTGCTCCAGTTGCAGGTCGTTGTTGATATTGTTGTCCATGTTGTGAGTTTTTTCGGTGATTGTCAATTGTTCATCTGCTTGAGCTGCTCCTTGATGCGATACAGTCGCACTCCCACATTCTTGGGTGTGATGCCCACAATGGCGGCAATCTCGTCATAGCTCATGCTCTCGAGCCACAGCAGCACGATGGCGCGGTCAAAGGGCTGTAGCCGCTGGATACGGTCGCGCAACATCTGTGCCTGCGCCCCCTGCTCGCCCGTCTGGTCGAACAGGTCGATGTCCATCGTCAGGGGCACAGTGGCACTGCGCCGCTTCTTGCGGTCGGCCGAGATGCAAGTGTTCAGCGTCACTCGCCACACCCAGGTCGACATCTGGCTGCGGCCCTCAAACTGGGGCAGGCCGCGCCACAGGTTGATGAGCGACTCCTGGAAGAGGTCCTCGACCTCGTCCTTATCGGTCGAGAACATGTAGCACACACTATAGATAGTGCTCTTGTGCTGCTTGACCAGGTCGGTGAAGAATTGTTCGTCCTGTTGCATTGTCTCAGAGAGTTAGTTGTTAGTCGTCTGTTGCAACCCGCAACTATAAACTGTTAACTATAAGCTATAAGCTGCATTGTTTGCCCATTAGACGCAAGGGGTGGGCCAAAAATTACATGGACTTGTCAAAAAAACAATGCCCTGGAGACATGTGTTTCCGGGGCATTGTATATCATATCAGTTTGGGAACAATCAACGGGCATTGTAGGCCTCAAGTGCCTTCTCCAGGATGACCAGAGCTCGCTTGAGGTCGTCAATCTTCAGCACGTATGCCACGCGCACCTGGTCTTTGCCAGCACCGGGCGTGGCATAGAAACCGGTGGCGGGGGCCATCATCACCGTCTCGCCCTCGTAGTTGAACTCCTCGAGGCACCAGCGGCAGAAGTCGTCGCTGTCCTGCACGGGCAGCTTGACCATGGTGTAGAACGCGCCGTTGGGCATGGGCGAGTAGACACCAGGAATCTTGTTCAACCCCTCGACCAGGCAGTTGCGGCGAGCGATGTACTCATCGTACACGTCCTGATGATACTGCTCGGGAGCGTCGAGCGATGCCTCGGCTACCAGCTGGCCGATGAGCGGGGGACTCAAGCGAGCCTGTCCGAACTTGTTGACAGCGGCCATGATGTCCATGTTGCGCGTGATGAGCGCACCGATGCGAATGCCGCACTCGCTGTAGCGCTTCGACACCGAGTCGATCATCACCACGTTCTGCTCGATGCCCTCGAGGCACATGCAGCTCAGGTAGGGCTTGCCATTGTAGGCAAACTCACGGTAGACCTCGTCGGCAAACAAGAACAGGTCGTGCTTCTTGACGATGTCACGCAGCTTGAGCAGCTCGTCGTCGCTGTAGAGTGTGCCCGTGGGATTGTTGGGGTTGCAGATCATGATGGCGCGGGTGCGCGGGGTGATAAGCTTCTCGAACTCCTCGGCCTCGGGCAGTGCGAAGCCGTCCTCGATGCGGGTGGTGATGGTGCGCACCACCACACCTGTCTCACATGCAAAGCCCATGTAGTTAGCATAGGCGGGCTCGGGGATAATAATCTCGTCGCCCGGGTTGAGGCAGGCCATGTAGGCAAACATCACAGCCTCGCTGCCGCCACAGGTGATGAAGATGTTGTCGGGCGTGAGGTTGATGTTATACTTGGCATAGTAGCCCACGAGCTTGTCGCGGTAGCTCTGGATGCCGGGTGTGGGTGAATACTCGAGCACCTTGCGGTCGATGTTGCGCAGTGCGTCCAGTCCCTGCTGGGGTGTCTGGATGTCGGGCTGACCGATGTTGAGGTGGTAGACTTTGATACCTTTCTTCTTGGCAGCGACGGCAAAGGGCACGAGCTTGCGGATGGGCGAAGCCGGCATCACGGCGCTGCGTTGTGACAATTGAGGCATAACGAATGGTTGTTTTAAGTGATTTATGTTTTGTGGCTGCAAAATTACTGCAAGTTGAGCGCAAAACAAAATGAAAACCGAAGTTTTACATTTTTTTTGCCGAAAAGTAGCCTAGAACATCCAAGAGTACAAATTATTTCTGCCCCGCCAATGGCGTAAAGATGCACCCTCTAGTCAAGGGAGTGCCATAGCCTCGACCGGCATCAGAGTGATAAATTTTGCTTTCATAACATTCAGATGGGTCCAAAAGTTAACATTATCGGCCACATCGCGGGCTGCCCCCTTTTTGTCCACACAAATAGGCTAGTTTTACTATTACAAAGACACACGAAACAAATAATTGAAATACAAAAACCGCTAGTCCGTAATATCTTTTAAGCAATTCTATTCATACCAGCAGCTCTCACCCTACCCGTATTCAGCGATTCAGAAGAATCTCCTCTTACCCCCCTGTGCATCGAAGATGCAGAGCGGGTCGAAGACCCGATTTTGTTCGAAAGACCATGCAAGTGCA